>JBCBEX010000033.1:0-41505 GCA_038528235.1 Bacteroidota bacterium
GCTCGACCAGTTCGGGCCCTGCGACACCTTGTACGCGCCGTTGTACTCGGCGACTTCCTCGCCCATGAGGAAGACGTTCTCGTCGCGCTCCATCTCCTCGGTCATTGCCGCCCGGAGCGCCTCGCGAAATTGAAGTTCAGCCATGTCTGCTTTTGTCGTAGGTCAAAGGTCGTAGGTCGCAAGTCAATGAGGCTGGAAGCAGCAACGATCTACGACCTGCGACCTCAGACCTGCGACTTCCGCTAGGAAATAAACGGGTAGTCGTCCTGCACGTACACGTCCTCGTACATCGTCTCGACGGGCGGATACGGGCTGTTCTCGGCGAACTCGACCGCGTCGAGCACGACCTGCTTCACCTCGTCGTCGATGGTGTCGAGGGCGTCGTTCTCGGCGAGCTTGTGCTCCAACATGTAGGCCTTGAGGCGGACGATCGGGTCCTCGTCCTTCTTCGCCTCCATCTCCTCCTTCGTGCGATACTTCTGCGGGTCCGACATGGAGTGGCCGCGGTAGCGGTAGGTCCGCATGTCGACCATGAAGGGCTTGCCGTCGCGTGCCTCATCGGTGATGTCCTTCATGGCCTTATAGACAGTGAAGACATCCATGCCGTTGATGAGCACGCCCGCCATGTCGTAGGGATAGCCCTGCTTGTAGAGGTCCACGCTGCCGCGCGAGCGCTCGACCGAGGTGCCCATCGCGTACTGGTTGTTTTCGCAGATGAGCAGCGCCGGGAGTTCGTAGAGAGCCGCGAGGTTGGCGGCCTCGTGGAAGCTGCCCTGGTTGATCGCGCCGTCGCCGAAGTAGGTCAGGCTGACGCCGCCCGTCTCCTTGTACTTGCACGCGAACGCGAGGCCGACGCCAACGGGGATCTGCCCGCCGACGATGCCGTGGCCGCCGTAGAAGTGCTTCGAGACATCGAAGAAGTGCATCGAGCCGCCCTTGCCGCGCGACGAGCCGTCGATCTTGCCGAAGAGCTCGGCCATGCAGGCGTTGGCGCTCATGCCGCGCGCAAGGCCGAGGCCGTGATCGCGGTAGGCCGTGATGATCGGGTCGTCGGGGCGCGTGGCCCAGACGGAGCCGGTAGAGACGGCTTCCTGGCCGATGTAGAGGTGGAGGAAGCCTGAGATTTTCTGCCGCCCGTACATCTGCGCCGCGCGCTCTTCGAAGCGGCGCTGCAGCAGCATGTTGCGGTACATGTCGAGCAGCGTGTCGACGTCGAGACCCAGCTCATCGTGCGTGTAGGCGTCGACCTCCGTGTAGAAGCGGAAGTCGGCATCCCCGGGCGCATTGATGGCTTCGGCGTGCCCCAGATTGAGGCTCTGCCCTTCGATGGGGCTCGGCGCCCCGTCGCCGCCGACGGCCCCGGGAACTGGCTTTTCGGCGGCGGCCTTCTGCGCAGTAGTCCGTTTGGCGGGCGCTTTACGAGCGGCTGGCTTGCGCGTCGTCTTCTTGGCTGTGGTCTTTTTGGCCGCGGTCTTGCTCGCCGTGGCCTTTTTTGCCGTGGAGGTCGTCTTCTTCTCTGCCATTGAGGGGGCGGCGCTAGGTGATAACCAGTGTAGGGGTGGCGCCATCGGACGCCGTCGAACACTCACGCAATCGTGTCCGAGATGTTCGCTATGAGCGAAGTCTAAATATACGAGGCGGCGGCGGCCCCTTTCGTTCATGTCCGTACGCCAGACGGTGGCGAGGGCCTGTCGCGAGGAAGCGCCGCTTATGGGAACGTTTTCACAGGCTGCGCCCAGACCTCCAAGTAACTCACTTCCTATTTTGGGGGTTCGCTAGCTTTTGCTCTGCTTGCGCGCAATGCGCTGTGTCTGCTCCCGTGCCCGTCCCCACCGCATCGCCTACCCCGCCTGACGTGAAGGGCGAGCGTGCACTGGTTGTGGTTCCGACCTACAACGAGGCGGACAACATCGAGCGACTGCTCACGTTCGTCTGCGAACTCAAACCGACGGCCGTCGCCGACTTTGGCCTGGCTCTCGTTCGCCCCGTGACGTTCGACATTCTGGTAGTGGACGACGGCTCTCCAGACGGGACGGCAGCGCTCGTTCGGCGCGTCCAAGCGGCGTACCCTGGACGCGTGCATCTCGTCGAGCGGGCAGGCAAGCTGGGGCTCGGCACCGCCTACGTGCGCGGCTTTCGCTACGCGCTCGCCCACGGCTATGACCACGTCTGCGAGATGGACGCCGACTTCTCGCACAACCCAGACGACCTCCCGAAGCTCGTCGCTGCCATCCAAGACGGCGCCGACGTCGCCATCGGGAGCCGCTATGTCGGCGGCGTGCGCATCATGAATTGGCCGCTCTCGCGCCTCGTGCTCAGCTATGGCGCGGGCGTCTACACGCGGGCCATCACCGGCCTCCCCGTCCTCGACGTGACAGCGGGCTTTAAGTGCTTCCACCGCCGCGTGCTGGAGGCCATCGACCTCGACCGGGTCAAGTCGAACGGCTACTCATTCCAGATCGAGCTTACCTACCGCGCGTGGCGGCAGGGCTTCAAGATTGCCGAGGTCCCTATCGTGTTCACGGAGCGCACGGAGGGCCAGAGCAAGATGAGCAAAGCCATCGTCCGCGAGGCCGCCTGGAAGGTGTGGGAGCTTCGCCTGCGGCAACTCGTGGGCAGACTGTGACGCTGCGTGCCTTGCGGCACGCGAGGGACGTACCCAGCACACGCTGTCTATTCCCTGTCACACGTCGAAAAACTTGCGCTTGAGTGCCTCCGCAAGTCGATCAGGGAGCAGGTCTGCGGCCCACGCACCGACGCGGTCGGCGAGGCGACCTACCGTCTGTCGGGGCCGCGGGGTGGGTGCGGCCATCAAGTCTGCAATTGCATCCGCAACGACCGACGGAGGCGGGCCCGTGCGTTCCCCTTCGAGTGTTACGTCGAGGGCGCGAGCGAGAGCATCGCGGTAGGGTGAGGCGTCGGTATGCGCCGCGGTGAATTGGCGCGCGTTGCCGAATCCAGTCTTGATGTCACCCGGTTCGATCAGGGCAACGCGAAGGTCTGACTCAGCTAGTTCGAGGCGCAGCGACTGCACCCAGCCTGCGAGTGCAAACTTGCTGGCGGAGTAGGCCCCCTGGAACGGCAGCCCAATCCGACCTGCGATCGACCCAACGAAGACCAGCAGCCCGCGCGATCCACCCACGGGGTCCTGCGCGCGCAGTGCGGGCAACGCCGCGCGCACGAGACGGTGCGGCCCGAGTAGGTGGGTGTCTAGCTGCGCTTGCAATTCGGCGTCGGTGGTCTCCTCCAGCGGTCCGACGAGCGACCACCCTGCGTTGCTCACCACCGCATCGAGGCGCGACGCCTGGTCGAGGACCCACTCAACGCCCTCCTGCACCGACTCCGCGTCGTCCACGTCCATGGGGAGCATCGTGACGGGCCCCCGCCATTCTCCAAACGCGGCCTTGCGGCTGGTCCCGAAGACCCGCCATCCGTCTTGGGCAAGACGCTCGGCCGTTGCCTGTCCGATGCCAGACGACGCGCCGGTGATGAGAACCGTCTTGCTCATGATGCTTTGCACCCCGGTGGATTTGTAGCGGGGAAGGACCGGCAAAGCCACGGCCCACAGGCGTGTACTTTGCCGTAGAACCACCTGCCAACGCTATGCCGATTCCTGCCCTTGCTGACCGCAGCGCCGAGGTCGTGTTCCGAGGCTTCGAGAGTTACCGCCGCCGCTACCGGGTGCTCACGCGACGCGCCCGCACGCGATTCGAGACCCAAGACTGGACGGGCATGGGCAAGGACGCCACCGAGCGCCTCGACCTCTACAAGCGCACCGTCGCAGCCGTCGAATACGACCTCCGCAACACGCTCGGCCAAGACATCGAGAACCGCTACCTCTGGGCAAACATGCACGGAGCGTTCGCGCAGCGCAACGGGCTCCGCGACGACTGGGAGCTCGGCGAGACGTTCTTCAACTCGATCACCCGCCGCATCTTCGATACGGTCGGCGTGGACGAGCAGATCGAGTTCGTGGCGAGCGGCATCAAGACGCCGCCGCCGGGGCCCGTCGTGCGCGTGTTCGAGGGCGTTGGTTCGGTGCCCGACCTCTTTGCCTCGATCCTTGACGCCTATGCCTTCGACCTGCCCTATCGCGTCGCGCGCGCCGACGCGGAGACGCTGGCGGCGCGCCTCAAGGCCCATCTTCGCCAGCAAGACGCCGTGGGGCACGTCGACCGCGTGGAGCTGATCGAGTCGGTGTTCTTCCGGGATCGCCGCGCCTACCTCGTCGGGCGGATCTACTGCGGGGCCTACACGTCGCCCGTCGCCATCGCGCTGGCGAACGAAGACGGCGCGATCATCGTGGACGCGTTCCTCCTCACCGAGGATGCCGTGTCGATCCTCTTCTCGTTCACGCGGTCGTACTTCCTCGTCGTGGCCGACCGGCCGTATGACCTCGTCCGGTTCCTGAAGAGCCTGCTGCCGCGCAAGCGCGTCGCTGAGCTCTACATCGCGCTCGGGTTCAACAAGCACGGCAAAACGGAGCTCTATCGTGACCTGCTGCGGCACCTCGCCCAGGCCGAGCGCTCTGACCCCAACGACCGCTTCGTGCGGGCACCAGGCCAGCGCGGCATGGTGATGACCGTCTTCACGATGCCGAGCTACGACTATGTCTTCAAGCTCATCAAAGACCGCTTCGACCCGCCGAAGACGGTCACCCATCAGGGCGTGAAGGATGCGTACGCCCTCGTCTTCCGCCGCGAGCGTGCCGGGCGGCTCGTAGACGCGCAGGCGTTCGAGCACCTGGAGTTCGACCGCGCCCACTTTGATCCGGTGCTGCTCGACGAGTTGCTCGTCGAAGCAGGACACATCGTTGCCATGGAGGGCGATTGCGTTCGGATCGGGCTCGCCTACACGGAGCGCCGCGTGACGCCGCTCGACCTCTACGTACGCCGAGCGCTCGACGAGACTGACAGCGGCTTGAGCATGGCGGACGCCGAGATGGCGGTGGTCGACTACGGGTGGTGCATCAAAGACCTTGCAAAGACGGGCATCTTTCCCGGCGATCTCCTGCTCAAGAACTTCGGCGTCACCCGCCACGGCCGCGTCGTCTTCTACGACTATGACGAGTTGCAGCTCATGGGCACCGTCAACTTCCGCAAGAAGCCGGTGCCGCGTACGCTGGAACAGGAAATGGCCTCAGAACCATGGTATTCCGTAGGCGAGCATGATGTCTTTCCCGAAGAGTTGATCTACGGGCTCGGGTTAGTCGACCCCCTGCGCCGTACTTTTTTGGCTGAGCACGCCGACCTCTTCACCCCGGAGTTTTGGCAGGCCGCGCAGGCGCACCTTGCGGAAGGCGACCTCGTGCAGCCGCTCCCCTACACCGCGCAGCACCGCCTTCGCCGAGCACCGCTCGCCGAGCCTGCGGGCGCCGTTCCGTCTTGACTCCCTGACCTACGTCCGATCCTCCCCTGCCGATGGCTAGCTACACGCACCTCACGCCTCCGACCACTGGTTCGAAAATCACCATCTCCGGTGGCAAGCTGCACGTCCCCGACGACCCGATCATCCCGTTCATCGAGGGCGACGGCATCGGCCCCGACATCTGGAAAGCCAGCGAGCCCGTCCTCGACGCGGCCGTCGAAAAGGCCTACGGTGGCACGCGCAAGATCCACTGGATGGAGGTCTATGCCGGCGAGAAGGCCAACAACCAGTTCGGCGAGTGGCTGCCCGAAGACACGCTGACGGCGATCAAGGACTACCTCGTCGCGATCAAGGGCCCGCTCACGACGCCCGTCGGCGGCGGCATCCGCTCACTCAACGTGGCGCTCCGCCAGAAGCTCGACCTCTACGCCTGCGTCCGTCCGATCCAGTATTTCGACGGCGTCCCCTCCCCGGTCAAGGAGCCGGAGAAGGTCGACATGATCATCTTCCGTGAGAACTCGGAGGACATCTACGCCGGCATCGAGTTCAAGGCGGGCACCGACGCCAACAAGAAGCTTCGTGACTTCCTCATCAACGAGATGGGCGTCACGAGCATCCGCTTCCCCGAGACGAGCGGCCTCGGCATCAAGCCCATCTCTGAGGAAGGCACCAAGCGCATCGTTCGCTCGGCTATCGACTACGCGATCGCCAACCGCAAGCCCAACGTGACGCTCGTGCACAAGGGCAACATCATGAAGTTCACCGAGGGCGGCTTCCGCGACTGGGGCTACCAGCTCGCCAAGGACGAGTACGGCGCCGTGGACCTCGACGGCGGCCCCTGGCAGACCATCACGCTCGACGACGGCTTCGAGATCACCGTCGGCGACGTGATCGCGGACGCGTTCCTCCAGCAGATCCTGCTCCGCCCGTCGAACTACGACGTGATCGCCACGATGAACCTCAACGGCGACTACCTCTCGGACGCCCTCGCCGCGCAGGTCGGCGGCATCGGCATCGCGCCGGGCGCCAACATCAACTACGTCACGGGCGCGTCGATCTTCGAGGCCACGCACGGCACGGCACCGAAGTATGCCAACCAGAACAAGGTCAACCCGTCGTCGGTCATCCTCTCGGGCGAGATGATGTTCCGCTATATGGGCTGGACCGAGGCCGCCGACCTCATCATCGAGGGCGTCGCGGGCGCGATCCGCGGCGGGCGCGTCACCTACGACTTCGCGCGCGGCATGGACAACGCCACAGAGATCTCGACATCCGACTTCGGCCAGGAGATCATCGACAACATGGGCTAGACAGCGCTAGCTGTTCGCTGTCGGCACACAGCCGGCAGTCGCGCGGGTTGTCCTTTCGGGGACGCTCGTTGCGGCTGCCGGCTTCGCTTTTATGGCACCCGCTCGCCGCCGAATTGATGGGTCGGCTGGGAACCCCATCGCTCTGAGCTTAGATACCACACCTTCCTTAAAGCAACCGCCCTTCTCTGGCACCGACCTCGCCTCCTCCGATGAAAGCCACCTGGAACGACGCCACCCTCGCTGATTCTGACGACACGGTCGTCGTGGAAGGCAACCACTACTTCCCTACGGGCGCGCTCGACAAGGCGCACTTCGAGGCGAGCAGCCACACGACCCGTTGCCCGTGGAAGGGCACGGCGCACTACTATCACGTGGTAGTTGACGGCCAGCGCAACGAGAACGCGGCGTGGTACTACCCCGAGCCGAAGCCTGCCGCCTCCGAGATCAAGGACCGCGTTGCCTTCTGGAAAGGCGTGCGCGTCTCAGCTTAGCGCTATGGCAACCCACGACCCACGTACCGATGTACCACGGCGCTCTGCATAGCCTGGGCGCACTCAACGATAACTGAGCGCTCACAGTCTATTCGTAGCGGAGCACCTCCGTTGGGTTGACCGTCGCCACGCGCCAGATCTGGCGAGCTACCGTCAGCGCCGCGATGGCGAAGAGCAGCGTTGTCCCCGCCAGGAACGGGCCGAACGACAGCCCTGCGTGGTACGTCCAGATGCTGTTGAGCAAAAGCGGCAGCACGAAGAGGCACAGGGCTGAGGCCAGGGCGACGGCCACGAAGAGCAAGACGACAAACTCGCGGTTCAGGAGAACGCTGATCTGTGAGACGGTCGCCCCCAGCACCTTACGAACGCCCATCTCCTTGGTCCGGCGCGTGATCGTGAGCGACACCATCGCGAAGAGCCCGACGGCTGCGATGAGCACCGCGCCAAACCCGCTGTAGGCAAACACGACCACGATGCTCCGGTTGATGGCG
Organism: Bacteroidota bacterium; assembly: GCA_038528235.1. Taxonomy (GTDB): domain Bacteria; phylum Bacteroidota; class Rhodothermia; order Rhodothermales; family Rubricoccaceae; genus JBCBEX01. The sequence goes on from JBCBEX010000033.1 coordinate 7,660, forward strand.
CGCGGCTCGGCGCGGATCGAACTGTGCTCGTAGCTCGAATACAAGACATCGGGCGCGTGCGCCTTCCAGGCTTCCTCCATGCGCGTCTCGACGGCATCCGTGCGACCGGGCTGCGTTTTGACCACGAGGTAGGGATACACACCTTCGCGGTTGTCGTTGGTCCGCGCGCGGAGAATGAAGGGGTCGATGTCATCCCAGGGACCATCCGAGAACACGTTGGCAACGACGCCCACAACGACTACCGCCGTACTGTCCACGAGGAACCGCTCGCCCAGCGCAGCCGCGGGTGTCGTCCCCAAACCGAGGCCGTCGACCAACGCCTCCGAGACGACGACGCCGTCTGAAGCGTCTGTATCGAGGCCATCCTCATGGAAACGCCCCGCGAGCAACGTCAGGTTGACCAGTTCGGCATACCCAGGCTCAGCCGCGTAGACTTCGGCGCGCAGATCGCTCTCTGCACCGAGCGTTGCCACGGGCAGCGTGTTGTAGCGGTAGCTCAGGTGGGCATTCGTGCCGACCACGCCCTCCACGTCCGGATCGGCAAGCGCCGCTGCTCGCATGGCGGTATAGTCGCTCGGCGTGTCCGTGTTGATCGTCAGGAGGGCCTCGGTGGCGTAGCCGTAGTCCAAGTTGTCCTGGTATTCCGCGTTGCGCAGGAACACCGCGCTGGTGATGACGGCCATCAGCGCTGCTGCGAACTGAAAGACGAGCAGCGTGCGTCCGAGCCAGCCAAAGCGCGCCATCGGCTGCTGGCCCTTGAGGATCTCAACGGGGCGAAAGCGGCTCACGTAGGCGGCGGGCCACCCGCCGGAGAGGAGTCCCGTGAACAGCACAAGCCCCGCCAGAAACAGCAAGAACATCGCATTGTCCGCATACGAGATCTGGAGGTCGATGCCGAGCGTCGGCCACAGCGCATTGTAGCCCGGCACAATCAGATGCGCCAGCAGGAGCCCGAGCCCCAGGGAGAGCGCGCACAGGATGAGGCTCTCGCCGAGGAATTGCAGGATGAGCTGCCGCCGCCCGCCGCCCAGCGACTTGCGCACGCCGATCTCCTTCATGCGCCGTCCTGCAAAGGCAATCGAGGTGTTCATGAAGTTGAAGCACGCCATGAGCAAGACCAGGATCGCAATGATGCCGGGCGAGACAATGGCCGCCGGATGGACGCCCTGCTTGAGCCAGTAGTTGCTCTTCGACGGGGACGTGAGGGCTACATCGAGCAAGGATTCGGGCGCGACGGCGCGTAAAGGCCAGTTTTCGTTGGCTGCGTTCTGCGTTGGCACAAACCGACCGGCCGCTGCAGCGATCTGCGCGATGGCAGCATCGTCGGCCTGGACAAAGGTCAGCGCCCATTGCGACCAGTCGTCCGCGGCGGTGTTGTAGATCCGCTCCAGTTGCACGTACGGGATCAGCAGATCGAACTGGAGGCTCGACGCCGCCAGGATGGGCTCGGTCACCGCGCCCACGGTGAACGTCACGAGCGAATCGTTTCGGAAGCGGAGTTCGATGTCGGACCCGATGGGGTTGGCGTCGCCGAAGTACTTCTCAGCGGTTCGGGCTTCCAAGACCACCTGCTGCGGATCGTCGAGGGCTGCGGGACTGCCGTAGCGCAGCGGAAAGTCGAACATGGCCATCACCGACGACTCGGCGAACCGCCCGTTTTCCTGAAACACCTGATCGCCCACGCGCATGTTCACGCCCGCCCAGTTTAGCCGCGCAGTCCGCTCGACGCCTGACACCTCAGATTCCAGCGCAGGTGCCATCGGCATGGGCACGACGCCCCATGTCCCGTCCCACCCGCTCGTCTCGACTTCGGCGTTGAGCAGGTAGATCTCATCCGCGTTCTCGTACTGCGCGTCGAAGCCGTAGGCGAACTCGAAGTTCACATAGGCCAGTACGCAGCCCGCGATGGCAAATGCCAGGCCGAGGACGTTGATAACGGTGTAGTGCGGGTACTTGCGGAGGGTACGCCAGGCGAGGACGAAGTAGCTCTTCAGCATGGGACGAGCGGGGTGGCAGGCGTGAGCGACGCGAGAGGTGTGCGGGGCTATTCGGAAGGGATGACCCTCAAGTTGCGCTGCTGTTGCTGTCGATCACGTCGATGGCTTGCTCCGCTGCGTGCCGCGCTGCATCTTGTCGCACCCTTACCCACGTCTCTCTGCCATGCGTCTCCCCTTTCGCCTCGTCGCTTTTGCGCTTGCCCTGCTCCTCGTCACTGCGTGCGACGAGCCCACCCCCGACAGTCCGGAGCCCTCTGGGCCAATCGTACTCGCTGACACGCCCGAGGACCTCGTAGCCGTGATCGACTCGGCAGGCTTGCGCGCTCACATCGAAGAGCTCGCGAGCGACGCCTACGAAGGGCGCGGCACGGGCACCCCGGGCGAGCAGATGACCATCGCGTACATCTCGTCGCAGATGCAGGCCGCCGGGCTCGAACCGGGCGCAGCCGATGGCACCTTCTTCCAGCAGGTCCCGCTCCTCGGCTCCACGCCCGTCTCGGTCGGCAACCTCGCCCTCGTCCCCGACGACGGCGAGCCGGTCCTTCTGGACTTCGTGAACCAGTTCATCGCTTCCACCGACCACGACACGACCGCCATCAGCGTTGAGGGTGCCGAACTCGTCTTCGTCGGCTACGGCATTTCAAACCCCGGATATGAGTGGGACGACTACAAGGACGTGGACCTCACGGGCAAGATCATGGTCAGCTTCGTCAACGACCCGCCTGCCACGGAGGCCGAACCGAACCTCTTCCAAGCCGACACGCTGACCTACAATGGGCGGTGGACCTACAAGTATGAAGAGGCACGCCGCCGCGGCGCTGTCGGGGCGCTGCTCATCCACACGGGACCAACGGCGGGCTACCCGTTCCTCGTGCTCTCCGGCGGCGCTCGTGGCGAACAGATCTCGCTCGCGACGCCCCCCGAGAACGCGCTCGACGTGAAAGGCTGGATCACACAGCCTGTGGCGGAGCTGCTGCTCGCCGAGGCCGGCCTGACACTGGACGATGCGTTCGCGATGGCCGCCACGCGCGCGTTCGAGCCGGTGCCACTCCCTGTGCGTGCCTCGCTGGAAATGACCTTTGAGACGCGCCGCTTCACGGGCACCAATGTGATCGGCAAAATCACGGGCGATGCCGCGCCGGATGAGGCTGTCGTCGTGACGGCCCACCACGACCACCTCGGCATCGATGCCGACCGCGTGGCGGCGGGCGACGATGGCATCTACAACGGGGCCGTGGACAACGCCTCGGGCGTCGCGATGCTGCTCGAAATGGCCGAGGCCATCACGTCCGGCCCCACACCCGACCGCAGCGTCTATTTCCTCACGCTCTCGGCGGAAGAGTCGGGCCTGCTCGGCGCGGCGCACTACGCTGAAAACCCTGTCGTCCCGCTCGTCCAGTCGATTGCCAACGTGAACGTGGATTCCGGCAACATGTACGGATTGACGACGGACATCGTCGGCATCGGCGCGGAGCGGAGCGAGATGCTCCCTTTGCTCCGGCAAGCTGCCGCGGGCGAGGACATGACCGTTACACCGGACAACCAACCGAACCAGGGCCTCTTCTTCCGCTCTGACCAACTCGCTTTTGCCCGTGCGGGCGTGCCAGCGGTGTTTATCAACACCGGCGTCGACTTCGTCGGGAAACCCGAGGGCTATGCGGCCAAGGTCAAAGCCGATTATCGTCGAGAGCGCTATCACCAGCCAGCCGACGAATACGACCCCGAAACGATGCCCCTCGGCGGCCTCGTGCAGCAAACGAAAGTCGCGACGCGCCTCACCTATGGCATCGCTGACAGCGACATTCGCCCGGCGTGGAAGCCGAGCGAGGCGTTTGCCGAAACCCGCGCGCGGGCCGAACGCCTAGCCGACATGTAGCGTGAGCCAGTGGGGCGTGCTTAGCTCTGCTCTCGCTGCCGCTGGCTCGTCGTTGCCTGATCCGAGAGCGGATCGAGCGCGTCGAGGTCGAGGAGCGGCTCGTCGAGTTCATCCAGCAGTTCGCCGGAGGGCCCTGCGAAGATGTCCTCGATCTCTTCAACGGAAGCCTGCGTCTCCTCGACTTCGGAGACGAGCGTGTCGAGTTGGAAGGAGAGTTCCTCGGGGTTGCGCATCGTGAGCGATTGCTCATAGATGTACTTCGTCACATCCTCGATCGTCTCCAACTGCGCTTCAATGATGGCGAGGTTTTCGTGCGCCTTCTTGAACTTGCCGAGGCGCTTTTCGAGGATGTTGAGGCGGCGCTTCTTGATCGCGGCTACGCGCGGCGGGTCGTCTTCCATGTCCCGGCGCAGCCGCGCGATCGCGTTCACGACCTCGTCTTCCTCGGTGCGCCGCGCAAACTGCTTGTAGCGGTCCTGCAGCATGAGCAGGTTGAGGTAGCTGTCGAGGAGCCCGTCGAGCTTGCCGAGGTGGTTATCGAGGAGGCCCTGCGAGGCGTAGGGCAGCTTTTTGTACGACTCCTTGATCTGCTTCTCCAGCGTGCGGAAGCGGACGTAGCGCTTCTGGTCGTTCTTGCCCAGCGTCTTGAAGCGCTCCGTGTCGGAGAGCGGCTTGCGCTGCTCGGCGATCTCGCGCGACTTCACGGCCCGCTGGAACCGATCGTTGCGCGGCATGATGCCGAGGTAGAGCAATTCCATCGCTGCGGTGAACGTGAGGATAATCTCCGGCAACGCCGCGACGTCGTTGAGCAGGAAGGCCGCCACCATCGCCCCAATGAGGAACACGAGGTTCCAGGGCAGCATGAAGGCTTCCTTCGTGTAGTTGATCTTGTCGCTCATCGGATGAGGACGGGGCCTCCTTAGAGTGAGAATGTGGTGGCGGGCGGCGTGTTAGCCCAGGTCGCGCTTACGCCCGATGGTTTTGTCAGGCGAGTCGGTTGCCTCCGGTGCAGCCTGGTTGGCAGGCTTCGATGCAGCGTCCGGCTCGGGGCGTGCCGGTGCTGGAGAGCGGCCGATGGTCCGCTCGGCCGGGTTGCTCGAAGCCTCGTCAGACGGTTCGGCAGCGGGCGTCATCTCCGAGGAGGGCGTGCCCATCTCGGCTTTCATTTGGCGGATGAGCGCCGCGGCTTCGTCCTTCCGAAGCTTCTCGCGGTCGGCCTCGGTGAGGGCCTCCGGCTGAGGCGCACGCGCCTGGGCGTCTTCCATCGCGATCTCGAGGCGCGCCTCGGTCATCGCCGCGTCTTCGGTGAGGCCGCGCATGGCCTCCTCGTACGTCGCGTCGAGGTCGGGACGCTGCATCGCGTTGAGCGCGTCGAGCACCTTTTTCTGGCGGCTCACGCCTCGGTGCTGTTGCTTCAGCGCGCGGAGCTTGCGCAGGTGCTCCTTTTCCTCGGCTTTGATCCGCTCGAATTCCTTCTTGTCCATCGGTTCGGCAGGCTGCGTTCAGCTAGCGGCGTCCATTCGTGTCGCTGACAACGAGTAGTCGTCAGTTGACATGTCCTAAGCGCTGTCGCCGCCGGCGGTGCGCTGACGGCCGAGCGTCTTCTGACCCTCGGAGGACACGGGCTCTTCGGGGATCTGCAGTTCGGGCTCCGTCGCAGCAGCGGCAGGTTCGCCGAGGCCCATCTCAAGTTTGAACTGCTTCACCAGTTCAGCGGCCTGGATGTTTTGCGCGTCCTCCTCGATCTGCATCGCTTCGGTGTCGATGGAGTCGAGCGCAAGCTCCATGCGGGCTTCGTTCTTGGCCGTCTCCTCGTTGATGCGCGTGAGCATCTCGTCGTGCGTCTGATCGACGCCTGCGACCTCAAACTGCTCCAGCGTGTCGGCGATCTTGCCCTGCCACTGCGCCCGCTCGTGGGCGCGGAGGGCTTCGCGGGCCTCGTTGATCTTACGCTCGCGCTCGCGCATGAACGCCTTCTTGACTTCGAGGGCTTTCTCGTAGGCGCGCTTGGCGTAGTCGAGTTGCTCGCCGGTGCGCGCCTGCGCCTCCTTGGTCTGCTGGAGCTGCATCGCGTAGTTCTGCGCGATGTCGTCACGCCCGGCCTGAATGGCGGCCTTGATCTTCGCAGTCAGGTTCTCGACCTGCTTAACGTACTTGTTGTTCTCCTTCTGGAGGAGCACCACGTTGGCCTTCACCGTAGCGATGTTCTCGTTCATCTGCGGGACCTGGTCGTTCAGTTCCCGGATGTTCTGCTCCAGGATGAGACGCGGGTCCTCCATGGACGAGATCGCGCCGCCGAAGAGCGACTTGATGAGGCGAGTGAAGCGTTTCCAGATCGACATGGGGCAGGGATCGTGGGTCGATGGTCGTGGGCGAGGGTCGGCGTCGGGGGTCGCCGCGCCGGAATGTACGGCGAGGGACGATGTGCTTCGAGGTTTTGCGCTCGTTGTTTCGCGTCAATCGTCGGAAGAATCCGACGCCCAGCGCGCACCGTCGAAACGGTCAAGCAACAATGGGGACGGTTCAGGCGCGGCACCGGCGAACGCAAATATGGCCCGTATGGCGTCGGTATCTGCGCGCGCGGTGTCCGCAGCATGGATCGTAGCGAGCAGCTCGCCCGCTTCTACGGGATCGCCCGCCTGTTTGTTTAGGGCAACGCCTGCCACAGGATCGACCGCGTCTTCTTTGGTGCGCCGCCCCGCTCCCAGCCGCACGGTCGCCCACCCGAGCGCCAACGCGTCAATGTCGGAAACCAACGAGTTGGCCGGCAGGTCGTCGGGCGCCCGCACCTCGGCGACGGGCGCGTTCCCGGGGCGCATCTCAGGCGCTTCCAACGCCGCGACGTCGCCGCCCTGCGCGTCCGCGAGCTGGAGGAGTTTTTCGAAGGCCGACCCATCCGCAATCGCCGCCTCAGCACGGGCGCGCCCAGCCTCAGGCGTGTCGGCAACCCCGCCGAGTGCCAGCATCTCCCCGGCCAGTTCGAGCGTCACGTCGAGAAAACGTTGGTCGAGCCGGGTGGCCTCGCCGCGCAGGCAACGGAGCGCGCAGACGACCTCAGGCCAGTTGCCCGCTGCGGGCGCGAGCGGCTGCTCCATCGTGGTGAGCCGTGCCACCGTCGGTGTGTTGAACTCGAGCCCGATGCCCACGAGCGTCTCGGCGAGGCGCCGCGCATCCGCCTCCGTTTTCATAAACGCGCCGCGCCCCTGCTTCACGTCGAGCACCAGCGCGTCAATGCCCTCGGCGAGCTTCTTCGACATGATCGAGGCCGCGATGAACGGAATCGACTCGACTGTCGCGGTCACGTCGCGGAGCGCGTAGAGCTTCTTATCGGCGGGCGCGATCTCGGCGGTCTGGCCAATCATCACCACGCCGATCCGGGCCAGCTGGTCGCGGTAGTCGGGGATGGAGAGGTCGGTCCGAAAGCCCGGAATCGACTCCAGCTTGTCGAGCGTGCCCCCGGAGTGGCCGAGGCCTCGCCCCGAAATCATCGGGACGGGCACGCCGCACGCCGCCACCAGCGGAGCCAACACGAGCGAAGTCCCATCGCCCACGCCGCCCGTCGAATGCTTGTCGACCTTCACGCCCGTCACGTCGTCGAGGTCGAGCACGGTGCCTGAGTAGAGCATCGCGCGCGCCAGCGCCGCCGCCTCCTCGCGGTCGAGCCCGTTCAAGAACGCCGCCATCAGGAACGCCGCCATTTGGTAATCTGGGACGCTCCCCTCCGTGTAGGCTGCGATCAGCGCCTCGATGGCGTCCGGGGCGAGCCGGTGACCGTCGCGTTTTTGGACGAGGAGGCGTACGGTGTCGAGCGGAGCATCCATGGGAAGCGTGAGCGAGGCGCGAGTGGCAGGGCTAGCAGTGAGGTCAAAGCTACCCGGTTCTTCGTCGCAGCGTTTCGGCCCCTTCCGGGTGCCCGATTCATGGCATTCTCTGTTGGAGCCAGGGCAGCGACGACTGTAGCTTTCGGAAGCGCTTTCAGATTCACTTTGACCCGCACTTCTATGGCTACCACGCTCACGGCTACCGCCGCCGCTCGTCCCGACACAGACGCGACCGACTTCCTACCGATCAACGGGACGGACTACGTCGAGTTCTTCGTCGGCAACGCGAAGCAAGCGATGCACTACTACGCCTCCGCGTTCGGCTTCGAGGTCATAGGCTACCGCGGTCCCGAGACCGGCGTCCGCGACCGGGCTAGCTACCTCCTCAAGCAGGACAAAATCCGCTTCGTCCTCACCGCCCCGCTCGGTCCCGACGGCTTCGTCGCCGACCACGTGCATCGCCATGGCGACGGCGTGCGCGATATCGCGCTGTGGGTGGACGATGCCCGGAGCGCCTTCCACGAAGCCACGTCGCGCGGCGCCATGCCCGCCCGCGAGCCCGAAGTGCTCACGGACGAACACGGCGAGGTCGTCGTGGCCGCCATCAAGACCTACGGCGACACCATCCACACCTTCGTGGAGCGCTCGAACTATCACGGCCTTTTCCTCCCCGGCTTTGAGCCCGTCGAGAACCCATTCTGGAAGCCTGCCCCGGTCGGCCTGAAGTATGTGGACCACTGCGTGGGCAACGTCCACCTCGGCGACATGAACACGTTCGTGGACTACTATGCCACAACGATGGGCTTCCGCAACATCATCGCCTTCACCGACCAGGACATCTCGACGGAATACTCGTCGCTGATGTCGAAGGTGATGTCGAACGGCAACGAGCGCATCAAATTCCCGATCAACGAGCCCGCCGTCGGCAAGCGCAAGAGCCAGATCGACGAGTACCTCGAATTCTACCACGGAGCCGGCGTCCAGCACGTCGCGATGGCGACCGACGACATCCTGCACACCGTCACCGAACTACGCCGCCGCGGCGTCGACTTCCTGACCGTCCCCACGACCTACTACGAGACGCTCCAGGACCGCGTCGGTACCATCGACGAGCCCGTGGACGAACTCGCCAAGCTGGGCATCCTCGTGGACCGCGACCCAGACGGCTACCTCTTGCAGATCTTTACCAAGCCCGTCCAGGACCGCCCGACGGTATTCTACGAGATCATCCAGCGCCGCGGCGCGCGCACCTTCGGCGAGGGCAACTTCAAGGCGCTCTTCGAAGCCATCGAGCGCGAACAAGAACGACGGGGCAACCTGTAGTGTGAACGTTTGGAAGTATGAACGTGTGGACGTGAGCGTCCGTACTTCCACACCTTCGCACGTCCACACTTTCACACCTGACCACATGGCTTTCTACGTTCGCCTCGGCGCGGTCCCGCAGAAGCGGCACACGCAGTTTCGGCGGCCCGACGGCGCGCTCTACACCGAAGAGGTGATCGGCGCCGAAGGCTTCTCTGGCATCCAATCGATCGCCTACCACCTGCATCCACCCACGCTCGTTGACCGCGTCTTGGAGCCGGAGCCCTACGGCGTGGAGTATGTCGAGCAGGACTTCCTGCGACACCGCCACTTCAAGGGCGCTGACGTGCAACCAGGCGGCGGCTGGCTCACGGGCCGCCGCTACATCATGGGCAACGCCGACGTCGACCTCGCGCTCTGCCTGCCGACCGAGTCGATGGGCGAGGCCGAGTTCTACAAGAACGCCTCGTGCGACGAACTCGTCTACGTCCACGACGGCGAGGGCCGCGTCGAGACGGTTCTGGGCACCGTGGAATTCCGCCAGGGCGACTACGTGCACATCCCGCGCACGCTCACGCACCGGTGGGTCTTCACCGGCGAGGTCCAGCCACGCCTGCTCGTCATTGAGGCGCCCACGCAGTTCCGTCCGCCCAAGCGCTACCGCAACAACTTCGGGCAGCTCCTGGAGCACAGCCCCTACTGCGAGCGCGACTACCGCCCCCCCACCGAACTCAACACCATCGACCAGGAGGGCGAGTTCGTCGTCAAGATCAAGAAACATGGGCGGCTGCACCCGTTCGTCTACCGCTACCATCCGTTCGACGTGGTAGGCTGGGACGGCTACATGTACCCCTACGCGATCTCGATCCACGACTTCGAGCCGATCACGGGGCGCGTGCACCAGCCGCCGCCCGTCCACCAGATGTTCGAGGCGCACAATTTCGTCGTGTGCTCCTTCGTGCCGCGCCTCTTCGACTACCACCCGCTGTCGATCCCGGCGCCCTACAACCACTCCAACATCGACTCGGACGAGGTGCTCTTCTATGCCGAGGGCGACTTCATGAGCCGCAAGGGCATCGAGCGGGGCAGCTTCACGCTCCACCCCGGCGGCATCCCGCACGGGCCGCACCCAGGCACGACGGAAGCGTCGATAGGCAAGACTGTGACGCATGAGTTAGCGGTGATGGTCGACACGTTTCGCCCGCTCAACCTCACGAGGACGGCGCTTCAGATCGAGGAGGACGACTACCAGCTCTCCTGGCAGCCCGAGCGTCACGACCACCCACTTCCCGACGCCGCACCGATCCCCCCCGACACCGCCGTGTCCGGCGACGGCGCTTTGCAGGAGGCCAAGCCTGCCTCATAGGCGAGACGTTCTCAGACGCAGCGAGGGCGGCACCGCAGTTGGGTGCCGCCCTCTTAACTGTCGGCCTTATCGGCTCAGAAGCGAGCGCTATTCCCGTTCGTGCGCGCCGATGTCGTAGCCGCCCCCCTGCGGCCGGGCGGTACCGTCGAAGTCGACAGCCGGGACCGCGTCGTACTGCGCAGGCGTGGCGCCAGCATTGAGGGCAGGGCTTCCAGCGCCGAGTTCGAGCAGGGCACCCGTGAGCCGCGGATCGCTGCCTACGATGTTGTTGGTGCCGGTCGAGGATGAGCCCCGCTCGAACACCGCGCTGAAGTTGAAGAACACGTTGTAGTCCACGTCGAGCTCGCCCTCGTCGAGAAAGTCGATCGCGTTGGCCTCCCCCTCGCCGACGAACACGTTGTTCGCCACCGACAGCAAGTAGGGCCCAGGCTGCCCATTGGCCTGGAGTGTGATGAGCGAGCTCGTGTTGCGGGCGCGATCGTCTGGGGCCACGCGCACCGTGTTGTTCACGAAATCGAAGGGCTCGGTCCAGAGGGCGAGGTTGGTAAAGAAGAACCCCTCGAAGTGGGAGGCACCGTCGAACACGTTGTTGCGGACCACGAGCGAGCCCGACCCGTCGGTGCGAGCTGGGCTTGCCAGCAACGCCCGCTCCCCGCGTTCGGCCGTAGTTCGCACGAGGTTTTGCTCGAAGAGTAGCGAAGACGGCGCGTTTCCGACCCGCAAGCTGACCCCTTCGGCAGTGGTCGCAAACGTGTTGCCGCGAATCACGCTTGGGCCGTCGTCCCCAGAGGTCACGGGCTGGATGTCGACGTTGGCTACCGTGTTGCCGGAGAACGGCGTGCTCACATCAAACTCGTTGTCGAGCACGGTCGCACTACCCCCGCGGACCGTCAGGCCGACGGGGTTCGACGGCGACCGCACAACGTTGCCGGTTGCCTCGATGCGGTCGCCCCGCAGCGTGAGGCTGCCCACGAGATCGTTGTTTCGCACGAGGACATCGTCTGCCTGAATCGAAAGGCTCTCCCGCGCATCCTCGACGCGGCTGTCTTCGACGGTCGAGCCGTCGCCGCCGAGGAAGATGCCTTGGCCCGTCACCTCCGTGATGTCTTCGCTCAGCCGCGCAGTGACGCGGCGCAGCACCGTCCTGGGGATGGTGCTCGTGAACGGCGTTCGGCTGCTGAACTGTGACTCGATCGTGAGGTTTTCGACGGTAGCCCCTTCAAAGCCGGACGAGGGAACGAAGGCACTGAACAGGTTGATGACGTTGTTCCGAGTCGTGAGCACTACCTCGTCCTGGTCGGCACCGCTGAGGGTGACGTCTGGCGCGAAGAAGCGATAGCCGAGCACCGTATCGTACGTGCCGGCGCAGGCCGTGATCGTAGCCCCCGTTGGGGTGGCGAGCAGGGCTGCGTCAAGCGACCGGCCCGTGGCGTTGGCACAGTCGGCCCCGTCGTCGTCCACGACGTAGGTAGCCAACGCGTCTGCACGGTCGACCTTTAGTCGATAGGAGCCAGGCTGCCGGTCTACCGGCGCCCCCGACGTCGCATTGTTGACAACGAACAGGAGTGCGGACCGGGCCGTCTCGCTTCGCACGCCGAGTGCCTGGACGAGACCAATGTCATCGTTGCGTTCACGAATGTTCGGGCCGATCGGGACCGTCGGGTTCGCCACATCGGCGTCGGTGCCCTCGAACAGGAAGAGGTTGTAGAACGACCCAAGCGGCGTATCCCCCTCGGCCGTCGCCTCCACAACCAGACCGCCCTCAGGCACGTTTACGGCAAAGACGCCGACGTCGCTCGGCAGGTCGAGGTCGGCATCGAGTGTCGCCGTTCCCAGGGCGTCGAAGGCGAGCCGCGTTGGCGTGGGCAGTTGGGAGACGGCCAGGCGATAGGTCCCGCCGGCCGTCGGTGAGAAGCTCGCCGCCACGCGCACGTAGGCCTGGCTCCGCTCGCCGAAGCTCACCAGCCCCGAGTTGGCCCCAGACGTGCTGAACGGGAAGACGGGGCGCTGGTAGATGCCCTCGCTATCGAAGAAGGTGGGGAAGGCGCCGTTGTATTGTCCACCGTCCGAGTCCGTGAGGAAGGCTCGATAGGTTCCCGGCTCTGCGTCGAAGCGGAGGTATTGGACCTCGTACGCATCGAGCGCGCCCTCTGTGAGCGCGCCCACGCCCAGGGTCGCCACGGGCTGAAGTGACAGGCGGACATCGCCGGTCTCCCGCTCGCTAATGAGGAACACCGAGTAGGTCCCCGTCTCGGGGAAGCGCAGCAGTCGATCCTGCTGCGATCCTGTGGCCGAAGGTGTGAGCGCGAACTCGCCCTCCGTAAGCAGCTGTGCGCTCGGCGTGCGCACCACGAAGCGACCAGTGGCGCGGCCCGACACGCGCGGAACGAAGATGCTCGCTTCATCGCCGGCCTCGGCTTCGAAGGTGTAGCCGAATGCTTCGCCTTCCGTCCCGATGGTGACGGGCTGGCTGATCGGGAGCGCGCCAAGGTCCGTGCCCGCCAGCGTAGAGGCGGTCACGGTGAACTCGCCAATGCCGTCCGGGGCCACGAGGAGCTTGTACGAGCCCGTCTTGGGGAGCCGAGTGAAGCTGGGCTCGGTGGTCGAGCCGAACTCGAAACCGGCCACAGGTACGTTGTCTGGGTCGCGTAGCACGGCGTTGCCACCCACCCCACTCGTCCGCGTGGCGTTGAGGAACACCGAGGTGCCTTCAGTGCCGTCGAACGTGTAGACGGTGATCTCGCCTCCGCTTTCGGCAGAGGCGCCGGTCTCGGTGAACGGGAGCGTGACCGGGACGGGCGTGCTCGTCGGCTGGGCAGGCAGCAGGTCGATTTCGAAGCCATCGCCGGTGCTCGTGACGGAGATCGAGCCGACGAGGAGGTCGCCGTTTTCGCCGAGGGCGGTGGAGGCGAGCACGACCTCCTCATCGGTGGGGAGCAACAATTCGGTGCCTCCTGGGGGAATGAAGGTGCGGACCTCGAATACGGGGCCGTCCTGGGCCGTGCGCGCGGCTCCACTGCGGCGGCCCCCTTTCGTCCAGCACCCTACAGGGACTCGCACGCATTGGCCGGTTGTGCACTGGAGCTCCCAGCACAGCCCGGTCTCGGGGTTCTCGTCCAGGAAATCGTCGCAGTTCCACCACGAGAAGTGTGTCACTTCGGCGCGCAGCGCGAGGCCCGTCGGACTAGCGCTGCTCTCCACCACCGTGCCGAGGCCCTCTTGCACCCACAGCCCGGTCTCCTCGTCAACGCTCCAGAGCGCGATCTGCTCGCCCTCCTCGGTACCTCCGGTGTAAATCGGAATCTCGACCGTGGCGCTCTTGCCAGGGGCAAGCTGTAGCTCTTGGCCGTTTTGTTCGAAGACGTATTCGACCGTGCCGTAGCTCGCGATGAGGCCGCGCTCGCCGTCCGGTTGAACCCCAGCAAACTGGCCAGGGAAGCCGGCCCGCTCGTTGTCGTCGGCCACGTCCACCGGGGTGACGAAGACCTCGATGTCGCCGGACACGGTGTTGCCCGCGCCGTCGACGAGCCCTTCGACCGGTAATGAGACCATAGCCCCATCGGAGGCCATCATCGTCCCGCCGAGCTCAGCGCTCGCCATCGAGCGGCCCGAGGCACGTCGGAAGAGGGTCGCCTCCACCAGACCAGTCGTTGTGCCGGCGGGGAGCGCCACTGGTAGCGTCTGCGCGGCGAAGCCGTCGGCGCGGACCCGCACGGAGCGCGGTACGCCCACGTCGAATGCGCCAAAAGCGGCCTCGCCGAGCGCGTTGGTCTGCGCTCGCAGGACCGTCCCCACCACCTCAACCGTGGCCCCTTCAACCTCGTCGCCGTTCGTATCGACGACCCGGACCACCGTGGGCACCTGCGCCACCGGCGTCGGAAGCGCGCCTACGGTCACGGACTGGGTGGTGCTGGACGTAGCGCCGAAGCGCGACGCCACGGTGAGCGTGACCGAGACAGATCCGCCGACGGCAAAGGTCTGGCTGACCTGCGCGCCGCCGCCCCGTCGCGTGCCGGTTGCCGTCTCGAACGTCCAGGAGTAGGTCAGCGGGCCCTCGCCTGCAGAGCCGCGACCGTCGAACGAGACCACCTCGCCCGCTTGCGGGCCCGCCGACACGGTGAAGGAGGCCGTCGGTGCATCGGCCGATGCTAGTGAGATCGCGAGTCCGGTCGTCTGCCCGTTGAGGTCGAGCGACTGCTGCGCGGAGACGAAGCCAGCCCGTCGGACCTCCAACGTAACGACACTGCCCACGGCCTGGCTGAACGCCCGCAGCGCTGCCCGCGATGCCGCTGACACTTCCTCTTCAGAGGCCGCCGCTGCCGCCGGGGAGCCATCGGCGGCGAGTGTTGTGACCTGTTCCATCGTCACATCGAGACGCCCGCCTACTGCGAGCACGAACCGCTGAGGCGCTGTGACCTGGCCGTCGTCAAGGCGCAGGCGCACGAAGTAGAGCCCTGCCGCAAGCGTCCCGCTCACACGCCGACCTAGCACATCAAAGACTTCCGGTTGAGGCTCCGCGCCCTGATTCAGGGGCAGCGTGTAGCGAAGCGTCAGCGCCTGCGTCGCGGCGAACGGGTTCGGGTAGATCGGCAGCACCGAGAATTTGGTAGGGACCGCGACGGCCTCATCCTCGCCATCAACCACGATGTCCGGGTCTGCACTGAATTCCCCCGCGTCGTCCGTGAAGATGCGGTCGGCGAGCACCTCGCCGGAGTTCGCGTCGAGGATGCGCACTTCAGCGCGGGCGACCGGCTGATTCCCTGACGTGGTGACGGTACCGCTGATTGGAATCGGCGCCGCGGATTGCGCGCGTAGGTGCGGAGCGAGGGCCAGCAGGCTCGCCACGAGAGAGAGGCAATACAGGGTACGTCGTGCACGCATGGATCGACCGGGTGTGCTGGAGGGAGATGCCGCTAGAAGGCGACGCTGATACTCTATGTACGCACTCTGCGGGGTGCCTGGGTCATCGCTGGCAAGTTTGGAACCGCTTTCGGATAGGTACAGCCCCAACGCTGCGGTCTGTCTGGCAGCGCGGTTCTGGTCCGAATTGGCACGGTGTCGTATTCTTGCCGCTCCCCCGGACTACCCGCTTCGTTCGCCTAGCGCCACCCATCGGTGGTTCTGCCCGTGTCCGCCGTCCCCACCGTCGCCATCGTCGTCGCTGGTCCCGACCACCTCGCCTACGCCGAAGAGATCTGCACCGTCATCGAGGAGGCGGCCAAGGCGCGACGTACAGGAATCGCCAAGCGGGATCCGGCCTACGTGCGCAAGAAGATGGAGGACCGCCGGGCCGTAATTGCACTCGCCCAGATGGAGGGACACGACCGCCCGGTCTTCGCTGGATTCTGCTATATCGAGGCCTGGACCCACGGGAAATACGTCGCCAACTCGGGGCTCATCGTGCACCCGCGCTTCCGCAAGCTCGGCCTCGCCCGCCGCATCAAGCGCGCCATCTTCAACCTCTCCCGTGAGCGCTTTCCCGACGCCAAAATCTTCGGGATCACGACCTCGCTCGCGGTGATGAAGATCAACGCCGACCTCGGCTACCGGCCCGTCACGTTCAGCGAGCTCACGCAGGACGAGGTGTTCTGGAAAGGCTGCAAGAGCTGTCCCAACTTCGACATCCTCACGCGCACGCAGCGCTCGATGTGCCTCTGCACGGGCATGCTCTTCGACCCGAACGATCTCGACATTCTGGATCCGGACGAGGACGGCGAGACGGGATAGCGCCATGCGGATCGTCGTCAAACTCGGCACGAGCGTTCTGACTGGTGGAACGCCGCGACTCGACCGGGCGCACCTGGTCGACCTTGTGCGCCAGTGCGCCGCATTGCAAGCCGAGGGCCACGCCGTGCTCATCGTGTCGAGTGGCGCCGTGGCGGCGGGGCGCGAAGAGCTAGGTTTGGGCGCCGACGAACATCCCGGCGGCGTTGTCGAGAAGCAACTCCTGGCGGCCGTCGGGCAGCCTCACCTCATGCGGGTGTGGGCGCAGCTCTTCGATCTCTTCGGCCTGCACGTGGGACAGGTGCTGCTCGCGCGCGACGACGTGGAAGACCGCCGCCGGTTTCTCAACGCCCGCGACACGCTCGACGCCCTGTTTGCACGGCGCATCGTCCCGGTCGTGAATGAAAACGACGCTGTGGCCACGGCCGAGATCAAAGTCGGTGACAACGACAACCTCTCGGCCTACGCCGCCGTGCTCGCCCGCGCCGACCTCCTGCTGCTGCTCACCGACCAGCCGGGCCTCTTCACGGCCGACCCCCGCACCGACCCGCACGCCGAACTCATCCCTGAAGTCCGCACCATCGACGCGACGCTGAAGCGGCTGGCAGGCGGCGCTGGCTCCGCACAGGGCACGGGCGGCATGGCAACCAAGCTGCAAGCCGCCGATGCCGCCCGACGAGCCGGCACGGACGTCGTCATCGCGGCGGGCCGAGCGCCGGACGTGGTGCTCCGCATCGCCCGCGGCGAGGCTGTCGGGACGCGCTTCCCCGCGCTGGAGACGCCGCTTGCGAGCCGCAAGCGCTGGATCTTCGCGGGCCCTCCCCCGTCAGGCACGCTCGTCGTGAACGCCGGTGCGGCACGAGCGCTGACCGAGGATGGCGCGTCGCTCCTTCCGGTGGGCGTCGTGGCCGTCGAAGGGACCTTCTGTCGGGGTGATGCCGTGCGTATCGTGCACCAAGCGTCCTACGCCGACCTCGGTCGCGGCATCGCCCGCTACGATGCGCACGAACTCCGCCAACTCGCGGGTCAGCAGTCCGCCGCCATCGCCGACCTCCTCGGCTTCACCCTCGGCGACGAGGCCATCCACCGCGACGACCTCATCTTGGTCTAAACATCTTGGTGTAAAGGAGCCGCCTTCATTTGCTGTCTGACTTCCGAACGTCGATGTCGATTCCCATCCCTGAGATCACTCTCCACAAGCACGTCGACCTGGAGGCCCTCGGCCGAGCTGCCCAGCAGGCAAGCCGCGCCCTGGCGGTCGCCACCACCGAGGAGAAAAACGCGGCCCTCCACGCCATCGCGGAGTCAATCGAGCGCCACGCCGACACGATCCTCGCGGCCAATGCGGAAGATGTCGCCCGAGGCCGCGCCAACGGGCTGACCGACGCGCTGCTCGACCGGCTCCTGCTCACCCCCGCGCGCCTGCAGGCCCTCGCCGACGACGCCCGCAAGGTCGCCGAACTCCCCGATCCGGTCGGTCGCGAATTCGACCAACGGACGCTCGACAACGGGCTACGGCTGAAGCGGCGGACTGTGCCCCTCGGCGTAATCGGCGTGATCTACGAAGCGCGGCCTAACGTCACGGTCGACATCGCGACGCTGTGCCTCAAGGCGGGCAACGCCGCGCTGCTGCGGGGCGGCTCGGAGACGATCCGCTCGAATGTGGCGCTGGCCCGAGCACTCGCCGAAGCACTCGCCAGGGTCGGACTACCGGAGGCGTGCGTGCAACTCATCGACAGCACCGACCGCGCGCTCGTGCGGGAACTGTTGCGCCTGGACGACTACCTCGACATGATCATTCCTCGCGGCGGTGCGGGCCTGCATCGGCTGTGCAAGGAGCAAAGCACGATCCCGGTCATCACGGGCGGCATCGGCATTTGCCACCTCTTCGTTGACGCCACGGCCGACCTCGACCGGGCGATCCCGGTGATTGTGAACGCCAAGGTGCAGCGCCCGAGCGTCTGCAACGCACTCGACACGCTGCTCGTCCATGAGGGCATCGCTGCTGATTTCCTCCCCCGCGTCGCCGCCGCGCTCGTCGGGCATGGCGTCGAGGTTCACGCCGACGAGGCGGCGCATTCGCATGTGGCCAACGTGGACGGCCTTGTGCTCGTGCCCGCAGGCGCTGACGATTTCGACCAGGAGTGGCTGGGCCTTACGCTCGGCCTCCGCGTCGTAAAAAGTCTGGACACGGCCATCGCCCACGTCCATGCGCACTCGACGCAGCACTCGGACGGCATCCTGACAGAGACGCCAGCGCACGCCGCGCGCTTCCTCAACGAGGTCGACTCGGCGGCGGTCTACGTCAACGCCTCCACGCGCTTCACGGACGGCGGGCAGTTCGGGCTCGGCGCCGAGGTGGCCGTGAGCACGCAGAAACTGCACGCCCGCGGCCCGATGGGGCTCGACGCGCTCACGACGTTCAAGTGGATCGCCGAGGGCGACTACCACGTGCGCGCCTGAGGCTCAACCTCGCGTGGGCTGTGGGGCTAGCTCCGCGTGAGTTGCCGGTGGCGCACGCGCTTCGACGGATCGGCGGCGTCGCCGAGGCGGGCGCGTCGGTCCTCCTCGTATTCAGAGTAGTTGCCCGGGTACCAGCGCGGCTCGATGGCGCCGTCAGGCTGCTCCTCAAACGAGAGGATGTGCGTCGCCACGCGGTCGAGGAACCAGCGGTCGTGCGAGATCACGACGGCGCAGCCCGCGAAGTTGAGCAGTGCCTCTTCGAGCGCGCGCAGCGTATTCACGTCGAGGTCGTTGGTCGGCTCGTCGAGCAGGAGCACGTTTGCGCCTTCCTTCAGCGTGGCTGCGAGGTGTAGGCGGCCGCGCTCACCGCCAGAAAGTTCGGTGGTCTTCTTCTGCTGGTCTTGCCCGGCGAAGTTGAAGCGACCGACGTAGGCCCGCGCATTGACCTCGCGGGTGCCGAGTTGCACAAAGTCGCCGCCGCCGGTGATGGCCTCGAAGACAGTCGCGTTGGGGTCGAGCGGTCGGTTCTGATCGACGTAGCCGAGCTCCACGGTTTGACCGACGGTGAACGTCCCGGCGTCGGCCTCTTCCTGGCCGGTGATCATGCGGAAGAGCGTCGTTTTGCCCGCGCCATTGGGTCCAATGATGCCGACGATACCGCCGGGCGGGAGGCTGAACGAGAGGTCGTCGTAGAGCGTGCGGTCGCCGTACGACTTCGCCACACCTTTCGCCTCAATCACCACGTCGCCGAGGCGCGGGCCCGGCGGGATGTAGATCTCCAACTCGGCCTGGCGCTTCTCCTGCTCCTCGCTGAGCATGCGCTCGTAGTTGGCGATGCGCGCCTTGCTCTTGGCACGGCGGCCTTTCGGGTTCTGGCGCACCCACTCCAGTTCCTGCGCGAGCACCTTCTGGCGCTTCGACGCCTGCTTCTCTTCGGTGGCGAGGCGCGCGTGCTTCTGCTCCAGCCACGACGAGTAGTTGCCCTCGAACGGGATACCGCGTCCGCGGTCGAGTTCGAGGATCCACCCCGCGACGTTGTCTAGGAAGTAGCGGTCGTGCGTGACGGCGATGACGGTGCCGGGGTAGCGGTCGAGGTGGCCTTCGAGCCACGCGACGGACTCGGCGTCGAGGTGGTTGGTCGGCTCGTCGAGCAGCAGCACGTCGGGCTGTTGCAGGAGGAGACGGACGAGGGCTACGCGGCGGCGCTCGCCCCCCGACAGCACCTCGATCTTGGTGTCGCCGGGCGGGCAGTGCAGCGCGCCCATCGCCATGTCGAGCTTCGAGTCGATGTCCCAGGCGTCCATCTGGTCGATCTTCTCCTGGATCTTCGCCTGCTCCTCCATGATCGCGTCGAAATCGGCGTCGGGCTCGGCGAACTTGGCGCTCACCTCCTCATAGGCCTTCATCAGGCCCACGGCCTCCGCCGCGCCCTCCTCGACGATCTCGCGGACGGTCCGCTCGGGATCGAGTTCGGGCTCCTGCGGGAGGTAGCCGAAGGTGATGCCCTTCTCGGCCTGGATTTTCCCCTCGTAGTTCTCGTCCTCGCCTGCGATGAGGCGGAGCAGCGTTGACTTGCCCGCACCGTTGAGGCCGAGCACGCCGATCTTGGCACCGTAGTAGAACGAGAGGTAGATATCCTTGAGGACGTGTTGGCCGGGGCGGTGGGCTTTGCTCACGCCGACCATCGAGAAGATGATCTTCTTGTCGCTCACGAGAAGGCGGGGTTGTGTGCAGAAGGACGAGCATTGCAAGGTAGCTCGAACGGCCGTGGAGCCGCGTCGAAAACGGCACAGCTTGGTGCGAGCGCTGGACCGTCCGCTCCCTCATTGCCTCATGCCTCCTCACGCATCCCGACCGCCCCGTGCGAAGAAGGCACGTAGCTCGGCCAGCGTGCCTGGCTCGGCGGGTGTGTCGCGCACCACGCGGCCGTCGGCCATCACGAGGACCCGCGTGCACACGTCAACGACGTTATCGAGGTCGTGGCTGGACACGAGGACGGTGGCTCCCCGCTCCCGCTCGGCCCGGAGGAGCCCTTCGAGGTGGATGCGCGCACCCGGATCGAGGTTCGCGAACGGCTCGTCGAGCACGAGCAGATCAGGCTGGCACAGCAGGGCCGCGACGATGCCGACCTTGCCTGCATTGCCGAGCGACAGATCGCGCACTAACACGCCTGGCTTGGCGACCGTCGGGCCCAGGAAGTCGGCGTAGGCCTCCGCGCGACGGTCGGCCTCAGCCGCGCTCAGCCCGTAGCTCCCGCCCACGAGGCGGAAAAGCTCGCCGGGCCGGAGGTAGCCGATCAGGAAGCTTGGGTCGAGGAAGGCGCTCACGCGGGGTTTCCAGGCTGTCGTCTGGCTGACCACCATGCCATCAAGCGTGACCGAACCGGCCGTCGGGCGGATAAGGTCGAGGACGAGCCGCAACAGCGTCGTCTTGCCCGCTCCGTTGTTGCCGACGAGCCCGACTGTTTCGCCGGGTGCCACGGTGAGACGGTTGAGGCGCAAGGCTTCGGTCGCCCCGTACGTTTTCACCAGGGCTGAGGCGATGACTTCGACGCCCTGAACCGGCGGCCCAGCGCCGCGTGGTCCCGCTAGTGCATACGCCGCGGGCGTGGGCTTGGGATTTTCGGTATCGGTTTGGACGTCGGCAGTTTGCGTGACCATCGGCATTAGAAGCGAAGCGAGAGCAGGCGTCAGAGGACGGAGCGGAATCGGTTGGCGACGGCGTAGCGTTGCTGCGTAACGCGTGCCACGATGCCCCGTTGCCAGAGCGGGAGGCCCAGCACGCCGATTGCGCCGAGTCCGCCCATGGCTGCGAGTCCGACCTCGGGACCCATCAACACGTAGGGCGCAACGCCCATGCCGCTGGCTAATGCGAGGGCGATCTGGGGGAGCAGCGCGTGGACGCGGGGACTGTTCATGAACTGGTCGTCCACATCGATGGGCTTCGGAGCCAGCGTGGAGCCTACCACGGCAACGGGCGCGAAGACGCCCGCGCCGAAGAGCACGGCGCACGCGAGCGGGCCGAGCGCGCCTGGATCGACCGCGAGCATGGGCACGGCCAGTAGCACTCCAAGCACCACCACGGACCCGACGCCCAGTGCCAGTTTCGCCCGCACAAATGCCGAGAGCGCTCCGGGCAGCGTCAGAAGGCGGTCGTAGTGTTTGCTCGCAAACGGGAGGGCAAACTGCCCCGCCGAGATCGCCACCGTGGCCGTCGCGAAGAGCAGCATCGGCGCAGTAGGCGCGTCCGCGATGAGGACGGCGCCAGCGAGTCCAACCGTCATCGCCACAGCGTTGAGTAGGATACCGCGTGGGTAGCGCGTGCGCCGCACGAGCCGCCATTCGAGATCGAGAAACGCGCGGACACCTGGTCGCTCGAAGCCACGCAACGGGGCTGCTTCTTTACTCCGCTTCGCTTTCGTGGGCAGATCGAGGTAGAGGGCGTCCTGGAGGGTGCGATACGCGTAGCCGTTGATGAACACCGCTACGGCGCACAACATCGCGCTGGACACGAGGGCGTGGGGCCCAAGAATACCTCCCAGGCCGAGCTGAGCCGCTGCCATCGCGCAGAGCGTGCCGCCGACGACGGTCACGGTTTCCCGAGGCGCCACACCCAGTCGGGTCTTCCAGACCACTACAGCCCCGTGCGAAACGGCGATGCAGGCCGCCATGCCTAGCACAAACACAAGGGCCGCCTCACTGCCGTCGGTGCTGCGCACGGTTCGGAGCGCAAAGGGTACCACGAACGCGAACGGTGCTGCGTTGAAGACGGTCACCGCTGAGCGGACCATCACGGCCCGCGCCACCTGGGGCCGCGACACGGGGAGCATCAGAAATGCTTCTATGCCCCGCGTGGGTACATCTTGGAAGAGGACGCGACCCATCGTGAGCATCACGAGGGCGGGCACGAGTGCGCGTTCCACAGCAACACGGGCCGAGAGCTCCGGGGCCCAGACCGAGAGCGTATCGGGGATTAGGAACCCGAGCGCCGCCGCTGTCAGCACGGCGTAGGCCACGCCGAGCGCGCGCAGGCTCGCTAGGACTAGGCGGCCCGAGCGGAACGGCGCACGCCAGAACGCGAGCGCCTGAAGGCGGAGAAGGGTACGAAACACGGCGGCGGCTTCCTGTTGAACCAACTACAACGGTATCGGCACCCGCTCGCTCAGATTTAGCCCCGGCTGCCTTGGCCCCTGCCTCGTTCTTCGTGCCCGGCGCAGCCTTTGACTCACTCGTCCCGTAGAGGGCGCCATGCTCATCTCCTCGCACGCCTTGCGCCTGCCTCCTCTGTTGACGTTCACTGCGATTCTGCTCATTGCAGCAGGCTGTGACGAAACCGACTCACCACCCCGGAACCTGCCGGTCCCGCCTCACGAAGCGTACCGGGACGCCTTGCTTGAGGCCGGACTCGGCTCGTCCTTGCTCGTACAACGCTGGCTTGACGCAGCTGAGGCCGCCCTTCTCGCTGACGATAGCAGCCCGCTTCCCTCGGCCCCGGGCCTGTCGTTTGGTTCAGCAGAACTAACAGCCTGGAGTGCCCGCCTTGACTTGAAGCGCGGCGAGGTCCTCCACCTCGAAATCGTCCCAGCCCTGGATACCGACTCGGCGCGCGTGTTTGCCGACCTCTTCTTCGTCCCGCCCACCGATTCGCTCCCGGTGTCGCAGCGGCTCTGGTCCGATGTCGCGTGGACGTACGCCGACTCGGTAGGAGCATCGCAGTCCGACACACTACGCTTGAAGCGACGTGCTCGGCGCGACGAAGCGCTGATGCTCCGCATCCAACCCGAGTTGCTTGCCCGTGGAACGGTAGCCGTGCGACTCGAAACCGCCCCGTCGCTGAGCTTCCCGGTGGCGTCGGTAGACGAACGGGCCATCCGCAGCCTGTGGGGCGCTCCGCGCGACGGTGGCGCCCGCCGTCACGAGGGCGTGGACATCTTCGCCCCCCGTGGCACACCCGTGGTGGCATCGATGCATGGCCGCATCACGCGGGTTCAGGAGACCCCGCTGGGTGGTCGCGTCGTGTGGCTGCGCACCCGTGTAGGCTCGCTCTACTACGCGCACCTCGAAAGACAACTCGTGCAACGTGGCGAGCGTGTACAACCCGGCGACACGCTCGGCACGGTGGGCAACACGGGAAACGCGCGCACCACGCCGCCCCACCTGCATTTCGGCATCTACACGGGCGCAGGGGCCGTCGACCCTTATCCATACATCGTGGGGCGGCGCTCTTCCCCGCGAACCACTGCACCATAGCCCAAACGACGGCAAGCATGCCCCTAAGGACACATGCCCGCCGTCGTTAAGGGGGTGCTAGTTGGTGCCCTCGGTCCCGGTGCGCGGGGCGAGAGTGAAGGGCTTGCGCGGGAGCCGCTCGTCGCGCTCTGCCGTGTGGTAGGCGAACGTTGCGATCAGGGCTGCTGCCTGCTCCAGGTCGTCTTCGATGAGGTGATCGTAGGTGTCCATAGAGCCATGCCAGGTCTGCTTGAAGTAGGCAATGCCATCCTGGATAAACTGGAAGCCTGGTAGGCCCACGCCGTCGAATGCCTGGTGGTCGGTGCCGCCTGTGTTGGAGATGGTGAGCGTCTGCGCGCTCTCGTCGTCGAAGGCATCGAGCCAGGCACGGAAGAGCGGGCCAACGCCAGGGTTGTTCTGCTGATAGACGCCCCGGATGCGTCCGGTGCCGTTGTCGAGGTTGTAGTAGGCCGAGAAGTTGTCGTAGTCCGGCTTCGTGCCGACGACAGACCGGCCCTCCATCTCGGCGAAGTGGTCGGCAACGTAGCCGCGGGAACCATAGAGCCCCTGCTCCTCCCCTGTCCAGAGCGCGATTCGGATCGTGCGGCGCGGGCCCTCACCACGCTCGTCGTAGTATGCTTTAAGAAGACGCCCGACCTCCATGGCGACAGCCGTGCCGGAGCCGTTGTCCGTAGCACCTGTGCCGCCGTGCCACGCGTCGATGTGCGCACCTACCATCACGATCTCGTCGCCGATTACGGGGTCGGTACCACGGATCTCGGCAATCACGTTGTGTTCGGTGAGGTCTTCGTCGTAGAACGACGCCTCGAATTCAATGTCGACGGTGACATTCTGGTCGGCTTCGACGAGGCGGAGGAGGCGGTTGTAGTGCTCGTCCATGAGCACGAACTGCGGGATTGTCTCAGCGCCTACGTCCCACGGATTCGGGCGATCGTACCACGCGACGGAAGCGGGCGCCGGGACGCGGGCCGACATCACACGGATGGAACCCGTGCCCCCGAGGTTCGACGGCTCCAGGATAGCCATCGGCGCTTCGCTGAGCACGAACACGAGTTGCTCCGCGCGGAAGCGGTAGCGGGCCAGCTGCTCGGCAGAGTAGGTGCGCCCGCCGCCAGGCCCCCCGGCGGCATTGGCCATCTTGAGCAGCCCCTCGGCATCACGCCGCACCGCGACCGGCTCGAAGCCGACCTCGATGTCACTCAGGCTGCCCATCAGGACAACCTTGCCGGCGAGCCTCCCCCGGTAGGCTTCCATCTCGTCTCGGTTCTCAGGGTTGAAGACGACCACCTCGCCTTGGGCGTCTCCGATGCTGGGGCTCCAAGCTTTCGGCAAGGCAAAGACGGGCATCGTTTTCGCGGCAACGTCCGGACCGTCGATGCGGGCCTGCATGGTGAAGCGCTCGATCTGCCAGCCGCGACCGAACTCGCCCCACGGCTCCTGCTCAGCTTCATAGCCCCACGACTCGAAGCGACCCTCCGCCCAGTCCAGAGCGGCGGCGAGTTCGGGCGAGGCGGTGAGCCGGCCCCCATGCATGTCGGTGAGCCAGAGCGCATGGTCCATGACCTGACCGCGCTCGGTGGCTTCGGTCTTGAAAAACGAAACAGCGGTGGTGTCTACAGGCTCTGGAGCCGTGACGGCAGGCTGGGCAAGCGCGAGGGGCGCTGCCACCGCCAGAGCGATGAGAAGCAGGCGATGCATGGTGTTGATTGGACTGTACAGAATGCGCGTGAGCGTTCGCACCGCCTGTCCGGACGGCAGAACGGGCGCTGTACGTGTCCGCGAGATTGCGAGTTGCAGCTATCACGCTGCCATACCGGGCAGGCACAGCACTTCGCAGGAATCTCTCCTGGCGTGCCCAGTCTTGCTCCAAGTTTGTCCTGCAGGGACCTATTTGCGCGTGATCTCGATCTCGACACGGCGATTCGCCTGCCGCCCTTCAGCCGTGTCGTCGGAGCCTACAGGATCGCGATCGGCGTGCCCGACCATCTCAATCTGGCTACGTGGGACGCCTTGGTAGACGAGGCGCTGCCAGACGCAGTGGGCGCGGAGTTGGGAGAGCGTCATTGAGCCACGCGGATTGGGCCCCGTGTACGTTTCGCTCTCCGTTCCATCGATGTGTCCGTGAATCGTCGCGCGGACGTTCGGGAAGCGCTTCAGGATCTCACCGACGAGGAAGGCCTGCTCGGCTCCGCTCGCGTCGATGGGGTGATCGCCTGAGGGGTAGTTGACGCGGGAGAACACGAACGAGCGCCCGGCAGGCTCGCTGCCGCTGAGGTAGGCAAGCAGCTGTGCTTCCATCGAGCCTCGCGTGAGCGTGTAATTGTCGAGGTCGAATCCGGAGGCGGCCGCGCGAGGCACGACCGCGCCCGACACGTCAGGCGCGCTCGGCACCGCAGCAGCAGGCACCGCAGCAGCAGGCACCGGCTCCGGCACGGGGTCTGGCGCTGGCTCCGGTTCGGGCGCTGGCTCCGGTTCGAGCGCAGGTTCGGGGGTCGGCTCTGGCTCAGGGGCAGGCTCGGGCGTTGGTTCGTCGGTGGCGGTCGCCATCGTATCGATGCCCAGACCGAGTTCAGCGGTGGTGGTGTCGACCTCCATCGAGTCGGCGGGCAGCGGGAGCGGGACCGCATCGGTGCTGCCCTCAGCCGCATCGCCATCGACGATGCCACTCGACTCTTCCCCGGAGACATCACCGCACCCGGCGCACCCACGCAGGAACCACAGAAGTAGGAACAGCAGCAGAAGTGCGAGCAAGAGCGGCAGGAGCCACTTCATGCAGCCGCTGCCAGCCGCCGCACCGCTCGTGGCGCCCGCTGCGGCTCCCGAGACTCCTCCGCCCCCGGCAGCAGTAGCCACCGGCGTGACACGCTCGCGGGGGGCGGGCGCAGATGCTGCTGCTGCTGCAGTGCCACCAGCGGCAGCAGCACCGGCTAGCGGGACTGCTGCAGCCCCCGTCTCCTCCTCGTCGTCCTCACTCAGCGGTGCGCCTGCCACGCCAGCGCCGGTCCCGGCACCAAGACCCGTTGCTACAGCGCCTGCTACGGCGCTATCGCCGTCGACGCTCTCAGCCTCCTCAGTTTCGTCGTCGCCCCCGGTCAAGGCGGCTCCGGCTAGTCCCAGTGCGGCCGCGCCAAGAGCCCCACCTGCTGCTTCACGCGGATCAGCGCGAACCGTAAAGGACTCCGTATCCGTTCTCGTACGCGTTTGATCTACGAGGACGACGCCATACTGGTCGGCGAACGTCGGGGCTTGGCGGCGCAGAAACGCCATCGCTGCGAGCGCGGCAGCGGCACTCGGGAAGACGCGGCTACGGGCAATCTCGCGGCGGTTGCCTGCGCGGAGGATGAAAAAGTGCTCCCCGTTCTCCTCCTTGAGTTCGTAGCGTCCCTCCTCCCCGGCGTTGCGGATCACGGCCTTGATGCCGTTGTCGCGCGAAGAGCGGCCCGAATACCCCTGACTGTATAGAATGGGCTGGCCACCTTCGTCGTTGAACAGGAACACGAATTGGCCGGGGCCCGCGCGGTAGGCGTCGAAGCCGGGTTCGTTGGTGGTACCAGTGAGCGTGAGGTCGTAGTCGTTGGCGTCAGAGCCGCCGCCGCGCCGCCTTGTCGTCTTCACTTCCTGGTAGGCGGCTGGCGCGTAGCCTTGGAGGTAGCCTATCGCGGCGGTCATCGCGGCCGAGGAGGTGAACGCCCGGCTGCGGGCGATCTCCATGCCGTTGCGCGCCTTCACGATGAAGTAGGTCTGCCCCCCCTCCTCGACGGTCTCGTAGCGCGAGTCGCGGCCCGCGGCTTCGAGCACTGAGCGCATACGTTTGTTGCGCGGCCCTGCGGAGGCGTAGTGCCGGGTGAACAGCAGCGGCTGGCCATCGCCGTCGTTGACAACGTAATAGTACTCGCCGCCGTCTTCGAACGATTGCCCACCCGTCGCCCGGCTTGGTCCGATGGCGTCGAAGTCGTAGTAGCTGGCGGGATCGACTTCACGCATGGAGCGGAACGCGAGCGGCACCGACGCCGAGTCCGTTGTGGTAGTCGTGATCGTGACCTCGTAGTCGTCGGTGCGCGCGGCACCTTCGAGCAGGGCCGCACCCAAGGCGTTTGCCTCGGTCTCACTCGCAGACGCTGGGCTCTCGGCTAGCACGCCGCCGTCCGCGTCGTAGACGCGTTGGATGTAGCCGTCGTCCGACTGGACGGCGTCGTAGCCCTCGGCCTCTTCGATGGCATCCACCGTGGCCTGCACCGCATCCACGACAGCTTCTCGGTCGGCAAAGGGGCGGCTGGTCAGGAGGAGGCGGTCCTCGTCACGTAGTTCGAAGACGAACTGCGCGTCGGCGCGTTGGCGGATTTCGAAGCGCATGAGGGCGGAGTAGGTAGTGGGATGGTGGTATCCCCCAAACCTAGTGCTCCCGCCACAAAAATCGAAGCGGTGTTGGACTTAGCCCAACGATTGTGCGATTTCAAGCCAGACCGAGTTCCAATCAGGCCGAGCTAGGTCGATTCAGTGGAGACGATGTCCGCAGGGTCGCCCTCCCGCGCAAGCGTTCTGTTCCAAAAGAAGACCATCGGAGCAAGCCCGAGGAAGCCAACGAGCGCCATCGCCGCGTTGATGAAGGTGAGCTGTACCTGCTGGCGCTGGTATGGGACGAGCACCACCTGCTCGCTACCCGCTGTCATCACGATGTCCATCGTCTCTGGATCGCGCGCCTCCACGTCCTTGAGGAACGTGAGCGGCAG
The DNA here is from genome assembly GCA_038528235.1 of Bacteroidota bacterium. Lineage (GTDB taxonomy): Bacteria > Bacteroidota > Rhodothermia > Rhodothermales > Rubricoccaceae > JBCBEX01. The sequence continues at coordinate 36,188 of JBCBEX010000033.1, forward strand.
CTCGACGGCGAGGCTCTCGGGCTCTGTCGCCTCCGGCGGCGTGGCAACGAGGCGCAGTTCGCCGTACGTGATCTCGGCACGTTCACGGGTGAAGACCTCGACGACCTCGGCGCTGACGGTGGTTCCCTCCCGCAGCACTTCCAGTTGCTCCATGCCGGCGCGGACGAGAGAGACGCAGATCGTCAGTAGCAGCAGCGGCAGCACCCACAACGCGCGAGCGAAGAGGCGGTTGGAGAGGATGTTCATGGGGTAGGCTGTCAGCGGTGGGCAATCGGCTTGCGGCTTCCTGTATGCCCACTCACGACCCCGGTGCCACCTCCACGGCTTTTTCAGCCTTGTGCTCCAGCATCTCAGTGGTCCAGCACGTCGGAGAGGCCGCGAATCCCACCGAAGCCCTGGACCACCGAACCACTGAGGAACACCGGCTAGGCTAGGTACAGATACGGCTTCCACGCATCGTCGAGCGACCCGAGGAAGTCGCGGATGAACATGACGTGGCTCGGGCGGAACGGCTTGCGCGCGAGCGGCATCTCCGCCTCGTCAGGCGTGCGATTGCCCTTCCGGTTGTTGCAGTCCACGCAGGCCGTCGCGAGGTTCTCCCATGTGTCCTTGCCGCCACGCGACTTCGGCAGCACGTGGTCGATGGTGAGCTTGTCGCGGCGGCCGCAGTACTGACACGTGTGGCGGTCGCGGCGCATCACGTTCTTGCGCGAGAGCAGGATACGCTTGTAGGGCACACGGACGTAGACTCGCAGCCGGACGATGCTCGGGCACGGAAACTTGCTGCGCGCGGACCGCAGCGACATGCCCGAACGCACCTCGACGAGTTCGGCCTTTTGCAGCATCACGAGTACGACAGCGCGCTGGACGCTGCACACCGAGATGGCGCGGTAGTCGGCGTTGAGCACCAGGACGTGCCCGCCGAGGACGGTCGCGGACGAGAGCGTGCTACTCATCGCCGTGTCCCCATCGAAGGCCTCGCGGGCGGCGAGGGCGTGCAGGACCGACGTGGTCGAGAGCGGGAGCGAAGACGTAGAGGTCTGAGAAGAGCGGGCCTCCATCGTTGGATCGGGTGGGTTTGCGGAAGATACCGTCGGGTTGCCCCGTGGCAAGGGTCCGCGTGGATTAACAGAAGGTTAGCTGGCGGCGCGGCCGGGCAAAAAAAGACGCCCCCCGCACCGAGTCGTGCGGGGGGCGTCGCAAGCAAGGTGCGTCGCGCTTACTCCGTCGCGTCAGGCGCGGCGGGTTCCCACACTTGGGTACGTCCGAGCAACGAGATGCCGAGATACCCCCGGACTTCGAGGTGGCCGTCGTCGTTGAGTTCCATCTTGGCCTTGTAGCGCTTGCCGCTCTTCGGGTCGGTGATGCGGCCTCCGGTGTACTCACCGTCGCCGTCGTCGTCGGACATGCCGGTCAGGATGACGACGCCATCGAGTTCGAGTCCATCGAAGCCCTCGGCGCAGTCGATGCAAAGCTGGTCGGTGTTGCCATCTTCGCCGATGAGCGTGATGATGCGGCCGTTGAGCTTGCCATCGGCCTCATAGACCTCGACGATGGACTTTTTGCGACCGTCCTCGTCATCGATGGTGTACCAGCGGCCAACCGGCGACTGGGCGAGCGCGGGGAGCGAGACGCCGATGGCGAGCGCAACGAGGAGCAGTGCGCGGAAAGAGAAACGCATGGGGGTGTTCGGTGGTGTCGAGAAGTCGAGGGAGCGCGTGGAGAACGCTGTCCCGCCGCAATCTAGTACGCGCGGCGGTCCGTCTCCAAGCAGGCCGCCCGACCGTGCTCGAAAGCAACACACGCCGCACGTCTCCGCACGGGCTTCATGTTCACCCTGCCACGACCCTGTTCTGCAGCACCGGTCGTGCACCGTGAGCGGCACTAGCGGTGGATAGTCCACTTCTGCCGCTGGTCGGGCGCCGGGATGCGCCGCGCCCACCTCGGGCGCCGGATCGCGTTGACGAAGAACGTCGTCCCGTCGTAGCCCGCCCGGTACCACTGCCGCGTGTTGCGCGCCTGGTAGTAGTCCACGTACGACGCGAGCCGCGTCGAGGCGACGAGTTGGTCGGCGAGCATCGCCTTGACGTGCCCCAGGAGGGCTTCGTGTTTGCGGTCGCCCGCCACGAGCAGGCCCATCCCTTCCGGCCCGTTGCGGTCGAGCACCATGAGCGGGATGGAGTCGTTGACGACGAACCAGTATTCGAACTGGACGAACTCGCTGCCGCCATACTGCTCCTGCTCGACCGCTGCGGCGTTGCGTGTCGGGGTACCGTATTGCATAGCCAGACGACCACGCAGGTACAGCGTGGCCACCGAGTCCATGGGCGTCGGTACCGAAGTCGACATCCAATACGCTTCGATGTTTTGATCGAGGAACTCGCCCTGTTCATGCGGCTCCACTTTGCGGAAGCGCACCTCCGTAAGGGGAGGCAGAGCAGCTAGGGAGTCTTCGATGGCCTGCAGCGAGTCCGCGACGCGCTGCGCCCGCGCGATCCGCTCTGCTGCAATCCACCCCGTCACCTCGTCTTCGTGGAGCTCCGGCGCGTCGATGGACTCGGGCTCTGCCGAAGCTCCTTTCTCGTCGAGTACCTCGATCACGCGCGCGCGCTCTCGTTGCTTCTGGAGCACCTTCACGACATCCTGTGCAGCCAGCGGCACGGCTGAGCTAACGACCAGCACAACAACGAGAACACAGCGTCCCAAGAACGGCATGAGGGGAGAGAACAGCATGGTGGTGGAAGGTCGAGCGCGCTTCGGATGCCTACGGAGCACCCACCCATGTGGTCCTGCAAAACTCCGTCCATTCTCGACCGAAGGCAAGCCGCTAGAGTGCAAACGTAGCGTTGGGTGCTCGCGTACGGGCTCCAGCCAGACGGGTCGCACTCGACACTACACGCAGGGGCTCGCGAGAGCACACGCGCAGCGCTACTCGTCCCCCATCGAGAGCACGGCGAGGAAGGCCTCCTGCGGCACGTCCACGGAGCCGACCTGCTTCATTCGCTTCTTGCCCGCCTTCTGCTTTTCGAGCAGCTTGCGCTTGCGCGAGATGTCGCCGCCGTAGCAGCGCGCGGTCACGTCCTTGCGGAGCGCCTTCACCGTCTCGCGCGCGATCACCTTGTTGCCGATGGCCGCCTGGATCGCCACGTCGAAGAGCTGGCGCGGGATGAGTTCGCGCAGCTTCTGGCCGAGCTTGCGGCCCATGTGGTAGGCCTTGTCGCGGTGCACGATGGTCGAGAGCGCATCGACGGCGTCGCCGTTGAGGAGCACGTCGAGCTTGACGAGGTTCGACGGGCGCTCGCCGATGAACTCGTAGTCGAAGCTCGCGTAGCCGCGCGAGAACGACTTGAGCCGGTCGTAGAAGTCGAAGACAATCTCGGCGAGCGGGAGGTTGTACTGCAGGCCGACGCGCTCCTCGTCGAAGTACTGCGTGTTGATGTACTCCCCGCGGCGCTCCTGGCAGAGCTGCATCAGCGGGCCGATATAGTCGGTCGGCGTGATGATCTCAGCCTTGATGTAGGGCTCGCGGATCTCGCCGATGCGCCCCACCTCGGGCATGCCCGACGGGTTCTCGACGATCATCTCCTCCCCGTCGGTCAACTCGACGGTGTAGCGCACGTTGGGGAGCGTCGTGATGATGTCGAGGTCGAACTCGCGGTCGAGGCGCTCCTGGACGATCTCCATGTGGAGCATGCCGAGGAAACCGACGCGGAAGCCAAAGCCAAGCGCGGCCGACGTCTCGGGCTCGTAGCGGAGCGCAGCGTCGGAGAGTTGGAGCTTGTCGAGCGAGGCGCGCAGGTCCTCGAAGTCGGCGGAGTCGGTCGGGTAGATGCCCGAGAAGACCATCGGCTTGACGTCGCGGTAGCCCGGCAGCGGCTTCGGCGCGCCGTTGCGGCTGTGCGTGACCGTGTCGCCCACGCGCGTGTCCTGCACGTCCTTGACGCTGCCTACGACGTAGCCGACTTCGCCCGGCCCGAGCGTCTTCACGGGCGTGCGCCCCAGCGTCAGGTGACCGATCTCCTCGGCGTTGTACTTCGCGTCGGTCGCCATGAAGAGGATGCCGTCGCCGTCGCGGATCGTGCCTTCGACTACGCGGACGTAGACGACGGAGCCGCGGTAGGTGTCAAACGCCGAGTCGAAGATGAGGGCTTGCAGCGGCGCCTCGGGATCGCCCTTCGGGGGTGGCACGCGCTCGATGATGCGCTCCAGCACGGCCGGGACGCCCTCCCCCGTCTTGGCGCTCACGTGCAGCACGTCGTCCGGGTCGCCGCCGATGAGGTCCGTGATCGACTTCGCGACGAGTTCGGGCCGCGCGCTCGGGAGGTCGACCTTGTTCAGAACCGGGATGATCTCCAAGTCGGCGTCGAGCGCGAGGTAGAGGTTCGAGATCGTCTGCGCCTCGATGCCCTGGGCGGCGTCCACGACGAGGATTGCGCCCTCGCAGGCCTGTAGGGCTCGGCTGACCTCGTAGGTGAAGTCGACGTGCCCCGGCGTGTCGATCAAGTTGACCACGTAATCCTGGCCATCCTCCGCCGTGTAGTTCATGCGGATGGCGTGGCTCTTGATCGTGATGCCGCGCTCACGCTCGAGGTCCATCGAGTCGAGGACCTGGTCCTGCATCTCGCGCTGGGTGAGCGTGCCCGTGGCTTCGAGCAGGCGGTCGGCCAGCGTCGACTTGCCGTGGTCAATGTGGGCGATGATGCAGAAGTTGCGGATGCGGGACTGATCCACGGGGCTAGAGACAGGCAAACGGAGGAAACGCGGGGTCCGAAAGATATCTCGGACCGCCGGACGGAGCCTCGTATCTACGATGTGAACCGAGGGAAGTTTGCGGCCTATCCCTTCCTCCTCTGAAGCCCTGCTGTCTGCGAGATCACTGCACGATCATCCGCCGTATCACAGCGTCGGTTCCAACTTGCAGCCTCAGTACATAAAGGCCAGCCGGTTGCGCTGCCCGGTCCCATCGTACTGCGTGCCTGCCCGTCGCGTGCATGCCTTCGGCGAGTCGGGCGACGGTCCGTCCCAATGCATCGTAGACCGTGAGCGTTGCCTCAGCCGGTGCATCCAACGCGTATGTGATTTGTGCCGAGTCCGCGATGGGGTTTGGATAGTGCTGCAGTTCGAGGCCCATGTCCTGCGCGTCTGGCTCGGTGGAGACAGCCCCGTTGAGCGTGATCATGCGAATACGGTTGACGGCGCCGATGTACTCGCTGACGTAGAGCGTGTCCCCCGTGACGGACGCCGCGATGCCATTGGGGCTGCTAAACGTGGCCTCGGCGGCGGGGCCGTCCTGTCGCCCGTTTTCGCCGCTACCGGCG
>JBCBEX010000034.1:0-41206 GCA_038528235.1 Bacteroidota bacterium
CGATGGCGCGGTTGAGAACTAGCTCGCCGAGCAGGCCGTTGGTACCACCTGACGAGATGTAGTAGTCGCCAGTGGGATCGGTGTCGTGCCAGACGGTGTTGCCGCCGAGGCCGCCCGCGCAGCCGAGGTCGTCCGGGGTGCCTGCGCATGGGTCGTTACCCGACGCGCTCGCCACTTCGACGAGGCCTACGCCGTCTTGAGCGATGCCGGGTACGAAGCGGTAGAGGGCGAAGGCACGGGACTCGGAGCGCTCGCCCGCGACGCGCGTGCCGTCGGGGAGGCGCCCGTCGGCCTCGACCGACCAGCGGTAGGTGTAGACAGCGTTGGCAGGAAGGATGTCGTCTAGCGGTTCCGTGGTTTCGGTCGTGTAGATGGCACGAGTGACGACCTCGTCGCCTCGGTCGACTTCGAGGAGGATGCGGTAGCCCTCGGCTCCAGCCACCGGCGCCCAGCGCAGCACTTCGGGCGTGTCGTCTTCGGTGGTATCGAAGATGATGCCGTCGGCCGGTTCGAGCAGCGTGGGCGTGTCGAGGGTGAGTGGGCGCGGGGCGGGCGCGAAGAGCGAGCCGTCGTCGAAGGCGGCCTGGATGCGGTCACTCGCCAGCTTCATCGCTTGGACGGAGCCAGTCGGGTTGCCGACGGGGCCGTAGTTCTGCGTCCCGAAGGCGAACGGGAGTGCGAACGTCACGTCGCGCGAGGCGCCGGCAGGCAGGTCGAACGGGACCGTGGAGAGCTGCCAGCGACGGTCGGAGGGGGAAATCGGATTGTCGCAGTCGGGGTCGTTGGGGCACACCTCGCTCCAGTAGGTGCCGGGCTCGCCTGTGTAGACGAAGGAGGTGGGTTCCGTGCCGCCGCGTCCGGTAAAGCCGAAGGTGAGGGGTACCCCGTCTTTCCACCGGCTTGTCTGGAAGAAGCGATACTGCTCGGCGTTCTGAGGGTCACACATGTCGTCGCAGGCCCCGCCAAGGAAGTAGGTTGCGGATCCTGCGGCCGGGTCGAGGAAGCGAGCGCCGATCGCGGGCGGCGGTGTCCCGTAGCCGCCCTCGTCGTCATCGTCCGCGTTATAGATGTAGGCAAGGTTGCGCGCCGGATCGCTGCCGATGTAGTCGTCCTCGAACTCGTTGCCGAGGTCCACATCGGCATATACCGTTACGACCATGTCGTCGACTGGACGCCCGCTCTTGTTCACGACGCGGTAGCGATAGTAGGTCGCCTGGTCCAGCGCCGCCTCCACGCTCGCGATCGCCCATGCCGTTACCTGGACCTCTACGCCTAGAGGCAGGCTTCCCGTACGCCGGTGCGGCACGCCGACATCGTTCATGACCCAGAAGGCCGTCTGCGTGCCGAAGAGGCGAGGCCGGTCGCCCGCAGCGAGGTCGTAGTTGTCGGGGTTGCCGTCGCCGTCGATCACCTCGGCACCGAGGTCGGCGGGCCAGTCACGGAGGTCGCTGGTCGACTCGCCGGTTTGGTCGTAGCGGCGAAGGTCCTGGTCAGTGACGGTCCAGACGCGGTCGAAGACGGTGCAATCGGCGGGGGCATTGCCGGTGTCGTCGAGTGGGCCTGGAGCGAACTCAAATGGGCCATAGGTACTGGCTGCTATCCGCAGCTCGCCGTCGATGAATCCGCTGACCCAGATCCCAAGAGCGAAGATGGCGTTGGTGGTACCGGTCTTGGGAATCGTGTAGGTGGGGTCGCTCGAGCGCCAGAAGAGGTTGCCTATGTTGTAGAGCCGAGCCCGCACGTCGCTCACCATGAGATCGGCTTCGGCGCGGCCTACCTCGCAGTTCGCGGTCGCGCTGACTGCAGACGGAGAGGTGGGCACAGACTTGGGAGTTTGGGCTTGGAGCGCCCCTGACGTAGCAGCTAGCGTGAGGACGAGTAGGAGCGTGCGATACAGCATGCGCGCGGGAGTGGAGAGGTGAAAGCGTTGGGGCTCTGTCATTGGAGTGGGCTCAACGGAGCACGGTGAAGCGGCGGGTCTGCTGCCCTATCTCCGTCGTGAGCACCGCCACGTAGATGCCCGAGGCAAACGACTCCGTCGCGAGTTGCGCCACGTGGGCCCCGGCTGATGCCTGTCCGTCGGCGAGGTGTGCGACGAGGCGCCCGAGCACGTCGTAGACAGCCAGCGTGGCCAGTCCAGCTTCCGGCAGCGTGTAGGCCAGCGCGGTGCGTCCGGCGGTGGGGTTGGGGTAGACGTCTAGCGCGAGAGGGCCAGGCGGGATCGCCGTGGGTTCTTCAGCGACGGGGCGGCGTCTGTCAGCCTTGAACCGGATCACGGTGCCGACACCGGGCGTGGTGCCGTCGCCCGCCGCGTCGGCGAAGACCACGTTGTTGTAGAGCGAGTTGCCGCGGTCGCGCCCGGTGCCCTGATAGCAGTAGTCGGTGTACATCCCCTGGAGTCGGCACGGCTCGTTGTCGAGCGGCGCGATGTCTTCCTGGGTGTCGCCGTCACCGTCGCGTTCATAGGTCGCGCCGGGGCCGCCGAACCCGCGTGCAGCCTCGTTGAACAGGGCATAGCCGTCGGGGCGGTCGGGCATGTAGAGGAAGATGCGCTCGGTGATAGGCGCGCCGGGGCCGTCGGCCCACGGGTCAGTGCCGGTGAACGTGTCGGCGAAGTCGGTGACAGGGGCCTCACCGCTCTCGCGGAACTGCGGAATCATGCGAACGTCGTCTGCGGGGTCGTCGGGCGTGTCGGCGAGGTACCACGCCTCGAACGGGACGCTGAGGATTGGTGCGTCGCGGGAGGAGAGGTAGGTCGCGAGGCAGGCACCGGGCTCGGCGCAGGCGGCGGTGAAGCGGAGTTCGACCTCGTCTTCCTGCACGAGTCCCGCATTGAGCGTGACTGCACCGAGGAGCCCAAGTGCGTCGCCCGAGGACACGTAGTAGTCGCTGGCGGCGTCGGTGTCGTGCCAGACGGTGTTGCCGCCGAGATCGTCCGCGCAGCCGGGGTCGTCGGGTGTGCCCGCGCAGGGGTCGGCGCCCGACGCACTCGCCACTTCGATGAGGCCCTCGCCGTTGGCGCCGAACAGCCCCGGCATGTATGGGGCGAACGAGGTGAGCGTGAAGCTGCGCGTCTCGGAGCGCTCGCTCGCCACGCGCGTTCCGTTCGGGAGCCGCGCGTCGGCCTCGACGGACCAGCGGTAGACGTAGGTCTCGCCGATGGGCGGAGCGACGACGGTGGTGCTCGTTCCCTTCGTGTAGGTCGCTTGGGTGACGGTGCCCTCGGGGCGGTCGACGTCGAGGAGCACGCGGTAGCCCTCCACGTCATCGATGGGTGTCCACGAGAGTACGGGGAACGGGGTGCCCTGAGCCACGCTGAAGCTGCCCGCGTCGGCGGGTGCGAGCAGGGTTGGTCGGTTGAGCGTGACGAGGCGCGGGGCTGGCGCGAAGAGCGAGCCGTCGTCGAAGGCGGCCTGGATGCGGTCGCTCGCCAGCTTCATCGCCTGGACCGAACCAGTCGGGTTGCCGACGGGGCCGTAGTTCTGCGTCCCGAAGGCGAAGGGCATCGCAAACGTCACGTCGCGCGAGGCACCGGCGGGGAGGTCAAAGGGGGCGGTCGAGAGCTGCCAGCGGCGGTCGGAGGGCGGAATGGGATCGCCGCAGTCGGGGTCGTTGGGGCACACCTCGCTCCAGTAGGTGCCCGGCTCGCCCGGGTAAGCAAAGCTGGTCGGCTCGGTGCCGCCGCGCCCACTACTGCCGACGGTGAGAGGCACGCCATCCTTCCACCGGCTCGTCTGGAAGAAGCGAAACTGCTCGGCATCCTGAGGGTCGCACAGATCGTCGCAGGCACCCCCAATGAAGTAGGTCATCGAGCCTGCCTCGGTGTCCAGAAAGCGGAGGCCGATGGCGGGGGGTGGGGAGCCGTAGCCGCCCGGGTCTTCGTTGTCGGCGTTGTAGCTGAAGGCGAGGTTGCGCGCCGGGTCGCTCCCCATGTAGTCGTCCTCAAACTGGTTGCCGAGGTCGGCATCGGCATAGGCCGTCACGACCATGTCGTCGACTGGACGCCCGCTCTTGTTCACGACGCGGTAGCGATAGTAGGTCGCCTGGTCGAGCGCGGTCTCCACGCTCGCGATCGCCCACGCCGTCACCTGGACCTCCACGCCTAGCGGGCTGCTCCCCGTGCGTTCGTTCGGTACGCCGACATCGTTCATGACCCAGAAGGCGGTCTGCGTGCCGAAGAGACGAGGGCGGTCGCCCGCGGCGAGGTCGTAGTTGTCGGGGTTGCCATCGCCGTCGATCACCTCGGCTCCGAGGTCGGCGGGCCAGTCGCGCAGGTCAGCAGTGGCCTCGCCGGTCTGGTCGTACCGTCGGAGGTCCTGGTCAGTGACGGTCCAGATGCGATCAAAGGCGGCGCAGTCGGTGGGGGCGTTGCCCGTATCGTCAAGCGGACCGGGGGCGAATTCGAACGGGCCATAGGTGGTACCGGATACGCGCAGTTCGCCCTCGGAGAAGCCGCTGATCCAGATCCCGAAGGCGAAGATGGCGTTAGTGGTGCCAGTCTTCGGGACCCGGTAGACGGGGTCTCTGCTGCGCCAGAAGAGGTTGCCCATGTTGTAGAGCCGGGCGCGCACGTCGCTCACCACCAACTCCGCCTCGGCGACGCCGACCTGGCAGTCGGTAGCAACCGCACTGGGCAGTGCCGGGGGCGCTGGGGACTGCTTCGGGGCCTGGCCGTAGAGGGGTCCGGCGCAGAAGGCCAGGAGGAAGGCAAGGAGTCGGTAGAACACGATGGCAGAGGTAAGTGGGGTGAGGGCGGTTCAGGGGTGTCGAGAGCTCATCGGAGCACGGTGAAGCGGCGCGTCTGCTGGCCCGCTTCGGTCGCGAGCACGGCCACGTAGATGCCCGAGGCCAGCCTGTTCGTGTCGAGTTGGGCCGTGTGCGCACCGGCTGCCTGCGTCGCGTCCGTCACCACGGCCACGCGCCGACCGAGCACGTCGTACACGGCTAGCGTTGCGCGCCCCGATTCTGGCAGGGTGTAGGCGAGCGTCGCCGTGCCGCGCACCGGGTTCGGGTAGGCGTCGAGTGCGAGCGTCTGCGGCTGCGGTGCGCCCCCTTCGTCCGCGACGGCCTGGCGCTTGATGGTCACGAAGCGCACGACGGTACCCACATCTGGGGTAGTCCCATCCTCGGCCGCGTCGGCGAAGACGATGTTGGCATAGAGGAAATTGCGATCGCCCGAGTCGCCTCGGAAGCAGAAGTCGGTGTAGAGACCCTGGAACTGGCATTCCTCACCGTCCAGCCCGACTTCGGTTTGCGCATCGCCGTCGGCGTCTCGGTCGTAGACGGCACCGGGGCCGCCGAAGCCCTGGGCCGCCTCGTTGAAGCGGTCGTAGCCGTCAGGGCGGTCGGCCATGAAGAGGAACACGCGCTCGGTGACGGGCGCGCCCGGTCCCTGCACCCACGGGTCCGTGCCCGTGAAGGTATCTGCGAAGTCCGCGACGGTGCCGTTGCCGCTGGCGAGCACGTGCGGGATCATGCGGGTGTCGTCGGCGGGGTCGGCGGGCGTGTCGGCGAGGTGCCAGGCCTCGAACGGAACGCTGAGGATTGCGCCGTCGGCAGAGGCCGGTGTGTAGTAGACGGCGAGGCAAGCCCCAGGCTCGGCGCAGGCCGCGGTGAAGCGCAGTTCGACTTCGTCCTCATCCACGACCTCGATGTTGCGAAGCAGGTCCGAGAGGAAGCCGCCCCCTGTGCCTGATGAGAGGTAGTAGTCACGGGCCGCATCGGGGTCCTGCCAGACGGTGTTGCCGCCGAAGCCGCCCGCGCAGCCCGCGTCGCCTGGGGTATCCGCGCAGGGGTCGCTGCCAGAAGCATTCGCGACCTCGACGATGCCAGCGCCAGCGCCGACGATGCCAGGCACGTAACGGTAGAGGGCGAAGGAGCGGGTCTCGGAGCGCTCGCCCGCGACGCGCGTGCCATCGGCAAGGCGCCCGTCGGGCTCGACCGACCAGCGGTAGGTGAACGTCGTGTTGTCGGGGATGACGTCAGCGACGATGATCTCAGAATCAGCCGTGTAGGTGGTGCGCGCGACCCGTTTGCCCCCCTGGTCGATCTCGAAGACGACGCGGTAGCCCTCCGCGCCCGCGACGGGCGACCAGCGCAGCGTGGGCGCGGTGTCGTCTAGGTCGAAGCTAAAGAGCGTGCCGTCAGCAGGTTCGAGCAGCGTGGGCGCGTCGAGGATGAGCGGGCGCGGAGCAGGCGCGAAGAGCGAACCGTCGTCGAAGGCGGCCTGGATGCGGTCGCTGGCGAGCTTCATCGCCTGGACTGAGCCCGTGGGGTTGCCCACAGGGCCGAAATTCTGCGTCCCGAAGGCGAAGGGCAGCGCGAACGTCACGTCGCGCGACGCTCCGTTGGGGAGGTCGAACGGGATGGTCGAGAGTTGCCACCTGCGGTCGGAGGTAGGAATCGGGGTGCCGCAGTTGGGGTCGTTGGGGCAGGACTCGCTCCAGTAGGTGCCCGGCTCGCCCGGGTAGGCAAAGTTGGTGGGCTCGGTGCCGCCGCGCCCGACGCCACCTACGGTAAGCGGCACGCCATCCTTCCAGCGGCTGGTTTGGTAGAAGCGATACTGCTCCGCACTATTAGGGGTGCATAAATCGTCGCAGGCGCCACCGTTCCAGTAGGTCAAAGACCCAACGGCTGGGTCGAGGAAGCGAGCACCGACGGCCGGCGGTGGGGTGCCGTAGCCAGTCTTGTCCTCGTTGTCGGCGTTGTAGCTGAAGGCAAGGTTGCGTGCTGGGTCGCTCCCCATGTAGTCGTCCTCGAATTCAAGGCCGACATCGGCATCGGTGAACGCGGTCAGGACCATGTCGTCAATAGCACGCCCGCTCTTATTGATGATGCGGTAGCGGTAGTAGGTCGCCTGGTCGAGCGCGTCCTCCACGCTCGCAATCGCCCACGCGGTGACCTGCACCTCCACGCCTAGAGGCAGGCTTCCTGTACGCTGGTGCGGTACGCCAACATCGTTCATCACCCAGAAGACGGTCTGCGTGCCGAAGAGCTGGGGCCGGTCGCCCGCCGCGAGGTTGTAGTTGTCGGGGTTGCCGTCGCCGTCGATGACCTCGGCGCCGAGGTCTGCGGGCCAGTCACGGAGGTCGTCGGTGGCCTCGCCGGTCTGGTCGTAGCGGCGGAGGTCCTGATCAGTGACGGTCCAGAGGCGGTCGAAGGCGGCGCAGTCGGCGGGCGCGTCGCCCGCCTCGTTGAGGGGGCCCGGCGCGAACTCGAACGGGCCGTAGAGCGACGCTGCGGCGCGAAGTTCATCATTGACGAAGCCGCTGATCCAGAGACCAAGCGTGAAAATGGGACCGACGGTTCCCTCCTTAGGAATCCTGTAGCCAGCTTCAGGGCTGCCGCCAATGCTGCTGCGCCAGAAGAGGTTGCCCATGTTGTAGAGCTTGGCGCGCACGTCACTAACTACAAGCTCGGCTTCGGCACGGCCTACCTCACAGTCGTTCGCCACGGCGTTGGGCATGGCGGGCGCAGCGGCAAGACGCTTGTCTTCGGTCGATTGCGCGTGCAGCGGCACGGAAAAAAGGAAGAGTGCTAGGGCTAGGGCGCAGCGATACGTAGGGCGTAGAAACATGGACTATTGAAGTTGGGTGGTTAGGCTGCGTAGGCAGACTAGACCGCTAGGGCAGCCCCCGACGTGTGGGAGCGACCGAAACGAGACAGGTTGACCGTGGTGGTGCGGACTAGCGCACAACCGTGAAGGTGCGCGTCTGGCGACCGTCCTCAGTAACCAGCACGGCGACATAGACGCCAGCGGACAGCCGGGCCGTGTCGAGGGTAGCCGTGTGGGTCATATCGGTGGCCTGCATTTCATCGGCGAGGCGCGCGACGACACGGCCTAGCACGTCGTAGACCACCAGCTGCGTCCGTCCCGTTTCGGGCAGCGTGTAGGCGAGGGTCGCCGTGCCCTGCGCCGGGTTTGGGTAGACCGTCAAAGCGAGCGGAGCAACCGGCGGCGTGGGAGGTTCGTCCACGACCGGCTGGCGCTTGTTGGTCTTGAACCGCACGATGGTCCCGACGCCTGGTGTGGTCCCGTCGCCTGCGGCGTCGGCGAAGACAATATTGCCGTAGAGGTAGCTCCGGCCGCGGTCCGGCCCCCGGAAGCAGAAGTCGGTGTAGAGGCCTTGCGCACTGCACACCTCGCTGTCTTCGTCGGCAAGGTCGACCTGTGTATCGCCGTCGGCTGTCCGGTCGTACTCGGCCCCCGGACCTCCGAAGCGGCGCGCGGCCTCGCTGAAGAGGCTGTAGCCGTCGGGGCGGTCGGGCATGAAGAGGTAGACGCGCTCGGTGACCGGGGCGTTGGAATCGCCCCACAGGTCGTTGTCTGTGAACGTGTTCGCGAAGTCAACCACAGGGGTGTCTCCGTTCTCGAGCACCTGCGGGATCATGCGGAGATCGTCCGAGGGGTCGTCGGGCGTGCTGGCGAGGTACCAGGCCTCAAACGGTACGCTGAGAATCTGGCCGTTGCGCGACGCCGGCGTGAAGTAGACAGCAAGGCACGCGCCCGGCTCGGCGCAGGCCGCGGTGAAGCGCACCTCCACGTCGTCTTCGTCGGCGATGGTGCGGTTGAGAGCAAGGTCACTGAGGCCTCCTGTGGAGCCTCCGGAGATGTAGTAGTCGCCGGTGGCGTCGGGGTCTTGCCAGACGGTGTTGCCGCCGATCCCACCAGCGCAGCCCACGTCCGTGGGGGTGTCGGCGCAAGGGTCGGTGCCCGAGGCACTCGCGACCTCAACGATGCCCTCGCCATTGTTGCCCAGCAAGCCGGGAACGTAGCGAAAGAGCGTGAACGTGCCGGTCTCGGAGCGCTCGCCCGCGATCCGGCTGCCGTCGGCGAGGCGCCCGTCGGCTTCGACAGACCAGCGATACGTGTAGACCTCTCCAGCCGGTGGGCCGCCGATGGTGATCTCCGTGTTGGTCGTGTAGAGCGCTGAGGTGACGGTGCGTCCGTCCCGCTCTACGTCGAAGAGGATGCGGTACCCTTCGGCGCCAGGCACCGAAGACCATTGGAGACGGGGGGGGGCTTCAGCGTCCTCCAGAGTCAGTTCGGCCCCGTCGGCTGGCGTGAGCAACGTGGGCGCAGCGAGGGTGAGCGTACGTGAGGCTGGCGCGAGGAGCGAGCCGTCGTCGAAGGCGGCCTGGATGCGGTCGCTGGCGCGCTTCATCGCCTGGACCGAGCCTGTAGGATTGCCTACCGGCCCGAAGTTCTGCGTTCCAAAGGCGAAGGGCAGCGCAAACGTCACGTCGCGCGAGGCGCCAGTGGGTAGGTTGAAGGGTTCTGTCGAAATCAGGAAGCGCCGGTCGGAGGGCTCGATCGGGTCCCCCGCACATCCTGCCTCGGGGCACGGCTCGCTCCAGAAGGTGCCAGGTTCTTCGGCGTAGACGAAGCTCGTCGTCTCAGTGCCGCCCCGCCCTGCGTTGCCTTCTGTAAAGGGCTCGCCATCCTTCCATCGCCCAGTCTGGTAGAAGCGAATCTGCTCAGCGTCCTCTGGGTCGCACTGGTCGATGCAGCCTCCGTTGTTGAAGTAGGTCACCGCGCCCGCCTGCGCGTCGAGTAAGCGCACACCGATCGCAGGCAGTTGCGTGCCGTAGCCGCCCTGGTCCTCGTTGTCGGCGTTGTAGACGAAGCCGAGGCTCCGCGCCGGATCGCTGCCGACATAGTCGTCCTCGAACTCGTTGCCGAGGTCCATGTCGGCGAAAAGCGACACGACCATGTCGTTGATGGGGCGTCCGCTCTTGTTCACGGCACGGTAGCGGTAGTACGTCCCCTGGTCGAGGGCGGCCTCCGTGCTCGCGATTGCCCACGCCGTCACCTGCACTTCGATGCCCAGCGGCAAGGTTCCCGTGTTGAGGTGCGGCACGCCCACGTCATTCATCACCCAGAAGGCGGTCTGCGTGCCGAAGAGCCGGGGGCGGTCGCCCGCGGCGAGGTCGTAGTTGTCGGGGTTGCCGTCGCCATCGACCACCTCGGCGCCGAGAGCGACCGGCCAGTCGCGCAGATCGCGGGTAGCGATGCCCGTGTCGTCGTAGCGGCGGAGGTCCTGGTCGGTGACGCTCCAGATGCGGTCGAAGGCGGCGCAGTCGACAGGAGCGTTGCCGGCATCGTCGAGGGGGCCGGGGGCGAACTCGAACGGGCCGTATTCACTGCCAACTGCTCGAAAGTCGCTGTCTACGAACCCTGAAACCAGGAGGCCAAAGGCAAAGACAGCGCCCGCGCTGCCGGTCTTCGGGACCCGGTAGACGGGGTCAAAGCTGCGCCAGAAGAGGTTGCCCATGTTGTAGAGCTTGGCGCGGACGTCGCCCACGACAAGCTCGGCCTCAGCAATGCCGACTTGACAGTCATCGGCTAGGACGTTGCCTGCCACCGGAGTGGCTGGAAGGTGCTTCTCGGCAGAGCCCGCCTGTCCGAAAGCTGGGGCGGCCACGAAGAGTGCGGCAAGTGCGAAGGAGAGCGTGAGGCGTAGCGATACCCACATAGGACGTGACGAGTCGGTGAGAGAAACGGCTAGGGTACAGCCTACCAAACTGCCATCACTTTAGGTGGCGATTTCCGCCGAGCCGTAAAAAAGCAAGCCCCAGCCGTAGCCGGGGCTTGCGAATCGGAGTGGATGTCCGAACTGTGTATCGGGCGCTGAGGTCAGAGCCGCGCCGTGACCGACTTCCGCTTGAGAGCGGAGAGCCACCGCGTGATGTCGATCTCCTTCGGGCAGGCCTGCACACAGTTGAAGATCGTGTAGCACTTCCAGAGGCCGTCCTTCGAGTCGACGACCTTGAGGCGCTCCTCGCTCTCCGTGTCGCGGCTGTCGAAGACGTAGCGGAAGGCCTTCAGCATGGCGGCAGGGCCGAGGTAGTCCGGGTCGGCCCACGTCGAGGGGCACGAGTGCGTGCACGCGCCGCACATGATGCACTTCGTGGCGTCCTCGATGATCGCGTGCTGCTCGGGGCTCTGGAACCGCTCCTTCTCCGGGGCCGGTGTGCTGTTGATGAGCCAGGGCATGATCGCGCGGTACTTCGCGAAGAACTTGCTCTGGTCGATCACGAGGTCCTTCACGACCGGCGCGGCCGGGAGCGGCTCGAACGTGACCGTACCGCCGTCCTTCGTGCCGAGGTCGTGGAGCAGGATGGAGCAGGCGAGCTTGTTCTCGCCGTTGATCTTCATCGCGTCGGAGCCGCAGATGCCGTGCGCGCAGGACTTGCGGAAGGCGAGCGAGCCGTCGAGGTGCCACTTGATGTAGTGCAGCAGGTCGAGCGCGCGGTCCATCGGGTCGGTCGGGACCTGGAAGGACTCCCAGCGGGGCTTGTCGTCGACCTCGGGGTTGAAGCGCTGCACCTTCACGGTGACGGTCATCGTGGGGCCGTCGACCGGCTTCGCGCCGTTGGTCGTCGTGGTTGGAGCAGGCGCTGTCGTCGTTGCCATGTTGTGACGTGTGAACGTAGGCAGGGGTGAACGTGTGAGCGTGGGAAGGCAGACGTGCACACGTCCGTCTCTCCACACGTGCGCACGCTAGTACTTGCGCTCCTTCGGTTGGAAGCGGGTGATGGTGACGGGCTTGTCGCCCATCTCGATGGTGCCGTTGCCGTCGCTGAAGAAGAGCGTGTGGCGGAGCCACTCGTCGTCGTTGCGCTTGGGGAAGTCCTCGCGGAGGTGCGCGCCGCGGCTCTCCGTGCGGTGGCGCGCGCTGCCAGCGATAGCCTCGGCGTAGTCGACCATGAAGCCGATCTCGACGGCGTCCATGAGGTCGGTGTTGAAGCGCTTGCCCTTGTCTTGCACGACCACGTTGCGGGCGCGCTGGCGGAACGTGGCGAGGTCGGCCATCGCCTCGGAGAGCGTGTCCTCGTTGCGGAAGACCGAGACGTTCTTCATCATCGACTCCTGGAGGTCGGTCCGCACGGCGACGGTCGGCTCGCCCTTGTCGCGGCTGAGCAGGTCGTCGAGCAGCTCGCGGGTGCGCTTCTCCGGGTTGTCGACCATCGGGTGGAGCGTCTTGCCCTCGTTGATCGCGCGCGCCATCGCCATGCCGGTGCGGCGGCCGATCACCACGAGGTCGAGCAGCGAGTTCGTGCCAAGGCGGTTGGCACCGTGGACGCTCACGCAGCCGCACTCGCCGCAGGCGTAGAAGCCATCGACGAAGTCGTCGGGGTTGGTGTTGTCCGTGCCGCGCACGACCTGGCCGTCCACGTTGGTCGGGATGCCGCCCATCGCGTAGTGGCACGTCGGGGCGACCGGGATCGGCTGCTTGACCGGGTCAATGCCGAGGTAGACGCGGGAGAACGTCGAGATCTCCGGAAGCTTGTGCTCCAGCACGTCTTTGCCAACGTGCGTCATGTCGAGCACGACGTGGTCGCGGCCCTTGATGCCACGGCCCTCGCGGATCTCCTTGTAGATGCACTGCGACACCATGTCGCGCGGCGCGAGGTCCTTCACTGTCGGCGCGTAGCGCTCCATGAAGCGCTCGCCGTCGGAGTTGCGGAGGATGCCGCCCTCGCCGCGTGCGCCCTCGGTGATGAGGATGCCGAGGCGGTAGAGGCCGGTCGGGTGGAACTGCACGAACTCCATGTCCTGCAGCGGAATGCCCGCGCGTAGCACCATCGAGAAGCCGTCGCCCGTGCCCGCGTGGGCGTTGGAGGTTGTCTTGAACGCGCGGCCGTAGCCGCCCGTCGCGAAGCAGGTGATCTTCGAGTGGAAGGTGTGGACCTCGCCCGTGAGAATCTCATAGGCGACGCAGCCCACGCACGCGCCGTCCTCGTTCATCACGAGATCGAGCACCTGGAATTCGTCGTAGAAGTTGACGTTCTGCTTCACGCACTGCTCGTAGAGCGTGTGCAGGATCATGTGGCCGGTGCGGTCGGCGGCGTAGCACGCGCGGCGGACGGGGGCCTCGCCGAAGTTGCGCGTGTGTCCGCCGAAGCGCCGCTGGGCGATCTTGCCCTCCTTCGTGCGCGAGAACGGCACGCCGTAGTGCTCGAGCTCGATGATCGTGCGCGGGGCGTCCTGGCAGAGGATCTCGATGGCGTCCTGGTCGCCGAGGTAGTCCGAGCCCTTCGTCGTATCGAAGGCGTGCCAGAGCCAGTGGTCCTCCTCCTCGTTGCCGAGCGCTGCGCCGATGCCGCCCTGGGCCGCGCCGGTGTGGCTGCGCAGCGGGTGCAGCTTCGAGACGACGGCGACGTCCGCGCCGCCCTCGCGGGCATACAGCGCCGCCATCAGGCCTGCGCCGCCCGCTCCAACGATTACGATGTCGTGCGTGAAAGTCATGGTGTTGGGGGTCGTAAGTCGTAGGTCATGGGGTCGTAGGTCATCGAGATCGAGGGCAGGAGCGACCTGCGATGTTCGACCTGGGACCTGCGACCGCGCCCGGCGCGCTAAAGATTGAGTCCGGCGACGGTCACCGAGTAGACGCCGATGACGAGCAGCCCGAAGGCGACCGTCCACGAGAGCGCGACCGCGCCGACGCGCGCCATGTCGTTGCGGACATAGTCGGTGATGATGTTGTTGAGGCCGTAGAAGCCGTGGTGCAGCGCGAAGACGAGGAACAGGATGTTGAATGCCTTCCACAGCACCGCATAGACCGGGTCAGCGAGGCGGAGCATCAGGATGTCGTACGGTGTCGCGCCGCCCTCATGGCCCGCGAGTGCGTCGCTTTCGTCGGTGGGGACGATCTGCACGCCGGGGGCTGCTCCGGCTTCCTGGCTCTCGAGCCAACTCCCGCGCCGCGCCTCGACGGCCTCGTTGGCGCGCTCGGAGTACTGCGGCAGGACGCCTTCCTTTGCCTCCGAGGCCGTGATGACCGAGTGCGAGATGGAGGCCGTCGTGCGGTCGTAGTGCTGCACCCAGAAGTGGGTGATGAGGAGAAACACGAGGAACGTGCCCGTGATGCGGTGGATGAACCACTGGTAGGCGCTCGACTTCGCGCTGCGCCCGTATTGCTTAGCCATCTGAATGGAGGTTGGGGTGCGAGCGCGCTACGCGCCGAAGTGTGCCACGAGTGCCGCGATGCTGGGGTAGCCGCCGACGGTGAAGAGCACCGCCGCCACTGCGCCGAGCGTCCAGAACAGCTTGGTCTGGTTCGGGCTCCAGCCCATGAAGTCGATCAGGACGATGCGGAGGCCGTTGAGCGCGTGGTAGATCACGGCGCCCAGCAGCAAGAACTCGCCCACTTTGAAGATCGGCGCGTGGTACTTCGCGATGAGCGTGTTGTACGCCTCGGCGTTGGTGATCGCGCGCAGGCCCCAGACATGGACCACGAGGTAGCCCACGAGCGCGAGGCCAGTGAGGCGGTGCAGCATCCAGGCAAACATGCCCGTGCGCACCTTGTAGCGTGTGAACGGCTTCGGCTTCGCAGCCGCCTGGCTACGGGCGAGGGTGTCGACAGCCATGAGAATCAGGCGAGGGGTGTCGTCAAGAGGAAGGTGAAACGCCGGGCACGCGCCGGACGGTAGCGGTTCCGGGGCAGTCTAAAAGCAGGAATGATTCGGAGGTTTCAATTTAGATTGAAAGCTCGCTGAACATCGCCCGCGTGCGCTCAGCAGCCCGCAACGGCAAGGTAACGCGCCCCGTACGTAGTGCAAAGCAGGAAGGGCGCGCAGGAAATATCCCTACGCGAAGACTCCGGGGAGAGAGCGCTTACATACGCTGGCATGCGGCACGCGAGGACGTGCGACGGTGGCCCACCCCGGGCGTCTACTCGTTCATACGTTGAGATCGAGACGCGTCTGTACGCCTCACCGCTACCGCTCCGCGATGGGCACGATGGTCTTGCCGCGCGGGCCGATGTACTCAGCGCGGGGGCGGATGAGACGGTTGTCCTCCCACTGCTCCAGCAGGTTGGCCGTCCAGCCCGCCGTGCGGCTGACGGCGAAGATCGTCGTGTAGAGGTCCGGTTCGATGCCGAGGAGGTAGTAGACCGACGCCGAGAAGAAGTCGACGTTTGGGTTGAGCCCCTTCTCCTCTTTGATGATGGACTGGATGGCAACCGACATCTCGTACCACTTCATCTCGCCTTTCTCTTCGGAGAGGCCTTCGAGCATGGCCCCGAGGATCTTGGCGCGCGGGTCGAGGGTCCGGTAGACCCGGTGCCCGATGCCCATGACTTTCTCCTTGCGTGCGAGCTTCTGCTCGATGTACTCCCGCGTGTCGAGGTCGTGGGCATCGATCTCCTGGAGCATCTCCATCACGGCGCGGTTGGCGCCGCCGTGCAGCGGCCCCTTGAGCGCGCCGATCGCCCCGGCAACAGCCCCATACATATCGGCGAGTGTCGAGCCGATGACGCGGGCGGTGAAGGTCGAGGCGTTGAGGCCGTGGTCGGCGTGGAGCACGAGGCAGGCGTCCATGACCTCCTCGGCGCGTGCGCCCGGCTCCTCCCCGGTGAGCATGCGCAAGAACTCGAACGCCGTCGAGCCCTCAGCACGAGGGGTAACAGGCTCTAGCCCTTTGCGCAGCCGATCGAACGCCGCCACGATGGTTGGCATCTTGGCGGTGAGCTTAATCGCCTTGCGATAGCCCGCCGCCCGGTCGGTGACGTCGGCGTCGGCGTCCGGGTCGAAGGCGGCGAGGTAGCTCACGGCGGTACGCAGGACGGCCATGGGGTTGGCGTCGCGCGGGGTCGCCCTCAGCAGGTTGGTGACGCCGTCCGGGAGGGCGCGCTCAGCGCGAAGCTGTGCGTTGAGCTCGTCGAGCTGCGCCTGGTTGGGCATCGCGCCATTCCAGAGCAGGTAGACGGTCTCCTCGAAGCTCGCGTCCCGCGCGAGGTCCTCGATGGTGTAGCCCTGGTAGACGAGCGTGCCCTCGTCGCCGTTGATTGCCGAGATCTTGGAGTCGAGCGCGACGACGCCCGCGAGGCCGCGTGTGTTGGTGGGGGCAGACGGAGGAGCAGACATAGCAGCTAGCACGGACAAAAACCAATAATACCTGGGGGCGTGCCGAAGCCACGCGACAAAGGGCGCGGCGACTGCCCGGACCCGCGTGCGGGCAGAGGCACGTGCTCGCTAGAATAGCCGATGCACCCACCAATTGCCGAGCCTACGGAGCCTACGGAAGCGGTTTCGCGCAAACTTTGCGGGTGCTGCCAGCCGGGGACTAGGGCGCGGGGACCTTACGGCTAGGTGGGCAATACCATCCAACGAGGCACGCTGTGCGAGCCTTTTGCTTTGTGCCTTCGCATGGAGTCCTGCAGGTGCACTGGTCCCACGTGCCATTTGCCAACACGCAGCATTGCGACGCCTTACAAGCTCAGCGTACCTTCACCCATTGCTCGAACGTGCACCCGCAGCGCTCACGCACTGCCAGCTCCTAAGCTTCTCGGTCGCCGCTCCCTGACGCACCTCATCCTGGCGTCGGCCGAGACACCACCAGGCTTACGGCGCACCGAGCACCCCGTTTTCTCGGGAGGCTTCGTCACTGAGGACGGACGCCGCCCTGCAATGCGCTCGATGGGCGTGTTGCCTACCTACCGCTAGCCTTCGTGCTGCTTCGTTTTATTCATCGTCTCGTGCGCCTCTTGGCTGTCGGAGTTGGGCCTCTCGCCCAACGTCCCGCGCAGGTCGGCACGGACGTCTCCGGTCTGGCTCTAGGCCGCCTGTCCGCTGCGGAAGGGTTCCGCGGCGCATCCACCCTCCGCACGGCGGGACGTGCCCCAGGCATGTGCCTGGGGGTACCTCCAAGCGTCGTGGCGGTCAGGGTGCTCCTGCCGCTACGACGCGGTGGAGACGACGGGCACGTGCAGCACGGCCGCTCCTGTCTACCCTTCTTGTATGTCCAAGGAAATCATCATCAACGCGAGCAAGGACCGCTCGCGCATCGCCATCGTGGAGGATGGAGAGCTCGTGGAGCTCTACGTCGAAAACCCGGATAACGTCCGGACGATTGGCAACATATATCTCGGCCGCGTCCGCAAGATCATGCCCGCCATCCGTGCGGCGTTTGTGGACATCGGCCAGCAGCAGGACGCCTTCCTGCACTTCTCCGACCTGACGGACAACGTTCCTGAGTTGCTCGCCATCGCGGCGGGTGACATCCCGGATGCGCGCAGCCTGATGAAGGCGCCGAAGTCGCTCCAGGCCAGCGAGGACGACGACACCGCGACCGCAGACCTCGAGATGGAGTCGGACGACGAGCGCCGCAACCGCCAGCGCCGCGAGCAGACCAAGCGCCGCCGCGGTCGCCGCGGCGGTCGCCGCCGCGGCGGTCGCAATCGAGGGGGCGATAATCGCCGCTCGGAGGAGGAAGAGGAGGAGTCGACACCGCGCGCCCGGCGCACCTCGCCCTACGTGATCGACCTCACGTCGCAGCCTGCCAAGCCATCGAAGTCTGCGAAGCCGTCTAAGCCTGCGCGCTCCGACGAAGCCGCGTCAGGGGACACCGCGACGGCAGAGCGTCCGTCCGAGACGGCGAACAACGGGGCCGAGGCGGCGACGGATTCGACGCCGCGCGCCGAAGCGTCCAGCGACGCTGCGTCCAATGAGAAGGGCAACGCCAAGCGCAGCACCCGTAGCCGCTCGCGCCGCTCGAAGCAGAGCGATGCCGCGCCGGACGAGCAGGCACCGAGCGTCGACACCGCGCAGGCCGAGGCTACTCAGGCCGAGGCTGCTCAGGCCGATGTGGTGGAGGATGTAGCCGACGAAGCACCGGCGGACACAGCGCCGACGAAGCAAAAGCCCGCGCGCCGTTCCTCAGGACCGCGCCGTCGCAGCCAGCGCCGCAGCGAGCGTACTGATGCGGAAGCACCCGGCGCCGACGCGCCGGTCGCAGACAGCGCTGAGGCGTCGGAGCCGGAAGCGAAGTCGCTCCAGAACGGCGAAGCTGAGGCCGACGAGCAGGAGGCCCCGTCGCGCCGCTCTCGGGGTCGTGGTGGTCGCCGCCGCTCGGACCAAGACGTAGCGCCGACGGCCGACACCGCGCAGGGCGAGACGCCTGAGGAAACGGACGACGACCAGCCTACCGCTAAGACCGAGCCGCAGCGCCGCAGCCGTTCTGGTGGGGAGCGCTCCGGTGGACGCCGCTCGTCGCGCCGTCGCTCGGAGACGCAGGACGAGTCACGGGACACGGCGTCGGATGACGCGCCCTCGGCGAAGCAGGACACCGCGCCGCCGAACGCCGACAGCCAAGGCGCCGATGGCGAGGACGCAGACGACCAGGACGCTGCCAGCAAGGGCGGTCGGTCGCGTCGCTCGCGCGGGCGCCGCGGCGGGCGAGGCCGCAACCGAAGCCGCGCCAAGGCCGACGACGCGCAGCAGCCGACTTCTGAGCAGAAGGCGTCGGAGCAGAAGACATCAGGGCGAAAGGCCACGTCTCGTGGAGCGTCGGCCAAGCAGGCGTCCAAGAGCGAGAAGCAAGACGCGCCCAAGTCGTCGTCGCCGCGCTCGCAGCGGTCGTCGAAGCCGTCCGGCAAGTCTTCCTCCAAGGAGTCCAACGGCGAGGCACGGCCTATCGCGATGGTCGCCTCGTCGAAGCGCGCCGAGGACTACCTCCAGCGCGACCAGAACATCCTCGTCAAGATCATCAAGGAGCCGATCTCGGCGAAGGGCAGCCGCATCTCTACGGACATCTCGCTCGCCGGGCGTTTCATGGTGCTCGTGCCGATGGCCGACTACGTGGCCGTCTCGAAGAAGATCGAGTCGTCGAAGGAGCGCCGCCGCCTGCGCTCGCTCGCAAGCAGCCTCCGGCCCGAAGGCTTCGGCATCATCGTCCGCACCGTCGCCGACGGCCGCGACGCGAAGGCCCTCGACACCGACCTCCGCCTGCTCCTCGACAAGTGGCGCTCCATCGAGAAGCAACTCCGCGACAAGGTCAAGCCGCCCGCTGCGCTCTACGAGGACGTCAACATGGTGTCGTCGATCATCCGCGACCTGTTCACGGACGACTTCGACCGCATCCTCATCGACGACCCGAAGCTCTACCGCAACGTGAAGGGCTACATCGAGGCCGTCGCGCCGCAGATGGCCAAGAACGTGCAGCTCTACAAGGGCCGTCAGGGCATCTTCCGCTCGGCCAGCATCGAGCGCTCCGTCGAAGAGGCGTTCTCGCCGCGCGTGAACATGAAGTCGGGCGGCTACCTCTTCATCGAGCACACCGAGGCGATGCACGTCGTGGACGTGAACTCGGGCCGCGCCGGTCGCGGGAAGTCGCAGGCGCAGAACCTCCTCGACGTGAACCTGGAGGCCGCCCGTGAGATCGCCAAGCAACTCCGCCTGCGCGACCTCGGCGGCATCATCTGCGTCGACTTCATCGACATGCGGCTCGACAGCCACCGCCGCAAGCTCTACGACACCCTCAAGCAGGAATTCCGCAAGGACCGCGCGGTGACGAAGCTGCTCCCGATGAGCGACTTTGGCGTGGTGCAGATCACGCGCCAGCGCCTCCGCCCGAGCATCACCGCCGACGGCGATGGCCAGAACGGCCAGGAAGCCGCTGGGGCTGGTGAGATCGTACAGAGCGACCGCACGCGCCGCGAGATCGACCGCATCGCCCGCGAAGAGCAGACGACGGTGGTGACCGAGGCAACGCTGCACGAAGCACCGGCCACGTCGAAGTCGGCACCTGCAACAGAGGCCGAGGACTCCCGGTCGGCCGCTGAGGTGGTGACCCACCTGGAAGCGTGGCTGCGCCACTACCGCGACAACGTCGGCGAGAAGCATAAGCACCGGCCCATCGTGGTGCGCGTCCACCCGTTCATGGCGGCGTTCCTCAAACGCGGCATTCCGAGCATGCTCCTCCGCTGGCGCATGCGTTACCGCGCCCCCCGCTTCGAGGTCGACGTGACCGACGACGTGAACCCGCTCACGTTCGAAGTGCGCGATAGAAAGTCGGGGAAGGACCTCACGAAGAAGTACGCCGTCCAGAGTGGCAAGTAACAAGAAGCAAGTGGCAAGGCGTGCTGAATGCGGCCTTGCCACTTGTCACTTGCCACTTGATCCTACTCTGCCATGAAACCCGCCGCCGTCGTCCGCGCGCTCGAAGAGGCCGTCACGCAACTCGGCGTGCGGGTGCGCTACGAACGCGGCACCTTCCGAGGCGGACGCTGCGTGGTCGGCGACGAGGAGCAGGTCGTGCTCAACCGTCGGCTGCCGGTAGAAACGCACGTCGATGTGCTCGCGGCGTGCCTGCGCGAACTGCCGCACGAGACGGTCTACCTGCGTCCCACCATCCGGGCGATCCTCGAAGATGCCTGGACGCGCCAGGCCCGCAGGCAGGTCGACCAGACTGAGTTGGAGGAATGAGACGTACTCTGCTCGTGCTCGGTCTTCTGGCGATGGCACTACCCACGGCAGCGCAGGTCCCGTTCGGCGCGGTGTCGTCCGACACAACGCATGCGCTGGGACTCCCGCGCTGCACCTCCCAGACAACCGAGCGCGCCACGACGCAGGTGTGTCTCGGCTTCGACGACGACGAAACGCTCGTGGTGACGGTCGAGCGAGGCACGGTGGAGACGGCGCGGTGGGCTTACCTCGGCGCGCCGTCGCTGCTCGACCTCCGCGCGTTTGTGCTTCCCAGCACGGACACGACCGAGGCCGTGCTCGCGGCGACGCTCGACGCCGTCTCAAACGGGATGGGCGTGAGCTACTGGACCGCGACGGTGCTTCGCGACGGCATCCCAGCGTATCGCTTCCGCGTCGAGGAGTTCGGCGAGGCGGGCGGTAGCTTCGTCGCAGCGGACGACGACCTCGTGATTTGGGCGACGGAGTGGGTCGGCGGTCCTGATCCCACCGGTGAGCGCGGCGAGGGGCTCTACTTCGCCGGGCGCCCCTTCGCCGTCACGCCGGATGGCCTCACGCCCCGCAGCGATCTTGACCTGCGCGCGCGGCGCTTCCTGGAGAGCTTTGTCCGCGACGACCGTGGCCCCGTCGCCTGGCTGCTCGACGAGCGCACCGAGACGCGCCCGGAGGACCCGGCTCTGACCGGCTGCACGAGTACGAGCGAGATCGTCGTGCTCGCCGGCGTTGAAGCTGCGACGGACGAGTGGCGGCAGCCGTTCACCCGTGCGGTGCTGGAAAGCACCGAAGCGGACTCGCTCCACGCGGAGACGTTGGCTCTGGGCTTGCCGACCTACACGGAATCCGGCACCGGCGTGCCCTACATCGGCGATGTAGCGACCGATCGGCTCTTCCCGTCAGGCTATGTGCCAGACCTGACGGCCTACCTCGGCCAGCCCCTCCGCCTTGAAACCTGCACCGACGACGACCTCGTCAAGACACGCGTGCTCTGGGTCGAGAACGTGAGCACTCGCGCGGCGCGATAGGCGTCACCGTCGCGCCCTACATCTGGTCGAGGCGTGGGCCAGCGTTGCGTGCAGCGGCCGCTTTGGCAGCCTCGGCTTCGAGCTTGGCGAGGTCCTTCGCGCGGCGGCGCTCCACCACACCGCAAAGCCAGATCGAGCCTTCGTAGAGCAGCAGCATCGGCCCGGCCATCAGCGCTTGGCTGAACGGGTCCGGCGGCGTCAGGAATGCCGCGATGATGAGGATCACAATGAGCGCATATTTCCGCGCGAGCCGCAGCCACGCCTGCGTGATCGCGCCGATCTTGGCGAGGAAGTAGACCACCACGGGCAACTCGAACAGGATCGCTGCGCCAAACGTCGTCGTGGTGATCATCGAGAAGTAGCGCGCGATGTCGAACTCGTTGATGATCGAGCCTGAGATCACGAAGCCCGCGAAGAACTGCAGCGAGAGCGGCATCAGCGCGAGATAGCCGAAGCTCGCCCCCAGTGCGAAAAACACCGCTGCGAACACGGCCGCGAAGCGAAGGCCTTCCTTCTCCTGGTCGTAGAGGCCCGGCTCGATGAACTTCCAGAACTGGTAGATCACCATCGGCATGGCAATCAGGATGCCGACAGCCAGCACTGTCCCGAAATAGGCGAAGAACTGCCCCGTGATCGTCCGATTCTGAAGGACGATCTCCTTGGCGTCCATGCGGAAGACCTCGTAGACGAAGAAGTCGGTTCGCGTCGGCGCGAGCAGGATCTCGTCGATGACCCACTCGGCGAAGAAGAGGCACGCTGCCGAGCAGACGAGCACCGCGCCGAGCGCCTTGAAGATGCGCCAGCGCAACTCCTCAAGATGGTCGAGGAACGGCATCTCGCCCTCCTGCGGGACCATCGGGTTGGGCAGTCCCGCCGCCGCTCCGTCGCCCGAAGCGCCCGCTTTCTTCCGGAACGGGTTCGTGGTGAGTTTCATCCGCCAGGGCGGGTGTGAAGGTGTATGGGTATGAACGTGTGAACGCTAAGCTCACTCAGCGGAATCGCTGCTCGTGTGCAAGCAGGTGCTCTGGGAAAAGCTCTTCGTAGAGTTCCGAACGAAGACCAACTACATCAATCCAGAGGGGGTCGCCAAGTTGGTCGGGGCCAAGATCCGTGATGTCTACGCCGATACAGGGCCCTACCTCTCGGCCGTCTGCGCGGGTCACAGTCAGCGGCGAAATACAGGATGCGTGCTTGTCGCGCCGATAGCGGTCGCTTGGCATAAAGACCCCAGAGGCTACGCCCATAGGCGGGTCGCCTGTCTCAAGGTTTGACCGTCCAATGATCTCACCACCAGCATGGATGAGAAAGCGGGCCATACGAACCGAGTTTGGAGAACCAGAAACAAATGACCAGGGATGAAGGACCCTGACTCGGCCTCATCGCCATGCACACGACCTCGTAGCCCTACCTGGGTCGGCCCTACTGCGAGTCCGAGTGCGAGAAGCGGCTGCGCTGCGAGGCGCCCTCGCGGAGGTTGAGTTCGAGCAGCGACTCCACCCAGAGGCCGTCGTTTTCGAGGCGGCTGCGTCCTCCGCTCCACGTGAAGTTGAAGAGGGTCATCAGCCCGGCGACCTCAAAGCCGTCCGAGCGCAGGAGCGCGATGGCGCGAGCGGCGGAGCGTCCGCTGTTGAGGATGTCGTCCACCAGCGCGACGGGCTGGCTGCGGTCCATCGGGCCCTCGACGAGGCGACGGCGACCGTAGGCCTTGCGACGCTCGCGGATGAAGCCACCCTTGAACGGAGCCGCCGTCTCTCCTGTGGGGCTCGTCGGGACGGGCGCGCTGAGCACGGAGCAGACGATCGGGAACGCGCCGTATCCGAAGCCGGCCACCTGGTTCACACCGCGTGCACGAAGGCGTTCGGAAAGCACCTCGCCGATTTCCGCAAACAGCTCGCCGTCGAGCATCGGGGTGCGGGTGTCCAGCAGCCAGCCGATGGGTTGCCCACGCGGGTCAGTGATGGCTTCCTCATCGCGGCGCACGAGGGCGCGCTGGTAGAGCTGGTGCCCCAGGCGGGTGAGCGCCGATTCGGGGACCGTGCTG
This sequence comes from Bacteroidota bacterium, assembly GCA_038528235.1. GTDB lineage: Bacteria > Bacteroidota > Rhodothermia > Rhodothermales > Rubricoccaceae > JBCBEX01. Next base: position 23,272 of record JBCBEX010000034.1, read on the forward strand.
CTGAAGTCGTTGGGCATGGGAAGCAGAGGCGCGACACGGCGCGGACGGCGTGTCAAGGTGAGACCCGGGATTCGGGAGCCGATGCAACGGACGCCGAAATTTGGGCCGCGGCGGCGGTGGGGAGGGGGTACGTGGGGCTGCGTGGGAAGTTTACAAACGCTGTTCCAGTCGAGGTTTCCGAAAATCTACCCGGGCTCACTTTTTTAGGAGCCGCGTTTAGACGGCCTCCATCGTATAGAGCGGGAAGTCTTGGCAGAGCATAAACACCTCGCGGCCGACGACCTCGCGGAGCTGCTCGCTCTCAGGACGGGACAGCACCCGGTCGATCACGTCCGCCACCTGCTCGAACTCGGCGATGCCGAAGCCGCGCGTGGTCATGGCGGGCGTGCCCAGGCGAATGCCGCTCGTCACGAACGGGCTCTCGGGGTCGTAGGGGATCATGTTCTTGTTGACCGTGATCTCCGCCTCACCGAGGAGCGCCTCGGCTTCCTTGCCCGTCAGCTCGCGCGAGCGTAGGTCGAGGAGCATGAGGTGGTTGTCGGTGCCGCCCGAGATCACGTCGTAGCCGCGCTTGGTGAAGACCTGCGCCATCGCTTGCGCGTTCTCAACGACCTGGCGGCTGTAGTCCTCGAACTCGGGACGCAGCGCCTCGCCAAAGGCGACGGCTTTGGCGGCGATGACGTGCATGAGCGGGCCGCCGAGCACGCCAGGGAAGACGGCCGTGTCGAGCACCTGCGAGATCGTCTTGCGCTTGCCGCTGCGGAACGTGCGCCCGCGCGGGTCCTCGGCGTCCTTGCCGACGAGGATCATGCCGCCCCGGGGGCCGCGCAGCGTCTTGTGCGTGGTCGTGGAGACGACGTGCGCGTGGGGCAGCGGGTCGTTGAGCACGCCCGCCGCGACCAGCCCGGCCGTGTGCGCCATGTCTACCCAGAGGAGCGCGTCGACCTCGTCGGCGATTTCGCGCAGCGCGGCGTAGTCGAAGTCACGGCTGTAGGCGCTCGCACCGACGGAGAGCATCCGGGGCTTCACCGCGCGTGCCTTGTCGCGAACCTTGTCGAGGTCGATGCGGCCGGCGAGCGGCCCGTCCTTCTCGACGCCGTAGAAGTGCGCGTCGTAGAGGATGCCCGAGAAGTTGACGGGGCTGCCGTGCGTGAGGTGGCCACCGTGCGCGAGGTCGAGGCCGAGCAGCGTGTCGCCCGGCTCCATGAACGCGAGGTAGATCGCGTGGTTGGCCGTCGCGCCAGAGTGCGGCTGGACGTTCACCCAGTCGGCGCCGAAGAGCGTCTTGGCGCGGCTGCGGGCGAGCTCCTCGGCCTGGTCCACGAACTGGCAGCCGCCGTAGTAGCGCTTGCCGGGCAGGCCCTCGGCGTACTTGTTCGTCAGCGGCGAGCCCATCGCCTCGATGACGGCCAGGGAGGCGAAGTTTTCGGAGGCGATGAGTTCCAGGCCGTCGTTCTGACGGTCGATTTCGCTGCGGACGATGGCGTAGAGGTCGGGGTCCTGGGACGCGAGGTGCTCGAACGTCATGGGGTGTGGAAGGGTCGTCGTACGGGATGCCGGGGCAGGCCGCCAAGATACAGCGACCCATAGTCGACGGCTATCCGAAATCGCCCCCAATCGTTCCGCTGGACCGGCAGAAAACTGCACGTTTAACGCGGGCTTCCAAACACCCACGCGGCGGCGTTACTCGCTTGTCTCGTCTTCCCGAAGTGAGGCGGGCCGCTGGAGTTCGACAAACCGCGTGGCGACGCCGAGGAAGACCCACGCCTCGTCGGGGTCGTCGCTGAGTTCGAGGGTATAGCGGCTGGCGAGAAGATAGTCGTCGCGCTGCGTGGCGCGGTCCACGAGGGCCTCGGTGGCGAGACCGCCGAGCGCGCCTGCCCAGCCGGGACCCTCGCGGGTGATCTCGGCTGCGACGGTGTCGCCCGCGTAGTCGGCGAAGTCGTCCATCGTCGGGTTTGAGAGCGCCAGCAGCGCCGCGATCACGACGAGAAAGAAGAAGGTGCGCATGGTGCGAAGAGGCGGTTGTCGGTCAGCCGTCTGCGTTCGGTGGTGGGGAGCGGTTTGGTCGACAGCGGTGAGCCGATAGTTCCTCAGAATGTCATCGCGTAGACGAGGAGGTTCGTGCCCATGCGGAGCGCGGCCTCGCGCTTCTCCGGGGAGTTCTGGTGCACGTCGCCCGGCTCCCAGCCGTCGCCGAGGTCGGACTCGTAGGAGTAGAACACGACGAGGCGCCCCTCGTGGAACAGCCCGAAGCCCTGCGCGGGCTGGCCGTCGTGCTCGTGGATCTTCGGGAGGCCGTCCGGGAAGCGGAAGTGTGTGGCGTAGACGGGGTGGTCATAGGGCACTTCCACGAAGTCCTGCTCGGGGTAGACCTTGCGCATCTCGCGGCGGATGGCCGTGTCGAGGCCGTAGTTGTCGTCGATGTGGAGAAAGCCGCCGCCGTCGAGGTAGCGCCGCAGCCGCCGCGCCTCGGTCTCGGAGAAGGTGACGTTGCCGTGGCCCGTGAGGTAGAGGTACGGGTAGGTGAAGAGCTTGTCGCTGCTGAGCTCGACGACGTCCTCGCGTGGGGCGAGGTCGAGCAGAGTCTCCTGGCGTGCGAAGGCGAGCAACTCGGGGAGCGACTGCTCGTCGGCGTACCAGTCGCCGCCGCCGCCGTACTGCACCCGCGCGATCGTCACCTCGGGTACGTTTTGGGCAAATGACGGGGCGCAGACGAGGACGGCGAGGGATAGAATGCACCACCTTGTCATCCTGAGCGCAATCCGCATAGCGGATGAAGTCGAAGAGCTTCCCCCCAGCGGAGGCGGGGGATCTTGGTCGTAGCTCCAGGTCAAGAGGGAGTTTGGATGCGGGTTCGGAGATTCTTTGACTCGCTGCGCTCGCTCAGAATGACATCCTCTTTGTGCAGGCTTACCCTTGCCGGTCCCGATCAAGGGGAGAACTTGTTGCTGGATCATCGAAGGGATGCGGGACACGATGGAGGGCTCAGTTTCGGCGAATGAGGCTGCCGGGCGTACACTCTGGCGGTGCCGTGCGGCATCGCTACACACCCCTCGTCGCCCAACGTTCCGCCCCATGCGCTTCGTACTTCCGCTGCTCGCCCTCGTACTCGTCATCGTCACCGCGCGTCTCGGTGCGCCCGACGACGGCCTCGCGCTCCACGCCGACGGCACGCCGCTCGTCGCCACGTTCTCCATCGTCGGCTACGACGCCGCAACAGGCGAACTCGGCGTCGCCGTCCAGTCGAAGTTTCCGAACGTGCGCGCGGTGGTGCCGTGGGCTGAGGCGGGCGTCGGGGCCGTCGCCACGCAAAGCTTCGCCGAACTCGACTACGGCATCCAGGGCCTCGAACTCATGCGCCACGGTGCGACGGCCGAGGAGGCGCTCACGATCCTCCTCCGCAACGACCCCGGCGCGGCGCAGCGCCAGGTCGGGATCGTCGATGCGCAGGGCAACGCGGCATCGTGGACAGGTGCCGAGTGCTTCGACTGGGCCGGCGGGCGAGTCGGTCAGTCAAGCGGTGCGCCCGCGGCGAGCGGTGCGGGTACCGTCGTGACCGGCACGGGCTTCACGGCGCAGGGCAACATCCTCGTCTCCGAGGAAACCGTGCAGGCGATGGCCGACACCTACCTCGCGACAGAGGGCGGCCTCGGCGATAAGCTCGTCGCGGCGATGCTCGCGGGCGGCACAGCGGGTGGCGACAAGCGCGGTGAGCAGAGCGCGGCGCTCCTCATCGTGAAGGCCGGCGCGGGCTACGACGGCCAGGACAACTACGTCGACATCTCGGTCTATGACCACCCGACGCCCCTCGACGAACTCGACCGGCTCTACCGCCTCAACAACCTCTACTTCTCCGACACCGACCCCGCCGACCAGATCGAGGTCACGCCCGAGATCGCCCGCGAACTGCAAACGATCTGGCAGACACGCGGCTTCTACGACGGTCCGCTCGACGGCGAGGTGGACGCCCAGTTCCAGCAGATCCTCGTCGACTACATGGGCTGGGAGAACTACGACCTGCGCATCGACGAGGTGCAGGCCGCGGACGTGGCGGCGGGCGAGCCGCTGCTCATCGACCGCGAAGTGCTCGCCGACATCCGCGCGGTGTTTTCGGAGGGGCGCTATAAGTAGTCCGGTGGTCGTCACGCAGCGCGGGCCGCCACACCGAAGTGCAGCGGCCCGCGCCGTGGGCAGATGACCGGGAGGGGGTGCTACTTCAGCACGGTCATCTGGCCGTTGAGGGTTTCGGTGGCAGCGCCCATCTGCACGTCGATGCGGTAGAGGTAGGTGCCAGCAGCGAGTCCGGAAGCGTCGAGGTCGAGGGCGTGCGTGGTGCCGCCTGCGAAGGAGCGCTGCGGGAGGGTGAGCACCTCGCGGCCGAGCACGTCGTAGACGCGGGCGCTCACCTCGGCCTCCTCGGGAAGCTCGAAGCGGAGCTGCGTCGCACCGGCGAAGGGGTTCGGGTAGTTCGGCAGCAGCGCGATCTCCTCGATCAGGCCCTCCGCGTTGGCACCCCCGGTCTGCGCGACCGTCGGGCCGTCTTCGTCGGGAAGCGGTGCAGGCTTGAGCGTACCAGCGCGACCGTCGGGGGCGACGGCCATGAGGCGGAACCTGGGTAGCTTCTGCACCGAGCAGGTGTTGCAAGGTGTGGCCTCGTCCTCTGGCGTGAGGAAGCCCGAGGCGAGGACAGCACCGCCGAGGCCTCCCACCTGGAGCGTGAATGCTGGAGCGAAGAACGCGGCGATCACCTCACCGTCGAACGACACGTCGATGATGTAGTCGCGGCGGGCGCTGGGCGAATAGTAGCGCGTCACGTCCCCGTAGGTGATGCTGGCGCTACGGCCTTCGTAATTGTCACGGAGGCTCAGGCTGACCGTCGGGGCGTCTGGGGCGCCGTGGAAGGCGTTGGCCGAGACCCGGGTGAAGCGCGGCGAGGTCGTCTGCGCCGATTCCTTGATCTGCAGCGCGAAGCTGATGTCGCGCCCGTCGGGATTGCCCGAGTAGGCGGGTTGTACCGCTTGCGCGACGCCCGAGGCGGCTGCCTGGTAGTTGACGCCAGCCTCGAGATCAAGGTCAAACGTGCCAAAGGTGGTCGCTCCTTCGACGTTGCCCTCCTCGTTCGAGTCGCTCGACATCACGACGACTTCCGTGGATCCGGCCGCGACATCGAGGTAGGGGGTCGCCTTGCGGAAGCGGAGGTTGTCGACGGCAAGGGTGCCGTCCACATAGACGTCTACGAAGAAAGCAGCGGGCTCCGGACTGTTGTGGATGACCTGCACCTTGGCGGTTTCCACGATCTGTCCGCGCAGTTCGCCGCTCGCGATGTCAGTCGAGTGGATGTTGATGTAGAAGCCCTCGGCAAAGAGGGTCGTCACCTGGTCCTCGGTGAGCGCGAACGTGTTCAGGGCAGCGTTGAAGCTGCCGCTGCGGTTGTCGGCGTTGATGGAGGGCGTCAGGGCAAAGGCGATAGGTCCGTTGGCCCCAGCGGGTGCCTCGTGGACGTGGGCGCCGACGCCGAAGTTGAAGTCGCTTTCTAGGCCCTCGAAGAAGCCGGTGACTGCAAGTGAGTTGTCACCAGCGTTGAACGTGGCGAAGACGACACCAGAGGCGGTGGAGGCATTGGCTGGGACTTCATTGAGCCCGGAGAGCTTGGCGCCGAACTGGGTGACCTGAGCGGACGAGGCAGAGGTCGCTGCGAACAGGAGTGCCGCGAGAGCAACGGCACCGAGCGCGCGGCCACCCGCGCGCAGAAGCGTAGCGATAGACATGAGACGGAGGGGTTGAGGCGATGGCGGCCCCTAGTCGTTCCAGTCGTGGTGGATGCCCGGCGATCAATGCCAAGGCACACCGAACCGTCTGGGGAGACGCCGGGGTTGACGCACCGCGTATCCCTCCAGCTACGCAGCTTGTTACTAAGAAACAAGGGAGTATACGGCAGCGCGTCCGATAAAAGACAAGCCAGGCGTAAACAAAATGCAACCGGCGCGGCCATTAAAGCCGCGCCGGTTGCACGAACGCAGAGCGTCTGAGCAGAGTCCGACTAGCGAACCACGGTCATACGGCCTGTCTCCACGCGTGTCTCAGCGCCCATCTGGGCCTCCACGCGGTAGACGTAGGCCCCGGCTGCGAGGCGGCTCGCGTCGAGGTCCACCGTCTGGCCGGACCCGGCGGCCAAGCGCGTGGGCGCGATCTCGGCCACGGTGCGCCCTAGCACGTCGTACACGCTCACGCGCACCTCGGCGTCGCTCGGCAGGTCGAAGCCGATGCGCGTCGTGGCCGCGAACGGGTTCGGGTAGTTGCCGCGCAGGGCGAACACCTCGGGCAGCGTCCCGGTCCCGTCCTCGTTGGAGACGGACAGCGGCAGCAGCGCCTCGCTGCCGTCGCCAAAGACGGCGAGCAGCTCGAAGGCTGGCAGGTCGCTCGTCGGCGGGTTGAGGTAGCCCGAGGCCAGCACCGTGATGGCACTGCCGCCAGCTTCGCTCACGTCCACATCGTAGGCCGCGACCAGGCTCACACCGTCGGCGAGCGTGATGTCGACGACGTATACGCCTTCGGGCACGACCGTGTAGCCCGTGATGCCCTGGTAGGGAGCATCGTCGGCGAGCGCAATCGTGGTGCCACGAACAAGCGCGTCGACGGTCGGTGCGTTGGGCGAGCCGTGCACCACGCTGATGGCAACTTCGTCATCGGCATCCGCCGCCGGGAGCGCATCCGCCCGCGGGAGCAGCGTGAAGGCCGTGCTGATGTTCTCCGGGTTGGCCGGGAGGCCATCCGAGAGCACACCCGTCGCGATGAGCTGGTAGTTGACGCCGTCGTCAAGCGTGAACGGGAAGGAGGCCCCGTCGGCGAAGTTGGCCCCGTCGGGGACCACCGTCACCGTGATTTCCTCGCCCGCTGGGACCGGCACGAACTCCGTCGCGGTACGGAAGGCGAGGTCCGGGATCGTCGGGTCGTCACCGTCTTGACCGTTGATGAAGATGTCCACGGTGGCCGCGGCGGGATCCGGGCTGTTGTGGATCACCTGCACGAGTGCCTGAGCGGGCAGCGGAGCGGCCGGGAGCAGATCCGAGTCGCCATTCGGGAAGACGGCGAGCAGGCCGAACGCAGGCAGGTCGCCGGTCGGCGAGAGGTAGCCCGACGCAAGCACAGTGACGCCGCGACCGCCGGCTCCGGTCAGGTCGGCCGTGAAGGCGGCCACGTTGGTGGTTCCGTCGGCGAGCGTGATGTCGACGATGTACTCACCCGGCGGGACGATCGTGTAGGGCGTGATGCCCTGGTACGGCGCGTCGTCGGCGAGGGCGATCCCAGCGCCACGCACAAGCGCGTCGACGGTCGGCGCGTCGGGCGATCCGTGCACCACGCTCACGCCTACCTCGTTCATCGACGAGGTCTGGATGAGAGCGCCGTCCCGAGCGAGCAAGACGAAGTCGGTGCTGATCTCCTCCGGGTTGGCCGGCAGGCCGTCCGAGAGCACGCCCGTCGCGATGAGCTGATAGTTGACCAGCGGGTCGAGCGTGAACGGGAACGCGGCCCCGTCGGCGATCGCGCCACCTTCGGGCACCACCGTCACGATGATCTCCTCACCTGCGGGGAGCGGAAGGAAGCCCGTCGCGCCGCGGAACGGCACGCCCGGAAGCGTCGGGTCGTCGCCCTCCTGGCCGTTGATGTAGATGTCCACGGTAGCCGCGGCGGGATCCGGGCTGTTGTGGATCACCTGCACGTTCGCCGTGGCTGCGGGGAGCAGCGTGCTCGCGCCGTCGGGGAAGACCGCCAGCAGGCCGAAGCCAGGCAGGCCAGGGTTCTCGCCGAGGAAGCCCGAGGCCAACACCGTGAGCGCGCCCCCTGCCGCGTCGGCCAGTGGCGCAACAGCCGAGAACACCGCGTCAGGAGAGCCTGCCGCCGTGATATCGATGATGTAGGTGTCCGGTGCCACGCCGGTATAGCCTGTGATGCCCGTGTAGGGTGCGTTCGGGAAGAGCGTCCCTACGCCGCGTGCGTTCACGTCCACCGAGGGCGCGTTGGGCGAGCCGTGGACGACGTTGAAGTCCACCTGCATCGGGTCGGCTGACGCAACTTGGGCGTTTGCCGCGACGAGCAGCGTGAAGTCCGTGCTGATGCTCTCCGGGTTGGCCGGGAGGTCGTCTGAGAGCACGCCCGTGGCGATGAGTTGCGTGTTGCCGCCGTTGAGGACGTAGGTGTTCTGGAAGACGAACTCGTCCACGCTCTCGGAGTCGCCCGGCGCAATGGAAATGGTGAGGTCGACGCCTGCCGGGAGGTTGAGGAAGCCTGTCGCGCGGCGGAAGGGCACGTCGGCGAGCGCAGGCGCATCGTCTGCACCGGCGTTGATGTAGATGTCCACGACGGACGCGGCGGGATCCGGGCTATTGTGGATCACCTGGGTCGGGGCGCTCAGGTCGCCGACCTGGATCGGGAGAAGCTGGTAGCCGACGGCAGGGTCGCTGAAGTCGAACTGGGTGACCACCGACGTGACGGTGATGGGCCCGGTCGGGATGCCGGTATCGTCGCGGTTGGTGTTGTCCGCGTTGCCGACGCGCAGGGTGAGCGCTCCGGTGCCGTCGTCCGCGCTGTAGTTAGTGCCCGCGGCGAAGGTGCCGCCCACGCCCCCGTCGATGGTAGCGCCGGTGACGCGCACGAGTTCGCCCTCGAAGTCTTCGCCGGTCGCGATGAGGTCGCTGAGGGTGACCACTTGCGGCTGCGGCGCGGTCGACTGGCCGCGCACCTCGTAGGCGGTGAGGTCTCCGTCGTTGATCTGGAAGAGCTGGCGGAACTCGCTCGTGGTGCCCGTGATGCGGACGACCGTGCCGGGCCCGATGTCGCCGTCGGCGATGTCGTCGAAGAGGTCACCGCTTGGCTGGCGGATCGTGATGCCTGCTGTCTCATCCTGGAGGTAGGCAAACTGTCCGAGCGCGCGGGACACGGTGCCTTCGATGGTCACCTCCATGCCCGTGCCCATCGCTCGGGCGTCCGCAATGGGGATGACGTTGGCGAGAGGCAGCACCTGGCCACGCACTTCGCCCGTTGGATTGTCGACGCTGTGGACGTTGACGTAGTAGCCTCCCGCGTCGAGTCGGTCGATCTGCTCCTGCGTCAGCTCAAACGTGTTGCTGGCGGCCTGGAACTGGCCGCTGCGCTGCTGCGCACCGAGCGTCGGGTTGAGGACGATGTCCACGGGCCCGTTCTCGGTCGGCCCGCCGATGTGCAGGTGCGCGCCGATGTCGGTGTTGTAGGCGCTTTCGAGGTTCCGGAAGCTGCCCGTCACCACGAGGGTGGTACCGTTGAGCTGGAGGTCAACGCGCCCCGTGGCACCTGACTCTACAGCGGGTACTTCGTTGCTGCCCGAGAGAATGGCGTTGTAGTCAGAGGTCTGGGCGAGCGCGGCCGGTGCGAAGGCAACCAGCGCGGCGAGCGCGAGGGTGGAAGCAAGCCGTCGAAGGCCGCTCCCGAGAGTAGCGGAGATCATGGAAGAGAAAGGCGGATGTGAGAAGGGAAGGGCGAGGACTCGAAGACACCGTCGTGCAGAGAGGGCCGCCTCATGCCCCCTTGGGGGACGGAGCGGCAGGACAGTGGCCCGCAGCCGAGTCACGGTCCCTCCGACGACATGAGACACACGAGCGGTTCCGCGCCGTCGTCAAGGACCTGCACGTATCGTACCCGCACGGTCAGAAGGATGACCACCGTCTCCGCACATTCTGGTCGAGGTTCGCGGCAACCCCCTCAGCGCTGCGGCGTACGTGCCCCCGCATTTCACACGCCCCAGATACTGGCCACTCCATCCTTCATGGCCCGCACGTTCAACGTCCCCGAGTTCTACCGCAGCGCGATCATCGGGCCGGTCAAGGCCGCCCGCCGTGCCACCGACCCCCTCAAGCGCGACCTCGCACCCAGCATCCTCGACTTCGGCCCCGTCCGCTTCAAGATCGGCCGTCACTTCGGCTTCTGCTACGGCGTCGAGAACGCCATCGAGATCGCGTACAAGGCACTTGAGGCGCACCCCGAGAAGGCGGCCAACGGGCAGATCTATCTCCTCTCGGAGATGATCCACAACCCGCACGTCAACGAGGACTTGCAGGGGCGCGGCATCCGCTTTCTCCGCACCACCACCGGCGAGCAACTCATTCCATTCGACACGCTCGGCCCCGACGACCTGATCATCATCCCAGCGTTTGGCACCACGCGCGAGATCGAGGCGACCCTCGCCGAGCGCGGTGTGAACACGAAGGCCTACGACACGACCTGTCCGTTCGTCACAAAGGTGTGGAAAAAGAGCGCCCAGATCGCTCGGAAGGACTACACGATCGTCGTGCACGGCAAGCGCTACCACGAGGAGACGCGCGCCACGTTCAGCCACGCCGAGGCAGGCGCGCCGGTGGTCGTCGTCCGCAACATGGAGGAGACCGAGCGGCTGGCGCAGGTCATCCGTGGCGAGCAGGACGCCGCGTTCTTCTTCGACCAGTTCCCGGACCGCTACTCCGAAGGCTTCGACCCAGACCGGGACCTCGCGCGCATCGGCGTGGTCAACCAGACGACGATGCTCGCCACCGAGACGCAGGCCATCGCCGACCATCTCAAGCAGACGATGGTCGAACGCTACGGAGCCGATGCCATCGACGACCACTTCGCGGACACGTCGGACACGCTCTGCTACGCGACGAAGGAGAACCAGGACGCCACCAAAGCGCTCATCGCCGACGGCGCTGATCTGGCGCTCATCGTCGGGGGCTACAACTCCTCGAACACGAGCCACCTCGCCGAATTGGCTGAGGAGGCGATGCCGACCTACTTCGTCTCGGGGCCTGAGGAACTGGAGAGCCCCGACGAAATTCGGCACTTCCACTACCGCACGAAGACGCACCACGTCACCCGCGACTGGCTACCGCTCGACTTCGGCCGTCCGTTCGATATCCTCCTCACCGCTGGGGCTTCGTGCCCCGACGCGCTCCTCGACGGCGTAATCCGCAAGGTCGTCGGCTGGTTCGAGGCCGCGCGCTCCGTGGAGGACGCGCTCGCCCCGTTCGAAGCGGAGGCAGCGTAGAGGCTCTCCGCTTCGGTAGGCGGAACGACAGCAAGTTCGCCTGTCGCTGTGCTACAGTGTTATCCTGAACTCGGTTCAGAGCCGAGGGCAGGCGAAGTCAATCTCTGGCGACTCGAATGTCTCGCAGCAATGCTGAGATGCTGAAACCGGAGGTTCACGCCAGTAATCAAGTTCAGCATGACAATGGTGTAGGTGGCGAGCGCACCGAGGAGGACGCATGGCTACAACGAGCCGAGATCCATGCAAAACCGCTCGGCAGCGACAGGCTACCGAGCGGTTCGTGCGGAGTTAGATAGGATCGGCTTCCGCTACTTCAGCAGGAGTAGGCGTCCTGTTGTGGATCGCTCGGCCGTCTCGACGCGGTAGAGGTAGACCCCGCTCGCGAGGCTGCTGGCGTCGAAGCGGACCGTCTGGGTGCCTTCCTGCACCTGGTTGTCTACGAGCAGCGCCACGCGGCGGCCGAGCACATCGAAGACGCTCACCGTTACCGGGGACTGCCGGTCGACCGTGTAGGTGATCTGCGTCGACGGGTTGAACGGGTTCGGGTAGGCCCCGGCGTTGCTGGTCTGGCACGCGCGGTTGTTGGTGGCGTCCGGGTCGTCCTGGTCGCCAGCGCGCACCTCGACGCAGTTGTCGACGGGCCTGCGGACACGGGACTGGAAGGTCTCGCCAGGCGCGAGCGATGGCAGGGCGACCGACTCGATTTCGTCGCGGCCTCGGTATCCTGCGATGGCGCCCGTGGAGGTGCTCGGCCCGAGGTTCGTGATGGTGGCCGTGCGGCCGTCGTAGACGATCACGAGGTCGGCCTCGTCAGCAGGTGCCGGGGGGGGCGGATCGACGGGCGGGTCGACCGGGGGATCGACGGGCGGGTCCACAGGCGGCTCGACACCGCCGCCGGAGGACGGGGTGCCGTCGAGACGACGCGTGGGCGTGCCGGCACCGTAGTACGTGAATGCCCGTTTCGAGAGCGCCTCAGCCTCGCCGCGGCTGATCGGCGTTTGCGAGTAGCGCGAGCGGCGTAGACCGACCACGGTGATGTACTGCTCCGAGCGGGCGTCTGTCCATGGCAAGCTCTGGGGCACGATGAAGCCGCTCGTGCCGCGGTCCAGCGCGTCGCCGGTGCACTGCTGGTAGAGGTCGCCTTCGAGGTAGACGGTCTCGATGGTGAGGTCGGGCCAGTCCGTGGTCACCTGGAGGGCCGTCGCCACCGAGCCCTGGCGGCCGTTGACGACCTCCCAGAACGGCTCGTTGGCCGAGCGCGACGCCGCCACGAAGGCATCGGGGCGCCCGTCGATGCGGAGCGCGAGGTTCTCCTGGTTGTCGTAGGTGGCATCCCGGAACGATGGCGCGTAGTCCACGAGGTCCATCAGCGAGGGGACCGGGTGGACGCGCACGTCGGTCACACTGACCACGTCTTGCTCGTAGAAGTACGTCGTCCGGGTGGTGATCGGGCCGGAGTTGAAGCCGCGCACCACGCGGATGCCACGCACCGGCCCGTCGATGTTGGCCACGAGCGTGCCGCGTGCCACCGAGGCGGTCCATTCGCTGCGGGCGCAGTAGCCGGGCGCAAAGAGAAACTTGCGGCGATCCAGGAGGTCCGAGGCCGAGCGGTTGGCCGAGGCGGACTTCACAAAGAGCGCGTCCGAGATCCAGCGGTCGCTAAACTCCTGGCGGTAGTATGGGGTCTCGGCAAAGGAACGCTCTGGGTTCGAGCCGACGAGTTCGCCCGCTTCCTCGATGATCTCGTATTCACCTTTGCCCTGGAAGTCGTAGGCCTGCGGGAAGGAGCCAGCCTCGAGCGCGAACTCGTACTGGACGAGGTCCTGCCCCGCGCCTTGGTCTCGGTTATTGCGGCTGACGTAGAGGTAGACGACGCCCGACTCGGTTACCACGGTGGTTCGCGTGTTCTGGCGTACGGCGTTGGGGTGGCGGTTGCCTGGAGCGAGGTCTCCAGCGAACCGCTCCATGAAGACGATCTCGTCGTCGGCGTCGAAGGTCGGGTCGGAGTCGGCCCCGAGCAGACTCCTCGGGTCCGTGTATTCGAGCACCTCGACCTGGTCGATGATCAGCTGACAGTTGGCTACGTTGTCGCAGCCGGAGAAGTCGCGGCCGACGTAGGCAGCGGACACGTCCACCCACTCGCGTTCGTCAACCTGAACAGGGATCTGGACCCAGCCCGTCCGGGATGTCCACGAGAAGGCGAGGATAGACGTAGGGGCCGCCCCGTTGAGTGCGGGGACCTGTTCGCCGGTGCGAACGACCTCTGAGGCTGACGCCACCGGAGCCAGAAGCAGGAGCAGGGCGACGCACAGCGAAAGCGTAACAGCGCGCATCGAAGAGGAGGGGATAGCGTGGAGGGGATGCGGTGGAATGGCGGGTGAGCCGACCACAAAGCGATTCCCGTACCGATCACGACGGTGGGGAGCACCGGTAACAGAAAAAGCCGCTTCTAAAGAAAACGAAGACCAGGCAAGAACGCAAAGCGGCGAAAAGCCTCGCTTAGACCCCATGAAGGAGGTACGGGATCCTGGTGACCCCTGCGCCAAAGCGGGGAGACTCAACGCTTTGGGTTTATGGACCGCCTGGAACCGTTTTTTTCGCACGGTCAGCTGATAGGCAGCGCCGTCGGTAGCGCGCAGAGAGGGAGGTGCCGGGCTGGATTTATGCGGTTAATACCTTCCGTGAATGGTATATCACCGTGACACCTGACCTAGGCAAAGGCTACGTTCTGACCGATTGTCACTTCGTTTTTCCTCGGCGGTGTTTTGTTGTCCTCGTTGGGCTTACAGGTAGCGTAGACGGTGTCGTACGTGGAGCGTGGGTCCGGCTGACGCGCGGCCCCCGGCAAGGCGGGCGACAGGCGACGAGGCGCCACGCGCCGGTGAACGGAATCGGCGCGCCTCGGTACTTTGCAGCGACGCCCTTCCTTCTCCCGCCGACCGCTCTGCTCTCATGGCCGACGCCCCCGCCCTCGACAAGCCTGCGCTCCACGCCATCGCCGCGCGCACCATCCGTGGCCTCACCATCGACGCCGTCGAGCACGCCAACTCGGGCCACCCCGGCCTCCCGATGGGCATGGCCGACGCCGCCGTCACGCTCTGGGCCGACTTCCTCGCCTTCGATCCCGACGCGCCCGAGTGGGCTGACCGCGACCGCTTCGTGCTCTCCGCCGGGCACGGCTCGATGCTGCTCTACAGCCTCCTCCACCTCGCGGGCTACGCCGTCTCGCTCGACGACCTCCAGCACTTCCGCCAACTCCATTCGCCGACGGCCGGGCACCCCGAGTACGGCCTTGCGCCTGGCATCGAGACCACGACCGGGCCGCTCGGGCAGGGCATCGCCAACGCGGTCGGCCTCGCGCTCGCCGAGAAGCACCTCGCTGCCACGTTTAACACCGACGCGCACACGGTCGTCGACCACTTCACCTACGTCATCGCCTCCGACGGCGACCTGATGGAGGGCGTCTCCAACGAGGCGTCGTCGCTCGCGGGCCACCTCGGGCTCGGCAAGCTCGTCGTGCTCTACGACGACAACGAGGTCACCATCGACGGCCACACCGACCTCTCATTCTCGGAGGACGTGCCGGGTCGGTACGAGGCGCTCGGCTGGCACGTGATCCGCGACATCGACGGGCACGACATCGACGCGGTTGCCGAGGCGATCCGCTCGGCGCAGGCCGAGGGCTCGCGCCCGACGCTCATCCAGACGAAGACCACCATCGGCTTCGGCAGCCCGAACCTCGCGGGCAAATCGGATATCCACTCGGACCCGCTTGGCGCGGACGAGGTGCGGGCGACGAAAGAGAACCTCGGCATCCCGCACGAGCCCACGTTCTACATTCCGACGGGCGCGAAGGCGCTGCTTGAAGAGGCCGCCGACCGAGGCCGCGCCCAGCACGCCGACTGGACCGCGCGCTTCGAAGCCTACCGCGCCGCTCACCCTGATCTCGCCGCCCGCTTCGAGGCGCAGATGGCCGGCACGCTCCCCGACGGCTGGGACGCTGGGCTGCCCGCGTTCGACGCCGACGCCAAGGGCATGGCGACGCGCGCGGCCAGCGGCAAGGTGCTCGGCGCGCTCGTCCCGGCCGTGCCGCAGCTCATCGGCGGCTCAGCGGACCTCACGCCGAGCAACAAGACCCGCACGTCGGACATGCGCGACGTGACGGCGGCGGATGCAGGCGGGCGCTACGTCCGCTTCGGCGTCCGCGAGCACGGGATGGGCGCGGTGATGAACGGCCTCACGCTCCACGGCGGCCTCCAGGCCTACGGCGGGACGTTCCTCATCTTCTCGGACTACATGAAGCCGACGATCCGCCTCGCGGCGCTCATGCACCAGCCGGTCCTGTTTGTCTTCACGCACGACTCCATTGGCGTCGGTGAGGACGGTCCGACGCACCAGCCCATCGAGCAGCTTGCGGGGCTGCGCGCGATCCCGAACCTCGCGGTCTTCCGGCCGTGCGATGCCAACGAGACGCGCGAGGCGTGGAAGGCCGCCCTGCTGCGCACCGACGGACCGTCGGCGTTCGCGTTCACGCGCCAGGGCTGCCCGACGCTCGACCGCACGACGCATGCGTCGGCCGACGGCGTGCACCAGGGCGGCTATGTGCTCGCTGACTGCGATGGAACGCCGGACGTGTTGCTCATCGGCGCGGGCTCCGAGGTGCACCTTTGCCTCGCTGCGCAGGCCACGCTGAAAGACGAAGGCATCGCCGCCCGCGTCGTCTCGATGCCCTGCTGCGAGCTGTTCGACGCGCAGGACGCGGCTTACCGTGCATCCGTGCTGCCGCCGGGCGTCCGGGCTCGCGTGACTGTGGAGGCGGGCAGCACGCTCGGCTGGGGCCGCTATGCCGGGCTCGACGGCGTCTCCGTCGGCCTCGACCGCTTCGGCGAGAGCGCACCGGGCGGTCAGGTGATGAAGGCGCTCGGCTTCACGCCCGAGGCC
The DNA here is from genome assembly GCA_038528235.1 of Bacteroidota bacterium. Classification (GTDB taxonomy): domain Bacteria; phylum Bacteroidota; class Rhodothermia; order Rhodothermales; family Rubricoccaceae; genus JBCBEX01. The sequence goes on from JBCBEX010000034.1 coordinate 39,269, forward strand.
GTCGCCGCCGCCGCAAAGCAGTCGCTTGGCCGCTAGCCGCCGATGAAGTTGCTCGTTCTAGGTGCATCCGGGGGCTGCGGACAATGGCTCTGTCGCCTCGCAACGGAGCGCGGTCACATGGTCCGTGCGCTCGTTCGCGACGGCACGCCGTTCTCGCCGTCGCAGACCACCGAGGTGTTTCGCGGCAGCGCGCTCGACCGTGCCGTGCTCGACCGCGCTGCGGACAGCTGCCACGCCGTCGTATCGGCGCTCGGCATCAAGCGCAAGGCGGTGTGGAACCCATGGTCGGCCCCCGCCTCGCCAACGGACCTCACCACGCGCGTCGCCGAGCATCTCGTGGAGGTGCTCCCGGGTCACGGCATCGAGCGCCTCGTCGCAATCAGTGCAGGCGGCGTCGCAGAGAGCCGGGCGCAGGTGAACCCGCTGTTTCGGACGCTGATCGACCGGAGCACCATCGGCGTGGCCTACGCCGACCTCGCAGGGATGGAGCAGGTGCTCGCCGCAAGCAACCTCGACTGGATGGCCGTCCGCCCCGTGACGCTCGCGCCGGGCAGCCCAACGGGCCGCGCGCACCAAGTGGACCACTACGGCCTCACCTCGCACATCCGCCGCAGCGACGTAGCCGCGTACATGCTCGACGCGGTCGTGCAGCCCGAACCGTTCGCCGATCGGACCCCGATGATCGCGGGTTGAGCCTCGTCAAAGCAGCACTAAATGTCTGGCCGTGAACGGATTGGACGTTTGTGGCTACCCTGGTGCGAGGTTGTGACAGGTTTGCGATAAAGTCGCAGAGGTCTCCGCCGATGTTGCTACCGTCGCTGCCCCGTCTCCTGCCGTCTATTCCCTATGCTTCGCCTGTTCGCCCTCGTCGCCGCTGCTGTCGCGTTCGTCCTTACCGCGTTCACCGCGCCCATTCTACCGGCAGAGACGCCGACGCTCCCGGCGACGCCGTTCAACTACGCGAACATCGCGCTCCCGCAGCACCTCAACGTGCCGCCCGTCCAGAACACGGACAACACGCCCTCCGACAACCCGATCACGGACGCCGGCGCCACGCTCGGCCGCGTGCTCTTCTACGACACGCGCCTCTCGGCCAATCAGACGGTGTCGTGCGCGACGTGCCACCGACAAGAGCAAGGCTTCTCCGATCCTGGCATCCTTAGCATCGGCTTCGAAGGCGGCGAGACGGGCCGCCACTCGATGAGCCTGGCCTTCGCGCGGTTCTATGACAACGGGCATTTCTTCTGGGACGAGCGCGCCGAGACGCTCGAAGAGCAGGTCCTCATGCCGATCCAGGACGACATCGAGATGGGTATGACGCTCGACGACGTGCGCGCGCGCCTCGAAGCGACGGACTTCTACGCCGACCTCTTCGCCGACGCGTTTGGCTCGCCGGAGGTCACGAACGAGGGCATGAGCCGGGCGCTGAGCCAGTTCGTCCGCTCGATGGTCGCGCCCAACTCGAAGTATGACCAGGGCCGCGCGGTACAGCCGATGGGACCGCCGCGTGGTCCGCTTGGCAACTTCACGGCACAAGAAAACCGCGGCCTCGATTTGTTCTACGGCGCAGCCCGCTGCTCGGCCTGTCACCGGGGTGACCTTCAGGTCCCTGTCGAGGCACTCAACAACGGGCTCGATGCCCAGGTCACGGACGAGGGAGCCGGTGGGGGCCAGTTCAAGTCGCCGTCGCTGCGCAACATCGCCGTGACGGCACCCTACATGCACGACGGCCGCTTCGCCACGCTCGAAGAAGTCGTCGACCACTACGACCGCGGCGTTCAGCCCCACCCGAACCTGAGCTTCCCTTTGCGCACACCGAACGGGCAGCCGCTGCGTCTCAACCTGACCGCTGAGGAGCGCGCGGCCCTCGTCGCCTTCATGCGCACGCTCACCGACGAGTCCTTCCTCGCCGACGAGCGCTGGTCCGATCCCTTCGCC
>JBCBEX010000035.1:0-40450 GCA_038528235.1 Bacteroidota bacterium
GGATGCCCGCGAAGATGGTCCCGCGCCGCGCCTCGTCGATGTTCTTCGCCGAGAGCGTCCGCTGCACGATGAACTGGTCCGTGCACCAGTACCACACGCCCAGGATCGGCGCGCCGAAGAGGATGCCGGTCCACGGGAAGTCGGGGTCGGTCATCGGCTTCCACATGCTCAGGAAGCCGTCGGGCACGCCCTCCGCGAGGCCGCTCCAGCCGCCGATCGCGCTCAGGCCGAGCAGCGTCACCGCCAGCGAACCGCCGATGAGCACAAACGTCTGGATGAGGTCCGTGTAGAGCACCGCACGCAGGCCGCCGAATACGGTGTAGGCCCCCGTCGCCACGACCACGATGAGCGCTCCCGTCCAGAACGGCACGCCGACAGCGCTGAAGACGACCGCCCCCGCGAAGATGGTCACGGAGATCTTCGTCAGCACGTAGGCGATGATCGAGATCGTGGCGAGGTACCACCGCGCGCCCGCCGAGTAGCGCTTCTCCAGAAACTCAGGCATCGTGAAGACGCCGCTCTTGATGTAGAACGGCACGAACACCCACCCGAGCAGCAGCAGGATGAGCGAGGCGAGGACCTCGAACTGCCCCGGCGCGACGCCCGACACGGCGCCCGACCCGGCGAGCCCCACGAGGTGCTCCGAGCCGATGTTCGACGCGAAGAGCGACGCCCCGATCACGAACCAGCCCACGTTGCGCCCCGCAAGAAAGTAGTCGGCGGAGTCCTCGCTCGCGGCGCGCCGCCGCTCGCGGATCGTGGCCCCGATGGCGACGCCGAAGACGACGAGGAAATAGAGGCCGACGACGGCCCAGTCGAGCGTGGCGAGCATGAGAGTGCAAACAGGGTGGGGGAAACGACCAGGGAGTATAGCGCCCCGTTCAGGACAAGGGGAAGGGTCCCGGTGTTTGGCCGGACGATGGGCGGGCAGCGCGGCGCCCCCATGTCGACCGGCACGTTGGCATGTCGACCGGCACGTCGGCGTCGGTCGCGGCAGGCCCTCGGGATCTTGGTCGTACCGTACTGTGTCGGGATTGCCCGTCCCATTTGCCCTTCCACCCTTGTGCCCGTGCCTGACCGACTTGCCACCGAACCCTGGGGCCTGCTGCCCGACGGCTCCCGCGCTACCCTCTTCACCCTCCGCAACGCGCACGGCACGACCGTGCAAGTGAGCGACTTCGGCGCACTCCTCGTCTCGATCCGCACGAGGGACCGACACGGCGACTTCGAGGAGATCACGCGCGGGACGCAGCGCTGCGCGGACTACCACCACAATCCGGCGTGCTTCGGGGCGCTCGTGGGCCGCGTGGCCAACCGCATCGGGCACGGGCGGTTCACGCTCGATGGGCAGACCTACCAGGTGGCGTGCAACAATGGCTCGCACCACATCCACGGCGGCGCGCACGGCTTCCACCAGCACCGCTGGAGCGCCGAGCCGTTCGAGACGCCTACCACAAGCGGGGTCGTACTCACCCGGGTGAGCCCCAATGGGGAGGAAGGCTACCCCGGCGCGCTCGCCGTGACGGCGACCTACACACTCACAGACGACGACGCGCTCACGCTCGATCTCCACGCCACGACCGACGCGCCCACGCTCGTCAACCTGACGCAGCATACGTATTTCAACCTCGATGGCCCCGACGCCGATGTGCGGGACCACCACCTCACGGTCCACGCGGACGCTTTCCTCCCGACAGACGCGACATATCTCCCAACCGGCGAAATCCGCCCCGTGGCAGGCACGCCGTTTGACCTACGCTCGCCAACGCGGCTCGGCGACCGGCTCACCCCGGACATGATCGCCGCGGACCCGCAGCTTACCGCCGCGAACGGCTACGACCACAACTACGTCCTCGGCATGACCCCGACGGCCACGCCAGAACTCGCCGCCGAGGTTGTTGCGCCCGCGACTGGGCGCACCCTCGCCGTGTGGACGACGGAGCCCGGCATCCAGGTGTTTACCGGGCACGGGCCGCACGCCGCGCTCGCGCTCGAAACGCAGCACTTCCCGGACGCGCCGAATCAGCCGGATTTCCCGTCGATTGTGCTGCGGCCGGGCGAGACGTACGCGTCGCAGACGCGCTTCGAGTTTGGCGTTGTGGCCGACTGACGGCCCCCATCGCCCGGCTTACATAGCCAGGCCGCCGTCGACGTGGAGGACGTGGCCGGTGATGTAGCGCGCCGCGTCGGAGGCGAGAAAGACGGCCGTAGCGGCGATGTCGGCGGGGTCGCCGAGGCGTTTGAGCGGGAGATTGGCCATGAGGGCGTCGCGGGCGGCGTCGCCGAGCTCCGAGGTCATGTCGGTCTGGATATAGCCGGGCGCGATCACGTTGGCCGTCACGCCCCGCGCGCCGAGTTCCTTCGCGAGGCTCTTCGTGAAGCCGATGATGCCGGCCTTCGACGCGGCGTAGTTCGCCTGCCCCGGGTTGCCCATCACGCCCACCACCGACGACACATTGATGACGGTGCCGCCGCGCTGCTTCATCATGGGGCGGTAGACCGCCTTCGAGAAGTTGAATACGCTCTTGAGGTTGGTCTCGATGACGGCGTCCCAGTCGTCCTCGCTCATGCGGATGAGGAGCGTGTCGCGTGTGATGCCCGCGTTGTTGACGAGCACGTCGAGTTGGCCCCACGCGCTGAGAACGCCCTTGACGGCCTCTTCGGCGGCGCTCATCTCGGCGGCGTCGCCCTGGAAGGCCATCGCCTCAACGCCGCGGCCCTGAAGCTCGGCGACGAGCGCGTCGGCGGTCTCCGTGGACGAGCGGTAGGTGAACGCGACCTTCGCGCCCGCGTCGGCAAAGGCTTCGACGATGGCGCGGCCGATCCCGCGCGTGCCGCCCGTCACCAGCGCTGTTTTTCCTGCAAGTGAAGCCATGAGTCAAAGAGGTAAAGTCTGAGGGGGAATTGGAGAGAGCAGAGGAGTGTCAGCCAAAGTTGTCAACCGTCCCGGCCTGCGCGGTGTCGGCTTGGCGTCCGAGCGTGCGCTTGACGAGCCCGGAGAGCACCTTGCCCGAGCCGACCTCCACGAAGCGCGTCGCGCCGTCGTCCTGAATGCGGGTGAGCGACTGCGACCAGCGAACGGGTGCGGTGAGTTGCTCGATGAGGCGGCGGCGGATCTCGTCTGGGTCGGTGGTAGGGGCCGCAGTCACGTTGAGGACGACTGGGCAGCGCGGGGTCTGGATGTCGAGCGCGTCGAGCGTGGCGGCGAACGCGGCCTGCGCGTCGGCCATGAGGGGCGAGTGGAAGGCTCCGCTCACAGAGAGCGGCAGCACGCGCTTGGCACTGGCTTCGCGGAAGGCGTCCATCGCACGCTCCACCGCCGCCACGTCGCCCGAGACGACGACCTGGCCGGGCGCGTTGTAGTTGGCCGGCACGACCACGCCGTCGCCCGCGGCGGACACGTCCGTGCAGACCTGCTCCACGGCGGCGTCTTCGAGGCCAAGCACGGCGACCATCGTGCCAGCGCGAGCCTGCGCCATGAGTTCGCTACGGCGGCGCACCACACGGAGGCCGTCGGCGAACGAGAAGGCCCCGGCCGCGGCGAGGGCGCTGTACTCGCCGAGGCTATGGCCGGCCGTCACGCTGGGCTGCTGGCCACGCGCTTCGAGGATGGCGAACGCGGCGAGGCTGTGCGTGTAGAGCGCGGGCTGCGTGTATTCCGTCTCCGTGAGCCGCACCTCAGCGTCCTCGGCGCTGCCGAACATCAGGCTGGTCAACGAGAAACCAAGCGTGTCGTCGGCCTCGTCGAACACGGCTTTGGCTTCGGGAAACGACAGCGCGAGGTCGGCGCCCATCCCAACGAACTGGGAACCCTGGCCGGGGAAGAGGTAAGCGAGCATGGGGGAGTGAGGGGTGAAATGTTTGAGGTGCGAAGCCGATGTGGCGAGACAAGCAAAAAGCCCACGGTGAGCCTGGCAGGTGGGGCTGCCACCCACTTCTATCCTTCTGCTTCTGACTTCGCACGTCCATCGTAGGCCCAGCGGACATGGGCAGCGCCCCAGGTGAAGCCACCGCCGAAGGCGGCCAGGACTAGGTTGTCGCCCCGGTTCAGTTGGTCTTCCCAGTCATAGAGGCAGAGCGGAATCGTGGCGGCGGTCGTGTTGCCGTAGTTCCCGATGTTGATCATCGCCTGCGAGGACGGGATGCCCATGCGTCGGGCCGTCGCGTCGATGATGCGGAGGTTGGCCTGGTGCGGGACGAGGTAGCGCACGTCGTCGCTGGTCAGACCGGCCTTCTCCATGAGCTCGACCGCGGCGTCGGCCATGCCCTCCACGGCGCGCTTGAACACCGAGCGGCCGTCCTGGCGGATGCTGTGCATCTTCTTCTCGACGGTCTCGTGCGTGGGCGGGTGCAAGCTGCCGCCGCCGTCCATGCGCAGGTACTCCGCGCCGGAGCCGTCGACATACTCGACCGACTCCAGCACGCCAACGGGCTTGCCGTCGACGGCGTCGTCGGTGGCTTCGAGGAGGACAGCCCCGGCGGCGTCGCCGAAGAGGATGCAGGTGGTACGGTCCGACCAGTCGAGGATCGAGCTCATCTTGTCGGCGCCGACGACGAGCACGCGCTCGTGCTTGCCAGCCTCGATGAACCGCGCGCCGGTGGAGAGCGCGAAGAGGAAGCCCGAACAGGCCGCGAGGATGTCGTAGCCCCATGCCTTCGTCGCGCCGAGGTCGCGCTGCACGAGGCACGCCGTCGCCGGGAAGAGCATGTCCGGCGTGACGGTGGCTACGATGATGAGGTCTACGTCTTCGGCCGCGACGCCTGCCTTGTCGAGCGCTTCCCGGCAGGCACGCGTGGCCATGTAGGACGTGGCCTTGTCCTTGTCGCGAAGGATGCGGCGCTCGGTGATGCCGGTGCGGGTGCGGATCCACTCGTCGTTGGTGTCGACGAGGCGTTCGAGGTCCGCGTTGGTGAGGCGCTCCTCGGGGAGGAAGTGGCCGACGGCGGTGATGGCAGCGCGCGGCATAGGGGGTGGGGCGCAAGATGGATGGGGACGAAGGAGCAGAAAAAGGTACGCCCCGGCCACGGTTCCGCCTGCGAAGCGCCGCCCAATCCTCGGCAGCCTTCCTGGAAAAGGAGCCAGCGTATTGGCTTGTAGGACAAAAGCTGACAGATGCCTGCGTCGTTGACTACGGCGTCGGGGGTGCGGGCGTGCAACCTTGCAGGCCAAACCCTGCTTTCGCCCTGCCCTGGGGCGGCGCTACCATGGTCGTGTCACCATTCCTCGCCCTCTGGTATCCCCATGCCGCCCCCTGTCCGGCACTCCCACACGTGGCCCTACGCTGTGCCTCTTGACGCTTCTGTCGCCTCCGACACGCTGCGCGTCGTCATCGCTGACGATGCTCCGGCGGTGCGGGCACACCTCCTGGACCGGCTTGCGCTGATCCAGCGCGTCGAGGTGGTCGGTGAGGCAGAAAACTCCCCGCAGGCTGTCGCCGCTGTCAACGACACGGTCCCGGACCTCGTCGTGCTCGACATCCAGATGCCCGGCATGAACGGCATCCAGGCGCTCAAACGCATCAAGCGTGACCACCCGGCCACAACGGTCATCATGCTGACCAACCACAGCAACCCCTACTACCGCCAGAAGTGCATGGCCGAGGGGGCGAGCTACTTCTTCGACAAGTCCAACGACTTCGACGAACTAGAGGCGACGGTTCGGGCTATCGCTGCCGAAGCGTAGCCCAGCAGCCGTGCGGTCTCGAAGCGGGGTCGATAGAGGTATCGGTTCTGCTATGGCGTGAACGGACACAGGAACAACACCAAGTGGGCGTTAGTGTAGGCTGGGGGTATCCCCTATGGCCGCCCTGCGGCTGTCATCACCGTTGGTCTTCCTTCAGCGTTCCAGTTCGCTACGTATGTCTGCAGTCCCGTCGCCACGCATCCACTTCCGTAGGTCTAGCGCGAGGAACTCGTGTCGGTTGGCGTTGGCCGTTTTCGCGTGTGCCGCCGCGCTCATGCTGGGCGCGTGCGACTCCTCGACAACGGAGCCCGCTCCCATAGACGAGCGCTTCGGCATCGCAGTCGTCGCCGAGACACCGGGCGGGGAGCCGGTGGAGGGGCTGCGCGTAGCGATGCGCCCGTGCTTCCCCGTGTTGGTCGAAGGGCGGCTGCAAGACGAGTGCGCCACAGCCGTCCCGGCGGCCCCTTCCCAACCTGCTGCGCGTGCCGCCGCGAGTGGCACAGCGGACGTCCCTAGCGACTTTGTGCGCGGCGACTTTGTGCGGGGCGAAGCCGTCGAGGCCCTCCAAGTCCGATCTGGAGTCTCGACCCAGTTGGGCAACGCCTACCCCGTTCCGTTCTCCGAGACGACGACCTACGAGTACAGAGTAGGAACCGATGGTGAGGCCGTGACCATCGAGGTCGCTGACCTGGCTGGAGGCGTCGTTACGGTCGTTGATGGGAACACGAACCTAGGCGATCACCGCGAACAGTGGCGTCCGGACACGTTGCCTTCGGGGGTCTACGTGCTCCGCTTGCGATCAGGTGATACCGTGGTCGACTCGCTCGCTGTCGCGCGGTGGGCCGTGCTCCCGGACGACGCCATCGATGGCCCAGACGTGCGCGGGGCGACCAACGCGATGGGCACCTTCGAGACGCGCGATGTCATGCTAGCCCCGGCGTTCTACGGCCCGGACGAGTTGGAGTATCGCGGACTCAACAACGAGTTGCTCGGCACCTTTGCGCTGCCGGAGCGCGTGCGCGTCACGCTCATCGATCCGGCGACGGGCGCGCAGCAGGCCTACGATCGCGCCATCGTGGATGGACCGAACACGTTCATGCTCACGTGGGACCAGTGAGGCTGCGCGGGAGAACCCGCTTCCACCGGAGCCGATGGGGTAGCAGGCGTCCACCGAATGAATGAGCCGGGCGGATTCGTGTGGTCTCAAGGCTTCGGGTTCGCGGCCGCTCGCGTTTGAGGTGAAGTCGAAGGTGTGCCTTGTAGGTACCGGGGAATCCCCCTATCCTTGCGCCCTGAGTCTCATCGACACCCTGGCCATCCCACCACACCCTCCCTCCGCGCATGCCTTCTGTACGTCTTTCGCTTTTGGCTCTCGCCCTGGTTCTTGCCGCGTGCGATTCATCCTCGACAGAAACCGACGCGCCCGATCCCGCTGATCCGCCGGATGACCGCTTCCGCATTGCGGTCGTTGCCGAGACGCCAGGCGGGGAGCCCGTCGAGGGGCTACGCGTGGCAATCCGTCCCTGCTTCTCTGCGCTGTCCGTAGGCGTGTTGGCGGAGACGTGTGTGGCAGCAGCGCAGGCGGCTCCTCACCAGGCGCTCGCAGGTAAAACGTCGAGCACGGTCACGTACGAGCGTGTCGATGCGACGATCATTGAAGGGCTCTCAGAATCGACGCTCAGCGTCACGTGGGTCACGTCGGCGGAGGCTGAGAACTTGGGCTTCGAGGTGCAGCTACGTGAGAAGAGCGCCGGGGGCTTCTCCGTCATCGGCTTCGTGGAAGGCGGAGGGACGACGGGCAGCGACCGCTCCTATGAGTTCGAGGCGCCCATCGCCCCCGGTGACTACGTGCTTCAGTTGCGTCATGAGGACACGCAGGGCGTCTCCGGGCTTAGCGACGAAGTGCTGGTGTCGCCCTCGCAGAGCGGCCTCGGTGCGGTCTTTCCGAATCCGTTCCTCCAGCGGGCCACCGTATCGTATTTCATTGGGGACGAAAGCCACGATGCGCGCGTTGAGATCCGCGACCTCACGGGGAATTTGGTGTTCACGGATGACCAGCCTGCCCAGTCCACCGGCAGCTTCGCAGCCGCCTGGGAGGGTGGGGGCGTGCCCACGGGTGTCTATGTTGTCCGCATGTTCGTCAACGATATGGTGGTGAGCGAGCGCTTCGCCGCGCGCTGGGTCGCCTTCCCTGTGGGCCTCACCGACGGGCCAGACGTGCGCGGAGAGACTGATGCCAACGGCGCGTTCGAGACGCTCGACGTCACCCTAGCGCCTGCGTTCTACGGCTCGGGCGAACTAGCCTACCGAGGGGAGAACAACGAATTGATCGACACCTTCACGATGCCGGAGCGCGTGCGCGTTACCCTCGTCGACCCAGTCACGAGCGCGCAGCAGACCTACGACCGAGCCATCGTGGACGGCCCAAACGCGTTCACGCTCACGTGGGACCAGTGAGACTGCAGCAGGCAGAAGGAGTATAGCAGGCGGTCTTCCGGTGCGGCTCCAAATCCGACGTGCATTCACGGGGAGAAGTGCAGCGGCGGCGTAGTTTGCTCCGCTCTCCACCCCGCCCGCCATGCGCCTGCTCCCCCTCGCAGTTCTGCTCTTCGTGCTCGCCTCGCTCGGCATCGCTCCGAGTGCGGCCCAGCCCGTTGAGGCCCCGACGAGCGCGCGGGCTGAGGCGAGCTTCGAGCGCGGCCTCGTGCGCTACGAGGCGGCCGACTACGGGGCCGCCGCCACCTGGTTCTTGCAGGCCGCCACGGACTTCGGCTTCCACACGAAGACGACCGCCGCCTACCTGATGGCTGGCAAGGCGCACTATGCCGACGCCGACTTCCCCGCCGCGCTCGGCGTCTTCACCACGCTGGTGAACCAGTTTCCCCGCAGCCGCTATGCAGCCGAAGCGCAGCGGCTCCTCGAAGCCTCCGTCCGCGCCAGCCGGACCGAGCCGCGCGGGCCGTTCAACCTCGGCATCATGCTGCCCGTCGGCGAGCGCGACGGCAACTTCAGCCAGGCCCTCTTCAACGGCATTCGCATGGCCGTGGACGAGCACAACGCGGCCAACCCTGCCCTGCCGGTCCGGATGGTCTTCCGGGACTCGCAGGGCAACGGCGACGGAGCACGCGTGGCGCTGGGCCTCCTCGCCAGCCAAAATGCGGGCGCCGTGATCGGGCCGCTCTACAGCGCCGAGGCGCTCGACGCTGCCGAGGCTGCCGAGCGGCAGCAGCTTCCGCTGCTCGCCCCCATGGCGACGGACGAGGCGGTGACGGAGCGCCGACGCTACGCCTTCCAGTTCAACCCCACACCTACGACCCGTGCCCGCACCATGGCGCGCTTTGCCCTCGACGGCATGGGCGCACGGACGCTGGGCGTCGTGGCTGAGCAGGATGGCACCGGCGGGCGCATGGCCCCGGTCTTCGATGCAACGGCCACCCGCCTCGGCGCGACGGTGCCCGTCTATGACCTGCTCGGCGACCGCCGAGACTGGTTCTCGCTCACCCAGCGCCTCCCCGCCACCGACCTCGCCACCCTCGATGCGCTCTACGTGCCGCTCGACAGCCGCGACGCGGAGCAGACGATGCGCAATGTGGTGCGCAACCTCGACCAAGCTGGCGTGGGCCTGCGCCTCCTGGGCAACGGCGTGTGGCACACGATGAGCGACATCGAGCCCGCCGGTCCCTTCGCCCTGGCCTACACGCTCGACTTCGTCCCCGACCGTGATCGCCTCGGCGGGCTCGACTTCGTGGAGCGCTACCGGGCGCTCTCGGGCGGCGTCGACCCCGACCGCCTCGCCTACACCGGCTACGACACCGCGCGCTTTCTCCTCACCCAGCTTGCATCGCTCCCCGCGACCGAGAACGCGCCCCGCGACGCGCTCGCCAACGCGCTCCGCAGCGCCGCGCCCTACCAGGGGCTCGGCATCCGCATCGACCTCGCAGGCGGGCAGAGCAACCAGGCGCTCTATCTCATGGAAGTCCGCGACGGACAGCGCGTGCTCGTCGAATAGCCGATGCCCTCCGCCGACCTGCAATAAGGCCGCAGGGCCTCGCGTTCTCCGCCGACGCGCTCGCTGCTGCCTTGGACACGATCTCTAGACCACCTCGCCGACTTATGGCGCCTCTCTCGCGTCTCCTCTCGCTCGCTCTCATGCTGGCCGCACTCGTCCTCTGGGCCGGGTGCAGTGCCGCAGGCCGCGTCTCCTCCGATACGCCTGAGGAAGCCTACAATAAGGGCCTCAACGACTTCGAGCGCGGCAAATGCGTCCGCGCTATCGACCACTTCCGGAGCGTCTTCGATTTCGGGCGCACCCACGAGTGGGCCGACGACGCCCAACTCTACCTCGCCAAGGCCTACCAGTGCAACCGCGAGTTTCTGCTCGCCGGGAGCGAGTACACCCGCTTCATCGAGTTCTACCGGAACGATCCGCGGCAGGAAGAGGCCGAACTCGGGCGCATCGAGAGCTACTATCGCCTCTCGCCGCCGTACCAGCTCGATCAGACCGAGACGAAGCGGGCCATCGGCTTCATCCGAGGCTACCTCCGCCGCTATCCCGCTGGCGAAGGCGCGGATCAAGCCGTGCAGCGCCTCGAAGAGCTGAACGAGAAGCTGGCCCGCAAGCAGTTCGAGGCCGGCCAACTCTACATGCGGCGCGAGCTCTACGAGGCCGCCGCGCTTGCCTATCTCGCCGTCCTCGACGAGTACCCCAGCTCGCCCTACGCCGACGACGCGCTCCTGGGGGCGCTACGCGCGCAGACTACCTACGCGCAGAACAGCATCCCCGCCCGGCAAGCCGAGCGCTTCCAGGAGGCACTCGGTACCTACGACCGCTTCGTGCAAATCTTCCCCGAGTCGCCGCTCGTGCGCCAGGCCGAGTCGGTCTACGACGTCGCCCAGCGTGGACACGACACGGCTACAGCCCGCGCTGGAGGCTGAGACCTACGCCGAAGTCTGATCTGCAGCAATGCCTGACCTGTTCAGCAACGCAGGACGCGCATGACAACCGCACGCCTGGGCTTGTTCGGAGGCACGTTCAACCCGCCTCATATCGCACACCTCGCAGTCGCAGAGGCGATGGGGGAAGCGCTGGGCTTAGACCGCGTCTTGTGGATGCCTGCAGCCACGTCGCCGTTTAAGCAGGGCGATCCGGCGTCTGTTGCACCGGAACATCGCCTCGCGATGGTCGAGCTTGCCGTCCGGGACAACCCTCGCTTCGAGGCATCGGACCTGGAGATTCGGCGCGCTGGGGTCTCATACACCGTGGACACCGTGGAGGCGCTCCGCACTGCGCGACCCAGTCAGGCACTCGTGCTGTTACTCGGCGGCGACAGCCTGGCCGGTTTCACGCGCTGGCATCGCTGGGAGGCTCTGCTCGCGCAGGTCACGCTCGGCGTCTACCGCCGCCCTGGAGACGGACTCAGCGAAGACCTCCACGAACTGCCCGCCTCAGTGCGCGCAAAGGTGACCACGGTAGAAGCGCCGCGCCTGGATATATCGAGTACACAGCTTCGGAAGAGAGTCTCGGAAGCAAGAACAATTCGGTACATGGTTCCGGAAGCGCTTCGGAAGTACATCGACAAACACAGTCTATACAAAATACGCGCACAGGCTTAATAGTCAGTTGATTGGGGTGCCGGAAGAAGATGTAATATCTTACACGGTAGCGGGCACGGTGCTCGTTTACCACCCTGATTACTTCCGGTCTCACCGACCACCCTCTACCTGAAAAGACTCACTATGGCTACCAACACCCATCGCATCGGCGGCCTCGGCGGCCAGGAGCGTTCCACCGTCGCGGTGCCTGCGGGTGCCACCATCGCGGGCGTTCACGTCTACGCGGCCCAGTACGTCCACGCCGTCGAGCTCGTCGTGCGCGACGCTGACGGCAACCATCACACGCTCCCGCGTCTCGGCGCGCCGGGCGGCAACAAGCACACCGTCGAGCTCGCCGAGGGCGAGCGCCTCGTTGGCCTCTCCGGCCGTGCCGATTGGTACCTCGATGCCCTCGCGGTCCACACCGACAAGCGCGCCACCGACGCCTTTGGTGGCCCCGGGGGCGAAGGCTTTGGCCTCGACCTCCGCGACCGGGAAGTGGTTGGCCTCTCGGGCCGCGCCGACTGGTACCTCGACGCGCTCGAGATCGTGACGGCTCCGGTCGCTAAGCCTGCTGCGAAGAAGGCACCCGCCAAGAAAGCCCCAGCCAAGAAAGCGGCTCCGGCTGCCAAGGCTTCTGCTGCCAAAGCTCCGGCCAAGAAGGCCGCGCCTGCGAAGAAGGCGGCTCCGAAGGCCACGGCCAAGCCTGCCACCAAGGCTTCCGCTAAGAAGGCGGCGCCGAAGGCCGCAGCCAAGCCGGCCGCCAAGGCCGCTCCTAAGACCAACGGTGCCGCCAAGCCCGACGATCTGAAGAAGATCTACGGCCTCGGCAAGGTCTACGAGCGCGCCCTTCACGCTGACGGCATCAAGACGTTTGCGCAGGTCGCCAAGGCGAGCCTGACGAGCCTCCGCAAGTCCATCGGCGACGGCAGCAAGGGCGGCGACGGCATCGCCAACGAGGAAACCTGGGCCAAGCAGGCTGGCTTCCTCGCCAAGGGTGACACGAAGGGCTTCAAGGCCTACGTGGAGACGATCAAGCCCGCCAAGACGGCGAAGAAGTAAGGCCTGCTCCCAGCGTGAGCCCCATTCCTGGCGGCCCCGCGACACCTCGTCGCGGGGCCGCTTTCGTTTGGACATCATGGAACGGTCATCGCGAAGCCATCGCCGGGGGCGATCTTGCGGAGCTTCCCTGCTTGTCTCACCGCCGCCCGTCGCCGCCATGCATCGCCGATCGCTCAGCGCTCTCGTCCTCGTCCTCCTGACTGCCGCGCCCCTGGTCCTCGCCCAGGACACGCTTCTCCAGTCGGGGCCCATGCTTGGCTACAGCACTCACCGCGAGGTAGCCGTGTGGGTGCAGACGACCCAGCCTGCCGACGTGCAGGTGCGTTACCGCCCCGAAGGCGCCACGGCAGACTTCGAGGTGTCCGAGGTCGTCCGCGCCGACGGCGACTCGTGGCTCACCGCTCACGTCGTGCTCTTCGGGCTGGAGCCCGGCACGCGCTACGCCTACGACGTGCTGCTCGACGGCGAGGTTGTCGCGCGGCCCTACCCGACGGTGTTCCAGACGCAGACGCTCTGGCAGTGGCGCACCGATCCACCCGAGTTCACCATCGCCTTCGGCTCGTGCGCCTACGTCAATGACCCGCCCTTCGACCGGCCCGGCAACGGCTACGGCGGCGACTACCAGATCTACGAATCGATCGCTGCTCAGCAACCTGACGCCATGCTCTGGCTCGGCGACAACGTCTACCTCCGCGAGGTCGACTGGTGGTCCGAGCGCGGCATCGACTACCGCTACAGCCACACGCGCGCGCTCCCCGAGATGCAGCCGCTGCTGGCCGCGACGCACCACTTCGCGACGTGGGACGACCATGAGTTCGGCCCCAACAACTCGGACCGGTCCTACGTGCTCAAAGGCGAAACGCTCGACGCGTTCAAGCGCTACTGGGCCAACCCGACCTATGGCCTCCCCGAGACGCCCGGCGTCTTCGGCCACTTCGAGTGGGGCGATGTCGAGTTCTTCCTGCTCGACAACCGCTACCACCGCAGCCCCTCCGACGCGCCGCGCACACCCGACAAGACGATGCTGGGTGACGCGCAGGAGCAGTGGCTCATCGACGCGCTCACGGCGAGCCGCGCGCCGTTTAAGGTGGTCGTGAGTGGGGGGCAGGTGCTCAGCCGCTTCCAACTCTTCGAGAACTGGGCGACGTTCCCGCACGCGCGCCAGCGGCTCCTCGACGCCATCGACGAGCGCGGCATCGAAGGCGTTGTGTTTCTCTCCGGCGACCGTCACCACGGCGAGCTGATCCGCATCGACCGGCCGGGGCGGTATCCGCTGTTCGACTTCACCTCGTCGCCGCTCACGGCGGGGGCCTCGTCGGCGCGGTTCGAGCAGGAAAACCCGGACCGGGTGCCGGGCACCTTCGTCACGCAACGGCACTTCGGGACGCTCTCGCTCTCCGGGCCGCGCACCGACCGCGTGATGGAACTCAACGCCTACGACGTGGACGGCGGACTCCTCTGGTCGCACACGATCCGCGCGCGCGATCTACGCAACGGCGACGAGTAGCACAGAAGCAAGCAGGGGCGGCGCCGGGTGGCACCGCCCCTGTGGGACTCGTCAGTCGGAACGCTGCGGCTATTCGCCGCTGGCGTCGTCGGCTGGCTCGCTGGTCATGGCGTCGGCCATGCTCGTGAGCTCGGAGACGACGGTGCCGCCGCCCATCTGAGCAGGCAACGTCGAGGTGCTCTTCACCCCCACGCGTGTCTCGGCGTCGATGTAGAGCGTCATGTCGTCCGTCGCATCGACTTTGTCGATTTCCACGACGAAGGTTTCGAAGGTGCCCGCGGGGACCTCGACCGTCTCCATGCCAGTCACGGTGACGATGTGGTCCTGCACTTGCTGGGTGGCCGGTGCGAAGGCGCTGTACTGCGCCGTGTAGCCCACCTCCAGCGGCAACGTGCCGAGCGCCGCTTCCATCGCGAGGCCATCGGCGACCACGGGGGCGTCGAGCGCCATGCTCATCGGCATGGAGCCTTGCGGAGCCGACATGAGGCCCTCGATGGTCGCGTCGCTGTAGCCCATCTCGATGGACATCTGGCCTTGGTTCATCGTGCGTGCGAGCGGCTTGAGACTGCCCTGAGCCACCACGAACGAGTCGCGGAGCGCCATGCCGCCCATCGCGGCGGGTAGCGTGGCGTGGTCCACGATGGCGTAGGCAGGCTGGCCCTCGTGCTCGATCGCCGTGATGATGCGCCGGGCCCCGTCGAGGGGCATGGCCTGGCCGCGGATGTTCATGACGACGTTGTAGGTCATCGAGCGCGGCGTGAGCGTGGCATTCTCGAACGAGAGGTCCGGCGTTCCGGCGTTGGCGTTCGGGTCGGTGACCGTCACCGTGGCCGGGTCCACCATGATCTCGCCGAGCTTGGTGCTGATGTCCTCCGGCATGTCGGCCTGGTAGCGCCCCCCGACGTGGTCAGCGAGGAAGGCCTCGACCTTGGCGAACATCGCGGTGCGGTTCTCGCGGCCGCGGAAGCCGTGGCCCTCGTCCATGGCGACCATGTACTCGACCGGGAAGCCGCGGTCGCGCAGCGCGACGACGATCTGGTCGCTCTCGCGCTGCTTCACGCGCGGGTCGTTGGCGCCCTGGATCACGAGCAGCGGCGAGGTGATCTGGTCGGCGCTGTTGAGCGGCGACTGCGCTTCGAGCATCGCCCGCTCCTCCGGGTCGTTCATGTCGCCGACGCGGGTGGCGAACATCGTGCGGGCCGCCTCCCAGTAGGGCGGGATCGACTCCAGCAGCGTGATGATGTTGCTCGGGCCGACGATGGAGACGCCGGCGGCATAGAGGTCCGGCGTGAACGCGACGCCCGCGAGCGTAGCATAGCCGCCGTAGGAGCCGCCCATGATGGCCACGCGCTCAGCGTCAGCAATGCCCTGGTCGATGAGGTACTGCACGCCGTCGGTGATGTCGTGCTGCATCGCGCCGGTGCCCCACTCCTTGTTGCCCGCGTTGAGGAACGCCTTGCCGTAGCCAGTCGAGCCGCGGAAGTTGGGCTGCATGACAGCATAGCCACGGTTGGCCATGAACTGCGCGAAGCTGTCGTAGCCATAGGAGTCGCGCGCCCACGGGCCGCCGTGGATGAGCATCACGACAGGGAGGTTCGACGCCTCGACGCCTTGCGGGAGCGTGAGGTAGGCCGGGATCTCCATGCCGTCGCGGGCCTCGTAGCGGACGACCTGCATCGGGGCCATGTGCTCCACGGGCAGCTCCGGGCGCGACGTGTAGAGCTTCGTCACCGTGCGGGCCTCGCGGTCGAAGAGGTAGCGCGAGCCAGGATCGACGGCGCGGGTGACGCGGACGACCACGTAGCGCTCGCTCCGGTCGGTCGAGCCGGGGTAGATCTCGCCGTCCGGCAGGCTCTCACGCAGGAAGGCAAGGTCCGCCTCCGCAGCCTCGGTCTTCGGGTAGAGGCGCACGCGGTCGCCGTTGTAGTAGGTGAGCCGCAGTTCGTTGGTCTCGTCCGAGAAGCGTGCGCCAGCGAAGTCGGCACGGCCTTCGGGGTCGCGCTCGATGAGCGTCTCCTCCTGCGTGTTGAGGTCGAAGAGGACGAACTCGATGAGGTCGCGGTCGCCGGTGTTGGTGATCATGTAGACCTTGTCGCCGTCCGGGTGGAAGCGGACCGGGCTACACGTCTCGATGACCGAGCATGTGTAGATCGTCTCACCGATGGCGCCGTCCTCGGAAACGGGGCGGACCTGCGTTTCGCCGGTGCCGGGGTCAGTGCGCAGCGCGAGGCGCACGTCGCCGTCGAGGTCGGTCATCCAGCCGGCGATCTGCTCAGTGTTCTCGATGAGCAGCGTGCGCTCGCCGGTTTCCAGGTTGAGGCGGTAGACATCGTGCCAGGCCGGATCGCGATCGTTGAGGCCGACGAGGATGTTCGCCGGGTCGTCCTTGGGCACGTCGTAGATGAGAGCGCGGACGCCCTCCATGTCGGTGAGGTTGCGCGCGGGCGGGACGCCGGTTTCGTCGTCTGCGTCGGCACGGAGGTCGACGGCGTAGACGTGGAAGTCCTCGTTGCCGCCTTTGTCCTGGACGTAGAGCAGGTAGCGGTTGTCCTGGCTAAAGCGGTAGCCGCCTACGGGGCGGTCGTCGGCCGTGAGCGCTCGGGCGCTCTCGAAGTCGGCGTCGCGGTCTTTGACCCACACGTTCATCACGCCCGCGTAGGGCTTGCTGAACGCGATCATCGAGGCGTCGGGGGAGAGCGTGCCGCCGGCGATCTCGGGGTCGCCGAAGAAGAGGTCGCGGTCGAGGAGCGGCGGGAGGGCGGCGCCCTGGAGCGCGGGGGCGGTGGCGTCGACGGCCTCGGCGGCCATCACGTCGTCTTGAGCGGTGGCGGTCTGCGGGACCGCAAGCAGGGCACCGAGCAGCATCGCCATACAGAACGAAAAAGAGAGCTTCATAGAGCAGGAGGAGGAAGTACGAGAGGGACTCGTGGTGCGACCGCAGGAGGGAGGCGGGTCGAGAGCGGGGCCACCGGCGCGAACGTGAGACACGGTTGGCGTGGGACACGATGGGGGAGCCGGAGGCCCTCCAAGATGCGCGTCCTCTACGGATGGATCTCCGTGCTGTTGCACCGACACACATCCTTCAGCGGATCCTCGCACCGGTGCATTCCACGCCGGAGGCTACGCCCAGACCTGCCGAACGACTGAGCGGAAGACGGCATCGAGGCGGTCCGTCGAGACGGGATCGGTCGCGGGGGGCGGAGTGGCCCTCTCCAGTCGTTCTAGCTCGCCCTCGATGAAGGTCTGCAGCACCGGGATGCGCACTGCGGCGTCGCCCTCGCTGCCTGAGCGCTTCGCGTCAATGAGCGCGTCCACGGTGGCGCGGAACGGGCCGGGGGGCGAGACGGCATCGAGGACCGCGCTAAACGCGGTCGGAACGGGGCCGAAGCCCGCCTCGATCCAGCGGACGTTGAGCAGCGGGCGGAGGGCGTAGAAGTACTTCTTCGTGTTCACCTCCGGGCCTGCGAGGTGGTCGTGGTAGGTGCCCTTCGCCATGCTGCGGTAGTGGTGGTAGACCGCGAGCGGCCGGAACGCTTCGGCAGCAAGAGCGCGCAAGGCTGGCACGACGGCCTCGTTCTCCCGATAGACGATGGGCGAGCGCAGCCACTCCTGAGGCGAAGCGTTCGACCTGGGCAGCAGGCGGAGCGTTTTGCGGAGGTCCCACCCTGCCGGATCGAGCACGGCCCCGCTCTCGGACGCACCAATCGGTCGCCGCAGCACGTCGGGACGGCGCTCGACGTTGATGCTGAGGTACCAGTCGGGAGGACGGACGTAGAGGAAGCGGATGTCGAAGTCGCTGTCGGCCGAGGGGAACCCCCAGGCCCGGCTCCCAGACTCGCAGGCATAGACGATGCGCACGCCTTCCTCTGCCTCGATGGCACGCAGCCAATCGAGGATCTCGGCACGAACCTGTTCAGGAATCGACGACATGGACAGACGAAGTCATTGAGGAGGACGATGGGTTCGCACCAAGAATCCACGCCAAGCACGGCGTACGGTCAGGTGCTAGGTTAGCAAGTCACTCCCTTCCCTGATGTTTCGCGCGATGGATTGGCTCCTGGCCCCGTTTGAGTACGAACTGACAACGTGGCACCCGCTCGCGGTGCATGTCCCGGTGGTGCTGGTGCCGCTCGGCGCGCTCGGTGCATGCGTCTACGCATTCACCGGCCAACCGCGCGTGCGTGCCGGGCTGCTCGTCTGGTTCGCGGTCACGGCGCTGGCAACGTGGTGGGCGATGCGAACCGGGAAGGCCCTCTACGACAGCGTGGAGGGCACGCCCATCGTCGAGGAGCTGATCGCGCAGCACAGGACGACGGCTGCGTGGGTGTTGCGGTTCACCATCGCGCTGGTGCTCTTGCTTGCCGGGTTGAGTGCCTGGCGACGGTGGCGTAGGGCCTCGTGGCGCAAGGCCAACTCGGTGCTACGTCTCGGCCGCGATCCGCTATGGGTCCGAGCAGTTGTGGTCCTCCTCGCGTTCGTGGCTGCGCTGCTGGTAGTCTACACAGGGCACGTCGGTGGCGTGATGGTGTGGGGCCGGTAGGGGCGTAAGGGGGTGCCGCAGCGCGCGCGAGCCGATCGCGGCTAGCCTGTTAAGAACAGGTGGAGCGCCGGGCAACGAATCGGGGCGGGAAACGCGCCGAGGGGCATCCGGTTAGACGCACGCTGTGACCGCTTGCCTGATGCCGCGTGCGGCACGGCCTTTGTGCAATAGATCCTGCACTTACCGGAGCACGTCCGGTTGCCATCCTGTCATGCCCGACTCCCGCCGCTCTATTCCGCTTCGCCCGACGGCCCCCGCTCTGTCCGAGCGGGAGCAGTCCATCCTGCGGCTCGTCGTACAGCGCTTCGTGCAGACGGCGGCACCCGTCGGCTCGCGGGTCATCTCCGAAGAAGACGAGATCGTGCTCTCCTCGGCGTCGATCCGCAACACGATGAGCCGCCTGGAGGCACTCGGCTACCTCGGCCACCCGCACACCTCGGCAGGCCGCGTGCCCACCGAGCTTGGTTACCGCTTCTACGTCGACTCGCTGATGAACGTGGCGGGCCTCACGCCCGGCGACGAAGCCATCCTCCGTCAGTCGCTCGACGCGCTCTACGGCGATATCGAGGCGCTCACGCGCACGTCGAGCCGCCTGCTCGGGCAGCTCTCGCAGCTCCTGGGGGTGGTGCTCACGCCCAAGCTTGCGACCGGCACACTCGACCGCATCGACGTGGTGCCGCTCTCCTCGTCGCGCGTGATGTTCGTGCTGGAGGTGCGCGGCGGGCTGGTCCGCACCATCATCGCGGAGGCCGACGCCGAGATTCGGCGTAGCGACCTCCCGCGCCTCGTGACGCTCCTCAACGAGCGCCTCGCGGGCCTCTCGCTCGGCGAGATCCGCAAGACCGGCGCCGCCCGCCTCGACGACTTGCTGGGCGATCCGTCCACCCCCGACCCGGCGGGCCTCGTCCGGCTCGTCGTCCGTGAGGCCGACACGCTCTTTCGCGAGCCGCCCAACCGCCGCGCGCAGGTCGGCAGCCCGCACCACCTCGTCGCGCAGCCCGAATTCCAGGACCCGGAGGTCGTGCGCGGCCTCATCCGCATGGTCGAGGACGGCGAGGCCGTCGTCCACCTCCTCGAAGCCGACCCCGTCGAGCCCGGCGATGAGGACGCGAGCGCTATCGTGCTCATCGGGCGCGAACTCACCACCGACCTCACCGGGGACGCCATCGCGGCTCCCGACTACGCCGTCGTGACGGCGCCCTACCGCGTCGGCGACACCATCGGCCGCGTTGGCGTGATCGGCCCGACGCGCATGGACTACGGGCGCGCCGTCGCCCTCGTCGAGCGCGTGGCGTCGCTGCTGAGCCGTTCCGCCGCCTGACCCTACGCCTTCCCCGTCTCTCTGCACACCGTTCGACCCTCCGCAACCCCGCACCGCTATGTCGACGACCCCCATCAACCCCGACGCGCGCGACAGCGTGTCGCAGCACATCGGCACCAACACCGACGCTGCTGAAGTAGCCCTCCACGCCGTGGACGAACTCGCCGAACGCCAACTCCAGATCGAAGAACTGAACGACGAGAACGACCGCTTGGTCGCCGACCTCGCCGCCGCGCAGGACCAGGTCAAGCGCAAAGCCGCCGAGTTCGAGAACTACCGCCGCCGCACCACGGCCGAGCTCGGTCAGGCCGCCGCCCGTGGCCGCGCCGAGGCGGTCGTCCGCATCCTCGACGTCTACGACGACTTCCGCCGGTCCCTCCAGGCGGCCACGGAGACCGCCGAGAAGCAGTCCACGGACGACCCGGCCTTCGAAGGGCTCCGCGAAGGCGTCGAACTGGTCTACCGCAAGTTCACGGGCGAGCTGGAGAAGCTCGGCGTGCAGCCCATCATGACCGTCGGGGAGCCGTTCGACGAGCGCGTCCACGAGGCGCTCATGCAGCAGCCGGTGGACGACCCCGAGATTGCCTCCGGGACCATCCTCGCCGAGATCCAGCGCGGCTACGCCCTCGACGGGCGCGTGCTGCGCCACGCCCGCGTCGTCGTCGCCCAGTAGCGCGCCTCCCAGCGCCCAGCCGTCTCCCACGCTCTCCACCCATGCGCGACTACTACGAGATTCTCGGCCTCTCCCGGTCGGCCTCCGCTGACGAGATCAAGAAGGCCTACCGCAAGCTGGCCATGAAGTACCACCCGGACCGCAATCCGGGGGACGAGGCGGCGGAGGCCAAGTTCAAGGAGGCCGCGGAGGCCTACGAAGTGCTCTCGACGCCCGAGAAGCGCCAGCGCTACGACCGCTTCGGCCACGCCGGCCTGCGCGGCGCAGCGGCGGGCGGCCCCGGCGGCCGGCCCGGCCCGGGCTTCAACGACATCTCGGACATCTTCTCGGCCTTCTCCGACATCTTCGGCAGCGACGTCCGCTTCGATTTCAACCAGCGCACCGGCGGGCGACGCGGCGGTCGTCCTGGCTCTGACCTCCGCGTGCGGCTCAAGCTCACGCTCGAAGAAATCTCC
Organism: Bacteroidota bacterium; assembly: GCA_038528235.1. GTDB lineage: Bacteria > Bacteroidota > Rhodothermia > Rhodothermales > Rubricoccaceae > JBCBEX01. The sequence continues at coordinate 20,834 of JBCBEX010000035.1, forward strand.
GAGGGGGTCGAGCGGCAACTCAAGCTCCGCAAGTACATCACCTGCGAGGCCTGCTCGGGGTCCGGCGCAGAAGGCGGGGAAGCGGGCTACATCACGTGCCCGACCTGCAAGGGCTCCGGCGAGGTACGCCAGGTGTCCAACTCGTTCTTCGGGCAGTTCGTCAACGTGCAGCCGTGTCCGCAGTGTCGCGGCGAAGGCCGGATCGTGCAGAACCGCTGCAACGAGTGCGGGGGCGAGGGCCGCATCAAGGGCGAGGAGATGGTCACCATCGAGGTGCCGGCGGGCGTGTCGGAGGGGCAGTATCTCAACCTGCGCGGCAAGGGCAACGCTGGCCAGCGCGGCGGTCCGGCGGGCAGCCTCCGCGTCGAGATCGAAGAGGTCGAACACGAGCACTTTACCCGCGACGGCCTGGACATCATCTACGACCTCGCGCTCTCGGTGCCGGATGCAGCGCTTGGCACCGAGGTCGAGGTGCCCACGCTCAAGGGCCGCGCCCGCCTCCAGATCGACCCCGGCATCCAGAGTGGGCGCATCCTGCGCATGCGCGGCCGCGGCCTGCCCGAGCTCGGCAGCAGCCGACGCGGCGACCAGATGGTGCGTGTCCACGTCTGGACGCCACGGGACCTCGGCCCCGAGGCCCGGGCCGCCCTCGAAGCGCTCCGCGACGACCCAGCCTTCCAGCCCGAGACGGGCGGCGAGAAGCGCTCGTTCTTCAGCCGCATGAAAGACGCCTTCACGGGCAACTGAGCACGGCCCGCGTACAACCGAGAACGGCTTGCGTCTTAGCGTTTCGCACGCTAGCGGGGCTGCGTTCTACAGGCGTAGGTCGAGGTCTTTCGGGAAGCACACGTAGGGCTTCGAGACGGCCCCGGCCATCGCGCCCACCGAAATCGCGTCGGGGGCCTCGGACAGCTCGCGGATGCGCCCGTCGCGCTCCAAGATGCAGATCGACTCGTGGACCTGCGCGTAGGCGCGGAGCCGCGATACGCCCGGCGTGACGTAGAGCGGCGCTGCAGTCTCAGCAACGGCAGCAGGGACGCCGCGCCCGGCGAGCCAGTCGGCGGCCTGCGCATGCCAACGGGCGAGGTCGGCGTCGGTTGGTTCTGCGTCGAGGTAGCGCGTCTGGAAGAGGCGGCGCTGCAGGAAGCGCGCACTGAGGTCGGCGAGGATCGGGTCGTCCGACTCCATCCAGCGCGTGAGGCTGTAGAGCAGCCCCGTGTCGTCGAGGCGGGCGAAGGCATCCACGACCTCGGCCAGAGTAGCCTGCGACGTCGTGATTCGGTTGGCCAAGAAGAACCAGAGCGGCGGGGCCGACGCCTCCACGGCGGGATCGCCTGCCGCAGCGCGGGCCTGCGCCCGGGCAAACGCGCTCCGCAGCACGTGGTCGGCGGCGATGACCGTCTTGTGGAGGTAGACCTGCGCGTACATCAGCCGCCGCGAGAGCACGAAGCTCTCGACGGCATACGCGCCCTTCGCCTCGATCACGATGCGCGACCCAGGCCCGCCCTCGGTCGGGTGCACGCGCATCGTCTTGATGATCCGCTCCACGCCGACTACGCCCTCGGCAACGCCCGTGAAGAACGAGTCGCGGCGGAGGTAGTCCAGCCGGTCCACGTCGAGTTGCGAGGCGACGAGTTCGTGGAAGAAGGGCCGCGCGTAGGTGCCGTCGAAGAGCGCGAGCGCGAGGCCGAGCCGCCCCTCGAAGCGGTCGTCGAGCCGCGCGATGAGGGCCCGTGACATCGTCTCGTGGTGGAACGTGCCCGTTTCATCGTCGCCGATCAGGTCGTGCTCTAGCGTGTGGGAGAACGGCCCGTGGCCGATGTCGTGCAGCAGCGCCACGAGGTGCGCCGCCTCGACCTCCTGCGGTGAGAGCGGGGTGCCCTTCTCGTGGAGCACGCCGAGGGCCTGCTGCATGAGCGCCATCGCCCCGAGTGCGTGGCCGAAGCGCGTGTGCTCCGCGCCAGGAAAGACGAGGTGGCCGAGGCCGAGCTGCCGGATGCGCCGCAGCCGCTGGAATTCGGGTGTCTCGATCACGTCGAGCACGAGGCCCTTCGGCACGGACACGAAGCCGTGGACCGGGTCGCTGAAGAGCTTGAAGCGGCTAGGCACGAGAGCAGGGGCGAGCGGACGGAAGCGGGGGACAGGGTACGAACGCCGAGGCACAGCAGGCGGCGACGTACGCCTCGGTCCACGTTCGCATCGATCCGCGCCGCCCCCGAAATTCGTTTGACAGGACCGGCCGTGCCGCGTTGCTTCCTCGACCCTCGACCCTCGACCCTCGACCCTCGACCCTCGACCCTGCTGTGCTCTTCGACGCCTCCCGCCTTGCTCCGCTGCCGACCTGCGTGGAGGTGCTCCCTGTCATGGCGGCGAAGGCGCGGTACGCGCTCGTCGAGTTGCTGCGCCCGCTCGGGCTGCGACCGACCTGGACGGACCGCGAGGGACTGAGCGGCGGCGGGCTCTACTACGGCGTCGCGCCGACGGCCGCGCCCGCCCGTGCGCTCCGGCTCCGTCACCACGCCAGCACTGCCGCGTTCTTCGCCGCGCAGCAGCGCTACGAGGCCCGCGCGGCGACAACACTCCGCTGGGACGAGGAGGATTGGCCGGTGCTCTTCCCACTCGACGGGGAGGCGCTGTCGTCGGAGCCGTTCGAGGGCGCTGACCTCGTAGCCTCGGCGTTCTACTGGCTCAGCGGCTGGCACGAGGCGACTACGCGCCAGCGCGACGCCCACGGACGATTCCCGTACGCGGCGTCGCTGCACGCCGAACTCGACCACGCGGCGGCCACGACCCCGGCAATGCCGACGGTGCTCCGGCCTGTGGTGGACGCTTACCGCGAGCGCCTCGCTGCGGCGCTGGCCGAGCAAGGCGTTGCCTTCGAGCGGCTGGGCTGGCGCACGGGAGCGCGGCAGCCCGCCGAGCGTCAGGGAGCCGTCTGCCTGACCTACGACATCGACCACTGGCGGCGGCGGCGGCTCGGCGTGGCAGCCCGCGCGCTCCGCGGCATCGGGTCGTGGCGCGGCCTGGTCGGTCCCGACCCTTTCCAGCACGGCCTCGACCTGCTGCTCGACCCCGTGGAAGCGCTGGGCGGGCACGCGACGGTATTCCTGAAGATGAGCGCCGACGCGGCCGAGGATGTGCCGTACCGTGCGCGCGAGGTGGACCTCCGCCGGTTCACGCGCCGCGTCCTGGAGAGCGGGGGCGAAGTCGGCCTGCACCCTGGCTACTTCGCCCACGACCACGTCGGCCGCCTCCTCGCGGAGCGGGATCGACTAGCCCGCCTCGTCGGTCAGCCTGTCCGCGCGGTCCGGCAGCACTACCTCCGCCACGATGCCGTCCGGACGCCGCGGCTCCAGGCAGCCGCCGGGTTTTACCTCGACAGTACGCTCGGCTTCTCGGCCCACGAGGGATTCCGGCGCGCGACCACGATGCCGGTGCAGCTCTACGACCTCGACGCCGAGGCGCCGCTCGACCTCTGGGCGCTCCCGGTGCATGCGATGGACACGACCCTCTTCCAGCACCGGGCGCTGGCCCCGGAGGCGGTGTGCGAGGCGTTCCGCCAGGTCGTTGCGCAGGTGCAGCGGTTCGGCGGCGTGGCCGTGCTGCTATGGCACAACACGGTCGGCGATGCGCTTCTGCATCCCCACCAGGCCGCCACTTACACGCAGGTGCTCGAAGACACAGGCGCAGCGATGCCCTTGCTCACGCTTACGGAGGCTGTGGAGTCGTGGCAGTGAGAGAGCCGGGGCGATAGGCGGGTTGGGTGACGTGGGAGAACGGGCCCGGCTCTGAGCGCGGCCTAGAGGGTGTGAGCGCCCCAGTGACAGGGTACGTGTCACCCCCGCGGTTCTTGGTTGGCCGCGCGCTCTCCCACCTCTCGTTACGATCCCTCCGAAGCGCATTCCCTCCTCGATGCTCCCGTCTCAACCGCTGCGTGTCAGCCTGCTCCTCAAGCCCGAGCAGGTGCTCGGCAACCTCGACGCGCCGCGTCCGCTCTTCCTCTCGCGCGTGGCCGCGGGCTTCCCGTCGCCCGCCGACGACCACGTCGACCAGGACCTCGACCTCCACGCCTACCTCGTGCGCAACCCGCCCGGCACCTACTTCGCCCGCGCCGAGGGCGACTCGATGACGGGCAAGGGCATCCACGACGGCGACCTCCTCGTGATCGACCGCACCATCGAGCCGAGCAACGGGCACACGGTCGTGGCCGTCCTGAACGGGGAGATGCTCGTCAAGGAATACCGCCGCATAGGACGACAGCTCTACCTCCTCGCCCACAACGAACTCTACCCGCCGTTCCGGCTGAGCGAGGGCGAGGAGTGCCGCATCTGGGGCGTCGTCACGCACGTCATCCACGCGTTGTAGGTCGCGGTGTCCATGCGCCTGGTGGCCCTCGCCGATTGCTCCAACTTCTACGTCTCCTGCGAGCGCGCCTTCGACCCGACGCTGGACGAACGGCCCGTGGTCGTGCTCTCCAACAACGATGGTTGCGTCGTCGCGCGGTCGGAGGAGGTGAAGCGGCTGGGTGTCAAGATGGCCGCGCCGTACTTCAAGGTGCGCGACCAACTCGCCCAGGCGGGGACGGCGGTGTTCTCCTCGAACTACGCGCTCTACGCCGATCTGAGCCGTCGCATCACGGCAATCCTGGAAGGCTTCAGCCCGGAGGTCGAGCGCTACAGCATCGACGAGGCGTTCCTGCACCTCTGGGCCGACTCGCAGGACGCTGCCGAAGCTCAAGGGCGCGCCATCGAGGCGCGGGTCCGCGCGTGGACAGGCATTCCGATGCGCGTGGGCCTCGGCCCGACGAAGACGCTCGCGAAGGTGGCGAGCGAGGTGGCAAAGCAGCGGGTTCGGGAAGGGCAGCCCCCCGTCGTCTGCCTGTCGGAGGAGGGCCAGCGTACCGCTGCACTGCGCGCGTTTCCCGTGGGCGAGGTATGGGGCATCGGCCCGCGCTGGACGAAGCGCCTACGTGCGCGCGGCGTCCGCACGGCGGCCGACTTCGCCGCGCTGCCGGACGTCTGGGTAAAGCGCAACCTCAGCGTAGTAGCGCTGCGCACGGCCCACGAGTTGCGCGGGACGCCCTGCCTCCCGCTCGACCTCGTCCCGGCGACGCGCAAGACGCTTATCCGGAGCCGCTCCTTTGGTAAGCCGGTTACCAATGTGGCGGACCTCGGCGAGGCGCTGGCCACACACACCGCGCGGGCGGCGGAAAAGCTGAGAGGGGAGGGCCTCGTGGCCGGCGGCCTCGAAGCCTACGTGACGACGAAGCGCTTCGGCGCGGGCCCGCACCGCACGCTCGCGGCCACGGCCACGCTCTCGCCGCGCACGCTCGACACGACGCGGCTGCTGCAGGTCGTCCGGCGGCTGCTGCGGCAGATGTACGTCCCCGCCGCACCCTGCGGCACGCCCTACCGCTGGAAGAAGGCGGGCGTGACGCTCTACGACCTCACGCGCGAGGTCCCCAAACAAGTGCACCTGTTCGACTCAGGGCCGACGCCCGAGCACCGACGCCTGCTCGACGCCATCGACGGCGTGAACCAGCGCTGGGGCCGCCGCACCGTCGTGTGGGGCAGCCAGGGCACCGTCCGTCCGGCCAAAGACACGGAGACAGGCCAGGCATGGTCCATGCAGCAGGCCCGCCGCAGCCCGTCTTATACGACAGGCTGGGACGGGCTCCTGCAGGTGTTTGCCCGATAGTGGAAGCGCACATACGAATTCAGCCTGAGGCTATCAGTAATGTTGCGTATTGCGTGTTGCGTATCGGGCCGAGGCCAACACGCAATACGCAACACGCAACACCGCCTCGGCTATCCTGATACCGACGAAGTGAAAGCCGATTAGGCCTGCTCGACCGGCTGGTAGTAGCTCAGGACGTGCCCGTCCGGATCCAGAAAATCGGCGGTCAATCCGCCGTCGGGTGCCTCGCTCACGGGCGTCACGATCTCGACGTTGTGGCGGACGAGCGCGGCCACCGCCTCTTCGATCCCGCCTTCCAGACCGAACACAACGACGGGGCTGCGGCCGGGCGGCTCGTCTGCAGGGTAGAACACGAACGCCGGCTCGTCCTCGCCCGCCGAAGCGATGAGATAGGCGCCGTCGTGGCCCTCTGAGCGTTCGACGTGAAACCCGAGCACGTCGCCGTAGAACGCAGCCGTGCGGTCCAGGTCGCGGACGTAGAAGAACAGGGCGGAGAGGGTAGGGGTAGACATGGGAACAGGAGACGTTGATGAGAGAACGGTTCACCTAGTCATGGCCGCCGATGGCGTTGGTGTGAGCACGCCCCCGAAAAAAGCCTGGAAAAAATCGAAACGGGGCTCTAGCCCGGCCGCGTGCTCACGACGATCAGGTGGCCGTCCGGGTCATGGATACCGAGGGTTCCCTGCTTCGGCTCGGCGCTGAGCCGCCGGGAGAGTGCCCGGCGGATGAGCCCAAGATCCAGCGTGTCTGCCCGGCGCTGGCGGCGTGCGTAGGCTCGGGCGAGCGCGTCCCGCTGGAGGTCGGCGGGGAGGGTGCCGAGAGCGCGGCGGGCCACGCGGAGGCGCTGGCGGAGCGCGGTGTCGGAGATACCCAGTGCGGCGCGGATGTCAGGCTTGTCCAGGCCATGTAGAGCAAGCACGACAACGCTGCGCACCGACGGCGGGAGCGTCGCCCAGAGCGCGTCGGCGTCGAGGTCGGTCGGCGTCGCCAACTCGTCGGGAAGGCTCGGGGTGCTCGGGGCGGACGTCTGCATGGCGTAGTCCTCCTCACGCTGCTGACGACGGCCTTCGCCGCGGGCGTGCTGGCGCGCGAGGTTGCGGAGTACGCCCGTGAGCCACCGCCGTCCGTCTTCCGTTTCCATGTCCACCTGTTTGCGGGCGGCCACCAGCAGGGCGTCGTGCAGGAGGTCCTCCGCGCTGCTGGCGTCCCAGGCGCACGCACGGGCCAATGTCTGGAGGCGACTGTAGGTGGCTGGTATCATAGCGATGAAGCTGGGTCAACGGCTAGTTCTCGCCGAGCATCCCACGATGGGGCAGGCGCTCGGGCATCTCCGCGGCTACGTACGCCAGAATTGCCACCGCCGCCACGCACCGCTGCACTTCGGCGGCGTCGAGCTTGTCCACCGTGTCGGCGTCCGAGTGGTGGTACCAGAAATACTTCTCGTTGTCGGTGTTGAGGCTCATCCCCGGCACGCCGTCGCGGATCAGCGGGCCGATGTCGGCCCCGCCGCCGCCTTTGAGCAGGCCGAACTGCCCGTCGTAGCGGTCCGGGCGCGGCGTCACCACCGGCTCCACGAGCGCGTCGATGGGCTTGAGCATCGCGAACGCCTCATCCGTCGCGTTGAAGCCGAAGCCGATGGGGTCGAACACGCCGCTGTCGGATTCGAGTGCGAGTTGGTGGTTGCGCAGCGCCGTCGTGTCGAGCGACTCGCGGTACTTCAGCGCGCCGCGCAGGCCGTTCTCCTCGTTCGTCCAGAGCACGACGCGGATGGTGCGGCGGGGACGCAGGCCGAGGTCCATCAGGAGCCGCACGGCCTCCCACGTCACCACGGAGCCGCCCGCGTCGTCCATCGCGCCCGTGCCCACGTCCCACGAGTCGATGTGCCCGCCGACGACCACGACCTCCTCGGGGCTCTCGCGCCCGCGAAACTCCGCGATGATGTTGCGCGAGAGCGCGTCGTCGCCGAAGCGCGCGCCCATGTAGAGGCGGACGACGGGCGTCTCGCCGCGGTCTTGCATGCGCTGAAGAAGCTCGGCGGCCTCGATGGAGAGCGCGGCGTTCGGGATGCGCGGGTAGCGGTCGTCGTAGCGCATGGTCCCGGTGTGGGGGCTCTGGAGCGAGATCGGCCCGACGCTGCGGACGAGACTGGCGACGGCCCCGGCGGCGGCGGCCTGGTTCGCCCCGAAGACGCGGTAGCGGACCGTCTCGCCATAGGTCGTGAACGGCACGTTGTAGACGACGATCTTGCCGCGCGCGCGATCGCCGAGCGACGTGAGTTCGTCGAAGCTGGAGACGACGAGTACCTCAGCGGTGAGGCCTTCTGGCAGCGTGCCGACGCTGCCGCCGAGGCCCATCATGGCGAGGGTACGCTCCCCGCGCTCGGTGATGAGCACGGCCTCCTCGCCGTTCCGATGCCAGACGGGGACCATCACCTCCTGCCCGCGCACCTCGTCGAAGCCGTCGGCCTCCATCTCGCTCATCACCCAGTCGATGGCGTCCTCCAGTTCCTGGGTGCCGCTGAAGCGCGGGACGAACGTGTCCGCGAGGTAGGCCAGCCGCTCAAACGCCGCGCTGTCGGCGAGCGCGGCCTCGATGATGCGGTCGGCGGCCTCCTGGTAGTCGCCAGGGTCGATCTGCGCCTGGGCAGGCAGGGCGAGGAGAAGAGCGAGGATGAGCAGCAGGCGCATGGCAGTGGGATCGGGGTGAGCAGAAGCGCCGCAAGATCGGAAGAGCCAGGGGAGCTGGGCGATCGGGAATTCGGGACGGGCACGAGGCCAGGAATTGGCTTGCAGCCGCATTGCGAGCATGCCACCTTTTCGACCTTGGACCTACGACCTGCGACCTGCGACCCCCCGCACGTAGCCCCGAAACAGCATGTCCTCGCCGACGAGCTCCCAGCGGTGCTCGGCGAACGTGTGCGCTTCTGCCATCCGCGTGATGCCGAGGTCGTGCAGTACCGGCGTGCCAGTGCCGACGACTTTAGGGGCGACGAAGCAGAAGAAGCGATCAACGAGATCCTGGGCGAAGAGCGCCGTCGCCAATCCGGGACCCGCCTCTACCAGCAGCGACTGCATCGGACGGTGCGGCCCCACGCCCGCGCCGAGCTCGCGGAGCACCGCACCAAGGTCAAGGTGGGCGCTGTCCTCGACCGTCGGTACGCGCAGTAGCGTCCCGCCTTGGTCGGTGAAGGCGTCGGCGTAGGGCGGCTGCGCGTCTTCCGAGACGACGGCGACGGTCGTGGCTACATGCACGTCGGTGAACAGCCGCAGGGTAGGAGCGAGGCCGCCTGTCCGGTCGAGCACGACGCGCACGGGTTGGCGGCCCTCAACGTGGCGGACCGTGAGGGCAGGGTCGTCGGCATGGGCGGTACCGCTGCCCACGAGCACGCCGTCGAGATGGCTGCGCCAGCGGTGGACGAGCGTCCGCGCGGCCTCGCCGGATACCCACCGGCTGTCACCCGTGCGCGTGGCAATAGCCCCGTCCAGCGTCTGGGCAACCTTCAGCGTCACGAGCGGTCGCCCCGTCGCGATTTGGTGGACGAAGGCTTCGTTGAGGCGCTGGCACTCGGCTTCGAGCACGCCCACCGTCACGTCGACGCCCGCCGCGCGCAGTCGCGCGATCCCGCCGCCGGCCACCCGCGGGAACGGATCCACCATGCCTACGACCACCCGCGGGATGCCCTTGTGCAGGATGAGGTCGGCGCAGGGCGGCGTTTTCCCGTGGTGGCTGCACGGTTCGAGGTTGACATAGAGCGTTGCTGACCGCAGCGCCTCGCGGCCGTGCAGCGCCTCGGCCGCCGCGATTGCGTTTACCTCGGCGTGGGCCTCGCCGTAGCGCGCGTGGTAGCCCTCGCCGAGCACCGTGCCATCGGGAGCCACCACCACCGAACCGACCAGTGGGTTGGGGCTCGCCGTCCCGGCTCCGCGCCGGGCGAGCGCAAGGCATCGGTGCATGACCGCCTGAAGGGTAGACAAAGCAAAGGGGGGCGAAATAGTGGAGGACAATGAGGTTAGCAGCTTTGCACAGGCATCACGGAACGGACGGTGTAGGCAGGCTGTGCAAGCGGGGTTCCTGGCGACCGATGGGGTCGTCATCCCCCTCACGCCTCGCTTGCTCGCTCAACGCCATGGGTGCTTTTCGCTCCGCGCTCACCTGGGCGGCCATGATCGGCATCATCGCCTTGATGCTGCCCACCATGGCGCTCGTCCGTCTCTTCGACCGCAGTCCCATCCACTACCGCACCGGGCGCACGTTCCGCCGCATGGGCTCGTGGATGACGCGGGTCAACCCAGCGTGGCGCATCCAGATCTCGGGCGAGCGGTCTGCTGACCTTCAGCATCCCTACGTGGTGGTCTCCAACCACCAGTCAAACGCCGACGTGCCGCTGGTGAGCCGTCTGCCGTGGGAGATGAAGTGGATTGGCAAGAAGGAGCTGTTCGATCTCCCCATCGTCGGGTGGCTCATGAAGCTGTCCGACGACATCGAGGTAGATCGAAAAGACCCCCGTAGTCGAGCGAGCGTCCTGATTCGCGCCAAGGACGTGCTCGACCAACGCTGCTCGGTGATGTTCTTCCCCGAGGGTACGCGGTCGAAGGACGGCCGTGTGAAGACGTTCTATGACGGGGCATTCCGGCTGGCGATCAAAGCCCAGGTACCGATTCTGCCCGTTGCCCTCGACGGCACGACCGATGCGTTGCCAAAGCACGACTGGAAGTTTGGGAAGCCGAGCCAGGTCTACCTGAAGGTGCTTCCGGCGATTCCTACAACTGGCCTCACGAAAGACGATGTCGCCGAGCTTCGTGATCGTGTCCGCGCGATGATCGTAGAGCAGATCGCGGCGTGGCGAGGTGAGCCGGTGGACGCGGTCAGCGCCCCGCCGAAAGACATGCCACCGGAGGCCGGAATGGTCGAAGAAGTTGCCAAGACCGGCGCCTGAGCCGGTGAAGCGAGGCCGCCACGTTGCGCCCGCCGTAAAGTCACCCTAGTTTGTCTGTCCTACGTCCGTCGCAGGTCACACCACTGGACGCGGACACCATTGCCCTATAGCTCAATTGGCAGAGCGCCTGACTCTGGATCAGGAGGTTCTAGGTTCGAATCCTAGTAGGGCAACCTTCCGAGACGCCGGCCTCCTCAAGAGGCTGGCGTCTTGCGTTTCCAGCCCGCCGAGCGCACATTCGTGCATCGCCCGTACAGCAGCTAGGGAACGTATGGGGACTCATTCCGACCGCCTCGCGCCTTGCTCCAGTGCGCCCTGCTCTGGGCTGAAGCTTCGGGATGAACGAGGAGTGAGACGCTGCGCGTCCACGCCGTTGCTGCAGGAATTGGCACTCGCCTTGTTGGTAAAAGGCACGGGGCACGAGTCCGGACGGGCTAGTGAGTCTGGGACGGGTCGAGAACACCCCGCGACACAGCCCTTCCGCACGTCGCCTGCTGTGCTGCCGTGTTCTATCTAGCACCACCGCACCTATCCCGCCACGGCTCCGCACACCGCCATGCTTCGACAAACCGTACTACTGGTTGCCCTCATGATCGCCGTTCCTGTGGGCGCTCAGAGCCTGCCAGACTGGGCTGTACCGCTGCCTCCACCATCAACTCTGCCACCGGCTCCGCCACCCGTCGACGAGTCGCCGTCGTTCGACGAGGAGCCGTTGGAAGCTGTCCCGACGCTGCCGGGCAATCCCACGCAGGTGCCCGTCGATGGAGGGCTTGGCCTCCTCGCCCTAGCTGGCGCGGGCTATGCAGCGCGAAGGCTGCGCCAGCGGTAAATCTGACCCCCAACGCCGTTTACCGGATAGGGTCTACGAAGGGAAGAAACCGGCACACCTCGGGCGTGAACAGGGCCGCACGCACATCGGGGCTGAGGAACAGCCCGAGGGAGAGCCCGCGCAGAATCAGGAGCACGCCGATGATCGCGAGGCCCAGGGGCGCCCAGCGCGCTAGGCGCGTCCGCCAGCGCTTGCTCATGCGCCGGCCCGCCACGCTGAGCGCCAGCATTGCCGGGAGCGTGCCGAGGCCGAACGCGGCCATGAAGCCTGCGCCGCCTGCAACCGTTCCCGATGCGATGGCCGTGGCGAGGGCCGCGTAGACGAAGCCGCAGGGGAGCAGTCCGTTCAGGAGGCCCACGGCGTAGAGCGACGCGAGCCCGCCGCGCTGATACAGCGGGCCGACCTGCGCCAGCAGCGGGCCGAGCCACCGGGCGGTGTAGCCCTCCACGCCCCCGAGGGCGCGGCGCAGCACCGGCACGAAGGCGAGCAGCACCAGCGTCACGCCGAGCCCGAATGTGAGCCAGCGCTGCCACCCGGCAAACACCACCACGGCACCGAGCGCGCCGAGAACCGCGCCGAGAACCGCATAGGTCGACGCACGGCCCAGATTGTAGAGCACACGCCCAGTGAGGAACCGCACGCGGGCAGCGGTGGCTCCGGGTAGTGCAAGCGCGAGCGGTCCGCACATGCCGACGCAGTGGACGCTGCCCACGAAGCCAAACACGAAGCCCGCGATCAGCCAGTCCATCGCGTCGGCGTAGCGTTACTCGGTGGCGTCGCCAGAGCTGGCGTCGTCGGAGTCCATGGCGTCCGGGGTGTCGGCCATCATACCGTCCGGCGCGGTCTCTGAGATCTGCGCCATCACCGAGATCGGTCCGGTCTGCGCGAAGTTGAGCACCGCCGCGACTTGGCTGCCTACCACGAGGTCGGCCGTCGCGTCGATCAGCATGACGTGGAAGCCGCCGGGCTCCAACGCAACAGACTCGCCAGCGGGGACCGCCAGCATCTCAACGGGGCGCATCCCCATGGTGCCCGCCTCGGTCTCGAACGACTCGTGGATCTCGACTACGTTCACGGCAGCGCTCTCGGCGCTCATGAGCGTGTCGGCCGCCGAGCCCCCGACGAGGGTGATGTAGAGCGCGGAGTTACCGCCTGCTGCCGCAGGGCGCGCCCAGGCGCTCTCGACGGTCAGCGGAGCCGCCTCGACGGGTTCGGGATCCGGATCGGCCGGAGGATCGGGTTGGGCACAGGCGGCGAAGACGAGGGCGAGTGCCAGCAGGGCGTAGCGCATAACCAACAGAGGAAACAGGGAAGACCGAGCAGGTGCGATAAGCTACGAGCAGGCGTGCCTCAGCGAAGCGCGTTGGTGTCTTCCACGATGATTTCAGGCGGGGTGTTGCTGCCGCCGTAGCTGAAGCGCAGCCGCTCCGATTCGTCGATGAGAGAAATCTGGTCGGTGTGGTTGACGAAGTAGAACACCGAGCCGTCGTCGTTGACGGTGGAGTCGGAGCGCTCGACGCGGACGCGCATGCGCTCCATGAGGCGGCTGATCTCGTCGGGCGTGCCCGTGAGGAACGTCCAGTCCGTGTCTTCGAGGCCATAGACGCGGGCGTAGTTCTTGAGCACGCTCGGCGTGTCGCGTTCCGGGTCGAAGGTGACCGTAGCGAACTGCACGTCGGGCGGGTTGCCAAGCTGCCGCCGGATCTCCTTCATGTTGGCCGTCGTCGCGGGGCAGATGTCGGGGCAGAACGTGTAGATGAAGCCGAGTACAACGGGCTTGCCCTCGAAATCCGACGGGAAGTCGACGGCCACGCTGTCCTGGTCCACGAGCGAGAACGACGCGCTCGATAGGTCCTCAAGGACGCCGAGGCCGGAGTCGTCCGTGGGGGTGTCCTGTCGGCACGCAGACAGCACGAGGGCGAGCAGCACGAGAAGAGAGCGAGCGCGGAGCATGGTCGGAGGCAGGCAAGACAGGAAACGGACCGCGTGAGAAACGGGGGGGACGGAGGTCCGTTTCGCGTCCTCGATGCTCTTCCCACCGGCTTCGCGCAGCGCACTTGACTCCGCACGAGCGGCGCGGGCACCTTCACGCAACACGCAACACGCAACACGCAACACGCAACACGCAACACGCAACACGCCTATGTCCGCCGAAGCCAAACGCATCGCTGGCGAAGCCGCCGCCGCCCTCGTCGAAGACGGCATGCAGGTCGGCCTCGGTACGGGCTCTACGACCGCCTTTGCCATCGCCGAACTGGGGCGGCGGGTGCGCCAGGACGGGCTCCGCATCGTCGGCACGCCCACGTCGTTCGCGGCGGAGCGCCTCGCGCGCCAGCACGGCGTCCCGCTCGCCACGCTCGACGACCTCGACGGACCCAACGGCCTCGCCCTCGACATCGCCCTGGACGGGGCCGATGAGGTGGACCCGTCGCTCGACCTCATCAAGGGGCGCGGGGCGGCGCACACCCGCGAGAAGGTGGTGGCGGCCCTCGCCGAGCGCTTCGTGGTACTCATCGACCCGTCGAAAGAAGTCGAGCGGCTCGGCACGAAGATGCCGGTGCCCATTGAGGTAGTGCCGATAGCGGTCGCGCCGGTGACGCAGGCGCTCGAACGCCTCGGCGCGACGGTGCGGCTGCGGGCCGGCCAGCAGAAGGACGGCCCCGTCGTCACCGACCAGGGCCTCTGGGTGCTCGACGCGACGTTCGACTACGGCATTGCCGATCCGGCGGCCCTAGACCGGGCGCTCCTCGACATGCCGGGCGTGCTGGACCATGGGCTCTTCCTCGGGCTGGCCACGGACGTGCTGATCGGACACGCCAGCGGCGAGGTCGAGCACCGGACGCGGTAGGGCGGGGCGGGTGTTACCTCGGTTGGGGGCCGAGCGGCTGACCCTACAGCGAGCCGCCCCACACCTGGCCACCCGATCCTGAAAGTCATGCCTTTGCTTCGTCCGTCCCGCTCCCTGCTCCTGCTGCCCCTCCTCGCGCTGGCCCTCGTCGGCTGCGACTATTCCGTTAACAGCGACGTCGGTCCGCCGGGCCCTCCGGGTCGTGATGGCTTCGACGGGCGCGACGGGCAAGACGCCGAGGTCCTCGTCTTCACGTTCACCTTCGACGGGGGCGACCTGGCGATCTCGGAAGACGGCCGCAGCGCGTTTGCCCAGGTCGAGGTCGACGACCTCACGCTCGATATCGTCGACTACGGCGTCGTCCTTGCGTATGCCGACGGCGGGCTCCTCCGCGCCGAGGACGCCGGGATCACCTGGACCGCGCTGCCCCTCACGCTCGGCGAGCAGGCCGACGACGACATCGACGTGGACTACACGCTCACGTACAGCTTCTCGTACGAAGTTGGCAACTTCTACATCGACCTCTTCGCCTCGGAGGCGCTGACGTGGGAAGACCAGCCCGCGCTCACCGTACGTGTGGTGCTCATCCCCGGCGGCGAGAGCGGCCTGATCGGCAACGCGACCGCCGCTCCCGACTATGTGACCCTTTCCGAGACGCTTGACCTCGACCAGGCTCGCGCGGTCACCACCGAGGCACGGCCCGCCTACCGTCGCGCCCTCGACTAGCGCTGCCGCCCGATCCGAAGGACCGAGCCGTCTGCGGCGGCGACCCCTCTCGCCACCGCTGTGCCCTGGACCTTCCGCGCCGCTCTCGCCCGTTCGAGAGCGGCGCTGCTGTGCCGGCTCCCGCCGCCGGGCGGAGGAACAGCCCTCCAGCCCTCCTGTACCACCTCGGCCTTCTCCAAACCGTCGCCATGCGTCGCTTTTCACTCGCCGTTTCCGTCGCGCTGTGCGTGCTCCTCGCGGGGTTCGCAGCTGCGCCTCGTCTCCTTGCGCAGGATCAATCGCTGCTCGAAGACCCGCTCTTCGAGGCCTACGCAAAGCGCGGGCTCGCCGAGCTCTACGACATGCGCTACGACGAGGCCGCCGCGACGTTTGGCTTCCTCGCTGGGCGGCACCCCGACCACCCCGTCGTGCCGTTCCTCGAAGGCCTCGTGCCCTGGTGGCGCATCCTCGCCGACCTCGGGTCGACCGAGCACGACGACGCGTTCCTGGCGGCGATGGACCGCACCATCGACCGCGCCGAGCGCATGCTTCGGCGCGACGACGACAACCTCGACGCGCTCTTCTTCAAGGGCGCGGCGCTGGGCTTCCGAGGGCGCCACCACGCCAACCGCAAGAACTACCTCCGCGCCGCGCGCGATGGGCAGCGCGCCCTCCGCTACGTCCTCCGCGTCAACGAGCAGTCGCCGGACAACCCCGACTTCCTCTTCGGCATCGGCATCTACGACTACTTCGCCGTGGCTGTCCCTGAGCGCCATGCCGTCGCGCGGCCCTTCGCCGCGATGTTTCCGCCCGGCGACAAAGGGCGTGGCCTGTCAAACCTCCACCGGACGTACCGTCACGGGTCGTACATCCAGACTGAGGCCGCGTACTTCCTGCTGCAGATCTACTACCTCTACGAGCGCGACTACGTGAAGACGCTCCAGTTCATGGAGTACCTCCGCGAGCAGCACCCCAACAACGCGTTCTTCCACGCGCTCGAAGGCCGCGTGCTGGCCCGGTTCGGCCACTGGGACCAAGCCGCTGACGTCTGGACCGACGCCCTCAGCAAGGTGCGGCGCAGTCAGACCGGCTACAACGACTCCGTCGCCGAGCAGGCGCATTACTACCTCGCCCAGCGCGCGATGCGGCTCCGCAACTACGACCGCGCGCTCACGCACTTCGCCGACCTACGCCGCGTTGCCGAGCAGCGCGACGGGACCTCCGCATTCGTGGTCCTCGGCCGCCTCCGAGAGGGCATGGCCCACGACGCCAACGGGGACCGCCCCAGCGCCGAGGCCGCCTACCGCGACGTCCTGCGCCTCCGTGAGGTCGGTACCAGCCGCGACCGCGCCCGTCGGTATCTCGAACGTCCGTATCGGGGATAGTCGTTGGTCGTTCGCCCCAGCTTGCTGGTGTGCAATCTGGACTACGCGGAACAGCGCGGCTGCTTTCGGCTAAGGACTAGGCACCAAGGACAAGCGACCACGCACGCCCCCATGACCTTCCGCTATTCCGAGTGGGACGAGGCCCGGCACGGCGACCAGCGCCCGGCCTTCGACAAGCTCTTCGACCTCTTCCAGCAGCTCCTCTACCACACGGGCGGCGATGCCAACGAGGCGCTCCAGTGGCTCACGCAGCTCGACGAGCGTTACGGCTTCACCGACGGCGAGGACTTCGGCATCGGCGACTTCATCGAGGAGTTGAAGAACCGCGGCTACATCGAGCGCGACGAGCAGACGGGCGTGGCGCAGATCACCAAGAAGACCGAGCGCGGGCTGCGCGAGCGGTCGCTGGAGGAGATCTTCAAGCAACTCCGCAAGTCGGGGCGCGGCGGCCACAAGACGCCACACATGGGCAGCGGCTCCGAGCGCCTGCCGGAGACGCGCAGCTACGAGTGGGGCGACGACCTCCGCGACCTCGACATCACGGGCACCCTCTCGAACGCCTTCCGCCGCAGCGGCATGAGCGGCAACCTCGGGGACTTCAACCTCCACGAGGACGACCTCCAGGTCTACGAGACCGACCACCACACGAGCGTGGCGACGGTCCTCATGATCGACCTCTCGCACTCGATGGTCCTCTACGGTGAGGACCGCATCACGCCCGCCCGCAAGACGGCGATGGCGCTCGCCGAACTCATCACGCGGCAGTACCCGAAGGACACGCTCGACATCGTCGCGTTCGGCAACGAGGCGTGGGAGGTGGCGATGAAGGACCTGCCCTACCTCCAGGTCGGCCCGTTCCACACCAACACGCGGGCGGGGCTGGAACGCGCGCGGATGATCCTGCGGCGGCGCAAGAACCGCAACAAGCAGATCTTCATGATCACCGACGGCAAGCCCTCGGCGCACTTCGAGGCAGGGCGGCTCTACAAAAACTCGTTCGGCCTCGACCGCAAGATCGTGAACAAGGTGCTCGACGAGGCCGCCGTCTGCCGCCGCGAGCGCATCCCGATCACGACGTTCATGATCGCCAAGGACCCGTACCTCCAGGACTTCGTCCGCCGCCTCACGGAGGTCAACCAGGGCCGCGCCTACTACGCCAGCCTCGACGACCTCGGTGGCTTCCTGTTCGAGGACTATGTCCGCAACCGCCGCAAGCGGACGCGCTAGACGCATAGCTGCGGGTCCAGGGTCGCAGGTCATGTTTCTGCGTGCTTGGATGTTCCCCGACCTTCGACACCGGTTCTTTGGGATAACGCCTCACTCAAGCCCTGGCGTCATCCCCGCGAACGCGGGGATCCATTCGATGCACCGTATGGATCCCGGATCAAGTCCGGGATGACAAAGGTGGCGGGCTATAATTCTAGCGACTTGGTATGACCTCCGACCTGCGACCCAAAAAGAGCCTCGGCCAGCACTTCCTGCACGACCGCCACGCCATCGCGCGCATCGTGGCTGCGTTGGACGCTAAGCAGGACGACCCGGTGGTCGAGATCGGACCGGGGACGGGAGCACTCACGAGGCCGCTCACGGAGCGCTTCGCCCGGCTCGTCGCGCTCGAAGTAGACGAGCGGGCCATCGCCGTGCTGCAAGCAGAGTTGCCCGACCTCGATGTGCGGCACGGTGATGTGCTCAATGCCGATTGGGCGGCACTTGCGGAGGAAATGGGAGCCGGTAAACACGGGCTGACCGTGGTGGGCAACCTCCCGTACTACATCACCTCGCCGATCCTCTTCGCGCTGCTCGACGCACGGCGTCATCTCCGCAGAGCCGTCGTGATGATGCAGAAAGAAGTCGCCGAGCGGCTGGTCGCAGAGCCACGGACGAAGGCGTACGGCATCCTGAGCGTACAGCTTCAGCTCTGGGCGCGGCCGTCGTACCTCTTCACGGTCAAGCCCGGCGCGTTCAGCCCACCGCCGAAGGTCGACAGCGCCGTTGTCGCGTTGGACTTTGCTGGCATCGAGGAGCCGGATGTGAACGAGAACCAACTGCGCACCGTCGTACGCACGGCGTTCGGGCAGCGCCGAAAGATGCTCCGGTCGAGCCTGAAAGGCCTCGCCAAGCAAGCGCCAGGCTCGATTCCTGAGCCCATGCAAACGCTTCGGCCCGAAGCGCTCGCGCCCGACGAGTTCGTCGCACTCACGCGGGCGCTTTTCGACGGATAGTGCAAGATCCGTCAACATGCTATCGATCTTGTCATGCTGAACTTGGTTCAGCATCCCAGCGATGTGCCGAAGTCCCTTAGCCGTCAGAGATCCTAAACCAAGTTCAGGATGACACTGGCATAGCTCATTGGGCTGGCTTGTTACGAGACTTCACTCGCGAGCGAGAATCGTCGCGATGACAGGGAGGTGATCGCTGAGAGTCGGCAGGGTCTCCGTGGCGAGCGGGAACGCGACCTGTGTGCTGTTGGGGACGAGTTCAGGGCGCATGCTGTCGCTGACGAGGAGGTAGTCGAGTTGGCGAGTCGGATCGTCAGACGGGTGGGTGAATGTCAGCGACGGCGTCCGCGCGCGCCGAGTCGCTAGCGGATCGACGAGGGGGAGGGGACGCACTGCCAGTGTGTCCATCATCGGCGTTGCGGTGAGGCGAGCATACTCTCGGCTATCCGGCAGCAGGTTGAGGTCGCCCGCTACAACCACGTTGGCCTCGGGGCTGAGCGAGGCGAGGTGCGCATTGAGCAAGTCGATTTGCCCCAGTCGCCAGCCTTCGTTGCGCTCGCCGCGCCCGGCTTTGAGGTGCGCCGCGACGAGCGTGAAGGTGTAGTTCTCCCGTGCGCGCACCTCCACAGCGAAGAGGCGGTGGTTGACGAGGCTCGTTGCCGAGGGCGTGCCGTCGTCGTTGACTTGGCCCTCGATCGGCGTCCACACGTCCGAGAACGACGTCAGCGGCCCGAGCGGGAGGCGGCTCATCACCACCACGTTCTGGTACCAGTTCGGGCTCTCCGTCGAGGCGAAGAAGCGGTAGCCCATGTCAGGGAAGAGCGAGTCGGCGAGGAGCTTGAGTTGCTGCTCGCTCTCGATCTCTTGAATCGAGAGCACGTCGGCGTCAAGCGCACGGATCGCCTCGGCGAAGAGCCGACCTTTCTCTGCGAGTGCATCCAGGTCAGGCTCATTCTCCCGGTCGTTGTCGATGTAGGGGTCGTCGAACGCGTCGATGA
>JBCBEX010000036.1:0-37178 GCA_038528235.1 Bacteroidota bacterium
CGCCGAAGCCGCAACGGCATTCAGCCTGATTCAGGATCTCGTGACGGGCGTCCGCTCGGTGCGTGCGCAGTACAACGTCCCGCCCTCGAAAGGCATCGCTGTGACCGTGAACGTGGATGCCGACCGCGCTGACCTCGTGGCCGTGCTCGACGCCAACCGGGCCACGTTCGCCGCGCTCGCCGGTGTGGACGACCTCACGTTGGGGACGAATCTTGCGAAACCGAAGGCCTCTGCGGCCGTGGTCGTGGACCGACACGAGGTTTTCGTCCCGCTCGCGGGCATGATCGACCTCGATCAGGAGCGTTCCCGCCTCACGAAAGAGATCGAGCAAAAGCAGGGCTTCCTGAAGGGCGTCGAGAAGAAGCTCGCCAACGAGAACTTCGTCAGCCGCGCGCCTGAGGCCGTCGTCGAGAAGGAGCGCCAGAAGGCCGCCGACGCCCGCGCTGAAATCGCCAAACTCGAAGCCAACCGCGACGACCTCGGCTAGTCAGGTCGTCACGATGGGCACCTAAAAGTTGACCCGCAGCCGCGCGTTGACCGTGCGCGGCGTGAGGCGCGTCGGGACCCGCTGCCAGTTGTTGCCGATCCACGAGTAGGCAATCGTGTTGCGGAAGTTGAAGATGTTCAGCACCTCCACGGTGAGCTTCATCGCCACCGGCCGCGCGGCGCCGGGGTTGGTGAGCATGAGTTGCTTCGTGGCGCCGAGGTCGATGCGCTGGTATTGCGGGAAGCGGTCGCTGTTGCGGTCGCCCGGCACACGCAGTGCGGTGTTCGAAGGGTTTTCGGGGTCGGGGACTGGCGGCGTGTAGGGAAGGCCCGTGCCGAAGAGCGCGCGCATGTGGAGCTTCCACGAGTCGTCGCCGGGCACATAGTCCTGAACGAACAGCGTGACGTTGTGCCGTCGGTCAAAGGGGCGTGCGACGGTGTTGTCACTCGGCAGGACGCCCACCACCGTCGGGTCTACCACGGTGCCGTCCTTGAACGTCTCGCGGGTAGTCAGGAAGCCGTAGTTGACCCAGCTTTCCACGCCCGGTACGATCTCGCCGCGCACTTGGACATCGAAGCCGGCGGCGTAGCCATCGGCGTCGTTCTCGCCGGTGTAGGTCACGCGCGTGTTCTCGACGGTGTAGGAGATGAGGTCCGAGAGCTGCTTGAAGTAGGCCTCGGCGCGAACATAGAGGCGCCGCTTCGGGAAAAACCGCTCTACGCCGCCGACGACTAAGATCGAACGCTGGCTGACGAGGTCGCGGTTGAACGCGGCGTTGAGGTCGTCATTGCCCACGCTCTGATCGCTCGTGGCGGCCTCGGCGAGGTCGCCGCGAAGCTCGCGGTAGGTCGGCTGCTGGTAGTAGAGGCCTGCCGCGCCGGTGAAGGTGAGCTGAGGCGTGTGCTGGTAGAGCACGGAGAGGCGCGGGCTGACCGTCCACTCGTCGTTGAAGGAGAAGTAGTCCGCACGTACACCCAGCGTGGCGACGAGTCGGCCTTCCTGCGGCAGCAGGTCGATGGCGTCCTGCGCGTAGATCCCAAGCTGCGACTCCTCGAACTGTGCGACGGCGTTGACTGAGTCGAGCGCGAAGACGAGTTGATTGTTGGTCATGCCGTCGCGCCCCACAATCTGTTTGAACTCAAACAGTTGGTCGCGGAATTCGAGCAGACGCGCCTGCCAGCCCACTTCGAGGGCGTGTCGGTCGAGTGCAAGGCCATAGCGACCAGCCCCTGTCAGGGAGGTGAAGCCGATGCGGTTGTCGGCAAAGTCGCGCTCTGCAGCGGTGCCAGTGGCGAGCAGGTTGTCGTCGTCGAGCGGCAAGTTCGGGTTGATGACGTCGAAGATTTCGATCCCACTCGTGACGTCGTACTGCTCAAACTCCTCCAGGTCGAAGTACGCGATCTGGTGCTCGATACGGATACGGTCCGAGAGCCGGTTCATGAGCCGCAGGCCACCAAAGGCGATGTCGTAGCCGTCTTCTTCCTGTCCGGAGTAGTCAAGCCGGACCGACGTGATGGCGGGGAAGATGCCGAAGTTCGAGACGCGGCTCTGCGGGTCGAGGCTGAAGCGGTGCGCCGCGTACATCCCGAGAGCTTCGATGCGATGGCCTGGCGCGAGGTCATACCCAAAGAGCATCTGCACGTCGTTGAACTCGGGGTCGTACTCGCCCTCCAGCGCCTGGCTCTCGAAGAAGCGGCTCGCCCGGGCCGTACGCACGCCGATCGCAGCGCCGAGCTTGCCGACGCGCCCGCGAGCGGCACCTCCAGCGTCGAGGGTGGAGGTGAATGCCGAGCCGGTGAACCCCTGCTTGTCAGGGAGCCCGTAGCGCACGTCGAGAGCGGACGAGAGCTTGCCACCGAACCGCGCCGGGAAGCCGCCCGCGTAGAGCGTGAGCCGGTCGGCTAGGTCGGGGTTGACGAGTCCGAGGCCTTCCTGCTCGCCCTGCCGTGTCCGCAGCGGCTTGAAGATTTCGAAGCCGTTGACGTAGTACAGGTTCTCGTTGAAGCCGCCGCCGCGTACGCTATACTCGTTCGACGTCTCGTTGTTGGAAACGACGCCGGGCAGCACCTTCACAGCGCGGAGGCCGTCCGCGAGCGGCTGCGGGATGTCTTCGAGGAACTCGGCGTCGATGCTGTAGACACCCGCGTCGTTGGTGCGCTCGGCGACCACGCTCACTTCGCCCAGCGTCGCGTCGCTCGGGGCGAGGGCCACGTCGTAGCGCACCTGGGCGCGCCGCTCGACGATGACGGAGTCGGTCACGGCCGCAAAGCCGACGGCGGAGACGGTGATCGACCAGCGGCCCTCGGGGATGACGAGCTCGTAGGTGCCGTCTCTCTCGGCGGCGGTGCCGTAGTTGGTGCCCGTGACGAGGATGGTGGCGCCGGGGATGGGACCGCCGGTGGTCTCGGTGACGCGCCCGACGATCTCGCCGTTGATCTGCGCCCAGCCCGTGAGCGGTGCGAGCAGGGCAAGGACGAGGCTACAGGCGCGCACCGCCTGGGTGAGTGCGTGATTCATTCCGTCGAAAAGCAGACGTGGACTGCGTTTGGTGGGCATGGAGGGCGGCAAAGGTAGCAAAGCGGTCTAGACGAGGTGTAGCGCGTCAGGGGGCCGGGCTAAAACTGCGTGGCGTAGGCGGGGAGCGCGCCAACGGTAGAGCGCATTTCCGCTGTCGGACGGCCGGGTGGAAGGTTCGATGGTCCAACTCGTCCACCGAGATACCATGCACGAAAGACATCGGTGAAAGGCGGAGCACCCGGCAGCACCTTCGCAGCGCGGAGGCCGTCCGCGAGCGGCTGCGGGATGTCTTCGAGGAACTCGGCGTCGATGCTGTAGACACCCGCGTCGTTGGTCCGCTCGGCGACCACGCTCACTTCGCCCAGCGTCGCGTCGCTCGGGGCGAGGGCCACGTCGTAGCGCACCTGGGCGCGCCGCTCGACGATGACGGAGTCGGTCACGGCCGCGAAGCCGACGGCGGAGACGGTGATCGACCAGCGGCCCTCGGGGATGACGAGCTCGTAGGTGCCGTCTCTCTCGGCGGCGGTGCCGTAGTTGGTGCCCGTGACGAGGATGGTGGCGCCGGGGATGGGGCCGCCGGTGGTCTCGGTGACGCGCCCAACGATTTCGCCGTTGATCTGCGCCCAGCCCGTGAGCGGTGTAAGCATAACCACGGCAAGGCCGAAAGCACGCTGGGGGCGTGCGGGCCAGCCGAGGCGACCATCACGTCGAGGCACCGGAGACATACCGTCATGCAGCCATGGGCTGCGATTGCTGAGCAAAGAGGACGGTATCGAACGAGCAGACGCGGCCTAGCTGGTGGAGGAATCCGTACGACGCGAAATATACACGGCAGTCCCGCAGACTGACCGGGGAGAAAAAGAGGGATGCCTGGCTAGGTGCGCCAATAGGCTTTGCTTCCGTCTAGCCAAGCCAACCAAAATGCCACGCGAGCCATAGCTCCGACAGCGGTAGCAGCGTTCCAAAGACCGCGCCGAGCACGACCTGTTGCACCGTGTGAGCCTTGGCGTGGACGCGTGCCCACATGATGAGTGGCAGCATGAAGCCACAGGCCAGGACGGGGCCAAGTTGGAGAAACGGGGGCTCCGGAAGGCCTGCCCACGGAACTAAGGTGACGAAGAGCAGCCCCGCAACGAACCCGGCGACTGCCGTGACGTGGATCGAGATTTTGAACTTGAGCGTGATCAGGAGGACCAGGATCGTGTTGACGGGAAACGTCAAGGCTAGGGCTACTAACAGCGGCACGGCGGTCTGACCTGTCGTCGCAATCAGAGCGACGCCCATGATGTAGCCGATGATGCCTGCGGCAAGGGGCCCCGTTCGCTTGTCGCGCTCGCGCACCTCGACGGAGCGAGCCCGCCCGGTTGCTACCATCCAGCCGATGTAGGCCAGCGGCACGACACCGAAGAAGACCACGCCAACTGTCACGATCCAGGCGATTTCCCCTCCGGACGCGCCAAAATGGGCGAGGGTCAGACCGAATCCGGTAGGCGGTAGCACCAAGGGGTTGATTAGGAAGCTGAGCGCGTTGGCCACGCGGTAGCCGAGCGGGCGCGTACCCGTCATATCGGGTACCGATTCCAACGTCGGCTCGTCCTCCAACACCTCCGGACCTCCTGGAAGTTCGGACGCGGAAGCAGGTACCCGGGCCGATACCGCGCGGGGCGATACGACGGGGGGCGTCACAGAGCGCGGGGAGCGCGGCACGTCGAGGGCAGAGGAGGCGTCAAGCAGCGGAGGCATAGCGCGGCAGCAAGTCAGGGGCGTGGCAGGGAGTATGCACGCAAGCACCGCGCCGGTTGCTATGCCAATGTTAAGACCGAAGCCTCCGTGGCAAGTTCACGGGGTGCTTCGAAGCAGGCATGAAGCATAGACGTGGGCTTTCCTCTCCGCATTACGCAGGCATAGACGTGCTCACTCATACCGAAGGGCTTCGATGGGATTCAGCCGGGCAGCCTTGTAGGCAGGGAACACGCCAAACGCGAGGGCGACAATCGTCACCCCCAGCACGGCGATAAACGCCCACATCCACGGAAACGTAGGCGTAAGACTCTCGCCAAGCAGCGACATCGCATTCCCACCAAGCACGCCGAGACCAATACCCACGAGGCCGCCGATCTGGCACAAAAACACGGCTTCCAGAAGGAACTGCGTCAGGATCGTGCCCCGCTTTGCGCCGAGGGATTTACGGATGCCGATCTCGCGCGTACGCTCGGTCACGCTGACGAGCATGATGTTCATCACACCGATGCCCGCAGCGAGCAAGGCGATCATGCCGATGAAGACCCCGCCCAGCGTGAGGCCGTTCGTGAAGCTCTCAAACGGCCCGGAGAGTGCGTCGTTGGTGACTACCTCGAAGTCATTCTCGTTCTGCGGGGGCACGCGGCGGATGGCGCGCATGTGCCCGACGACCTCGTCAATGGTCGCGTAGAGCATCTGCACGCTGGGGGCGCGCACGTCGATGGAAATGTTGCGTGTTGTCAGCCCTCCGAACGCGTCGAAGAGCGTCGTGATCGGGGCGAGCAGCCGGTTGTCCTGGTTGTCGCCGAGGATGGCGCCTTTCTCGGCGAGGAGGCCTACGATCTGGAAACGCTGGCCTTGCACGGCGATCATCTTGCCGATGGGCTGCTCGAACTCGAACAGCTCGTCGGCAACCGGCCGCGAAATCACAATCACCGGCCGTCCGTAGCGGATGTCGTCGCTGGACAGAAAACGCCCGTCGTCGAGATCGTAGCCGTTGTTGATCGCCCACTCCTCGTTGACGCCGCGAAGCTGTAGGTTCGGTGCGGTCTCAATGGTCCCGTTGGGTCCGGTGTAGCTCACCTTGGTGGCCCACTCGAACGTTTCGTCGGGGCCCAAGGAAGCGGGCAGGCGGGCACGTCGGAGAAGCTCTTCGTATTGCGGATACGTGATGTCCTGGCGGTTCCGGATGCTCTCGTCTGTCGGGCCGAAGTTGATCGCTGGGTACTTCTGGACAAAGAACGTCGTCGAGCCGATCCCTGCGAAGGCGTCGGTGAAGTAGTCGTCGATGACCTGCACGGCGGTCACGGAGGCGATCACCGAGAAGACGCCGATCACCATACCGAGAAGCGTGAGCGCGCTACGGAGCTTGTTGGTCCGCAGCGACTCCAGCGCCATCCGAATCGTCTCGAAAAACATGCGGGTTGAAGGTGAATGGTGAAAGGAATGCGAGGGTGAGCACCGTGCCCCACGTTCAACCTCGCACCTTCCACATTGAACTCATTCGTAGCGGAGGGCTTCGATCGGACGCGCCTTTGCCGCAGTCCAAGCTGGCACGAAGCCGAAGCCGACGCCCACTCCCACACAAATCGAGAAGGCGAGGCCTACGGTGGCCGGGGAAAGCTGCGCCGTAAATACCTGGTCGATCGCCATGGCAGCCAGGGCAGCGATCCCAACGCCGATCAGGCCGCCCAACAGGCACACGACGACCGCCTCGATCAGAAACTGGGTGAGGATGGCGCGGCGCGGCGCCCCGATGGCTTTGCGAATGCCAATCTCACGGGTGCGCTCTTTTACGGAGACAAACATGATGTTCATCACGCCGATGCCGCCGACAAGAAGCGAGAGCGCCGTCAGGAATAGCCCGACGCCGTAGATCGCGCCCTTCACGCCAGAGGTCTGCTGTTCGAAAGCGTCCGTGCTCTGGATCGCGAAGTTGTCGTCGTCGAGTGCATCGAGGCCACGGAAGGCGCGCGTGAGGCCGGTGAGCTCGTCGAACGCGGCGACCATCACGTCCGGCGAGGCTGCCTTCGCCTGCACCTCGATGTACGGGTCGGAATCGTACAGGCGCTTAAACGTGGTCAGGGGGAGCATCACCTGCTCGTCGAAGGAGATCAGCCCGAGGAACTTGCCCTGCTCTTCCAGCACGCCGATCACCTCCAGACGCTGCCCACCGACGCGAATGCGCTTGCCGATGGGGTTCTCGATGGGGAAGAGCTCGTTCGCCACGCCCATCCCTATGACGGCTACCGGCCGGCCACGCTGGTAGTCCGTTTCATTGTAAAACCGCCCCGCGTCGAGCTCGAAATTGTTGATGTCAGCCAGCGCGGGCGTGGCAGCGCGGGCAAAGGTGCCGGAGATGCGGCGATCCTGGTACTGGATCGAGAAACCGGCATAGCTCACCGGCGTGACGAACTCGAGGTTCTCCGACTTCCGGTCGTCGATGTAGTACGCCAATTCTTCCCGGATGCGCGGCCGGCTGCGGTATTTCCACCAGTCATTGTCGAACCCGTCCGGGGTGCGCTCGATGGTGTAGACGTTGGTCCCGAGCATGTCCATTGACCGATCGAAGCCCTGCTCGATCCCGTTGATGACCGTGAACATCGTGGTCACGGTGGCGATGCCGATGATGATGCCGAGCGTCGTCAGCAGCGCGCGCAGCTTGTTGGCCCAGACGGCCTGCATGGCGATACGCAGGCCTTCGAGCAATTCCGTTAAGAAGCGCACGCGAAAGCGGGAAAGGAGAGGGGAGGCCGATAGGTCGAGCGGAGCAGGGTGGACCACTCAGAGTCGGCCCTACGCCAGCGTCGCCGCGTTGTTGCGCCCTGTGCGTGTCCGTAGCTTTCGCTCCGCTACGCGTGAAAACCGACCAGGTAGGCTACCGAGACGACACCACCATGAGCAAAGTCAGCATCATCCGCGAGTTCTGGGAGTTTCTCAAGGTCCGTAAAAAATTCTGGCTCGCACCGATCGTCGTGATCCTGCTACTACTTGGAGCCATCCTCGTCGCTGTGGGCGGCAACCCGCTGGCGCCGTTCATCTACGCGCTGTTTTAGACGACGGCCTGGGCTATCCCAACTCCTTTTCGAAGCGCAGGCGATAGTCCCGGTAGGAGGCGTTGTAACCCGCGGCGGTGACGCGAAACCCCTGTGCCAGCCCGAGGACAGTCATCCCCGGATGCATGTTCGGGAACGTGTCGTAGGCAAATACGAGATACCCGAGCACTCGGGCCTCTTGCATCATCTCGGCCAGGAGAAGCCGAGCCAGCCCACGCCGACGCCACGCTGGAAGCGTACCGCCCTTCGCGCTGTAGAACGTGGTTCTGTTTTCCCCGTAGCCCACCTTGAAGCCGACCGGCGTGTCGTCTAGCAAAGCCAGCAGCATGACCAAGTCTCGGCGGTCAAGTTGGTTGATGACCCGCGCCTCGTTAAAGATCGCCTCGTTGATCGCGCGCACCTCAGCAAACCGATCCATGCCGACGCGCTCCACCCGCAGCGACGGCGGAAAGTCAGAAGGCACCCTGGTGTCGAGAAGTTGCATGGGAGGTACAGAACAGCGAGGCAGCACGACAAGCTAGACCATCACAAGCGCGAAGCCTACCGGGTTGGATGGGCCCCAACACAGCATCTCGAGTGCCGACGCCACATTTGCTACGACCCTCAACATACTCGATTCGATGATCCACATCGCCTTGCACGTGATCGTCCCACTCGTCATAGCCGTGGCGATTGATCGCCGGGGGTGGCGTACCACCTTCGTCGTGCTGGTGGGCACCATGATCGTGGATGTCGACCACCTGCTGGCAGACCCGATCTACGATCCGGCGCGCTGCTCTATCGGCTTCCATCCCTTGCATACGCGCCCAGCGATTGTCGGCTACGTGTCGCTCCTAGCTGGCGGGCTCTACGTCGCCCGTATAACTAGATCAGCGCGAACGAAGCAGCTAGCACGCTGGGGGTGGCTCGTTGCGCTCGGCCTGCTCATCCACATGGCGCTCGATGCGCTCGACTGCGTGGTGTGAACACCTCTAGTACCTCAGATTGTCTCGTGGACGGCCTTGAAAAAGGTGCCGAGCTTCACGGGGTCGAGGGCTCCGTCCGTGCGGACCCCGCTGCACAGATCGATCCCGAACGGGCGCACGGCGCGGATCGCCTCACCGACATTGGAGGCGTGCAGGCCACCCGCAAGAAACACCGGCGTGTCTACGGTCTCTACGATGCGGCGGCTGAGCGACCAATCGTGGGTGCGCCCCGTGCCACCCAACTCAGGGATGGCGGCCGACGGGCGCCCCGAGTCGAGCAACAGCGCATCCACATGAGGCGCGACACGGGCGGCTTCCGCCACGTTCGCCTCTGACTCGACGTGGATTACCTGGACAAGTTTGGTCGCGGGCAGTACGGTGCGCAGGTACGTGTAAGTCGCAGGCTCGACAGCGTCGACGAGTTGGAGCGTGTTTACGCGGCACTGCCTCGCTTGCGCGGCGATGCGTGAGGCGTCCGTGCTCGATGTCAGTAAGAACGTCCCGATAGGCGGCGGCACAGTGGACGCGATCTCGGCGATCAGAGCCTCGCTGATCACGCCAGGCCCGCTCGGCATCGCCGACACCAGCCCTAGCGCCGACGCGCCATGTTCGATAGCTAGGCGTGCTTCTTCAACGCTGCCGATGCAGCAGATCTTGATTCGAGGGCGTGTCATCGAGACGAGCGGTTGGGCACGAGGCGGTCCTCCCGCATCAGTTCGAGCGCCTTGAGCGCGATGGTCTTGCCGATGCTCTCACGGCCACCCGTGCGGCTGAACATCCGCCCAGCAGTTGTTGACGAGGTCCAGATCCGACGCTGCTCTTGGACGCCATACAACGTAAACGCGATGTCGAAGCGCTGCGACGCAAACTGCTGACGTGCGACGGTAGACTGCGTTTCCATGCCGTCCAAACCTGCGACGAGCACGACATCCGCCTCGGCCTCCGCACCGTACTCGGCGATGCGCTCCTCCCTCGGATCCCTTGACGTGCGAAGAACGACCACGTCGATATCGCTCAAACCTAGGGACTCCTGAAGTTGATCGATGAAACCTGCTCGCATGTCGCTGTCTGGTAGGTCAACCATGACCGCGATGCGTTCGATGTTGGGCGGACTGTCGGTGAGAAGTTGAGTCCGACTCCCGCTTGACGCACATCCAGTCAAAGCTAGACCGAGGACACCGAAGAAGAAGAGCAGGCAGGTGCGCGCAGAAACGAGCATGGTCACGGTTATGCAGCACAAAGAGACGGCACCGAACCTATGCAAACTCAGCGGCTAACTCTTCAAACTCCGTGTCGAAGAGCGCCGCGAGCGTTTCTGGGTCTTCGACGACGCCGCGGTCCGTGGCAATGCCGAGGCGCACGCCGCCTGCGTAGCTGAGGATGCTCACACCCATGCCGATGCTGCCGGAGCATGGCACCCAGAACATCATCCCCGTCATCTCGATGCCTTCGAAGTGGAGCGGCTCGCGGGGACCCGGGACGTTGGTCATCACCGCCGAGTTCTTCGCGCTCAGGATGTCGAGGAGCTTGTCTTGGAGGACGCGCGGTGCGGCCCCCGCCGTCTGAAGCACCCCGAGCATCACGAGTGCTTCCGGCGTCACCTTGATGCGGTCCATGCGCGCTTTCAGGATCGCCAGCCGCTCGCGCGGGTCCTCAACGCCCACCGGGAGCATCAAGAAGACGATGCCGAAGTAGTTGCCCAGCTTGTAGGCTTCTTCCAGCGGGCGCACGTTGACTGGGACTGCCGCACCGATCTGCACGTTGTCTGTGGGGTCGCCCTGGGCGGTCAGATAGCGGCGGAGCGCCCCGGCGACCGCGGTGAGGAGGACATCGTTGACTTTGGCGTCGTTGGCCGCACCGATCCGCTTCACCACATCGAGCGACACCTCCTTCGACCACGCCACGCGCTTGAGCGAGTTCAACTCGCCCTTGAACCGCGTCGGCGAATCTTCGGGGAGCAGCGCGAGCCGAGATAGCGTGCCGCCGAGGCTCATGGCCTGCTTCGCCCGGTGGAAGAGGTGACTCGGGTTGACGGCCATCTTGACCGTGTCGCCGACGACCGTCCCCGCGACCTTGGCCGTCGCTCCGGCCGCCTGCATCGCTGGCTTGAAGAGCGCCGTCAGCGGCGAGGGCTTTCCGTTCGAACCAGGCTTCGAGCCGCGCTCTGGGTCGAAGTACTCATCGGTCATCGAGAGCAAGACATGGATGAGCGCGATGCCGTCGCCGTAGACGTGGTGGATGCGCCCGATGATGGCGCTCGCCCCGTCTACGTTCTGGACGAGGTGCATCTCCCACGGCGGCTTGCCGAAATCGAGCGGCGTGCTGAGGAGATCGCTGGCGAGTGCCTGCAGTTCGGCTTTGCCGCCAGGGTTGGGCAGCGCTACCTCGTGCACGTGCTTTTCGATGTGGAAGTGCGGGTCCTTCTCCCAGCGAGGGGTCGCGTGTCGCCCTTTGACGCGCTGCTTGAAGCGCTCGAAGACGAGCAGCCGGTTGCTCACCATGCGGCGCATTGTCTCGATGTCCATCGTCTCGCCGAGCAAGAGCACCCCGGAAATCGTAAACGGGTTGGTCGGGGCTTCCATGCGGAGCCACGTGACGTCCGCGGTGCTCATCGGATACGATTTGACGGCCATATCGAGTGGGAGCCGGAGAATCGGGGAGTGGGGGAGTCGAAGCGGTCGTGGCGCGCGTGCCATCAGCAGCGCGCGTCAGCCGGGCAGGTAAACCTACGTCATCCGTCGAGAACAGCGAGTTGACCGCAGGCCGCGTCGATGTCCTGGCCGCGACTGCGGCGGACCGTGACGCGGACGCCCTCGTCCACGAGGACGCGGATGAAGCGGTTGAGCGCCGCCTCATCGGTGCTGGTGAAGGCCGTGCCCTCGACGGGGTTGTACATGATGAGGTTCACCTTGCTGGGCGCCCACCGCGCCACGCGGGCGAGGTTGCGGGCGTCCTCGGGTTGGTCGTTGCGATCGGCGAAGACGCAGTACTCGTAGGTCACCCGCTGACCGGTCGTGCGGGTGTAGTGCTGCACGGCGTCCTTGAGCGCCGCGAGGTCGGTCTTCTCGGAGCGATTGACGGGCATGATGGCGCTCCGCTGTGCGTCCGTGGGCGCGTGCAGGCTGATCGCGAGGCGCACAGGCGGGACGGTCCCAGCAGCCATGTCGTCGGCGAGGGTGCGGATGCGCCGGGCAAGGCCGACCGTCGAGATCGTGATGCGCTTCGGGCTCAGACTGAGCCCGTCGGAATCGGTGAGCAGGCGAGTGGCCGCGACGACGTTGCGATAGTTCTGGAGCGGCTCGCCCATGCCCATGAACACCACGTTCGTGACGCCCTTGCCGAAGCGTTCGAGCGCGAGCCTGTTGAGATGGTAGACCTGGTCGTAGATCTCGCCGGGCGACAGATTCTGGTGGAAGCCCATCAGGCCCGTCGCGCAAAAGTGACAGCCCATCGCGCAGCCGACTTGGCTGGACACGCAGACCGTGAGCCGCTTGGCCTTGCCGGTGGCCTCGTCGAAGTCTGGGATCAGCACACTCTCAACGCGGCGGCCTGTACTCAGCGCGTAGAGCAGCTTGACCGTGCCGTCCGTGGCGACCTGCCGCTGCACCTCCTCGATCGTCCCGATGCGCGCGACTGCGGCGAGTTGCTCGCGCATTGCCTTCGGCAATACTGTGATCGCTTCGAAGTGGGTCGCCCCTTTGCCGTAGAGCCAGCCGAACAGCTGTTTCGCGCGAAACGACGGCCAGCCCTGCTCCGCCACGAAGGCCGCGAGGCCGTCGCGGTCGAGGGCCTTCAAATCGACGAGGGGGGAAGTATCAGGTGCCATGCTTCCGCAAACCCATCGCGAGGACGCACGATCCGCGTTCTCGACTTCTTCCGAGCGTCAGGCGGCGACGGTCGAGCGTCGCTGCACCGTCCATACGGCGAGGCCGACCATCGCCGCAGCAAACGCGACGGATAAGCCGAGCGCGAGACTCGTCGGAAGCCCGGCCGCGCTCGGGGCGGCATCGGGCAGGTACAGGCCGTCGCGAAGGGCCGCCACGCCGTAGAAGGCAGGGTTGAGGTACATCACCCAGCGGACCGCCATCGGCACGCCCTCCGGCGGGAAGAAGGCGCCCGAGAGGATCCACATCGGGAGCAGCACCAGATTCATGATCGCGTGGAAGCCGCGTGTCGTGTCGAGCCGCCAGGCGATGGTGAAGCCGAGGGCCGTAAACGCCGTCGCCATCGAAACGCTGGCGAGCACGATCACCAGCAGGCCGACCACGCTCGGCGTCAGGCCGACGAGGGGCGCGAGCAGCAAAAACAACAGCGCCTCGGCCAGCGCAAGCGTGACGCCGCCAGCCAGGTTACCCAGGACAATCGAGAGGCGCGACACGGGCGCCACAAGGGCCGCCTGCAGCAGGCCCGTCTGCCGCTCTTCCACGATGTAGATCGTTGAGAAAATGGCCGTGAACAGCAAAATCAGCGCGACGATGCCGGGGAAGAGGTACTCCAGGTACGACACGTCGCCACCGCCGGGCATCTGGAACGAGTCGTAGAAGCCGAGGCCGAGCAGCACCCAGAACGCGAGCGGCTGCACGAGCGCCCCGACGATGCGCGCGCGGTCGCGGAGAAACTTCTGAATCTCACGCTGCCACAGCGCGCGGACGACTCGGTACATGAAGGTGGTCTGACGTTCGGGGAAGAGCAGGTGCCGACGGAGTTAAAAAGCAGCGACCGAAAAAGCAGGGCGTTCACCTGTTCGTGCGACGAACACGTCTTCCAGCGTGGGGCGCCGGACGGTCGCCGACACGATGCGTTCGCCCGCGGCCTCGTAGATCCGGCTGATCATCGAAGCGGGGTCGTCGTGATCGACGAGGACGCGGCGGCCTAGCACGTGCGCGGTGAGGCCCAGGCGATCGGTAAGCAAGTCGGCGAGCGTCTCGGCGTCGTCCGAGTCCAGCCAGAGAGCTTCCGTACCCAGGGTCGCGCGGAGTGACTCGGGGCTCCCCTGAGCGACGGCACGACCTCGGTCGAGGATCAGGACATCGTCACAGCGCTCGGCCTCGTCCATCAAGTGCGTGGCGATGAGGAGCGTCGTCCCCTCCAAGCGTTGCAGCCGGGCGAGGGCGTCCCAGAGGTCGCGCCGCGCGATGGGGTCGAGGCCCGTCGTCGGCTCGTCGAGGAGGAGCAGCTTGGGGCGGTGGAGAAATCCCCGAGCGAGGTCCGCGCGTCGGGCAAGGCCTCCCGAGAGCGTCTTGACGCGGTCATTGGCCCGGCTCACGAGGTCGAACTGGTCCAGGATCGCGTGGATGCGCCCGTCCGCTTCGTCGCGGGGGATGCCGACGAGCGCCGCATGCACGCGTAGGTTCTCGGTGATCGACAGCTCCGCGTCGAGAGCGGGCTGTTGGAAGATCACGCCAAGCATCCGCCGGACGTCGCCCGGCTGGTTCGCGCAATCGTGCTGGTGGACAGCCGCCGTGCCAGAAAGCGGTCGCAGCAACGTCGACACGATCCGAAACAGCGTGGTCTTGCCGCTTCCGTTGGGCCCGAGCAGGCCGAAGGTGGAGCCCGCTGGGACCGAGAAGGTCAGCCCATCGAGAGCCGTGTGATCACCGTACCGGTAGACGAGGTCAGTGGCCTCGAACGCCGGGTACGCCGAGCGATCGGCAGCAGGTCGGGGCTGGATCATGCGTGCACAGGACGTACGTGGATCTCGTCACGACATCGAACACCGCCTAGAGATACAGGCGGAGCAAGTAGTCGACGACCACGAAGGTGAAAAACACCGGCACGTAGAGGATCGAGGCGAGCAGGAGGCGCTTCGCACTGCGATTGGACGGCTCGCGAAAGAACGCAAACGCGGGGATGGTGAACCAGACGCCCAGCGCGAGCATGCCGAAGAAGTAGACCCAGCCGGTCAGTCCGAGTGCCGTAGGAACGACGCCTGCCACGAGGAGAAGGAGAGTGGCCCCCAGTGCCGCGGTCGCCGTCGTCGTGCCGGTCGGGTCGAGTCCAGGGAGCATGCGGAAGCCGCCGCGCTCGTAGTCTTCGCGGTACATCCACGCGAGCGCGTAGAAGTGCGGCAGTTGCCAAAGGAAGATGACAGAGAAGAGGGCCCAGCCTCCGGCCCCCATGCCATTGGTCGCGGCAGCGTAGCCACCGAGCGCCGGCAGCGCGCCTGGCACGGCACCCACGATGGTGTTCCAGGCCGAGCGCCGTTTCAGCGGTGTGTAGACGAAGAGGTAGCCCAGCGACGTCATCAACGCGAGGCCTGCCGTGAGGTGGTTCACCCAGATGCAGAGAATGCTCAGGCCCACGAGGTCGAGCGCCGTGCCGTAAGCGGCCACGAATCCGAGACCGAGGCGCTCGCCGGGCAGCGGCCGGCCCTGCGTGCGACGCATCTGCGCGTCGTGCTTCCGCTCGATGAGGTGGTTGAGCGCACCGCTGCCGCCTGCGGTCAGAAACACACCAACGAGCAGGGCTACGAGCGTGCTCATGTCGATAGGCGCGGCTCCCAAGCCAACGAGGTAGCTCGCCGCGGCTACGACGACCACAAAGAGCGAAATGCCGGGCTTGAGCAGTTCCTTTAGGTCCTGCAACGTTGTCCGAGCATCGGACAAGCTCGTGTCAGGTGCGGGCAGGACCTTCGCGCGGACGCTCATGGGCGGGCCAAGTGGGGTGGGAGTGGACCGTCCAATCAAACGCTATCTCTCGAACGCGTTCCGTCAAGAAACCGGGAGAACCCCGCGCGGGCCGTGCGAAGATGCCCTAGCCCTGAAGACGGCTACCGGATCACCACCACCGGCGTCGTGCGGACGGCGCCGGTGCGCGCATCCTCTAGGCGAAGCGCGTAGAACCCAGGAGGAAGTCCGCGTAGGTCCACCGCGACGCTCGGTTCCGCCACCGCTGCCAGCGTTCGTACGACCCGGCCAAGCACGTCGAGCACGTCGAGGCGTGCCTCGGCCCCAGCGGGTAGCGCGAGGTCGACCCGGACGAGGCCGGCTGAGGGGTTGGGGTAGGGTGCTCCGAGCATGAAGGCAGTCGTGGGTCGCGGCGGCGCGTCCGTGTCGGTCAGGCGCGCGCAAGCCTCGTCCGCGTCGTCGGCATCGAACAACGTCGTACGGACGGCGTCGGGGTTGGCCCCTGTGTAGGCATAGCAGCTGGGTAGGCAGTCGGCGCGTGCACACGGCGGCGCGTCGAGCGCCGTGCGCGGGTCTGCGTCGAAGGTGTAGCGCCCCCACGCGTCAGGTTGCCAGAGATCGTCGTAGGCCGCATCGTCCCAGGGGAGCAGCGCATTCGCGTCCGAGGCATCCGTGCCCATCGTCGAGCGCCACTGGTCGAGGTCGTCGGTTGTGCCAAAGATCCAATCCTGGTCGAGGGCGGCGATGGCGAACGCTGCGTGCGAGGCGTCGGCCGGATCCCCCTCGTGCGACAGGATGTGGTTGCCCCGCAGCGTGTTGGTGCGCACGACGGCTAACCGGCGGCTCTCGAGCTGGATCTCGTAGCCCTCGCCGCCGATGAACCCGAGGTCGGGCCTGTTTGAGAGGGTCGCGTTGCCAAGGATGAGGTTGTTGTCCACCCGTGAGTTGTGGACCTGACCGTCAACCTCGGCGAGGTCGCGGATGTAGAGCCCGTTGCCCTCGTTGTTGACGATGGTATTCCAGACGAGGGTGTTGTTCGAGACGGCCTGGAGGAGGAGGCCTGAGCCCGAGGCATCGGTGGCGAAGACGCTCGGCCGGACGGTGCGCGCGACGACGTTGTGCTGGACGAGGTTGTGCTGCGCGTTGAGTTCGAGAAAGACGCCCGCGAACCAGTTGCCGAGGAAGTAGCTGCCCTCGATGACGTTTTCGAAGGCGTCCGTGTCGAACCACAGGCCAGGCCCCCGGTTGCCCTCGGCGCGGAGCCGACGGACAAGGTTGCGCGACGAGAAGACGAGCTTCATGCCCCCCGCTTCCCAGCCGATGTCGTAGCCCCGTGCGTTGTTGTAGCGGACCGTGTTGTCGATGAAATAGCAGTCGTTGCAGACGCCCTCGATGCCGATCTGACCGTTGTACTGCGCGACGCTGTGCTCTACGAAGTGTCCGCTACCGGCATTCGTCCGGTCGGCACCCATTTGGAAGCCGATGGCCGGGTGGAACTCCGTGGTGACATATTCGAAACGAGAGCCTGCGCTCCCGGGGCAGATGGAGCCTTGCGTGGGGTAGTTGTTCGTGTGCCGGAAGATGAGGTCGCGCACGAGAAAGTGGCCCGGCGAGTCCGGCGAGCCACAGCGCTGGAATAGGAATTCGGCCCCGGCATCCACGTCAGGTTGGAAGCCAGACGGGCGGACGCCGAGCATCGGGCGGATGTCCGTGAGCGGCCGGTCGTTCATCGCGCGGTGGAACTGGACGTAGAGCGTAGGCTCACCGGTGACAGGGTCGAACTCGGCGAAATACGAGCCGAAGCGCTGCATGTCAGGGTCAGCCATGCTCGCGCTGACGTCGGCGCGCGTGGCGACGGGGAGGAGGGGGTGTCCATCCCAGAGTGCCACGCCCGCGGGGCCCTCGTCAGCCAGCGCACCTGAGACCGGCTCGCCCGACTGCGCGACGAGGAGCAGGCGATTCATGACGTGCGCTTCCGCGATGGGGTTGGCCAGCGGGTTGCCGTTCTCGTCGGTGTTGAAAGGCGGATAGCCCATCGACGACCACGGGATGCCCCGTTCCGCGAGACCGCTCTCGGTCCAGCGCCAGATCCAGGTGTCGCCCTCTTTCGTCCAGCCGTCCGGGATCGGCGTTGCACCGGAGATGACCACGAGGCCCTCGTCGCCCGGGGCGGGCTGGAAGGCGATCGGCGCCTCGGCCGTGCCGCTTACGCTCGGGAAGATGGCCTGGTAGTAGACGCCGCGACGCAGGAGGATCGTGTCGCCGGGGCGGGCCCGGGCCGCAGCCTCGGTAATCGACGCAAAGGGACGTGCCGCCGAGCCGTCGCCATCAGGTTCTGCGTCTGGAGCGACGTAGAGTTGGGCGTTGGCTGACGTGACAGCGAGGACCGTGACAAGCACGACCGAGACACGAAGGAGGACTTCGTACAGAGACAAGCGCATGGCGGAGGGGACAGCCAACAGGGAGAGCAGAGGCCTCCCCACAAACGAGAGGCCTAGCATACTTCTAGGGCTATGCCCTACACAAGACGTTCCCGCTGCGTGGCATTGAGGGCTTTTGAAAACGCTCGTTTCAACACCGAGCCCGCGCAGTGAGGCCGTCGCAGCGTACGTTCCATGCTGCTCAGCACTGCCACAGCCTTTCGTCCCCATCCGGTCCCTCGGCCATGCCAGCCCTTAGCGTTTTCGACATGCTCAAGGTCGGCGTCGGACCGTCGAGTTCACACACGCTGGGCCCGTGGCGGGCGGTTCAGCGCTGGCTCGGCGAACTCGCCGAGGAGATGCCGCTCCACACGGTCGAGCGCGTACACATCGACCTGTATGGTTCGCTCGCGCTCACCGGCCGCGGCCACTGTACCGACCAAGCACTCTGCCTGGCGCTCCTCGGGTTGGATCCGGAAACGGTGCCTGTCGAGCGCATCCCGTCCCTCATCGCCGACCTCCACACCCACCAACGGATCAGTCTGGGCGGGGCCCCAGCGATCCCCTTCGACCCTGTGTCCGACATCGCCTACAACAAGGCCGAGCGTCTTGCAGGGCACGCGAACGGAATGCGGTGTACAGCCGCGGCTGGTGATCGCACCTGCGCGTCGGTGTACTATTCCGTTGGAGGCGGATTCGTGGTCAAGGCGGGAGAGACGGAGGACAGCGGGGCCGAGGTGAGCCTCCCTTACCCCGGGCGCAGACCCCTTGATGTGCTGGGACACTGTACCCGTGACGGCTTGAAGCTCGCCGAGATGGTACGCGCCAACGAACAAGCTTGGCGGTCTCTACCAGAGGTGGAGGCTCGGCTGCGCCAGATTTGGCACGTGATGCGCGACGGCGCCTACCGCGGGTGCCACACCGAGGGGACGTTGCCCGGCGGTCTAGGCGTGCAGCGCCGTGCGGCGAGGCTCAACCGGACGCTTTTCGGGCTGGCAGTGGGCGAGCCACGACCCTACACCCATGCCGAGGAGTGGATCGCGGCGATCCGGTCTCGAACGTGGAGCTTTCAACAGGTGCTCAAGTGGGTCAGCGCATTCGCCCTCGCCATCAACGAGGAGAACGCCAACCTCGGGCGCGTCGTCACAGCCCCCACCAACGGCGCCGCGGGCGTTATCCCCGCAGTGCTGCTCTACCACGTGTGCTTCGCCGATGAACCCGTGTCCGAGGCCGCGCTCTTCGACTTTCTGATGGTGGCCGGGGAAGTCGGCACGCTGTTTAAAAAAGGGGCGACCATTTCCGCGGCTATGGGCGGCTGCCAAGCCGAGGTCGGCGTATCGAGTGCGATGGCGGCGGCGGCGCTCGCCGAGGCGCGCGGTGCTACCGTCCCCCAAGCGCTCATGGCCGCCGAGATCGCGATGGAGCATCACCTCGGACTCACGTGCGACCCCATCGGCGGCCTCGTGCAAGTCCCCTGCATCGAGCGCAACACGATGGGCGCCGTGAAGGCGATCAACGCGGCCGAGCTTGCTCTCGAAGGGGACCCCACCCAGGCGAAGGTGACGCTTGACGAGGTGATCGAGACGATGCGGCAGACCGCCGCTGACATGAGCGATCGCTACAAGGAGACCTCCCAGGGCGGCCTGGCGGTGAACGTATCGGTGCGGATCGCCGAGTGTTGATGACCACGTAGCAGTGTCCGACGTAGTCTTGCGCCAGAGGGGGGGGCGTTGCTTCCTTGGGAGCGTATCGATTGTCCGACCAGCATCGCCGCGCTCATGGATGCCATGCGCCTGCATCCGTTGACTCTTCAGTTCACCGACGCCGCGACCGAGCGTGCGTTCTGGACGGGCTACACGACCCGGATGGGTCGGCAGGTGCGATGGCTGCTGCTGCTCGGCGTCGGGATGCTTGTGCCCTACGGCCTCGTGGACGCCCGGGTAGCGCCCGAGTACGTGGGCACGCTGTGGGGCCTCCGCATTGGGACCGCGGTCACACTCGTGGGCATCGTTTCGGTGCTGTTCGCGAGGCGAGCGCAACGGCTGTTCACGTCAATCGTGGCGTTGGCAAGCCTTGTCACAGGGCTCGGGTTGGTGGCCGTGGGCTGGTACTGGGGGCTGGCCGGGACGCTCTCCACCCACCCAGGCATCATCGTGCTTCTGTTCTTCGTGCATGTCCTTATCCGCATGCGCTTTGTGCATGCGGCGCTCGTGGGCGCCGTGATCTCGGCAGCGTACCTCGTCCAGTTGTCCATACATCCAGTCGCCACAGGGCTCGACGTCTTGGAGCAGGGCGCGGCACTACTCGTTGCGAACGTAGTCGGGATGGCTGCCAGCTACACGCTCGAGCGATACGCGCGCCGTGTCTATTGGCAGACGCGCCGCCTCGAAGCCCGGGGCGAGGAGCTCCGCGTCGCTAACACGGAGCTCACGAATGCGCTCGATCACTTGCAAAGCACGCAGGCGCAGCTCGTCCAGAGCGAAAAGATGGCGTCGC
Source organism: Bacteroidota bacterium (assembly GCA_038528235.1). Lineage (GTDB taxonomy): Bacteria > Bacteroidota > Rhodothermia > Rhodothermales > Rubricoccaceae > JBCBEX01. The sequence goes on from JBCBEX010000036.1 coordinate 20,308, forward strand.
TCGGGCAACTCACCGCCGGAATCGCGCACGAGATCAAGAACCCGCTCAACTTCGTCACCAACTTCGCGGGACTCTCGCAGGAACTCGTCGCCGAGCTCGAAGCAGAAAGCGATCCCGACGAGCGCTCGGCCTTGCTCGCCGACTTGAAGTCGTGTGCGGCGAAAATCGACAAGCACGGACGGCGCGTGGATGCCATCGTGCGGCGCATGATGGAGTTGGCGCGGGGCGGGGAGGGCACGCGTGCGGCGGTGGCACTCAATCCGCTCGTTCGCGAGTACGCCGAGATTGCCTACCACAGCATGCGCGCCCAGCACCCCGATTTCGATGTGACGCTAGACTGGAGCTTCGCAGAAGAGGCGGGCGACGTGCTCGTCGCCCATCGCGAACTCGGGAGTGTGCTCGCCAACCTCCTCGACAACGCCTTCGACGCGACCCGAGAGCGGGCCACTTCCGCCGACGCGTCCTATATACCGGCAGTGTCTGTGTCCACGGTTAGAGCGGGCAAGCACGTAGAAATCCGTATCGAAGACAACGGGTCGGGCATCCCAGAGTCGGTTCAGGCCAACATCTTCGAACCGTTCTTCACCACGAAGCCGACGGGCGAAGGGACCGGCCTCGGCCTGTCGCTCGCCCACGACATCGTCGTCCAAGGATATGGCGGCGCGCTGACCGTCGAGAGCATCCCAGGCGAGGGGACGTGCTTCGTGATCACGTTGCCAAGCCACGCAGCAGAGTCGTCGGCCGCGTGAACAGCGAGGGCAGCCGCGTCAAGCGCGCGTCACCGTCCACGTATGCTCGGTCCGAAGCGGCTGCGTGAAGGCGACCAGGCGCACAAAGTAGGTCCCCGCGGCGAGCCCTGACCCCTCCACCGTGATGGAGTGGCGCCCCGCGTCGAGAACGCCACGTTGGAGCGTGCGCAGCCGCCGGCCGGCGGTGTCGTAGAGCGCCACGTCAACGTCGGCGGCCTCTTCCAGCGAGAACGCGAGCGACGTGCGCTGGCGGAACGGGTTGGGGAAGGCTGATTCGTAGCGGACGAACTCCGGCGATGGGTCAGGCGGCAGCGTCGGGTCGGGCGGCGATGTGTCGGCGTCGAGGAAGCCGAGGGCCTCGTAGGTCCCGCCAAGCACGCCTGCAGTGGCGTCGGCGCTGAGGCCGAGCCAGCGCTCCAGCAAGGTCGCATAGAGCGCGCGAAAGTCCGTGGTGTTGGCCGGGTTGCCTTTGTCGTCCAGCGCCGTGAGGTCTGGGAAGCCGCCAAACATCCCCCCGTTCACGGAGTCGCCCACGACGATGGTTGGTGCGGCTGTGCCGTGGTCTGTCCCCCCCGAGCCATTCTCCGCGAGCCTGCGGCCAAATTCGGAGAACGTCATCACCACCACGCGCTCAGCGTCGCCGGAGGCGCGGAGGTCGTTCATGAAAGCGTCGATCGCCTGACCGAGTGCACGCAGCAGGAACGTGTGCACGTTGGCCTGACGCGCGTGCGTGTCGAAGCCGTCCAGCGAGACAAGGTAGACGCGCGCGCCGAGGCGTCCCTTGATGAGCCGCGCCGTGGCAGCGAGCGACTTCGGCATCTCGTAGAGCGGGCCGTAGTCCGGCGCATTGGCCGATGCTCCTGCCTCGTACGCCTGCTGGATGACCTCGCGGTAGATGACGGATGCGTTCGCCAGGGCGCGGACGAAGGCGAGTTCCTCACCGAAGCGGGTCGCCGGGACATCGCTCGGGTCATAGGCTGCCGCGCCGGAGGCGACGCGCTCGACGGCTTGGGCGCTGGCGAACGTCATCGCCAGGTTGGTGCTCTCCGCCTGGAAAAGCACCGGCACGGACGCGCCAATCTGCACGGCGGGCGGCGCCGGGGGCGGATTCGTCTCGTAGTCAGGAAACTCCTCCAGCAGGCCTCGGCCCATCCATCCGGTAGTGCCTGACTCCGTGTCCGCCGTCGCGACGATGTCTGTCGAGCGGAAGTGCGAGAGGTTGTGGTCAGGGTAGCCAACCCCCTGAACGACGGCCATCTTGCCGTCGCCCCAGAGGCCCTCCAGCGCACCAAGCTCGGCGTTGAGCCCGAAATCGTCCGTCAGTGGGAGGGTCTCGGCACGTGGAATCGCGAGCGTGGGGCGCGCCTGGTAGTAGAGGTCGTTGGAGACCGGGATGATGGTGTTGAGGCCGTCATTGCCCCCGTTGAGCTGGATCAGGACGAGGACACGGTCGGTTTCGAGCCCAGCGAGGTGGTGCAAAAAGGGCGTTTGCGCGAGCGTCCGTACCGGGGTGCCGCCGAGCAGCATGCCGCCTGCCGTGGCCGCGAGTCCAGAGCGTACGAGGAAGTCGCGCCGCGTCCAGATGCGGTGGTCAGCGTCATGCGCGTGCCCGTCCTCAAGCGCGATGGCGCGGGGGCGATGGAGGGAATGATGGTCGCACATGGGGGTGGAGGCAAGCGGCTGGGTGCAGGGCAATCGCGCAGGCGGTCGAGCAGGTTAGCTGGCGTCTAGGTCAGCTGGAATTCGGGTAGCTCGGCGAGGTGGCTCAGCAGCGCGAGGTAACGGGGGCGGACGCCCATGTCGGACGGGTCCCACTCGTAGGGGGGCAGGCCGCCCAAGAGGATGTCTCCGAGCACGCGCTCGTCCTCCTCGCCGAGCGGTACCGCGAGCAGGTGAAGCGCGAGATCAACGGCGAGAGTCTGCGCATCGAACGGGTCGGGGAACGTCAGCGCGAGCGCCTGCACGTTGGCGAGCACACCGCTCATGTTCTGCGCGGTCAACGTCCACCGCCTCGGTAGGGAGTCGGTTGTCAGCCAGCCGCGTCCGCGCGGCCAACCACCGACGTTAGGCGGCTGGAAGTAAGGCTGCTCCAGCCGTTCGAGTTGTAGGCTGAGCTTGCCGAGTTGGCTCTCCGGCAACGCGCTGGTGCCGGTCTCTCGATAGCGGCCGATCAGGAACGACACCGCATCGGAGACCTGTGCGCCGATCACGCCAGCGTCGAAGAAGGCTTCGCTCCGCAGGAGGCGCTCGACAATTGGATCGATGGCCCAGTCGGTCTTGAACTGCGCGGCGAGCGTCTCGACGTGGGCAGGGTTGGCCGGTGCCGCGACAAAGGCTTCGTAGAGCCGCGTGCAGACGTAGTGTGCAATCGCGTCCGCACGGGCCTCGAACAGCCAATCGATCGCGCTCGCATAGTCAAACTGGTCCGTGCGGCCGAAGAGCGTCTTCGCACCGTCGTCGTGGCGGGCCGGGTCAAACTCGGCGACGAGTGTGCGCGGGTTGACGGTCCAGCCAGTGAGCGCCCGGGCGAGTTCACGCACGTCGTCCTGCGTGTAGTTGGGCGAACCGTCGGGGGCTTCGAGGCCCATCGTGAACAGCTCCATCAACTCGCGAGCGTAGTTCTCATTCGGCATGCCTACCGCGTTGCTGATCCCATCGAGGAAGATCAGCATCGCGGGCGTGAGGCCCATGTCGAACACAAACTGCTTGAAGTTGCCCAGCGCATGCGTGCGGATGGTCTGCACATAGACGAAGGCGTGCCGCGCGAGGTCGTAGCGGAAGACGGACGCGACGAAGTGGTTCTGCCAGAACACCGTCAGCTTGTCGCGCAGCGTCGGTGCGAAGTAGCTGCTCAGCAGATCGAGCTCGAATTCGCGCCGCCAGCGTCGGTTGTCGGACGTGTACTGGCTGTAGGCCGCCGTGCCGCGCTCGGGGCGGTCGAGTTCAGCCCAGTCGGGAGGCGTCAGCAGGGGCGCCCGACGCCCGGCGTCGAGGACCTGGGAGACGGCGGCTTGCGCTGGCGACGATCGAAACGCGTCCACCTCGGGCACGGTCGCGCCGAAGCCGGTCCGGCGGAGGAGGTGGCGTATCCGGCGCTCGTCCCACGGTGCACCGGCCGATGGGGAGAACGGAGCGAGAGAGCCCACAGGCATCGGCGACAAGGCCGGGGCAGCAGGACGACGAAAAAGGAACGAGCGGCGGTCCATGGCGAGAAGCCATTATGGGGCGAGAGTAGCGGGGACATGGGCCCCCGATCAAACCTCCCACCGTGTTCGCTGGGCCGGCTTTGATGCTGTTCGATGGAACGCTCGTGTGACGTTCCTGGCAGGAAAACCTGAGCCGTTTGCACGGTGCGGACCGCTCGCGAGGACCTAGGCTCCGATTGTGGCAAACCGGGTGTACGCGTGGAGCACCTCCGGCAGGCGTATGGTGCCGTCTGGCTGCTGGCCGTTCTCCAGAAGCGCCGCCACGATGCGTGGGAGCGCAAGCCCAGAGCCGTTGAGTGTGTGAATCGGCTCAGGCTTGGCCCCTGACTCGGGGCGATAGCGGATCAGCGCCCGCCGCGCCTGAAACGCTTCGAAATTCGACACCGACGACACTTCGAGCCAGCGTGCCTGCCCCGCGCTCCACACTTCGAGGTCGTACTTCTTGGCCTGCGTGAAGCCCATGTCGCCCGTGCACATCAGGAGGCGTCGGAAAGGCAGTTCGAGCAGGTCGAGCACCCGCTCTGCATCCTGGCGCAGTGCTTCGAGGGCGTCGTAGCTGTCCTCGGGCCGCACGAACTGGACAAGTTCCACCTTGTCAAACTGGTGGAGTCGGTTGAGGCCGCGCACGTCCTTGCCGTAGGAGCCCGCCTCGCGGCGAAAGCACGGCGTGTAGGCAGCGTACTTCACCGGCAGCGCGTCCGCATCGAAAATCTCGTCGCGGTAGAAGTTGGTGACCGGCACCTCGGCCGTGGGGATGAGGAATAGGCCGTCGCGCTCGGCCTCGTACATCATGGCCTCCTTGTCGGGAATCTGACCAGTCCCAATGCCCGAAGCCTCATTGATAACGAGCGGCGGCTGCATCTCGATGTAGCCGTGTGCAACGGCTTGGTCGAGGAAAAACTGGACGAGCGCCCGCTGCAGGCGCGCGCCCTGCCCGATGTAGAAGGGAAAGCCTGCACCGGCCACCTTCGCGCCCCGCTCGAAGTCGACGAGGCCGTGTTTGTCGAGCAACTCCCAGTGCGGCAGCGGCTGAAAGTCCTCACCGAAGGCGCTAAAGTCGGGCTTCTGCCCGACCTCTGCCACCACGACGTTGTCCTCATCGGTCGCACCCACAGGAACGCTGTCGTGCGGGACGTTGGGTAGCTCCAGCATGAGACGCTGCTGGGCCACGCTGGCACCGCGCGCGGCGTCTTCGAGGGCCTTCTTCTGGGCTTTGAGATCGTTCGACTGCGCGAGCAGGGGCGCGGCTTCCTCGCGCTTCCCCGCTTTCATGAGCGGGCCGATCTGACGACTTGTCTCGTTGAGCCGCTGCTGCACGTCCTGCAGAGCCGTCTGCGCCTCCCGGCGTTCTGCATCACGTGCCAGGAACGCATCGACGAGGGCCGGATCGCCTGCACGTTTGTCTCGAATAGCGGTACGAACGCGGTCAGGATGCTGGCGGACGAAAGCGGGATCGAGCATGCGCTGGGAGGTCGGAGAAAAGAGCGGATAAGATACTCAGTCATCGCGCGGTTCGTCCTTAAGCGGGCGATGCAACGGACGATAAATACGATGTACCCCATCAGTCCGCTGTCTTCTCGCAGCGCCTCGCTCACCCCATCTCTTTCAGGTATGCTTCCTGAGTTCGCTGCCACAGCTCGGCTCGGCGCGTCTGGTGCCGTGCGGCCTCCCTCGGACGAGCTCCATCAACTCCGCAGTGAGGTTGAATGGCTCCGGCAGGAGCGGGCGCGCTACCGTGCCGTCTCAGAGCTAACACCAGGGCTGGCCTTCGACCTTCACACGCACGATCAGGGCCAGCTAAGCCTGCGGTGGGTGAATCCTGCGCTCCAGCGCCTCCTTGAATTCGAGGAAGGCGACGGCGACGTCTGCCGCTACGTCTTTGCGGAGGACGAGTCGAAGGCGCAAGGCTTCGCCCGCGACCTCCGGGCGGGTCAGCGCATCGACGGAGAGATCCGGATCGTGACGCCCAGTCAGGGCGTCCGCTGGATCCGGTTTTGGGCACAGCCGGTGGCACGCGCCGGCGTCACGGAGCGCGTCTACGGCGCCGCAGAGGACGTCACCGCATTGCACCACGCCACCGACGACCTCCGCAGCACACACGACCGGCTGCGGTCGCTCATGCGGGGGCTGCCCGGCACCATCTCGCGCGTAAGCCGCGACCTTCGCTACCTCGAAGTGAACGAGCAGCTTGCGGCGCTCTTCGATTTGTCACCGGGCGAATTCATCAACCAACCCATCGACTTTCTCGGCGCTGGGCACACCCTGGAGGCGTTCCTCCGGGAGTTTTTCGCGGGCGACGAAGAGCAGGCGACGTGCGACCTCGCGCCCTCCATCGGCGGAGAGGCGCGTCACTTGATGGTGGTGGCGCACAAATACGACAACGGCGACGCCGCGCACCTGATCGGGATCGACCTCACCGCGCAGCGTGCTGCCGAGGGGGAGGCTCGCACCAAGGACCGACTCCACCGCGCACTCGTCGAGACGGCGCCGGAAGCCATTCTCGTCGTGGACCTCGATAAAGGGCGCATCGTGCAGGCCAACCAGAACGCTGGAGCGCTGCTCGGCCGCGCTACCGAGTCGCTTCTGGGACAGCCGCTTGACATCATCAGCCCGCCCTGGCAGCCCGGCGGCGTCGTCTCGGCAGATCGGTTGACGATGATGCTGCAGCAGGCCAGTCAGCAAGCCCTTACGGAGGAATGGACCTGCCGCGACGCCGAGGGGGGCGACATCGTCTGCGAACTGCGACTCAGCCCACTCAGCCAGGCGCCCCCGCTCATCCGGTGCAGCCTTCGCGACCTTACCGAGCAGCACCGGCGCGAGCGTGAACTCGTCGCCGCACGCGAACAGGCCGAGGCCATGATGCAGCTCCGCGCGAGCTTCCTGTCGAACATGAGCCACGAATTCCGGACACCGCTGACCGGCATCATAGGCTTCTCGGCGTTGCTGGCGGAGTCGGCTCAGAACGAGCAGCGCGAGATGGTGAGCGTGATCGAACGGAGCGGGACTCGTCTTCTCCGCCTGCTGAATGGCATTTTGGACCTCGCCACGTTGGAGGCCGGGATCATGGAGGTGCGCGCCGCCGACCTCGACGTCGGTCGCGAGGTGCGCGAGGCGATCCGGCTGCACGCCGCCGCCGCCGACGAGAAAGGGCTGGTCGTAAAACTGAACATGCCCGAACGGCCGCCCCGTGCCATCCTCGATCCCACGCTGTTTCAGCGCGTCATGGCCAGCCTGCTCGACAACGCTATCCGCTTCACCGAAGTGGGCGGCGTTGAGGTGACGCTCTCGGAGCGCGATGGAGGGGTGCACATCGCCGTGCGCGACTCGGGCATCGGGATCAGTCCGAGCTTCTTGCCCTTCATCTTTGAAGGCTTTTCCCAGGAGTCCACGGGCATCGCACGCACCCACGAAGGGAGCGGCCTCGGCCTCGCCATCACGCGGGGGCTCGTCGAACTCATGGAGGGAACCATCGACGTGGAAAGCGAGCGTGGGGCGGGCGCTACGTTTACGGTCATCTTCCCGAGCGTGGAGGGAGAGCCAGAGATCGCACCCGCGAACGACGACCAGCAGGGAGAACGCCGAGGGGAGGTTAGTGCCGAGAGCGCCTCGGAAGCCCGCGTGCTCGCCGTGGAAGACAGCGCGGACGCGCAGCGGATGCTGCACTATGCCCTCGGCCCGCACTACCGCCTCGACGCTGTGGCAAGCGAGACCGACGCGTTGCGCCTAGCGCAGCTCCACACGTACGACCTCGTGCTCATGGACGTAAACCTCGGGGCGAAACGCGACGGAGTAGATGTGCTTAATGCCCTGCGGGACCTCGCGGGGTACGAGAACACGCCGATCCTAGCGGTGACGGCCTACGCGATGCCGGGCGACCGCGAGCGGTTCCTGCGCTGCGGCTTCGACGGCTATCTCGGCAAGCCGTTCACGACGGCACGCGTGCAGGAGGTCGTCCAGGAGACGCTGGCGGCGCGTTCCAGTTGACGGAGCCAGCCAGGTGAACGCGATCCGGGGCCACGGGCACGTAGATTGCCGCACCACTACGACCTGGCTCTCTGGCCGGCTTCGCTTACCCGCGCTCTCGCCCCTGTCTCTCTCCGATGGAATCCACGACAACGTTCGACCTCGCCGCCGCCCTCGACCGCCTCGATCCCGACGATATGCTCGGGGCTGTGTGCGCCTTTCCTGACCACTTCCGCGAAGGCTGGACCCGGGCCGCTTCCGTTGAAGGCCTTAGCTGGTCGGCCACCGACTTCGACGCAGTCGTTGTATGCGGCATGGGCGGATCGGCTATCGGTGGCGACCTCACACGGACCTATTGCGAGGCGACCAGTCCGGTGCCGATGTCGGTGGTCCGGGGCTACGAACTCCCTGCGTTTGTGGGGCCGAAGACGCTTGTTGTAGCGTCGAGCTATTCCGGCGGTACTGAGGAGACCCTCTCGGCCTTCCGCCAGGCCCTCGATCGCGGTGCGACCGTGCTCTGCGTCACCACAGGCGGGACGCTCCTTGACGAGGCAAAGGCCCACAACCTCGCCCACGTTGTTGTGCCGGGCGGCTTGCAGCCCCGCGCTGCACTCGGGTACTCGTTCTCGGTGCTGCTTCGTCTTGCGCGCGCCTTGGGCATGACCGACCTGCCCGATGCCGCGCTCGACGCCGCCCTCAGCGAAGCTAGCGCGCGCGCAGAACGTATGGCCGACACCGACGGCAACGCCGCGTTCGATCTCGCGGAGGTGCTCTATGGCAAGCTGGCTGTGATCTACAGCGGTACGGGTTTTCTGGAGGCGGTCAACCTCCGCTGGCGCACGCAAATCCACGAGAACGCAAAGGCGCCGGCTGTGGGCAATCTCTTTGCCGAGCTCAACCACAACGAAATCATGGGCTTCGAGGCGGCCCCCGTGTCGATTTCGCAGCAAATGGCGGTCGTGGTGCTTCGCGACGAGAGCGATCACGCGCAGATCCAGAAGCGCATGACGATCACGCAAGGCTTGCTCGACGACAACGTGGCGTCGTGGAACGAGGTACCAGCTGAGGGCTCGACGCGCCTCGGCCGCATGTTCTCTCTGCTCCAACTCGGCGATTTCGTCTCCTTTTGGCTCGCGATGCTCCAGGGCGTCGACCCGACGCCGGTGGACACGATCCAGCAACTCAAGAAAACGCTGGCTGAGCAGTAGGATTGAGCGGTGTGGGGGGCGCACACGCCTGCACCATCCTGACTCCAAGAGCGGACCGGCTGGTTTCGGGACGCTCCTACATCATGTTCCGGCTTCGCAGCGCTTCAGCAACGGGGTGCACCAAGAGCGGGTGGATGCGGTATCGCTCCCCGAGGCGCACCCCCACGGGTGCGCCCGGCGCTGCGGCGTTGGTGGTGCCGTTGGCACGCGTTATGAGTAGCTCGTTTGCCAGCGACTCGAACAGGAGGTAGCCCTCCCGCGGCGTGGAGCGGAAGACGCGCTGGTACTCGCTCAGCGTGAGCGTGCCGTGCTGCAGTAGCGCTTTGAGCGCAAACGCGCGTGGCAGGTCGTAGCTCGCAAGAAAACCGAAATCCAGCGGCGGAAGAGAACGGACGGTGAGACGGTCGTCGGCCGCCTCGAAGTCGAGGCTGCGAAGCCAGTAGAAGAGGGCCAGCGCAATGGAGCGACCAGAGGCGCGGGCCAGCCGGTCGAAGTAGTCGGCGCGAAGCAGGTCCTGCCGCGTGGCGTCGTTGTTGGCTCCTTTGAGGCGGCGTACCAGGAGGGGCGCGGGTGCCTGAGGCTCGTCGAACGTGAGCGGAAGGCCGCTTCGGGCGTGGCGCTTGAGGATCAGCGCTTCGAGGGCGGCTCGGTCCAGCGAGGGCAAGGGAAGCGGCGTCACCAGGCCCGTGAGTGCGGGCGCGGTCCGAGCTACGAAGCGCCAGGCCGACTCGTTCATCGTGGCTAGCCAGAGAACGCGGTGATCGGTACGGCTGAGGAACGTCAGGACCGTCTCCAACGGGGCGAGGCCGCCGCCCGTCCGGAGCATCAGGTGCTCGAGGTGCTCCAGGAGGCACACGCGTCTCGGTGCATCCGGACCCGCGAGGAGGTGCCGCTCTAGTTGTCCCAACCGCGACAGGTTCGCGTCCTCGTCCTGTGACAAATCGATCTCGAACGCTTCAGCGAGCGCAAGCGCGAGGCGGTCGGGGTCGGCTAGGCGCTCGGTAAGATCGACGCGGTGTACTGGAAGGCCGGTCAGAAGCGTGCCCGCAGCTACGCGTAGGAACGAGGTCGCGCCCCCACCCATCGGGCCGGTCACCACGACCGCACTGGAGGGTTGCTGTGCCTGCCACCGATTGAATACGCCATCTAGCGTCTTGAGTTGGGCGTCGCGCCCTTGGAGCAGCAATGGGTCGGCGATCGGGTCGAACGAAAACAAGCGACGGTAAACGAGCGGGAGGCGCTGCCGGATGGTCGTGATCTCGCCGAGGGCATCCAGCGTGGCCTGCCGCGCGGCTACGTTCTGGGTGAGCCCCGCGGCGCTTTGTCCTCGCCGGATGAGCGACACGGCCTGCTTCCACAGCCGCTGGGCCTCGGAGGCAACCCGCTTGCCCACGATGCGCAAACGGTTCTGGGCCTCGCGGCCCATCCGGGCGCCTTCGTCGGCGACGCGCAGCTTCATGTCCATGAACTGCCCCTCGACGCCCGCCGCTTCGATGCGCTGGTGGAGCATCCCCCAGCGCCGCTCGAAGACCTGGGTAGCCCGGCCTAGGAACCCGGTCCACGGATTATGCAGCGGCTCTACTATGCCTGCGAGGCGCTCTGCTGCCCGCGCGAGGCCTGCTACCGTCAACTCGCGCGCAGAGGCAATGCGCTCAGCCGCAGACACCGTGTCCGATTCGCCAGTGGATTCACTCGCCTCCGGGTTGCCCGGTGTGGTTGAGCCCGGCGATGCCGATGGAATGGACCCAGACGGCTTGGCCGTGCGTGGTGGCTCTGTTCCCACCTCACTCGTGGCCGCCTCGCGGTCGGACTCGTCCTCCGCCGCATCCTCGACGCTCGCCGGAGCGATGGCGAGCAGGTCCACCTCGCTTTCCTCCTCAGCGCCGGGCACTATGGATGGGGCAACTGTCTTGGTGCTTTCCGGAAGCGTGCTGCCTAGTTCTTCGAGCGCGGCGTCGAGATTGTAATGGACAGCCGACTGGACCTCCTCAGCCTTGGCGAGAACGCGGAAGAGCGGCTGCTTGAGTGCTTCCCCGCCTTCCCCGAGGCGTGCGAGGAAGCTTTGGTCCAGAACGGTGCGTGCCATCGCGCGCACGACGGCCCGCTCTGCTTTTTGGGTCGGATCGAGCGGGCGGTCCTCTAGGTCTGCCGCGACCGACAGATGCTCGGGTAGCGCGTTTACGGCGTCGGCGATGCGGGTCTCTGCGGCGGCAAGGCCGCGTTCGAGCGCTGACGATAAGCTGCTCGTCTGGAGGCGACGGACCAGCTGCCCCTCGGTCTTGTTGACGGCTTCGCCGAGCAGCGCCCGTAGCGCTGTGGTCAGCCCCGCGACGTCGTCGTCAGCGGCGGCTGTCTGGCAGGCGTGTTCGGCGGCCTGGCTGAGGGTCAGGAGGTCGTCTACTACGTCCTGCACGGCGCTGAGGACGGGGCGCAGGCCGCTCTGACCCACCCGGCCAACGAGGCCATCGAGCTCGGCAAGCAGGAGGGCGCGCAAGTCCAGAAGCGTGCGCATGAGTGCGAGCCGTGCGCCCAGCTTCGGGTACCAGTCTTTCCAGTCGTGCGCCCGCACCGCGGCCCTAGTGGCAGGCCGCTGGGGTTCGGGGGGGAGCATCCGCGCCGGCCGCAGCCCGTACGACGAACTACGATCGATGTCGTTCTGGAGCACGGCATGTGCCGCGTCGAGTGCCGCGTGGGCTTCGGCACACCTCTGCGCGACGTCGAGCGTACGGGCATCGTCGAGGGCACGCTGGAGCACTAGTGCCGTGTCGAGCGCCGCACGCACGAGCGCGGTTTCGTCCTCAGAAAGCGGATCTGTGGGGAGCGCTGCAGCGAGGTCATCCTCCGCGCGATCGCCCTTCGTCATGCGCACGACGACCTCGTCCGGCCAGGCCAGTTCGAGGTCGTGGAGCCTGGCCCGGTCGAGCGCTGCCTCGGCACGCAGTACGGCGTGCAGCCACCCGTCGATCGCTTCTGTGACATCGGCGAGGGTTGTGGCTATGCTCTGCTGCGCAGCCTCATGCAGGGACGCGAAGACACCCGCGAGACGCACGTGGGCGTGGTAGTCAAGGAGGGCCTGAAGGTGGACGGTCTGCTCAGGCACCGGAGCAGGACGCGGCTCTTTCCTGACCAGCCTGCGTAGTCCGTTGGTGAGGGCACGTTGCTGCGAACGGACTGCTCGGCGTTGCTGGGCAACCGTCTTGCGCAGACGGATACGTGTGGAGTCGCCTGGGGTAGGCTGCAACAAGTCGTCGGGCTCTCGGCGCGTCAGGCGGCCCGGGATGTCGGCGGAGAAGCCGTGCAGCAGGTCAAACGGCGTAAACGTGGCCGCTTCGACCCGCTCGGCCACGTTTCTCTGGGCGAGGACTTCCTGTATCGGTGCAAGCACCTGCTCCTCTACGAGGACGCGATACCGCGTGAGCATCGCCCACAGCGCGCGGCGGTCCGGGAGCGCTTGATCTGTGCCCGTCGGGAGTGTGTCCAGGTGTGCGCGGTGCGCGTCGCCGAGGTCGGTCAACAGCACGACCAGCGGGGTGCACACGGTCGCATCTAGGGATGCACGAATGGTGGATAGGTGCGCACGAGCGAAACCGTCGGTGGCGGTGAGCCAGACGGCGAGGCGGTCGGCGTCGCGAGCCTGGGGCTCCGAAGGGATATGAACGTCGTCCATGAGGGCGATAGGGTGGGCGCTGCCCGAGGGCTAGACGGTGCCAGGGGCGCTCGGCGGCCGGGTCGCCCCGTCGCCACGGACCGGCGAAGCCTTGGAATCGGCAGCCGAAGGTGGCGTGTCTGGTTCCACCAGGTAGGAGCGTACCGGCATCGGTTCGAGCAGGCCAGCCTTGCGGAAGGCCGCCTTCGCGGCCTCCGTGACATCGCTCATGAGCAGAAACTCGTAGCGGGTGTCGAGAACGTAGGCCTTGACCTTGAGGTGCAGCAGAAACGTCTCCTTGAACGCGTCCTTGCAGATCACCACGATGGGCTTGTCGAGGTAGACGTATCTCGACGTGGCCGCGGCCTCGTAGGCGATCTGTTTGGCTTGGTGGACGTCCACCCAGCCAGGGAGGTAGAGGTCGGTGACCACCTGGCAGTCCAGCGCGCCCGCGTTGGCGTTCGACACCTGGCCGTCGGCCACCTGCGCGTTCGGGACCGAGACGAGGTTGTCGTCCGGCGTGACGATGCGCGTCGAGCGCAGGCCGATCTCGACGACCTCGCCGTAGGTCCCGCCGACGGCGATTTTGTCGCCGACTTGGAACGGCTGGTCGAAGACGATGATGAGCCCGCCGAAGATGTTCTTGAGCACGTCCTGCGCGGCAAAGCCGATCGCGACGCCAAGCGCCGCGCCCGCGGCGACGAGTTCATTGGTGCCCAGCCCGAAGATGGTGCTGATGACGACGTAGGCGGTGAAGATCCAGATGCCGATGCGGAGGATCGGGATGAGTCGCTTGTAGAAGAGCCGCCGCTCGGCCGTGCGCGCCGCTAGTGTGTCGAGGATGAAGGTGACGAGCCGAATCAGATAGAACGCCGTGATGCCAACGATTAAGGCAAAGAAGATCTTCCACCCGAGACGACCGACCGTGTCTCGCGCCGCTTTGGCGACGTTTTGGGCATTTTCAGCGAGGTTCAGCGAGTCGGAGACGGCGGCCCGGGCTTGCCGTTGTTGCTGCAGCGACTGGCCGACGAGGGCCGTCAAGGAGTCGATCTTGCCTTCGAGTTCGGCAAGACGGTCGTCCTGCGCCGTGGCGGGTGCTGCGCTGGGTGGCGTGGCTTGCGCGGCAGCCACCGTAGCTGGCGCTGGCACGGCGGCGCTATCGGCTACGGGTGCGCTGGCATCTGCAACGCTGGCGTCCGCGGTGGACAATCCCACCGCGGCGGTATCCAGTGCGGTGGAGCCTGGTGTCACCGCGTCGAGGTCGAGCTCGGCGAGCATCGAGTCGAGGCCCGTTTCCGCCAGCGAGTTGCCAGCGGCAGCAGCGGCGCGCAGCGAGTCCAGCCGTGCCAGCGCAGCCGAGTCCGACGCGGCGGTCTCGACGCGGGTCGAATCGGGCGCGGTCGGCGAAGGGGCCGGCACGGTCGCGTCGCCGCAGGCGGCAAGAAGCGCGAGGCTCAGCAAGACGCCGAGACGTGTCGGCATGGAAAAGGGCAGACGGTCGCGCAAGGTGGTGAGGGGTTGGCCGCGTCAAGATAGGGGGTGGGTACGTTGAGGCGCGTGATCTCTGCCATCGGTCCGCTTGTTCCGACCGTCCAATCATTCACGGAGGCGCCCCACCGTGGCCGACGTTCGTTACGCAACCTTCACGAACAACGGCTAACCCGGTGGCGGCTGCTCCGTTAACCGCGTCAGCCGCTCTGGCATCTCCTCGCTCTGGCTCTTCTTTGTGCTAGCGTTCCTTTCCGGTGGAGCCTCTCCGCCTGGAGCGCTATTCTTCCGCTCCGTCCCATGTCTTCTATTCGCGCGCTCCTCGCGCTGACGCTGGCCCTCGTTCTCCTCGCACCGTCTGGGTTCGCGCAGAGCACGCCTGAGCGCGCCCCAACGCAGCGGGCGACCGTCAACGGCTACGTCCGCGACGCCCGCTCCGGGGAGACGCTCATCCAGGCGACCATCACCGTCGCGGGCACGACGCGCGGGACGACGACCAACACGTCGGGGTTCTACACGCTATCCGGACTTGCGCCCGGCGAGGTCACGCTGCGCTTCTCCTACATCGGCTACGCCGATCAGACGCTTACGCTGACCCTCGAAGCTGGAACGCGCCGCCTCGACATCGACCTGGAGCCGGAGGCGTCCATCGTGGGCGAGGTCACCGTCGAGGCCGAGTTACCCATCGAGGAGGAGCGCGCGGTGGGCGTGCAGCAGGTGCCCATCGCGCTCGTGCAGCGCATCCCGTCGGCGTTCGAAAACGACCTCTTCCGCTCGATCCAGCTGCTCCCCGGCGTGAAGGCGGCCAACGACTTTTCCTCGAAGCTCTACATCCGAGGCGGCTCGCCCGACCAGACGCTCATCCTCCTCGACAACACGACCGTCTACAACCCGACCCACTTCTTTGGCTTCTTCTCGATCTTCAACACCGACGCCATCAAGGACGTGCGCCTCTACAAAGGCGGCTACCCGGCGCCGTACGGCGGACGGCTCGGCTCGGTGATCGACATCTACAACCGCGAGGGCAACCGCAACGAGTTCGACGCGAGCCTCGGCGTGGGACTCCTCGCCTCGCGCGTCGGGTTGGAGGGGCCGCTCAAGATTGGCAACGCACGCGGCTCGTGGCTCGTTGCTGCACGGCGCTCCACGGTGGAGCCGCTGCTGGCCGCGCTTCGGGAGGCTGACCTCACGGGCATTCCGGACAGCTACTACTTCTACGACGTCAACGCCCGCGTGGCGCTCGACCTCACGCCGCGCGACAAGCTCTCGATCTCGACCTACCTCGGCCAGGACCGCGTCGACGTGCCCATTTTCGACGACGCACGTTTCATCCTCGACTACGGCAACCGCACGCTCAGTCTCGGCTACACGCGCATCCTCTCTGAAAACGTCTTCATCCGCACGAACGCGACCGCGTCGCAGTACTTCAACTTCCCCGTCGGCCAGTTCGCGGGTACGGAGTTCACGCGCGACAACACTGCCACCGACTTCTCGCTCCGCTCCGACCTGGAGTGGTTGCCGAGCGCACGCTTCGAGACGATGGTGGGCGTCTGGGCGGGCAACCTGTCGCTCTTCCTCGAAGACACCTTCGACAACCAGCCGTCGTTTCTCTCGGACCTCCAGGCGAACTACCTCCAGGCGTACGGCCAGACCGTCTACCGGCCAACGGCCGACTGGAAGCTGACGACGGGGCTGCGCGTGAGCTACCACGGCTCGGGCGAATACGTCCGCCTCGAACCGCGCGCGCAGTTGGAGCGCAAGTTCGGAGACAACGCCGTGCTGCAGTTCGCCTACGGTCGCTACTCGCAGTTTCTCTCGCTGATCTCCAACGAGTCCTTCTCCGGCTTCGACGTGTGGGTGATGACCGACACCGGGCTTGGCCCGCAATCGTCCGACCAGGTCGTGATGGGGCTCAAAACCAAGCCCGCCCGTGGCTGGGCGCTAGACGCCGAGGTCTACTACCGCACGATGGACGACCTCTTCGAGATCAACCCCGTGCTGCAGGACGCGGCTGGCTTCAGCTACCGCGACCTCTTTCGCGTCGGCGATGGCTACGCCTACGGCCTCGAACTGCTCGCCGAGAAGCAGATCGGGCGGATCACCGGCCTCGCGAGCTACACCATCAGCACGACGCGCCGTCGTTTCCCCGAAGACGGCCTCTTCCCCGGCGTCAACGAAGACCCCGACACGGGGGAGTTCCTCTTCTATCCGCCGAAGTACGACCGTCTGCACGACGCGACCCTCGTGCTCGACCTCGACATCGGCCGCGACTGGACCTTCACGACGGCCGGGATCTACCAGACGGGGCAGGCCTACACGCTTCCCCAATCCAGGTTTAGCCTCCAAAACAACCCGTTCTCGAGCAACGACCTCAACGGCCTCTACTCGCCACTTCTCAACACCGAGCGGCTTCCCGCCTACCACCGCGTGGACGTCGGCTTCACGAAGACCGGCCGCTTTTTCGGGTTCGCCGACTATGAACTCACGCTGCAGGTGCTCAACCTCTACAACCGGCGCAACGTCTGGTTTTACACCTACAGCTTCGACACCAACCCCATCGAGGAGTCAGCCGTCGAGCAGCTCCCGATCCTCCCCAACATCGCCCTCTCGC
>JBCBEX010000037.1:0-37136 GCA_038528235.1 Bacteroidota bacterium
CCGAGGCGTCATAGACCACAAGCGTGGTCGGGGCGGTTTCCGCGAGCGTGAAGCGGATGGTGGTGGTGGGCCTGAAGGGGTTGGGGTAGTTGCCGTCCAGCTCGAACGCGAAGGGCGTTGTTCGGTCCTCCGTGTCCACCACAGCGCGGACGCGCATAACCACGGGCAACTCCAGCGAGGCGTTCTCTGGGTCGTTGGTGGTGATGGTGAGGGTCTCGTCGTAGTCGTCAGGAGCACGCGTCCCGGCGTCCAGGGTGATTTCGATCTCGCCGGTCTGTCCGGTCAGGATGGCGCCTGACGATGGAGTGATATCGACGACGAACGAGGTCGGGTCAGGCTGCACAAACTCGAACGAGAGCGGCTGGGGGCCTACGTTCCCGATGCGGGCCGTCCCCGTGCGCGACGTGCCCTGATCTACGGCGAGGCGGAACGTCTCCGGGCTCAGCGTGGCTACCGGGGCGTTGACGCTGTTGCCTTCGAGCGCGATCTCGAGCGTACCATTTTCCGGGTCATCGGTCGTGACGGTGATGGTTGCCGTGAACGTGCCGCCGTCGGTCGGCTTGAACGTGACGGTGAGCGGGAGCCGTTCTCCCGGGCCGAGTGTCGTCGGGCTGTCCGGGAACGACACCTCGAAGGCGTCCGCGTCGCCGCTGAGCGTCGCGCTTGTGACGGCAAACGAGGCGCCGACCTCGGCCTCGTAGTTGGCGACGAAGAGGTCTTGCGTGAGCGTCTCGCCCGCGAAGATCTCGCCGAAGTCGTACGCCTCGCGGCCGAGCCCGAGTCCTGCAGTTTGCCCGAGCAGGAGCGTCGGCTTGAACGCGGCCACCTGCGCTTGCATGCGAGCGATCTGGCCCGGCGTGAACTCGTTCAGGCACGCGTCGGTGCTGTAGTCCATGAAGTTGGTGACCGGGTCAAAGCCAGGGTCGCTCGGGCAGGTGTCTCGCATGGGGTCGCAGCCGTCGAAGTTGGGCTCCGCCTCGGCTGGAGTGTCGGCAACGTCGTCGCCACCGCTGCACCCGCCCTGGAAGGTGTGGAACAGGCCGAAGAAGTGGCCGATCTCGTGCGTCGCGGTGTCGCCGCCGTCGTAGGGAGCGAGGCCACCTTCAGGCTCGGAGCCGGTAGCCATGAAACAGCCGTGCTGCGTGCTGGACTCAGGGAACGAGGTCGGGAAGTAGCACCATCCCAGGGCGTCGATCTCGGAGAAATAGAGATTGAGCACGCGGGCGGGGTCGATAGCGAGGGTGCGCTTGGCCGTCTGCTCAAGCGCATTGCCGAGGTCGATGCCGTTGTACCATGCCGCGTTGACGGTGCGGTCCACGCTGACTGTGACAAAGCGGATGCCGGTGCCCTCGAACTGCCGGTTCAGGCTGTCCGTCTGCGCATCGAGCCGGGTGTCAGGGATGTCGGCCTGCCGGTTGTCGGGACGGATGACGTGGTAGGCGACGGGCACCACGAGCTCCTGTCCAGCGAGGCGCGCTAGAGCGGCCTCCACATCAACGTCCTTCATCATGCGGCGGTCCTGCAGCGTGGGCTGAGGCGTCGCACACCGTTCGTGGTCATGCGCAACGCCACCCGGAAACGTGAGGACGGTCTGAGCGAGGGTCGAGGGAGCGAGAGCGACGAAGCTCAGGGCGACCGTGAGGCCGAAAAGGTGGCGAAGCATTGATCGGGGAAAAGACACGGACTACGGAGTGGAACGGCGCAACATACGCGGTAGCGCAGGCTCTCGAAAGGCAAATCCTGCAAACGACTCTGTAATCGACTGTGCCTGCGGCCTACAGAAATAGGGAGCCCGTCGGGCCTAGTCATCGACGACGATGAGCCGTAGCCACGGTACCCTCAACGGGGCCGGCATAACCAGGCGAAAGGTCGAGCCATTCGACGCGCCTCAATCGGCAGCAGCCGCGGCACCCACGATGCCGGCGTTGTTTTGCAATTCGGCGGGCAACAGCTTGGCACGGGTGGAGAGGTGGTGGCCGAACTGGCTCCACCGTTTCAGTTTGCTCACCCCCCCGCCAATGAGGATCGTGTCCGGATTGAGCAGCTCTTCAACGTAGTCCAAGTATGCCTGGACGCGGTCTGCCCACGCTTCCCAACTTAGGTCGTCGTCCTCACGCTGCCGGGCTGCGGCGTAGTGCTCGGCGATCCCGCTGTGCCTCCCTGAGAGAAAGTGTAGGTGCCCCAGTTCGGTGTTCGGGACGAGGTCGCCGTCGCGAAAGAGGGCGCTCCCGATGCCTGTGCCGAAGGTGAGCAGGAGCAGCGAGCCGCGCCGGTGGCGTCGTCCTGCTCCGTAGCGCACCTCTGCGAGGCCAGCCGCATCGGCATCGTTGAGGACGACGGGCGGCTCAGGCAGCACCTTGCGCAGCAGCTTCTTCGCGTTCGTGCCCACCCACCCTTTGTCGATGTTGGCGGCCGTGTAGACCGTGCCGTGGCGCACCACGCCGGGCAGCGCACAGCCGACGGGTCCCTTCCAGTCGAAGTGCTTGGCGATAGCCCCGACGACTTCGGCGACAGCCTCTGGCGTGGCGGGTTGAGGCGTCGGGATGCGGTGTCGGTCGGCGATCAACTCGCCACGCTTGAGATGAACGGGAGCACCTTTGATACCGGTGCCCCCGATGTCGATCCCGAGCACTTTCGAGGCCATCGAGGGGGTGGGGTGGGGTGGAACGGCTGGGGGACCCCACCTTCGCACAAACAGTGCCGCGCTGAAACAGCCTAGTTGCGAGGGGGAGCAGCCTCAAAATACTGGACACTGAACCAGTCCGCCGCATCGGTCCAGATGTGGCGGCGCGTCCACCCCGCCCGCCCAGCGAGCTTAGAGAATCCGTCGAGGGTGTACTTGTGCGAGTTCTCGGTATGGATCGACTCCCCTGCCGCAAAGCCGAACGCCGTGTCGCCCACGTGCACGGTCTGGGCGACGGGGCTTACGAGGTGCATCTCAATGCGGGCGTCGGTGTCGTTCCAGCGCGCCTCGTGCTCGAACGCGTCCAGGTTGAAGGTGCCTCCAGCCTCTTGGTTAATTCGGGCCAGCAGGTTCTTGTTGAACGCCGCCGTGACGCCTTGCGGGTCGTCGTAGGCGCGGACGAGCACGTCGCGGTCTTTCACGAGGTCCACGCCGATGAGCAGCCCGCCGCCCGGTCCAGCGATGTCCGCCATGCGGCGCAGCAGACGCTCGGCAGCGTCCGGTGCGAAGTTGCCAATGGTCGAGCCTGGGAAATAGACGACCCGACGCTTCGTGTCGGGAGGGAGCGCTGGGAGGTCAAACGTCGTCGTGAAGTCGGCGGCGACAGGTAGGATTAACGTCTCTGGAAACTGCGCACGGAGCCTGGTGGCTTGCTGCTGGAGATAGTCGCCTGAGATGTCGATGGGCACGTAGGCGGCGAGGTTCGGCAGGGCGCCGAGCAGCATGCGTGTCTTCTGACTGGACCCGCTCCCGTACTCCACGAGCGCAGCGCGCGGACCCACCGCAGCGGCCATCGCTGCGATGTGATGCTCCATGATCGCCGTCTCTGTCCGCGTAGGGTAGTAGGCCTCTAACTCCGTGATCTCGTCGAACAGAGCCGATCCGCGCTCGTCGTAGAAGTACTTGCAGGGAAGCGTCTTTGGAGAGCCGGTCAGGCCCTCGACGACATCGGCAAGGAACGCAGTGTCGAGAGGCTTGGAGGTGATGGCGTTGGTCATGGGACCGAGGTGAGAGACGTGAGAGAGGAACGACGATCCATGAGAGAGAAGCGACGGTCCGTCCTACAGGCTGCGCGCGAGACGGAGGCCGGTGAACTGCCACGTGGCCTCGGGCGGGAAGAAATTGCGGTAGGTGGGCCGGATGTGCGAGCGGCTCGTGGCACAACTGCCGCCGCGGAGGACGTATTGGTTGCACATGAACTTGCCGTTGTACTCGCCCAGCGCCCCCTCAACGGGGCGGTAGCCGGGATATGGCCCGTAGCTGCTTGACGTCCACTGCCAGACCGAGCCGTACATCTGCCGGAGCAGTGGCACGTCGGCTGGTGCCCCGTCGCCCCCGACCGGGACGCCGGCGGGGTTTGAGAACGCGGACGGATGGAGGTGTCCGGCGTCCACAAACGGCCCGGCGATGGGGAGCGATTGGGCGGCTGCCTCCCACTCAAACTCAGTAGGAAGGCGGGCTCCGGCCCAGCGAGCATAGGCGTCCGCCTCGAAGTAGGAGAGATGGCAGACGGGCTCGTGGGGGTCGACCTCGCGGAAGCCGTGCATCGTGTAGTGCATCCACTCGCCGTCGCGGCGCTCCCAGTAGAAGGGCTCCGTCCATCCGTGCTCCTGGGCATGCGCGAAGCCCATCGAGAGCCATAGCTCCGCGCGTTCGTAGCCGCCATCGGCCATGAACGCGAGGAACTCGCCGTTCGTCACCAGGCGGTCGCCGAGGGCATAGGGTTCGAGGAAGACGCGGTGGCGAGGCCCTTCGTTGTCGAAATGGAACCGCTCGCCCACCGTCGCGCCCTCTGGGGCTGCGAAGCCCACGTGATGGATGCCACCCTCGAACGGGACAAAGTCGATCGGTCCTGGGTCGTCGGCCTGAACGTGGGGCCGGGCATCATAGGCAGGGCGGAGTGGATTGACCGCGAAGACGTGCTTCAGGTCTGTCACCATCAACTCCTGGTGCTGCTGCTCGTGGTGCAGCCCGATCTCGACCGTGTCGGCGAGGGGCCGGTGCGCGTCCTCGTCGAACCCGTCGAGTAGCCGCTCCATGTGCGCGTCTACGTGCGCCCGGTAGCGCTTGACCTCGTCGACCGTGGGCCGCGACAGGTAGCCTCGCTGGGCGCGACAGTGGCGCTCGCCTGCCTGGACGTAGTAGCTGTTGAAAAGGAACGGAAAGCGGTCGTCGTAGAGCGCGTAGCCGTCGAGGAACGGCGTGAGGACGAAGGTCTCCCAGAACCAGGTCGTGTGCGCGAGGTGCCACTTGGTGGGACTGACATCGGCCATCGATTGGACGACGTAGTCCTCGATAGCGAGAGGCGCGCAGAAGGCTTCGGTGTGGGCACGAACGGCCCGGTAGCGGTCGAGGAGGCGTGCCCGGATGCCGTGGGAGGCAGCATCGACGGGCGTCGGCGTGGCGGTAAAGGGCATCGACGGAATGCGAGGGGAAGACAGGGAGGCGCTATCGTGGACCGGAAGCATCCGCTAGCGTGCGCAGGCGGTGCAGGCAACAACGTACGCGCCAGGACGCTCCGAACGATACCAGGCTTACCTCGGAACGGGTATCCGGGTCCCCCTCATGGGCCCGGTGCTGTGGTTAGAGAGTCAAGCAGCGGCGGCCGTGCTCACCCCAACAGGTGTGCCCAGATCGCGCGCCGCCACCAGCGCCTCGATGTGGCGCAGTAGCGTCTTCGGCGCAAACGGCTTGGTGAGGTAGTCGTCGGCTCCGAGCGATCGCGCGTAGGTGATGGTGGAGGCATCGTTGTGCGCGCTCACCATCATCACTGGTAAATCCGCGGTGGTTGGCTCTCGACGGATGCGGGCGAGCACCTCCAGCCCGCTCATGCCAGGCATCGAGATATCCAGGAGAACGAGATCGAAGGGCGGAGCATCTGGCGTGTCGAACAGCATCGCGACGGCCTTCGTGCCCAGGTCGCAGTGTGTGGGCGTGGCCCCGTGGCGGCGCAGCGCGTTGCAGATCACCGAGCCGATGAGGGGGTCGTCTTCTACGACCAACACATGCCGGGCAGCCGCCTCGCGCTCGCGGCTAGTCGGTGGTGTCGGCCCAGACACAGGCGGGCACGGAGCCATCTCTCGGCCTTCCATGCAGGCTACGACGACCTCTAGCAACGCATCCAGAAGATCGGGACGGGCAACCTCGGGAGCCTCTCGCAGTGTACGCGCGGCATTGGTGATCTCTGGGTAGCCGAACTGCCCCCCAGAGCCTTTCAGTGTGTGCGCCTCGCGAAGGATGGAGTCCCAAGCGGCAGGCTCACCCGCCATCGCCTGGGCGCGGAGCGTTTCCAGGTTGTGGCGATGGTCAGCAAGCAAAGACCGGTAGAGGGCACGTAATTCGTCCATCGGAGCAGGGGGAATTCAGGTAGCTCCGTTCGTGCACACTACATGCCGGGCCAGGCAGTTAGGAGTGCCAGCTGTATCAGCCTGGCTATTGGGCATCCGGCCGTGACGCCTGACGAGGGAAAACAGGGTGCCGACGCGTGTGGGCGGCTACGCAAAGAGTCGCAACTACCACGGGAAAGGGGAGAGTCAGGTGCGTTTTCAGAAACAAGTCGTCGGACCCGTGTGCGGACTGCTGCGTTGGCTCTGCCACTCTCCCCGCCCGAGCCGTCTCCCTCGTCCATGACCGCCGATCTCCTTGACCTCAGCGAGCGCCTGCGCGCTAGGTACGACGCGATGAGCGCGCGCATCAGCGCAGCAGCGACGCGGGTTGGCCGGGTGCCGGGTGACGTCACGCTCATCGCGGTGTCGAAAACGTTTCCGCTTCGCAACATTCGCGCAGCGGTGGCTGCAGGGCTCCGCGACTTCGGGGAGAATCGGGTGCACGAGCTCGACGAGAAAGCGCGTGCCCTGCCCGGTGCCTTCCTCAAGGCCTCCGCGAGTGATGCCTCGAACGATAGCGCTGTCTTCGTAAACGCACAGTCGGGCGAGGCGATTCGATGGCATCACATCGGGTCGCTCCAGCGCAACAAGGCCAAGACGGTCTGCGAGGTCGCCGACGTGTTCCACGCCCTCGACAGCCCGCGCCTGGCGCGCGAACTGGACAAGCGGGCCGAAGCGGTAGGCCGGGTGCTCCCGTGCTACGTTCAGGTCAACGTCTCGGGCGAGGGCACGAAGTCAGGGTTGGCCCCCGAAGAGACGCCCGGCTTCATCGACAGTCTGAGCGCGTATGCACACATCCGGCCTGTCGGGCTGATGACACTAGCCTCGCCAGCCCGCACGCCCGACGAATTGGAGACGCTGGTGCGGCCGCAGTTCCGACGTCTCCGTTGCCTTGCCGAGCAGGTTGGGCGCGACCGGCTGCCCTACCTCTCGATGGGGATGAGCGGTGACTTCGAGGTCGCCATCGAGGAGGGCGCGACGCACGTGCGCATTGGCTCGGCACTCTTCGGGGCACGTGGGTAGCACAGCCTTCGTCACGTTTTCCGACACCTTTCCGCAGAACGGCGGTGGAAAGCCGTAGCTTGCAGCGGCTTCGTGAAACCGTGCTGCCGCTCGAAAAGAACGACCGCACGTTGCATCGGTTGGTCCTCCCAGACTTCACCCGTCCACGTTTTACCAGCCACCCTCCACCGACCCATCGAGGCATCGCATGCTCGACCCCCTTCAGATTCGGAAAAAAGAATTCACTAGCGCCTTCCGAGGCATTAGCGAAGACGAGGTCCGCAACTTTCTCCACGAGGTGTCCCGCCAGTGGGAAGAGCTCCTGAGTGACAACCGCCGCGCCGAGGCGCGCGTGCAGGAGCTCGAAGGCAAACTCGCCCACTATGTCCGCATTGAGGAGGCCCTTCAGGAGGCCGTGCACTCTGCCCGCGAGAACGCCCGACGCACGCAGGAGACGGCCGAGCAGCGCGCCAAGCTCATCACCGAAGAGGCCGAGATGCGCGCCCAGCAACTCGTGCAGGACGCCGAGCACGAGCGTTACCTCGCCAAGCAGGACCTCTCGAAGCTCAACAACCGCATCTCCGAGGTAACGGCTCGGTTGCGCGCGTTCCACACGTCAGAGTTGGAGATCCTGGCCGCGTTCACCGGCGAGGAGCCGACCGGCTACTTCCCCCGCGTGGCTGAGGGCACCCGTCGCGCCCTGCCTGCCGCCGGAGCACCGCTCGTCGGTGACGCCCCCGTCCAACCCGAAACTCCAATCGAGGAGGCACGCGCTGCCGAGTCCCGTCCGGCCGAGCCTCGCGCTACGGAGGCGCGCCCAGTCGAGGCTCGCCCAGCGGAAGCACGACCCGCGGAAACACGCCCGAGCGAGCCTGCCCCGGCCGACCCCTCACGGTCGGCGATGGACTTCCGGGCCCTCTTCACGCCGCCCGCCCGTCCGGCGGTGCCAGATACTGTGCAGCGCGACACGGAACTCGAAAAGGCGACCATCCGGCGCATCATCGAGGACATCGACTGAGGGGGAAGCGAGAAGTAGGAAGGCAGAAGTGTAAAGTGAAGAGGGGCCTGCCTGCGGGTTGGGTTGCCGCGCCCTCAGACGTGTCGCTTGGTCCGGTCTCCGTCGAAGTACGCCGCAGGTCGAGAAGGAAGCCCCGGGCGTAACTTTGCCCGTCGGCTATTGCGCGTCTGGCCACGCAAGCACGTGCGCACATGCTCTGTGGCACTGCTCGAGTACGATGCCTGTCCTCCGCCGCCGCGCGCACTCCGATAACGACTTTGGCGGTGCACAAGGGCTCAAAGGGCCGGACGCCTACTTCTCCCTTCTAACTTCAGCCTTCTCCTCCCATGCCCGTCACCGAAGGCCTCGACTTTGACATTGATGCGTATCGCGCTCGTGTCGAGGAGGCTGCTGCCGCCGTTCGCGCTCACCTCGACCTCGGCACCGATCCGCCACGCATTGGTCTGATCCTGGGCACTGGCCTCGGCAAGCTCGCCGACGAGATCGAGATCGCGGCCGACGTGTCCTACGACGACCTCCCGCACTTCCCCGTCTCGACGGTGGAATCGCACCACGGACGGTTGATCGCGGGAACGCTGCGCGGCGTCCCCGTGCTGGCGATGCAGGGGCGCTTCCATCTCTATGAGGGCTATACGCCGAAGCAGGTCACCTTCCCAGTCCGCGTCATGGGATCCCTTGGCCTGGAGACGCTGCTCATCTCGAACGCGGCGGGCGGTATGAACCCGCACTTCCGGCGCGGCGACCTGATGCTGGTCACGGACCACATCAACTTCCAGGGCGCCAACCCGCTTGCTGGACCGAACGTGGACGCCTGGGGCCCGCGCTTCCCCGACATGAGCGACCCCTACGACGCGCCGCTCCGCGCCGTCGCCAAGCAGGCTTCGCTGGACCGGGCGCTCAAGCTGCAGGAGGGCGTTTACGTGGCCGTGGAAGGCCCCAACCTGGAGACGCGCGCCGAGTACCGGATGCTGCGCGCCATGGGGGCCGACGCCGTGGGCATGAGCACCGTCCCCGAGGTCATCGTCGCCAAGCACATGGGGCTGCAGACACTCGCCATTTCGGTCATCACCGACGAATGCTTCCCTGACGCGCTCGAGCCCGTCTCCATCCCTGAGATCCTCGCCGCCGCGGGCGAAGCGGAGCCCAAGCTCACGCAAATCATCGCCGACATCGTGGAGCAGATAGCGGATTGAAACAGTGCTAGTTCTTGCATCCATACCGGAGCACTCGCGCTTCCTAAGCACCACTGATGGTAGAGCCATGCCTGCTGCGGCTCCCTTGCAACCTCGCTGATCGCGATGAAGAGGGCTATCGTCGTTGGAGCTACCTCGGGAATCGGTCGCGCGCTTGCGTTGGCCTTGGGAGCCCGCGGATACGCTGTCGGTGTTACAGGGCGACGAACGGATCTCCTCACGGAGTTGCTAGCCGAACTCCCCGCAACGTCTGAAGCGGCAGAGATGGACGTGACTAACCTTGCTGGTGCCAGGCGCGGATTTGACCAGCTCGCAGAGCGCATGGGTGGTGTGGACCTCGTTGTGATCAGCGCTGGGACGGGGCACACGGACGAAGCGATGTCTTGGGACCACGTCCGCGAGACCGTCGAGACGAATGCACTCGGGTTCGCCGCGCTCGCCGATGCCGCCTACCGTCACTTCGAGACGCGTGGGTACGGGCACTTGGTCGGAATCACTTCGGTGGCAGCGGTGCGCGAGAGCGGGCTAGCCCCGGCCTACCATGCAACGAAGGCCTTTGCCGCGCGCTATCTCGCTGGGCTTCGTCACCGCGCTGCGAAGACGGATCTTGCCCTCGTCGTGACGGACGTGCGACCAGGGTTCGTAGATACTGCGATGGCGAAGGGTGAAGGCCTATTCTGGGTAGCGACACCGGAACGGGCGGCGTCGCAGATCGTGGCGGCGATCGAAAAGCGGCGGAGCGTCGTCTATGTGACGAAGCGGTGGCGAGGAGTTGCTGCGGTGCTTGCCTCACTGCCGGGGGCGCTCTACCGCCGTGTCATGTGATCCTCCGTCGCGCGCCTGCGAAGGGCATGGGAATGCTACGTTTCGCTTCAGCCGAACATCTCTGGTGCACGAAGTAGGTCGGAACGTATACGAATGCACCACCCTCGAAAGCCTGCATCTCGTCCCACGCGGTCCTGCAAGCACTAATACCGTCTGGAAGAGATACGGGTGCAAACTCACATCGGAGTCGTTCCCGTAAAAGCGGGGATCTGTGCGCTGCCTCGCATGGATCCCCGATCAGGTCGGGGATGACCAAGGTGCAAGTCGGCGCAATGCACAACTATCCCAAGGAATTAGTGTAACCTCCACCAGGCCTCTGCGTGCACGGCTTAGGCTGCAGGCACCGGCTGTGAGACCGATTCGCCGCTCGAACGTCCTTCGGCGATCCTGTAGTCTAGCCACGCTTCGACGGCCTCTACGAACAAGTGGGTCAAGCCCAGTCGAATGTTGCTAATGTCTCCGACGCCTAGCAGTCTCCGCTCTCTCAAGAAGTAGCCTACGCTCCCGTCGGGCTTTTGGGACTGAAGCAGGTAGTCCAGGACGGCGGCAAGTCGCTTGTTCAATGGCCGCTGTGCCAGGTGGACAGCCATGAGTCGAGCTACGACCTCAACATCGCCCTCTCTAGCAAAGCACTCGGCAAGGTCGAGTGCGTCGGTATCGTCTAATCCGGGATCGGCGTGCGTCGCCAAGCTGTATAGGACGACATTGCGGTCAGGCCCCAAGGCCCCGGCGATGTCGTCGCGGTGTTCGCCGTTTGGTGTGACGACCGTGTCGAATGTCGGGACATGGGCCCCGAGTTCGCTCTGTGCGTTGAGATAGAGGACGGCTCGGTTTCGAGCTTCGAGGACCCGGCGAAGCACATGGTCGTCGTTCTCCTGACCGAGTGGCTCTAGCTCGAAGTGGGGGACTTGCTCTGCGTCCGGCGGCGCAGCCACGTCGAGCAGGGCAGCGACGAGCGTGGTGTGGCAGCAAGCAAAAAACACCCGATCTCGGTCTGGGTCGTCTCCCATCGCTTGCCTCGTTGCCTCGGAAGGAGGGCTGTAACCACCCGGGTCTCGCTGCGCTTGGAAGAGCGCTAAATATCGATCGAGCGTGGTGGAGGGGAAACCCTCCGTGCAACGCGCAACAATCAGAAGTTCGCCCAACACGTCCCAGTCTCCTCGTCGCGCAAAATGGGGAAGGAGGCTCTGCAGCACCAGTACGACTTTCCCACGGGCCGGATGGTCGTGACCCATTTGGCACCGTCCGAAGTGGTTCAGGTAGAACAGCGTGTGGGTGATGCTATAGGCCGTGTCTCGGTCCATGCTCAACAGGCTGCGGCACGTGTTGAGCGCGGTAGCTGGCACGAAGCGAGCCGGATCGAGACGACGGCCCTCGTACAGTGAAAGAAAGTAGTGTTGGTCGAGGCGCCGATAGGGCACCACCTCGCTGGCGTAGGGAAAGCCAGCCCGGAGGGCGAACTCCATGGTGGCCTCATGCTCGGGTACCAGGTGCCCGTGGAGGTGCTTCAGCACGAAGTAGGGCATGAGCCACGCCCAGGCCCCGGGGAGCGACTTCCTAGCGGCTTCGGCGATTTCCTGGCTGTTGACGTACGCCGTGAGTACGCTCTGCCACCGCGTGAGGAGGTCGTCAGGGACTCCACGGGCGCCGCGGAGGGCCTTGTACAGGATGGCAAACTCTCCAGCGCGCTGGAGGAGCTTCCTGTCAATGGATGCTGTCTCTAGGTGCGGTAGGATTAGATCGATATGCCGATCTAACCACCGCACAGATGGGGAAAAATCAAGACTCACGGAACGGGTACCCGCCAGAGCAACGTGCTACGAGCTATCCGTTCAGCCTCTACCGGCGAGACCGGGGAGGTCACCTAGCGTCTCGAAGGAGTTGTTGCCCTCTCGGAGCACATACCAAGGACCGATCAGCTCTCCACCGGCCGCGAGAGTCGGCCCCGAGAAGTCTTGACCGACTCGGATCAACTCGTGGATGGTGATCTCGCGGTTGACTACCCCCGCATCAATGAGCACGCTCACCTGCTCTTGCGTGATCTCTGCCTTCTCAAGCTCGCTGCCTTCCTTGTAGACGTACCACGGCCCTACTAACTCGCCGCCTGCAGCGGCAGAGCCGCCCATCTCTCTAAGCTTGGCATGGGCGTCTAGAAGCTTTCCGACGGTCACTTCCTTCTTGATGACCGTGCTCTGAGCCAAGGGCTTGTAGTTCTTCGTCACTCGGACGAGAGGGTAGTCAGTGGCAGAGGCGAGGTGAAATGATTCGTTGGACATAGGACCGTTCAAGGTTAGGTTGGCAATGCAGCTGACTCTTGGTGGTCGTGGGTAAGTGCTCAGAAAAACACGCAGCCGAAGAGAGTTTTCCGATAGGCCAATATAGAACGTTTAGATCGCTATACAAGAGGCTATATAACGTTTTTATAGAGGTATGGGCGAATTATGGGGGGTGGGGCCAACTGGGGGAATGTGTACCGTTACACTGTTGTTTTCATTCAGCAACGATAATAATTCAGGTGAATGCCTCGATACTCCTTCGGACGCGTGCGATCGGGGCCAGCAAAGCGAGGGCGATCTTGGTGTGACGAGGAAGAGCCGAGTCCTAATGTGACCGGGTTGCGGTCATGTCAGGGTAAACCACATCGGTCCATTGTGGAGGGGGTATTCTGTCGGTATCGCCGACCCAATCCTATCACCTCTCTCCACACCCAAGCGCTACTCAGCACACCCTTTGCTGAGCGACTAGAACGTGAGCAGCCGAACACTGCCCCACTCAGAACGGCACGTCGTCCTCCACGTCTTCGAGCGCGCGTTCGGTGCGAGCAAGGCGGATGCCTGCGGCATCGAAGCCGAAGAGGTCTTCGGGCGAGAACACGAGGCGGTGCTGGTGCTCGGTCTCGAAGAACGGGACGAACTTGGCCGCGACCTGGTCGAGGCGGTCGAGGTAGAACGGCGTGTGCTCGTCGGGCGCATCTGGGTCCCAGGCGTCAGCGAGGCGGGCGGCTTCGAAGGCGGGGCCGGGGCCAGCGAGGTAGTAGCTGATGCGGTCGCCCTTGCGCGGCGGCTGGCCGGTCTGCGCGGCGCGCTGCTTAGCAAGTTCGTACGATGCCGTCCGCGTGCGACGCCCGGCCTGCACGTCGGCCTCGTACGCCTCGACGGTGTTCTTCAGCGTCTCGGTGCGCTGGAAGTCGACGACGCCGTCAGTCCAGTCGTGGGCGAGGATGCGGTCGCGCTGGGCGAGGTAGAGGTCGTGGAGGCCCTGGATGTCCTCGTTGAGTAGCAGCCGCACGGCCTCTCGTACGAAGCGCCGCCCGAAGCGCTCCGTGGAGCGGGAGACGAGCGATGAGCCCTTGAACTTGATGCGTCCGTCGTAGCCGAGCAGCGCATAGTTCTTCTTCTTGTATGACAGCATCTTCTGGAAGCGCCCGTCGAAGCCAATGCGGATGCCTTCGGGCATGCGCCCGGAGAGCGTGCGGACATAGGCGCGCTCCTGGGCGTCGCCGCGGATACCTTCGGGCGGGATGAAGAGCACGCCGTCCGTATCCACCTCGATGATTGTCCCGCCGTCGGCGCGGACGAGGCGGATGATCTGGCGCAGCAGGTCCTGGCCCGTCGCCGCGACGCGGTCGGCCTCGGCGAAGTCGTTGAAGAGCGCGAGGCTGAACGCGAGGTTGCCGTAGAAGCTGTTGATGATGTTCTTGTACGCCGTCTGCCGGGCGTCCAACTCCGCGCGCGCGTCCGCGTCGTCCGTTGCTTTCATCGCGGCTTTCGTCTCGAAGCGGAGCTCGGTCAGCTTGCGGAGCAAGTCCGGAAAAACGCCGAGCGCGTCGTCCTCGGGCCGAACATCGTATTGCAGCATGATGCTCGGATACAGGCTCTCGACATCGGCATACACGACGGGACCGACGACGCCGGTAACGAAGACGTCGGTGTAGCCGCCGATGGTCTGGCTGCCCCACGCCGCGCGGGGGAGGGCCTGCCGCTGGCGGAGGTACTCGCGCACGAACAGCGCCTCGATCTTGCTCGCGGGGCCGGTGCGCGCCGTCTGGCCGTAGGGCATCGGCACCATCTGCGTGAGGTAGAACGTGCTCCCCGAGAGATGCCGCGCTAGTCGCTCCGTCTCCACCACATCGTCGAGCGCGTAGTCCAGGAGCCGCGCCGGGTCCTCGTCCCACACCCTCGCGATGTCGCTGCCCTCGACGTAGGTGCGCGTCTCGTCCGCGAAGCCGAAGTACTTCGCTGCGACCTTGAGGCCGTAGCCCGGCAGATCGCGCTTGAACACGTCGAAGCTCATCACCTGAAAGAGCGTGTCGATGACGTGCCGCCCGGCGATGTCGAGGGCGGGGAAGTCGACCATCCGCTCGGCAAAGCGCATCGAGCTCGGAAACTGCCGAGGCACCGAGCGGTCGCGGCCGATGGCGAACGGGACGCCGTGGAGTTGGCAGCGCTTCAGGAGGTAGTCGAAGTCGAAGCCGTAGATGTTGTGGCCCTCGATTACGTCGGGGTCGCGCTCTTGAATGACGCGGACCGTCTCTTCGAGCAGTGCTTTTTCCGACAAGTCCTGCGCATGGAGCAGCCGCGACCAGCCCCGATTGTCGCTCAGCGCGACGATGATGACGGCGTGCTCAGGGCGTTCGGGCTGCGGGAAGCCGTCCGGCGCGTAGACTTCGATGTCGAGCTGCAGCCGGTGGATGTGCTCGAAGGCCATGCCCTTGAAGAGCGTGCGGCCGGTCTGCATGAGGTAGAGCTGCTCCGGGTTGCCCGCGAAATAGATCTCGTCCGGGCGCCGCTTTTCCGACTCCGTGGCGCGCTCGACGTGGCGCACGGCGTCCCAGTAGGCGCGGACCGACGTGAAGACGACGAGGTCGCGGAAGTAGGCCTGCCCGCCGCGATCGTCGTCCACCTTCACGGACGCGTCGAGGCGTTGGTAGCGGAAGCGCTCGCGCCCGAAGCCGCGCAGCAACTCGGCGTCGTGGATGAGCATGAAGGGGTAGAACGGCACATCCTCCGTCTCGACCGTGCCTCCGTCGGGGTGATCGAAGTCGCGACGCCAGTAGAGCCGCATGCGTGCGGGTTCTGCTTCGCGCCCCGAGGCGTCACGGACGAGATGCAGCGCCACGAGGCCCTCGGCGGGGTCCTTGCCGTAGAGCGCCGTGTCGTGGCCGTCTGACACAGAGAGCGGAGCGGGGTAGGAAGCGTCAGGCATAGCGGTCTCGCGTACGCACAAACGCCGCCCTCGTGCCGCAGTGCGAGTAGTATAAAGCGGAGGCGTTTCAGGTAATCACACGAGGCGACGACGAAGGGTGGAGGTCTAGTCTGGCGCATCGCCGAACCGCAAGACCTCTCCTCACCCAGGTACTTCTCATGTCGACTGCTGCTCTCTCCGGTAGTGTAGCCCGCTTCGCACGCCCTCGCGGCGTTGACCTGCTCGCACGCACCCAGCCGTTTCACGCGTGGCACAGCGCCCGCACGAGCGCGGCCTGCTGGTCCTACTCGCGGTCCCTCGATGAGGCCACGGGGCCGACCGTCGCCATCCGCAGTGAGTGCGGCCAGGCACAGCAGGGCATCAACTTCGCCTCGCAGGACTACCTCGGCCTCTCGGCGCACCCGGCTGTTCACGAAGCGGTGTCGGACGCCCTCGCCGCCTTCGGCCCGCACAGCGCCGGCTCGCCGATGCTGCTCGGCAACACGGCCCTCTCGCTCGACCTGGAGCGCGAGATCGCGGACGCCCTGCACATGGCCGATACGGTGCTCTTCCCGACGGGCTGGGCGGCGGGCTTCGGGGCGATCGTTGGGCTGGTGCGCCCCTACGACCACATCGTGATGGACGAACTGGCTCACGCCTGCCTGCAGCAGGGGGCCTATGCCGCCACGCGCAACGTCCATCGGCATCGGCACGGCTCGGTCGAGCACGTCGAGAACGTGCTGGCCACGATCCGCGCACAGGACTCCAAGAACGGCGTCCTCGTCGTCACGGAAGGCCTCTTCTCGATGGACTCCGACACGCCAGACCTCGTGCGCCTGCAAGCCCTCTGCAACGACTATGAAGCCACGCTGCTGGTCGATATCGCGCACGATTTCGGGTCGCTCGGGCCGGACGGCACCGGGAGCCTGGGCCTCCAGGGGCTGCTGGGCGAGGTTGACCTCGTGATGGGGAGCTTCTCGAAAACGTTCGCGTCCAACGGCGGCTTTGTCGCCGTGCGCGACCCTGCCGTGAAGCACTACCTCAAGATCATGGGCGGGCCGCACATCTTCTCGAACGCGCTCTCGCCGCTACAGTGCGCGGCGGTCCAGGCCGCGCTCCGCATCGTGCGTTCCGAAGAGGGGGCCGCGCGGCGGGCCTCGCTGCTCCGGGCTGTGACCGCGCTCCGGGGTGCGTTGGCCGATGAAGGCATCGCGTGCCTCGGTGCGCCCTCCGCCATCGTGCCTGTGCCGATCGGTGAGCGGGACGTGGCGCGGATTGCTGCAAAGCTCATCGCGGAGCGCGGGGTGCTCGCCAACCTCGTCGAATATCCGGCCGTTCCGGAGGGCGGAGCACGGTTTCGGATGCAAGCCATGGCGACGCACACGCCGGAGCAGGCGCGGGAAGCAGCGGCCATCGTGAGCGCAGCCATCGCAGACGCACAGAACCAGGTCGCCGGACTCAAGACACCAGGCATGCAGGCTGCGGCATAGGCCTAGGGTGACATGCAATGCCTAGGGGAGGAGGCTCCGCGTGCGACGGGAGACGAGCGACAGCAATGCGAGGAGGCAAGGGTACAGCATCGATAGAAATCGGTACGAAAGGACTATGCTTCCGGCCCGGAGGAGGGTTGGCGGGGCGACCACGCGCGAGTAGATTCGCCGCCTAGTACCGCCCTGCGCGGCGTCTCCTATCCGACTAGCACGACCTCGCCGTGGAGACGCGACTATCCATCAAGCTCCATGCGGGTCCTGCTTCTTGTGGTTGCCGTGGCTGTGTCCGCACAGGCTCAGTCATCCGAGAGACCCAGGCGTGCGCCGCTGAGGCACGCCTACCTCGGCGTCGACGACGGGCTCTCGCACAGCCGCGTCAACGCCATTGCGCAGGACGCCGAGGGCTTCCTCTGGTTCGGCACCGACGACGGCCTCAGCCGCTACGACGGCACCGGCTTTCGCATCTATCGCCACGATCCGGACGAGCCGCGCTCGCTGCCGCACAGCCGCGTCACGGCACTCCACGTCGAGGACGACGGGACGCTCTGGGTGGGCACCCAGCAGGGCCTCAGCCGCTTCGATCGTCGCGTCGGAGCGTTTCAGCGGTATCGTGCGGCGGTGGACAGCGCGGGCCACTGCAATGGCCTCGTCGTCGCCATCGACCGCAATCCGGAGGGACGGTTGCACGTGGGTACGAACGCGTCGTACCTGTGCGAGCTAGTCGAGGACGGCCCGCAGGACAGCGCCGGACTAGCGAGAGCTACCCTACGGCAGCGAGGCAAGCTGGCCCCCGGAAACGTAGCCTGCCCCTTCAGCATCTATGACTTGCGGTGCAGCTACCCGCGCCCGTCGACCACCTTCCACGGGCCGCTCATCGTCGAGGCTGGCCCGCGTCACCTGGGCGAGGCGTTCTCGATCGGCGGAGATCCTGGGCTGGGCCTGTGGATCGAACGATGGAAGCGCGGCGCGTGGGAGCGGTTTGCTCCGTGGCCCGCGAGCAGCATCCCCGTTGGCACCCAGGTGAGCATCCGCCTGAGCGACGGCATCATCTGGGCCGCGACGGAGGGACAGGGCATCGCCGAGATCGATCTGGACAGCGAATCCGTCGAATTGCTCCCGCTGGGGCCGCCGGGCGAAGGCGGAACAGGACCGCCCGTGCAAGTCTTCGCGCTCTTCCGCGATCGCCAGGGTCTGGTCTGGGTCGGAACGAACCAGGGGCTCTTTCGCTTCGGCGGCACGCCCTCGTCCTTCAACTGGGAGCGGCGCATCGAGGGGGACGCGCGCGCGCTGAGCGACGACCGCGTCAACGGGATGCTCGTGGACCGCGCGGGTACGCTGTGGGTCGCGACCAACGATGGCCTGAACCGCCGCCGCGCCGGCGAGGAGGGCTTCGAGCCGCTGCGGACCGACCTCGACGGCGAACACGCCAACGCGTTCTGGTGGCCCTTCGAGGACCGGGCGGGTACGCTCTGGCTGGGGACAAAGCGCCGCGGCCTGATGCGCCTTGACCGTGTGACGGAGCGGTTCGAATCGATCTACATCCCGCCGGGGCTCTTCCCCGAAGAACTCGGCATCGAAGCGTGGTCTATCCTCCCGGTCCGCCACCTCACGGAGGACCAGCACGGCACGCTCTGGATCAGTACCTCCATCGGGCTCTTTCGACGCGATCCAGATGGAACGCTCACGAGCTACCTCCATGACCCGAGCCGGCTGGGGGGGCTTCCAGACCCCCGCGTCAGCATCGTCCACGAAAGCTCCGCTGGCAGTCGCTGGATCGGTACCGACGGTGGGCTGTGTCGCCTAGTGGACGAGGCGCCGCCGGGCCGCTTCGACTGTGTGCGGCATCGCCCCGACGATCCGACGAGCCTCGGCGCGGATGTCGTGTGGACCATCACCGAGAGCGCCGCCGACCCGGGGGCGCTCTGGGTCGGGACGATCGGAGGAGGGCTGTGCCGCTTCGACCTCGCCACGGAGACGTGCCGCCGCTACACGACCTCCGACGGGCTGCCCAACAACACCGTCTATGGCGTCCTCGCTGACGACGACGGCGGGCTCTGGATGAGCACCAACGGCGGCCTCGCCCGTCTGGAGATCGCCACGGAGACGTTCACGGTGTTTGCCGCGACGGAAGGGCTGCGCTCCGATGCGTTCGACTTCATGTCCTACCACCGCGCCGACGACGGGCGGCTCTTCTTCGGCGGCCCGCGCGGCTTCTACGCGTTTCACCCGGACAGCCTCCGCGCGAGCACCTACGTCCCGCCCGTCGCCATCACCGGCGTGCGCACCTTCGACCAGGCGCGTCCGGGCCTGCCCGCCGACGGCGACACGCTCCGCCTCGCGCACGACGAGAATTTCGTCTCGTTCGAGTTCGCGGCGTTCGACTTCGAGCGACCACGTCAGAACCAGTACCGCTACCGCCTCATTGGTGTGGACGAGCAGTGGCGCACCACGACCGGCGGACGGCCCGAGGCGCGCTATACCGATGTGCCGCCCGGCACCTACACGTTTGAAGTGCTCGGCGCAAACCACGATGGGCTCTACAACCCGGAGGCGGTGCGGCTAACGCTCGACATTGTGCCCGCGTGGTGGCAGGCGTGGTGGTTCCGGAGCGGTGCGCTGCTGCTGGCTACGGTCAGCCTCGGCGCGATCGGCGTGGGGACCGTGCGGCGGCGCGAGGCGGCGTGGCGGCGCGAGCAGGCCGAGGCGGCCGAGATGCAGCGGCGGCTGGCCGAGAGCCGTGAGCGCGAGCGCGCCCGCATCGCCCGCGAGCTCCACGACGGGCCCGTGCAGCAACTCTACCGCATCGGCCACGACCTCGACCGGCTGGCCCATCACGAGGCGCAAGTCGCCCCGCCCGTGCAGGCCGCGCGCGATGCCCTCACCGGCGTGGCGAGTGAGCTACGCGGGGTGCTGAGCACGCTCCGCCCGCCGCTCATCGAGCACCTTGGTGTGGGAGCCGCCCTCGGTGCGCTCGTCCGACAGTCCCGCCCGCACTTCCCGGATGCCGATCTCCACGCCGAGATCGAAGCAGACGGACGGCAACTCTCGCTCGACGCGCAGCACGCGCTCTATCGCATCGCGCAGGAAGCCCTCGCCAACGCCGCCAAGCACGCCGAGGCCCGCGCTGTGCTGATCCGTCTCTCGGAGGAGGGGCCGCGCGTGCGCCTCACGGTTCGCGACGACGGGTGCGGCTTTGCCGTCCCCGACCGGCTCGTACGGTTCGCGCGGGAGGAGCGCTATGGCCTCGTCGGTGCCGCGGAGCGCGTCGAGCAACTCGGCGGGCGCTTCGCGGTGGAGTCCACGCCGGGGCACGGTACCCACGTGCTGGTGGAACTCGACGCAGAGCAGGGGTGACCCCCGCCACGGTCTGGGGCAGAGGGGCTTCGAGGCGCTCGATTGGTACCGATGTCGGCGAGAACGGAACCTTCGGACCATTCGGCAGGCGGATGCCTCCACGTTGTTTGCGGAGCCTCCTCCACCTATTGGCTCCGACTATGACGACCCGCGCTTGCTTCCGCCACACAACGCTCTTCCTGCTAGGCTGCCTCCTGGCTGTGGCGACGGTCCCCGAGAGCAGCGCGCAGTTCGACCGCCTCCGCGACCGGGCACGCAAGGCCGCCGAGGAGGTGCAGCGCGACAGCAACGACGAAAGTGCCACCGAGGCTGAGCGCCCGAGCCGCCGCGAGCAGTACCTCGAAAGTCGTGGCCTCGAAGACACCGAAGAGGTCGCGACACCGGAGCCAACCGGGCTAGCTCCGCTCGTCTACGATCGTCCGTTCGATCCGGCAATCCACACCGCGCGGTTGCTCGACTACCTCGATTTTCAGGCCGACGGGCGGTTCGCGCTCACGGACTTCACCGCCGTCTTCGTGCCAACGCAGGACGCCAACGGGGCCGCTGTCGACTACTACGACCAGCAGCGCATGCATGTGAAGCTCGTCAAGGGCGGGGCCGAGGTCTGGGACCGCTACTACAGCGGTAGCAGCGTCCACAACGGCCCGTCGATGGACTTCAGCTTCAACCGGACGCTCTCAGGCAACAAGCAGCCTGAGGCCAACTACGAGCCGGGCGTCAACGACATGCTGACTGCCGGCTCGTATCAACTCGACTTCTACCTCGACGATCGGCTCTTCTGGACCTTCCCCTTCAAGGTAGTCAGCATGGGCAGCAGCGACCCTTACAGCACACGAGGCGCGTCGCTCTTCCTGCGGGGGCTGTGGGACGACGTTGGCTATGTCTCGTTCAACAGCCGCGAGATCGACGCCTCGCCGCAGGTCTATTTCAGCTTCTACAAGCAGGCACTGCGCGCAGACCTGGAACGGCGCACCGAGTTCGAGTACGTCGCCGTCATCAAGCGCAGTGGGCAGACGGTGGCTGCGCACGACATCGACCGAACGTGCCAGCGCGTAGACGATCCGCTGGGAGCGTACACGCAGGCGGATCACAGCACCGGGCCCTACACGGCCTCATTCTACCTGCTCCCGCAGGACTGCGTCGGTTCACCGAAGGTGCTGCGCATGGAGCACCTCATCGACGGCGCCTACACGCTCGAACTCACGCTCACGAGGCCCAACGTGGACGACGAAGTGCGGACCTACTCGTTCGAGATCGCCGGGGGACGCTTTGTCCCAGCCGGGCAGCAGGTGCGCGATGCTACCGACCCGACCCGCTACCTCGAAGGCATGAACGAAGTCTGGTTCTACGTCGCAGAGTAGACGGAGCCAGGCTCGACGAAACCAGCCTAGCCGCTCGTCGGCTGGGAGGAACGCGGTGGCTTGGGGCGGTTGGTGGGCCGCGCCGGGCTGCCGCGCGTCTGCGGCCTGCCGATCTTGCACCTCGCCTCGCACCATCTCCACACTGCGCCTCCTGCATGTCCCCCCGCGTCATCATCGCCGACGACCACCCGACCTTCCGCGCTGGACTGCGGGCCTTCCTCGAACAGGAAGCGGGATGCACGATCCTCGCCGAGACCAGCGACGGGGCAGCGACGCTCGCCGCCGTGGAGGCGATGCCGCCCGACGTGCTGGTGCTCGACCTGCAGATGCCGGGCCTCTCCGGCCTCGACGTGCTCGACCGGCTCCGGCAGAGCCACCCGGACCTCCCCGTGCTCATCCTGAGCGCGTACGAGGACGACGAGTACATCTTCGGCGTGCTCGAACGCGGCGCGGCGGGCTACCTCACGAAGCAGGAGTCGCTCTACCTGATCGGCGAGGCCGTCCAGGGCGCAGCGCGCGGCGAGACGGGCTGGCTCTCCAGGCGGATCGCGGCGCTTTTCGTCGGGCAGCGGCGGAGTCGGCCCGAGCCGGGTGCGCTCGATGCGCTGAGCGAGCGCGAGCGGGAGGTGCTCCTGGAGGTCGCGCGCGGCTACTCGAATGCCGAGGTGGGGGAGCGGCTCTTCATCACCGAGAGCACCGTCAAAAAGCACGTCCACCAGGTCTACGCCAAGATCGGGGTGCAGACGCGGGCGCAGGCCGTCGCGTGGGCGTGGGCGCAAGGCCTCGTGAACGGGGACGACGCCGAGGCGGCGTGGACGTGAGGCGGTAGTTTGGGAACGTGTCGCGCCCCAGGCGTTTCGTGGGGCGACCGTTTCCCCGACTCCACCGCGCTATGCAGGCTCCCGCGCCTTCTCCCGTGCTCGACCGTGCCGACGCCCGCGTACTCCGCACCGAGGGCCTCGTCAAACGCTACCGCAAGCGTACCGTCGTCAAGGGCATCAGCTTGGAAGTGCAGCAGGGCCGCATCGTGGGGCTCCTCGGGCCGAACGGGGCAGGGAAGACAACCACCTTTTACATGATCGTCGGGATGGTGCGGCCCAACGACGGGCATATCTACCTCGACGAGCCGGATGGAGCGGGGGGTCATACGAGCACACGCCTCACCCGCATGCCGATGTACCAGCGCGCGCGGCGCGGCCTCGGCTACCTCGCGCAGGAGGCGTCGGTTTTCGCCAACCTCACCGTCGAGGCCAACATCATGGCGGTGCTCGAATTCCAGAAGATGGACAAGCCCGACCGCGAGGCGCGCGTCGAAGAATTGATCGCGGAGTTTGGCCTGGAGAAGGTGCGGCGCTCGAAGGGGTACATGCTCTCCGGCGGCGAGCGGCGGCGCACCGAGATCGCCCGCGCACTGGCGACGCGCCCGCAGTTTCTGCTCCTCGACGAGCCCTTTGCAGGCGTCGACCCCATTGCTGTGGAAGACATCCAACAGATCGTCGCAGGCCTGAGTGAACGCGGTCTCGGTGTGCTCATCACCGATCACAACGTCCACGAGACGCTTGCCATCACCGACCGCGCGTACATCCTCATCGACGGCGCGATCTACAAGCATGGCACCGCCGAAGAGCTCGCCGACGACGAAGAAGTGCGCCGTCACTACCTCGGCGAGAGCTTCACGCTGGAGCGGTATAGAATTTAGGAATATAGATTTACGGTTTGCGATTTGAAGACTGAGTTCTTGTGCAACCGCAAATCAAAAATCTAAAAACGAAAATCGGAGCATGAAGTCTGCGTGAGAAGACCTAGGGCCGGGGAAAAGCCCGCCCCAGCCCGAACGTCCGGCCTACCTTCGCGTTCGGACGCATCCCCTGCACTCACCCAGCCACCACTCTCCTGTTCTCATGGTTGTCGTCATGCAAAGCGGGGCCTCTGAGGCCCAGATCGAAGCCGTCATCGAGCGCCTGAACGGATACGGCTTCGACGTGCACCGCTCGTCCGGCGAGGCGCAGACCGTGCTCGGCGCCATCGGCGTGCAGCCCGACTTCGACGTCCGCCACATCAAGATCCTCGAAGGTGTCGCGGACGTGTACCGCGTGACGAGCCCATACAAGTTCGCGAGCCGCACGTGGAGGCAGGAAAACACGACCGTTGACCTCGGCGACGGCGTCGTGCTTGGCGGCGACGAGTTCGTGGTGATGGCCGGGCCGTGCTCGGTCGAGAGCGAGGAGCAGATCGAGGCGTCGGCGGCCTTCGTGGCCTCGCAGGGCGTGCCAGTGCTCCGTGGGGGCGCGTTCAAACCGCGCTCGTCGCCCTACTCGTTCCAGGGCCACGGCGAGGACGGCCTGAAGTGGATGCGCGCCGCGGCCGACCGCCACGGCCTCAAAATCATCACAGAGGTCATGCGCCCCGCCGACGTGGAGCTGATCGGGCAGTACACCGATGTCTTCCAGATTGGCGCGCGCAACATGCAGAACTTCCCGCTGCTGAAGGAGGTCGGCAAGACCAACACGGCGGTCTTCCTCAAGCGCGGCCTCTCGGCCACGATCAAGGAGTGGCTCATGAGCGCGGAGTACATCCTCGCGGGCGGCAACCCCAACGTGATCCTCTGCGAACGCGGCATCCGCACCTTCGAGACGGCGACGCGCAACACGCTCGATCTCTCGGCGGTGCCGGTGATCAAGAAGCACAGCCACCTGCCCATCTTCGTGGACCCAAGCCACGGCGTCGGCCTGCGTGACAAGATCCTGCCGCTTGCACGCGCCGGGGCGGCCGTCGGTGCCGACGGCCTGATGATCGAGACGCACCCCGACCCGCCGAGCGCGCTCTCAGACGGCCCGCAGTCGCTCTACTTCGACCAGTTCGCGGACCTCATGGCGCAGGTACGTCGCGTAGCCGAGGTCGTGGGCCGCACGGTGCGCGCCCCTCTCGCGGAGGCCTAGCTCCTCGCAAGCAGCGCTGGTTGGCGAGCATCGCCGCATATTTGGCCAAGCTGGTTGCTGGAATTGGTCTGAGCGGGCAGCGCGTGTAGTTTGCGCCCGCTCCGTGGGATCGGTTCCATGTGGGTGATTGGCATGCTTTTCGGAGCCGATGCCATCGTTGCGTCTCGCCCTCTTCCTCTGCGACCCTCCTCAACGTCTATGTGTGGCATCGTCGGCTACATCGGCACGCGTCAAGCAAGCGACCTCCTCGTCACCGGCCTCAAGCGCCTCGAATACCGCGGGTATGACTCGGCTGGCGTGGCCGTCGTCAACGGCAGCGTCTCGATCCGCAAGAAGCGGGGCAAGGTCGGCGAACTCGCCAGCGCGCTCGAGGCGAGCCCGGTGCACGGCACGCTCGGCATCGGTCACACGCGGTGGGCCACCCACGGTGCGCCGAACGACGTCAACGCGCACCCGCACACGGCCCCGAATGGGCGGTTCGCGCTCGTGCACAACGGCATCATCGAGAACTACGGTGCCATCCGCAAGCGCCTCATCACCGACGGCTACACGTTCCACAGCGACACCGACACGGAAGCACTCGTCCACCTCATCGACGACGTGCAGCGCAAGACGCGCCTCTCGCTTGCCGAGGCCGTACGGCAGGCGCTCACGCAGGTTCGCGGTACGTACGGCATCGTCGTGGTGAGCGAGGACGACCCCGATATGCTCATCGCGGCGCGGCTCGGGAGCCCGCTCATCCTCGGTCTGGGTGAGGGCGAGAACTTCGTGGCGTCCGACGCAAGCCCGCTCATCGAGCACACGCGGCACGTGGTCTACCTCAACGACGGCGAGATGGCTGTCGTCCGGCGCGATGGCTACGAGGTCTTCTCCATCGAGGGCGCGCCCGTCGCCAAGGAGGTGCACGAGTTGGAGTGGGACCTCGAGCAGATCGAGAAGGGAGGCTACGAGCACTTCATGTTCAAGGAGATCATGGAGCAGCCCGAGGCTATCGAGAACGGTCTGCGCGGACGCCTGCGGCCCGACCTCGGCGAGATTCACCTCGGCGGCCTCCAGACGCCGGAGGTCCTTCAGACGCTCCGCGACGCGAAGCGCATCCTGATCTGCGCCTGCGGAACGTCCTGGCACGCCGGGCTCGTCGGGGAGTACCTCATCGAGCGGCACGCGCGCATCTCCGTCGAGGTCGACTATGCGAGCGAATTCCGCTATCGCAACCCGGTCTTCCAGGAGGGTGATGTGATGTTCGTGATCTCGCAATCGGGCGAGACGGCCGACACGCTCGCGGCGCTGCGCAAGGCGAAGGAAGCAGGCGTGCCTGTCTACGGGATCTGCAACGTCGTCGGCTCCACGATCGCGCGCGAAACCGAAGCAGGTGCGTACCTCCACGCAGGACCGGAGATCGGCGTGGCTTCTACGAAGGCGTTCACCGGGCAGGTGTCCGTCCTGACGATGATCGCGCTCATGCTCTCGAAGGAACGCGGCGTCGATCACAACGGCTCGATGCCAGCCTACCAAGCCTACCTCGACGCGCTCGCGGGTATCCCCGACCTCATGCGCAAGGTGCTGAAGCTCAACGACACCATCGAGCAGATCGCGCGCGACTACCGCTGGGCCCAGAACTTCCTCTACCTCGGGCGCGGCTGCAACTTCCCCGTCGCCCTCGAAGGTGCGCTCAAGCTCAAGGAGATCAGTTACATCCACGCCGAAGGCTACCCGGCAGCCGAGATGAAGCACGGCCCGATCGCGCTGATCGACCAGTTCATGCCGGTCGTGTTCATCGCCACGCGCGACGCGATCTACGAGAAGGTCGTTTCCAACATCGAGGAGGTCGTCGCCCGCGGCGGCGAGGTCATCGCAATCACCGACGAAGGCAACGACGAACTCGACGACCTTTGCAAGTACGTCATCCCCGTGCCGAAGACGCTCGACTGCCTAGAGCCGTTGCTCACGGTGATCCCGCTGCAACTACTCAGCTACCACGTGGCCGTGATGCGCGGATGCGACGTCGACCAGCCTCGCAACCTCGCCAAGAGTGTGACGGTGGAGTAGCAGGCGGGTAGCTACCAACTCGACGCTTACAGTGCGCTCGTCGGGTGCGCACCGGCTGGCATGGCGAAGGCCTCGTCGGGCATGTCAGGCTGGAACGCAACGTCGGTGACGGTGCCCTCGGCCGAGGCCGCGCCGATGCCGTCGCCGGTCCAGGCCCACGAGCGGAAGCCTTCCTGCAGGAGGATGGCGCCTTCCGGCCCCGCGACCGTCTGTGCACCGTCGTAGATCATCAGCTTCTCAGGGTTGAAGCCCCCGTCCGGGAAGAAGGCGGGATAGGAAACGATGTAACGCACGCCGCCGACCTGGTCAGTTTCGGGGTCGAGGAGGAGGTAATAGTAGTCGTCTGGCGCGTCGCCGGTGCCTTCGTCGAAGGTGACGTAGACGAGGTCATACAGCCGGCCTTCGAAGGTCATCGTCCCGGCCATCTCCAGGTTGACGCCGGGGTCGGCGAGGACAAACGGCATGGCGACGAAGTAGTAGGGCGTCAGGCTCCAGAAGCGTGCGTCGGTGGGCAGCGAAGCGGTCGAGTCACTCACCCAGGCGGTCGTGCCCGTCCAGCCGAAGCGTGGGCCGTCGTCTATCGGCTCGCCCGC
Organism: Bacteroidota bacterium; assembly: GCA_038528235.1. Taxonomy (GTDB): domain Bacteria; phylum Bacteroidota; class Rhodothermia; order Rhodothermales; family Rubricoccaceae; genus JBCBEX01. The sequence continues at coordinate 27,078 of JBCBEX010000037.1, forward strand.
GGCGTCGCGCATCAGCGTATGGATGGCCCGGCTGCTGAAGGTGTCGATGGTCTGCTCTGTGTCGATTGGATCGCCGCCGCCGAGGCGCGAGTAGGCGTATCGGAAGTGCAGCGGACCGTTGCCGTACCACGTCGTCAGCCCGCCATGCGCGTCGATGGCAGCGAGGACGCGCCGTCCGGCTTCTGAGGCGTCGAGTCGGGCTGTGGCTTCAGCAACGCGGGCCTCGACGTCGGCATCCGACGGCATCGCGAGGGCCGCAGTGTCCGATGAGACCGGGTCCGCAGGCGTGTCGGGCGCTTGGCACGCGGCAAGGGAGAGGAGAAGGCCGAGCAGGAAGACGCGCATGGGGAGGACCGCAGAGGAGAACAGGCGCGCCGGACGGACCGACGCGCCTGCAGGGAGATGAACACCGGCTACGGGGCCGTGATGAAGCGAAAGCCCTCGCCGTCACGGATCGCCATGCCGAAGCCGGGGAATGGCATATGCGTGCCCCACACGCGCACGCCGTCGTCCGAAGCCATGCCGTAGAGCATGCGCCGCGTCGCGACTGTTTGCTCCGGAACGGTGTCGAAGGCGAAGATCCACTCCGGGCGCGCAAACGTCGCCACGTAGTGGTTGGCAGCGTCCGCCGTAACGAGCAGGCTCGCGTTACCCGAGGCGATCTGGAAGGCCATGTGGCCGGGTGTGTGGCCCGGAGCCGCCTTGGCCGTGATGCCCTCGGCGAGCGCCGCGCCGTCGTCGTAGAGCGACAGCACTCCCGCATCCATCAACGGTTGCAGCACCCCAAGCGCCATCGCGACGCCCTGGTTGGCCTGCGCGTTGTCGCCCGGCTCATAGCCGTCGAGGAACGCCTTCTCGGGGGCGGGGAAGTGATAGGATGCGTTCGGGAACGTCGGCGCGCCGTCACGCACCATGCCGCCGACATGGTCGCCGTGGAAGTGCGAGATCACCACCTTATCGATGTCGCCCGGGGAGAGGCCGGCGCCTGCCAGGCCGTTGAGCAGCTGCCCGTTCTCGCCGCCCACGCCCGTGTCGATAAGCACGCGCTCGCCGCCGGTCTCCAGGAGCAGCACGTTCACGGCTGTTGCGGCATTGTCGGTCGGGAGGTTGTGCGCGGCGAGGAGGTCCTGGATCGCACCCTCTTCGGCGTTCGTGGCAAACGCGGCAGGCGGGATATTGAAGACGGTGTCGAGGAAGACGTGGGCCGTGATGTCGCCAATCTCGGCGCGGTAGTACGGTGTCGGCGTCGCGCCGTGGTCGTCGGAATGCGAGGCCACGGGCCACGGAGTGCTGGCAAAGACGGCAGGGGCAGCGGCTGTGCCGAGTCCGAGGAGGCCAAGGCCGCGCAGGGCGTCGCGGCGGGAGACAGAGGAGGACATGCGTGTAACGAGGGTTGATGAGGGGATGGTTGAAGAGAAGGCAGGGCTTGGAGGTCAGGCGACCTTTGCCTGGGTGAGGGGACGGACCTCCACGTCAGAGGCGGGCCAGAGCGGATAGTCTGTGTAGCCAGCGGCACCGCCGCCGTAGTACGTGCGCGGGTTGGCCGTCGCGATGGGGGCGTCGAGCCCGGCGGCCTGCGCGGCAAAGCGGAGCGGAAGGTCGGGGTTGGCGATGAACGGGCGGCCGTAGGCGATCAGGTCGGCTTGACCGTCGCGCACCGTCCGTTCGCCGTCCGTGCGTTCGTAGTCACCGTTGGCGATCACGGTGCGTGGGAAGCGCTGGCGCGTAAGCCGGATGAAGTCGGGCTGCCCATCTTGTGCGGTGCCCATGTAGCGATTCGGGCGCATCGCGTGGACGTAGGCGAGGCCTGCGTCGGCCATCCGTTCGATGGCATACCCGAACGTAGCCACGGGATCGTCGTCCACGACGCCGTTTGCCCCGGTCCCGAACGAGAAGCGCACGCCCACACGGTCGGCGTCCCACTCCTGCAGGATCGCCTCGGTGACGTCGAGCAGAAACCGAACGCGGTTGGGGACGGAGCCGCCGTAGGCATCGGTGCGCGTGTTGGTGCCGCTCGCGAGGAATTGCTCGATGAGGTAGCCGTTGGCCGCGTGAATCTCGACGCCGTCGAAGCCCGCCCGCTTGGCGTTGGCTGCGCCGATCTGGAAGGCCTCGACCGTCTCGGCGATCTCGGCGACCGAGAGCGGGTGCGGCACCTCATAGTCCGCCTTCGAGCCGTCCGGGAGCGGGACGCGCTTGCCCGTGATCGGAATCGGCGAGGGCGCGACCGGGAGCTTGCCGTCGAGGAACGCCGAGTGCGACCGCCGCCCGACGTGCCAGAGCTGCAGCACGATACGGCCACCCACGGCGTGCACGAGGTCTGTGACTGCGCGCCAGGCCGCCACGTGCGCGTCGCTATGGATGCCGGGCGTGTCCGGGTAGCCTACGCCGCGCGGTGTCACCTGCGTGGCCTCGGCGATGAGCAGGCCCGCTGCGGCGCGCTGTGCGTAGTACGTCGGCGCGAGGACGTTGGGGATGTGATCCGGATGTCGGCTGCGCGTCAGCGGGGCCATCACCAGCCGGTTGGGCAGCGTAAGCGGACCGAGCCGGTAGGGGGTGAGCAGCTTCAAGAGAGTAGAGGTGCGATGAGTAGAAGAAAGGCAAACACGACGTGTTCAGGACGGACATTGCCGAGCAGGACGTACGCTAGTCGTCAGGCAGTGAGTCGGTCGAGCAGATCCGCAACCCGGTTGGCGTCGGCGTCGGAGAGCGCCTGGGTAACCTGGTCGAGCGCATCCACGCGTGCGTCGATCTCGGCGAGCAAGGCGTCGCCTGTGTCGGTCAGCGCCACCACGACGCGGCGGCGGTCGGTGTCGCTGGGGCGCTTCTCGACCAGCCCGCGTCCTTCGAGCCGTGCGACCAGCCGCGACGTGTCCGAGCCTCGGTCGAGCATGCGCTCGCGGATGCACTTCGTGCTCAGCGGGACGCCAGGCTCCCGTCGCTCCTGACCGCGGAGAATGCGCAGGACGTTGAACTGGGGCTGGGTCAGCCCATGCGGCGTAAGGAACGCGTCGAATTCCTCCTTCAGCCATGCCGCCGAGCGCAGCAGCGTCGCCCGCAGGCGATGGTGCGGACTGGTGAAGCGGGCGTCGGAACGAGGAGGCGTTGCCATAGGAACGTGAGAACACGGAGACGTGGGCCGGGCACGATGAGGCGCACCCGACCCACGGAGGGAGCCTACTTCCGGAGACTTAGGCCGCAATGGCTTCGGGCAGTGCCTTGGCAGCCGGGAAGTCGACGGGGAGGTCCGTGGCGTTGTGGAGGTAGTTCGAGAGCGTCTTGACGGAGATGAGCGCGACGAGATCCACGAAGTGCGCCTGCGTATAGCCCGCATCGAAGAAGGCGTCAACGAGCGTGGTGTCGGGACGACCCTGCGTCTCTACGAAGGCGCGCGTGAGGCGGGTGAGCACGCCAAGCTTCAGGTCGTCGATGGTGCCAGCGCGGAGATCGAACGTCTGCGACTCGGTGAAGCCGTTCATCTTGGCCAGCGCGGTGTGCGCGGCGAGGCAGTACGAGCACGCGTTGACTTCGCTCGTGGCGAGGTAGACGGCCTGCACTTCGCGGTTGGTGAAGCGTGCCTTCTCGACGGCGTGCGCGAAGGCAAGGTTGGTCTGGAAGGCCTCGGGCGAGGACGCTTCGAAGGCGTAGAGGTTGGGGACCATCCCGATCTGCTGCTGGATCTGTTCCAGCGTCGCGCGGGCGTCGGCGTCGGTGATCTGGTCGAGGGTGGGAACGGAGAACGTTGCCATGGGAGGAGGTGTGTTGGGTTGAAGATGGGTGGAGCAACATCAAAGTCGCAACATCAATTATGTTAACCGGACGGCGCGTCGCGCAGAGCCCTTACCCGTGCCGTCAAAAAAATTCGAGAGGCAGCCCCGAGACGCATGGGCACACCAACACCTGTCCGTGACCGCGGTCGACGCCGTTTCACAGTGCTACCCCCGCTCACCCGATCGCTGCCGCCCGACCGATGCGGAGTCGAGCGCGTCGCGTGCGGTCGGGAAATTTCGAGCAGGCTGAACCGTTTCGACCGGCGAGGCAGGATATCTTGCGGGGTTGGTAGCGCTTCCAATCTCATTTCCGATCGACATGGCCGATCTCCCCACGACTGCTCAGATCACCGCCGCACAGGCCCGGACTCACCCCGTCCGCTTCGTCACGGCCGCGAGCCTGTTCGACGGGCACGACGCCGCCATCAACATCATGCGGCGCATCCTCCAGCAGCAGGGGGCCGAGGTGATCCACCTCGGCCACGACCGCTCCGTGCTCGATCTCGTGGAAACGGCCATCCAGGAGGACGCCGACGGCATCGCCGTGTCCTCCTACCAGGGCGGGCACAACGAGTACTTCCGCTACATGGTCGACCTCCTGCGCCAACGCGGCGCGGCCCACATCAAGGTCTTCGGCGGCGGCGGCGGCGTCATCGTCCCGGAGGAAATCGCCGAGTTGGAGGCCTACGGTGTGGCGAAGATCTACAGCCCCGAGGACGGCATGCGCCTCGGCCTCGAAGGCATGATCGCGGATATGATCGCGAAAGCAGGGGGTAGGGAAATTGGGAGAGGGGACGGGGACGACGGTGACGAGAACCAACCACCGCCCCACCCTGACACTGCGACACGGCCGCACCCCTCCGATGTCCAGGCCGTCGCCGAGGCCCTCACCGCCGTCGAGCTTCAGGCGACCGAACCGGGCGGCGATGGTGCCCCCGGACTTGCGACCTACGACCTGCGGCCTACGACTACGACGGCGCCGGTGCTGGGCATCACCGGCACGGGCGGCGCGGGCAAGTCGACGCTGACCGACGAACTCGTCCGGCGCTTCCTCACCGACTTCGAGGACCTGCACATCGCGATTCTCTCCGTCGACCCGACGCGGCGGCGCACGGGCGGGGCGCTCCTCGGCGACCGCATCCGGCTCAACAGCCTCTACGGCGACCTCGCCCGCGACGCTGACGGCCGTGCCCGCGTCTACATGCGCTCGTTCGCCACGCGGCAGGCGCACCGTGCGACGAGCCAGGCGCTCCGCGACGCCATCGGCGTGTGCCAGGCGGCGGGCTTCGACCTCGTGATCGTCGAGACCGCTGGCATCGGGCAGAGCGACACCGAGGCCGTCGACCTCGCCGACCTCACGCTATATGTCATGACGCACGACTTCGGTGCGCCGACGCAGCTCGAAAAAATCGGGATGCTCGACCTCGCCGATGTGGTCGCGCTCAACAAGTTCGAGCGGCGCGGTTCCGAGGACGCCCTCCGCGCCATCAAGAAGCAGATGCAGCGCAACCGCGCCGCCTTCGACCGCAGCCCGGACGCCATGCCCGCCTACCCGACGATGGCGGCGCGCTTCAACGACCCCGGCGTGACGGGCCTCTACCTCGCGCTCCTCGACCGGCTCAACGACGCACACGGCTTTGGGCGCACCTCGGCCACGTACGACGTGGAGAGCCTGCCGCCGATGGACCCGGAGGCCCTGGCTATCCTGCCGCCGAAGCGCCAGCGCTACCTCGCCGAGATCGCAGACACCTGCCGCACCTACCACCAGCACGTCGAGCAGCAGGCCGAAGTCGCGCGGATGTGGGGCGAGGCTAAAGGGGCGCGCCACCAGGTACAGGCTTGGGCGCCACCCGACGCCGCGCAGCTCACGGCACGCCTCGACGACATGGTCGACCACTGGTGGAGCCAACTCGATGCGCGCAGCCGCCATCTGCTGGAGCACTGGGACGAAAACGCCGCGCGCTACCGCCAGGACGAATTCGTCTACCAGGTGCGCGGGCGCGACATCCGCCAGCCGCTCTACCACACCACGCTCTCCGGCACGAAGGTGCCGCGCGTCGCCCTGCCGCGCCTTTCCGACGCGGGCGACCGGCTCCGCTTCGCACTCCTCGAAAACCTCCCCGGCTACTTCCCCTACACGGCTGGCGTCTTCCCGCTCAAGCGCACCGGCGAGGACCCGACGCGCATGTTCGCGGGCGAGGGCAGCCCGGAACGCACCAACCGCCGCTTCCATCTTGTCAGCGAGGACATGCCCGCCGCACGCCTCTCGACGGCCTTCGACAGCGTCACGCTCTACGGCCGCGACCCACACGAGCGCCCCGACATCTTCGGCAAAGTCGGCAACGCGGGCGTCTCCGTCTGCACGCTCGACGACATGAAGAAGCTCTACTCAGGCTTCGACCTCTGCGCGCCGACGACGTCCGTCTCGATGACGATCAACGGCCCCGCGCCGATGCTCCTGGCGATGTTCATGAACACCGCCATCGACCAGCAGGTGGAGCGCTACCTCCAAGAGGAGGGCCGCGTCGCCGAGGCAAAGGCCGTGCTTGCGAAGCGCACGCGGAAGAAGTACGTCCCCTACGGCCCCACCGGTATCGCCGAGGGCCTGCCGCCCAACCACGACGGCTTCGGGCTCGGTCTGCTCGGCATCAGCGGAGCCGAACTCGTCGCGGAGGGCGTGCTGAGCCAGGAGGAGTACGACGACCTCGCCGCGCGGGCGCTCGCCTCGGTGCGCGGCACGGTCCAGGCCGACATACTCAAAGAGGACCAGGCGCAGAACACCTGCATCTTCTCGACCGAGTTCGCGCTGCGGATGATGGGCGACATCCAGCAGTACTTCATCGACCACGGCGTCCGCAACTTCTACAGCGTCTCGATCTCGGGCTACCACATCGCTGAGGCAGGGGCCAACCCAATCACGCAGCTCGCCTTCACGCTCGCCAACGGCTTCACGTTCGTGGAGTACTACCGCGCTCGCGGCATGGACGTGGACGCCTTCGCGCGCAACCTGTCGTTCTTCTTCTCGAACGGCATGGACGCCGAGTACGCTGTGCTCGGCCGCGTCGCCCGTCGCATCTGGTCCGTGGCGATGCGCGACCTCTACGGGGCCGACGACCGCAGCCAGAAGCTGAAGTACCACATCCAGACGTCTGGCCGCAGCCTCCACGCGCAGGAGATCGACTTCAACGACATCCGCACCACCCTCCAGGCGCTGATGGCGATCTACGACAACTGCAACAGCCTCCACACCAACGCCTACGACGAGGCTATCACGACGCCGACCGAGGAGTCCGTCCGCCGCGCCATCGCGATTCAGTTGATTATCAACCGCGAGTTGGGCCAGGCGAAGAACGAGAACCCGCTCCAGGGCAGCTTCCTCATCGACGAGTTGACCGACCTAGTCGAGGAAGCTGTGCTCGTCGAGTTTGAGCGGATCAGCGAGCGTGGCGGCGTCCTCGGCGCGATGGAGACGATGTACCAGCGCGGCAAAATCCAGGAGGAGTCAATGCTCTACGAGCACCGCAAACACACCGGCGACCTGCCCGTGGTGGGCGTGAACACGTTCCAGAACCCGAACGCGGAGGAGCACGCGCAGACCGTCGAACTGATGCGTTCGTCGGACGACGAGAAGCAGCACCAGATCCGCAACCTCCGCGCCTTCCAGGACCGCTACGCCGACCGCGCCGAGGCGGCGCTCATGCACCTGAAAGACGTGGCCCGAGAGGGTGGCAACACGTTCGCAGCGCTGATGGACGCTGTCCGCGTGTGCTCGCTCGGTCAGATCACCGAAGCGCTCTTCGAGGTCGGCGGGCAGTACCGCCGCAACATGTAGCGGGCCGCTTGAGTGGCCCGGTTCGCGGTCGCGATGCGTAGAGCTCGTGGTTTTGGGGCCACGTGGGGCTGCTCGTTCTTCGTCGGCTTTGGCACGTGGGCTACAGACGCCCTCGAACCTCCGCACTTGGTTTCTAAGTCCTGTCGAGCCTGGGGCCGTGTCGAGCCAGAGGCTATGTGAAGCACAGCATGGCTGGCGTGATCCGCTAGCATGCTGGCATGCTTCGCAAGTAGCCTTGGAGACAGGACGCATAGGTTGCTAGTGGGCGCTCAGGCTGAGCGCTCGGACCGTCCGGCACGACTCACCACGCCCAACGTAGAGCGGCACTTAGCCTGGCCTGCTCACGTGGATCGAGTCGCCGTCCGGTCTCTTGGAAGCACCCCACAGAGATAGTTCCATGATGAACGCAGAAGAAGCCATCGACTGGGTAGACCCGCAACGATGGGCAGCCACCCCGCCCGCAGAGCGCCTGCACTTGCTTGAGCAGGTACGGGCGAATCTGAAGCGCTTCGGGGAAGAACTAGGCGCCGCCGACGCGCGCATGAAGAACGGTCTGATCGGCGAAGATGCCTACTCCGTCCCGCTGTCCACGTTCGGCACGGTGGTCATCATGGCCAACACGGTGACGGCCGCGATCGATGTCTACGAAGGCCTCGTCCACGGCGAAATGCCGACGCCGCTCTCTGTCACCAACGTCGGCGACGATCGCTACGACATCAAGGTCTTCCCGTCCCAGACCAAAGACCGCCTGCTGCACGCTGATCGGACGGAAGTGCTCCGCGTCAAGGGCGAGCCGAGGCAAGTCAACCCGATGGACAAGCCAGCCGGAATCATCGCTGTCCTGGGGGCGGGGAACTACTCGTCCTCGCTGGAGATGATCAAGGCCCTCTTCTTCGAGAACTGCGCGGTGGTGCACAAGCCGCACCACCTCAATGCCGAGACGGACGAGGTCTGGGCCAAGATCATGCGACCGCTGGTCGACCACCGAGCCCTGGCCTTTGCCCACCACGATCAAGGGCGGGCGCTGACGGTCCAGCCGGGCCTCGCGAAGATCTACTTCACCGGAGGTACGGGTACCGCCAAGGCGATCATGGCGGCCACGGACACCCCGCTGGTGTCCGAGTGTGGGGGCAACAACCCGTGCCTCATCGTACCAGGGGATCGACCCTGGACCGAGAAGGAACTCACCCACCAGGCGCAGCAGATCGCCACCACCCGCAAGCTCAACGGGGGCGCCATCTGCGGAAGCGTCCAGACGCTGGTGACCTCGAAGCACTGGCCTCAGCGCGAGGCCTTCCTCGACGCCGTCCGCAAGGCAATCGTCGAGGACACCCCCGCGGAAGGGACCTACTACCCCGGTTCGGCCGAGGTGAAGGCAGGCTTTCTGGAAGCCTACCCGGATGCCGAAATCCTCGAACCGGAGGGCGGGACGCGCATGCACGCCGATGTCGTGCTGATCACGGGGGCTGAGGAGGAGAGCTATGCCACCGAGAATGAGGCGTTCTGCCAGATCCTCAGCGAGGTGCCGCTCGACGTGCCCGCCAACGCGGCTGACTTCCTGCCCCGGGCGGTCGCCTTCTGCAACGACCACCTGCACGGCACGCTGGGCAGCAGCATCCTCATCGACGAGGACACCAAGAAGGCTCATCAGGCGATCCTCGATCAGGCAGTGACCGACATGGAATACGGCGCCGTGTCCGTCAATGCGATGCCTCCGTTCGTCTTCCTGTCGCCGTGGCTCACATGGGGCGGCAACGAGGAAGGGAAGACGTTCGTGTCGGGCGTCGGCAACTTCGGCAATGCGATGGGCTTCGAGAACGTAGAGAAGTCGATCCTCACACAGGGATTCATGTCATCGGGACACATGATCAACACCAACAAGGCCGTGTTCAATCAGATGGCCACCAACATGACCCGCTATGCCGTCGAGCCGACCTGGAGAAACCTCACCTGTCTGGTCGGCGATGCCGTCACAGGCTCGTTGAAGAAGAAGGATTTCTAGGCGCACCTGACTCGGCACGTCTGCGAGCAAAGCGGGGGCGCGCGCTGGATCAAGGGCCGCGGTCGGGTTACGTCCCTAAGTGTTCCATGGGGCCAAGCGCGGCGTTGCTACGGGATCTGCTTCCAACTCGTCGACTGGCGGGGGAGGTGATCTGCGGGGTCGAGGTCGGGGTGGAGCAGTGCCTCGGAGACGCGTTCCATGCGCATGCCCTGCGAGCCTTTGACGAGAGCCACGTCGCCCTCGCCAATGGAGAGCGCCCCCGACCGTATCGCATCCGCGATGTCGCTGGAGGTGGTATGGATCGTGATCGCCAATCGTTGTGCATCAGCAAACGATGCGGTGGCCCGTGCCATGCGTGGTCCTACGGTGTGCACGTGGTCGGCCATCTCGACAGCCGCATTGAGCGCCTCAACATGCAGGGCGATCTCCTCGTCACCGAGTTCGAGCATGTCGCC
>JBCBEX010000038.1:0-36543 GCA_038528235.1 Bacteroidota bacterium
AGACGATGGCATCGAACTGGTACGAATGGACCTACCTCGATAGCCTTGCGCTCGTCTCCGCCAACGACGGGGCAGGCGAGCGATAGCCGGGCCCGGCTCAGTTACACGGCTCGTGCTGTCCATCTCCGTCAGCATCTCGACGAACACGTCGTTATCGCTAGTGCCGACCGACACGGAGAACGGCTGGACCGCAAGCACACCGCCTTCCAGGGAACGCCCGGCGTAGGCTTCTTCCGTCGTAATGAGTTGCCCCGCAGCACAGCCGACGAGGAGGCTGACCAGCAGGACGAGTACCGTTCGGTAAAGGACTGGCGGCGCGGTAAAGGAGAGCGCGGACGCAAGCGACATAGGGGTCAGCCTCGGGTCGACACATGAAACGGCGAGGTGCCGAACATAGCCTCCACGTACGCTTCCAAACCGTCCAGATACCGTGAACGAGCCATCTGCTCATCAAGTGGGGTGCCCTGGGGCAGGGGCTCCACGCGGAGGGTGAGTGTGCGATCCAATTCGTTAAAGAGGATGGGCTCGCCCGTCTCGTTGCTCCAGAGCACGAAACCCACGCGGTGCGGCATCACGATGCGTCCCGGAAGCAACTCCCCGCGTACGGCCTCGATTTCGGCGTTGCCGAAGAAGAGGATGAACTCAGGCGTCCCCCCTGCCATCTGGATGGGTTGGCCTCGGGGCGGCGTGGCGACCGGGAAGTCCTGCCCCTGCCTGACGCGCAGCCGGTTGTCGTCGTAGCGTCGCTGGTTGTAGCGCTGCATCTCCAACGGCGGCATGCCTGCGTACTCGTCGACCACGACGCGGTCGAAGCGGGTCTGCCGCTGTATTTCTCGCGCTAGCGCGAGGCGGAAGAACTGGGCATACCGCCGGTCCGCAGCAGCGAGGTCTTCTCCCGGAAGGCGTGGGATGTCGAGCCGCTGGTCCGGGCTAAACGGAGCAATCACGAGCGTACCGCCGGTCACGCGCCCCGTGTACTCGGTGACGAGCGTTGTGGGAGGCGGCGCGCACGAGGCGAAGCCTACCAGGACGAGGATGAGGATGAAACGAAGCATGGCGATACCGTGAGGGAGATGCGCGGGGCGCTAAAGATGCAACGGCTGCGCTACAATGGCAACGATGCAACGGCGGCATGCTACCGCGCAGACGGAACGCAAGGCGATGGAATAATGGTACCATTAATATATTTGTTGGAACAAATATTTGTCTTTCTACATCAAACTCCTTCCTGACACACCGACCCATCTCCCCGATGCCATGAGCGACGTCCGACTCACTATCGTCTACTACAGCACCTACGGCACCAACTACGCGATGGCGCAGGTCGCCGCCGAGGCCGCACGCGAGGCTGGCGCTGAGGTGCGCCTCCGCAAAGCTCCGGAGACCGTCTCCCAAGACGTGATCGACCGCCAGGAAGGCTGGAAGGCCGCGCAGGCGAACCAGTCGGATGTCCCCGAGGCAACGGCCGATGACATGGAGTGGGCCAACGCCTACTTCCTGAGCGCCCCCACCCGCTTCGGTGGCGCAGCCAGCCAGATGCGCGCCTTCATCGACACGCTTGGCGGTGCCTGGCAGAAAGGCGCCCTCGCCAACAAGGCGTTCACGGCCATGACGAGCGCCCAGAACCCGCACGGGGGCCAGGAGACGACACTCCAGACGCTCTACATCACCGCGATGCACTGGGGCGCGATCATCGTCGTGCCCGGCTACACCGACCCCGCCATCTTCGCGAGCGGCGGCAACCCCTACGGCGCGTCGGTCACCGCCAATGGCGAACCGCTCTCCGACGAGGACAAGGCGGGCATCCGCCACCAGGCCAAGCGCGTCGTCGAGGTCGCGTCGAAGCTCGCGTAGCACACCCCCTGCTCGCGTTTGCAGTCGCTTAGCTCCTACACAAACGCAAGCTGTCCCCCTCGCAAGCGAGGGGGACAGTTCGAGCGAAGCGAGAACAGGGGGTGTGTCCGAGTTGGCTCCTACTCCGGCAGAGGGCGCACCACCGGCTCGGGCTTGGCGGCCCGGAGCGTGCCGCGCTGGATCACGACGCGGCCCTTTCCGCCGCGGTTCGTCACGTCGAACTTCGTTGTCCGGACGATCTCGGAGCGGCCCCGGCTCGTCTCGACTTCGAGACCGTCGCGGGCTGTCGTCGAGAGCGCGGCGCCGAGGACGCGGTCGCCGCTGCCGTCGAGGCGGATCGCGATGACGCCCTTCGCGATGCTCTTCACGACGGGCACCTGCTGCGCGGGGAAGATGAGCGCGCGGCCCTGCTTCGTGGCGAGGCACACGTGCTCGTCGCCGCGGCAGAGGTGCGCGGTGAGGAGGTACGACTTCGCCTTGCCCTTCGCGAGCCGCATGAAGCCGCGCCCGTTCTTGTTTGACGGCTCCGCGAAGTTGTCGAGCGCCATGCGCGCCGTCTGGCCGTCGGTCGTGACGCCGAGGACAAACGGGCCGTAGCCGTCGTCGGAGTTAGGAGGCGCGCCATCGCCCTGGAACAGCTCGGGGTCGGCCTCAGGCGCGTACGGATCGGGCAGCACGCGAGAATCGAGGAGGATCGCCCCGGCTAGGCGCTCGCCGTCGGAGAAGTCGAAGTACTTCTGGATCGGGTCGCCGTAGCCCGAGGTCTGCGGCAGGTCGTCGACGCGGAGCGTGTAGGCGCGGCCCGCTGTCGTAAAGAAGACCAGCGAGGCGCGCGTCGAGCCGCCGAGCGCATACGCCACCTCATCGCCTTCGCGGACGCGGATGGCGTCGAGCGTGGTATAGGAGCGCTGTCGCTTCACCCACCCGTCGCGCGTCACGATCACGACTACGTCCTCGGCGATGATGTAGTCCTCAGCGTCGTAGTCGAGCGCGGCGTCCGGTCCGGCAACCGTCGTGCGGCGCTCGTCGGCGAACTGCTTCTTCGCGGCGCGGAGTTCCTCTTTGATGAGCCGCCAGCGGGCGTCCTCGTCGGCGAGAAGCGCGCGGAGCTCCGCGGCCATCGCTTCCTTCTCTTCCAGTTCCTTCTTGATCGCGTCGATCTCCATCTGCGCGAGGCGATAGAGCTTGATCTCCAGGATCGCGTCCGCCTGGATGTCGTCGATGCCGAAGCGGTGCATGAGACGCTGCGCGGCGTCGGCCTTGTTGCGCGAGGCGCGGATGAGCTTGATCGCCTCGTCGAGCGCGTCGAAGATGATTGCGAAGCCGCGCAGGATGTGGATGCGCTTTTCGAGCTGCTCGAGCTCATACTGCAGCCGCTTCGTGACCACCTCCATGCGGAAATGCAGGAAGTGCTGGAGCGCCGTGCGGAGGTCGACCTTCTGCGGCGCACCGACTTCGGGGTTGCGCGTCGGGACGAGGCACGTCATGTTGACGTGGAAGCGCGTCTGCAGCGGCGTGTGCTTGAAGAGGTAGGCCATCGCCGCCTCCGCGTTCGCGCCGCGCTTGAGTTCGAGCACGATGCGCACGTCCTCCGTCGATTCGTCGCGGATGTCAACGAGCTGCGGCACCTTCCCCTTCGCGATGTGCTCGGCGATCTTCTCGATCAGGTCCGCCTTCGTCATGGCGTACGGGATCGAGGTGATGATGACGTGCTTCTTTCCCTCCATCTCGTACTCGCCGCGGAGTTCGATGGGGCCTTCGCCGGTCTCGTAGATCTTGAGCAGTTCCTCCGGCGTGTTGAGGATGCGCCCGCCCGTGGGGAAGTCCGGCGCGGGGACGTACTTCACCAGCGTGTCGATCCGCGCGTTCGGGCTCCCGATGAGGTAGATGCAGGCGTCGAGTAGTTCGCCGAGGTTGTGCGGCGGAATGTTGGTCGCCATCCCGACGGCGATGCCGGTCGCGCCGTTGGCGAGCAGGTTCGGGACCGGCGCGGGGAGCACGACCGGCTCGAAGACCGTCCCGTCGTAGTTCGGGCGGAAATGCACGGTCTGCTTCTTGATCTCGCTGAGGAACGCGGCGCCGAGCGATTGCAGACGTGCTTCCGTATAGCGCATTGCGGCGGGGCTGTCGCCGTCGAGCGAGCCGAAGTTGCCTTGGCCGTCCACGAGCGGCGCGCGGAGGCTGAAGTCCTGCGCCATGCGCACCATCGCGTCGTAGATGGCCGTGTCGCCGTGGGGGTGGTACTTGCCCATCACCGTCCCGACGACCGTAGCGCTCTTGCGATAACGGCTGTCAGGGTTCAGCCGGAGGTCCACGGCCATGCCATAGAGGATGCGGCGCTGGACCGGCTTCAGGCCGTCTCGGATGTCCGGCAGCGCGCGGCTGGTGATGACGGAGAGGGCGTAGTTGAGGTAGCGCTGGCGGGTGGTCTCGTGCAGCGGGATCGTCTCGACGACGGGCATCGGCGGCAGGCGTTGGAAACGCGGGTGCGTGCGGGAGGGTCAGTCCCGAAATCTACAACCGCCCCCCTGACAGCGTATGTCACAGGGAGTACACCACCCCAACGCTACGACGCTGACCTAGACCTCGACCCGCACCCAGTCGCTCTGGGCGCCGTGCATGTAGAAGAACCTCCAATGGTCATCATAGACACGCATGATGAACGCGATGTCATCGTCTTCTAGATCATCGCGGCTTGCGGGGCAAGCGTCGAGGTCGTAGATGCGCACGGCGTAATAGTCGCTGCCGCTGGGAAACACGCGCATGCAGCCTACGCCCTCTCGGTAGAGCAGCTTGGTATCGTCCGGAGATGGGGGCAAGCCGAGGTCGCCGAAGCTGAGGTCGCGGCTCGTGCCCTTCGCACCACCGAGGGCGGGCAGCGTGTCGGTCCACGTGTCGATGCGTGCCGCGATTTCCGCCATGGTGCCGACTTGCCGGTCGTAGCGCGCACGCTGGGCGCTTTCGCCGAACGCTTCGATCCCAGACACGACGGCCAAGCCGACGATGACGACTCCGAGAACGAGCAAGAGAAGTTGCTGCTGTCCCATGGTCCACCCAGGATCGTGTGCCTAGAGCCTCACTGGTTGCTGGGAGACCAGCTGCACCCGTCGGGCTTGGCCAGTTCCCCCTCGTCGTACTGCCACACGCCGCCGCTAAACTCCGAGCGACGCAGCACCCAGCACTCGGACGGCACGCCGAAGAGGCGAAGCTGGACCATGATCGCGCCGTCAGCTTCTGGCACTTCGGTCAGCTCTATGAGGACGCTTCCTGATTCGCGGCACAGCGTGGTCCGGTGGTCGAGGCCGACGTACCACGAATCGTCGCCCTCGGCCCCCGTCTGCGGACGGCCGATTTGTTGAAGACTGAGGTTGGAGTTATGCACATCGACACCGCGACCTAGGCCGCCGAGCGCCACAGGCTTGCTGTACCACGAAATCACATCGCCTGCCACAGCGACGGCATGCTCCGTAAATCGGTCGTAGCGACTCTTCCGGTCGTTCTCTTCGAACGACTGGATGCCCGTCACGATCGCCAGACCGACGATCACGAGGCCCAACACGAGGAGCACGAGTTGCTGCTGTCCCATTGCTGGTAGCGACCTGGGTTAGAAGCCGTTGTTTCGGATGTTGTTTTCGCCGCTCCAGTAGAACTCGATGTCATCGACGCGTGTCCCGACGGCCCGGACGCGCATCCACGCCGAGCCGTTGTCGCAGTCCGTATCGAGGACGTTGACCTGGATGTAGTTGACGTTCGGGAAAACCTTCAAGCACGCATAGTTGCTCATCCGGATAACCTCGCGGTCTCCCTGAAACTCGGTGGGCACCAAGCCGATCTGGGCTAGGTCGAAGCCGCTGAAGTCGTTCATGTCGTCGCTCAGGCCGCCGGCCATGGCTGTAGGCTTCATCTTCCAGGCCTGCGCCTTGGTGATGATGTCCATCAGTTGCACCATCATTTGGTCTTGGCGCGCCTTGCGCTGGTTCTCGCCGAAGGCTTCAATGCCGCTAGCTATCGAGAGCCCCACGACGACCACCGTGAGGACGAGGAGAAGTAGTTGTTGCTGGCCCATGGCTCGCGCAGATCAGGGAAGTGGACGCGCACGCCGGCTGCAAAAGTGGTACCGGAGCGTTTACGAGCGCTGCCTGACGCGCCTCGCTGCCATTTTTTGAGGGCCAGGGGCGGTGTGCACACGGGCGTCGTTTCCCTATGCAGCAGGAGGCTACCATTTCACCCACTCCACCGGTGCCTCACGCCACATCGTAGGCCAGCGTCCAGTAGTCGGCCTTTTCATCTGGGTGCAACGCCAGAATAGAGGCACGGGTGAGCAGCACGAGTGTCTGCGCTGCGGACGAAAGGGAGACACCCGCCAACTTGGCAAACTGAGCGACGGTGATCCGCTCGTAGCGGTCGAGGTACTGCATGAGTTGCTGCTCCTTGTCACCGAACTCGAAGCGGGTGTTGGTGGGGTTCTGCTCGGCCTTCATCACGCGGATAACTTCGCGGCTGGCCTCGATGGACTGCTCGTCGACGCGCACGTAGGCGGTCTTCGAGACGCGGCCCTCGGCATCGGATGTGACGAGGTAGTGCGGCTTCGAGGCACTCTCAGGGACATCGACGATGAGCACCTCACGGCGGCGCGAGACGGGCACGGCCGCCACGTCGAGGGGCACGAGCGGCCGCGTGTGTTTGGCGATGGCCTGGCGCAGCGCGAAGGCCTCTTCGTGCGCGTCGCGGACGCCCTTGATGGTGCCGTCGTCGTCGACGCCGAGGAGCAGCTTGCCGCCCTGTGTGTTGGCAAGCGCGATGACCTCCTTAGCGATGCGCTCAGGGCGCGGCACCCGGCGCTTGAACTCGATGGTCAGCCCTTCGCCGAGCGCGACGAGACGCTGGAGGTCGCGGAGATCGAGGCTGAGGTCCATGACATGCGCCAAGCGGAGGGTGAGCGAGCCGCCAAGCCTGCGCGGAGCAGGCTCCGACGTTTGCGAAAGCTACGATGCCGCCAACCACGACGCAGATAGGGTTGGTTCCACCTCACCGCAACACCGCCTCTCCGCAACACGGCCCTACTCCCCAAAGTCGGTGTCCAACGCCGTGCGGTCCTCGTGCTTGGCTGCGCGGGTCATCAGCGCCCACACGGCTTCCTGCGGCGGCATCCCGTCGAACAAGATGCGGTGGACGGCCTCGGTGATCGGCATCTCGACGCCGTGGCGCAGCGCGAGGGCGTGCACCGAGCGCGTCGTCTTTACGCCTTCGGCCACCATCGTCATCTCCGCCTCGATGTCGGCGAGCGACCGTCCACGCCCCACCTGCTCACCAAGATAGCGGTTGCGGCTGTGCTTCGAAAAGCACGTCACGACGAGGTCGCCGAGGCCGGCGAGCCCGGCGAAGGTGGCCGGCTCCGCGCCCATCGCCAGGCCAAGGCGTTTGATCTCAGCGAGACCTCGCGTGACGAGCGCTGCCTTAGCGTTGTCGCCTAGCCCCACACCGTCGCTCATGCCCGCCGCGATCGCCATGACGTTCTTTACCGAGCCCGCGATTTCCACGCCGACGAGGTCGTGGTTGCGGTAGACGCGCAGTGCATGCGCCATGAACACCTGCTGCACGGCCCGCGCCACCTCAAGGTCAGGCATAGAGACGACCACGGTGGTCGGCTGGCCCGCTGCGACTTCCTCGGCGTGGCTGGGGCCGTAGAGCACCCCCACACGCCCGGCGGGATGGCCAGGCAGCACGTCCCGAAGCACGCCGGACGTGGTGAGCAGCGTTCCGTTTTCGATCCCTTTGGCGACGGAGATTAGCGTGTGCTCGGGCGTCACGTGGTCCTGGATGGACTCGGCCATGCCCCGCACCGATTGCGACGGCGTGGCAACGACCCACAAGTGCGACGCCTGACATGCTTCGGTAAGGTTCGAGGTGACCTCGATGCTGCTCGGGAGGAGCGCGCCAGGCAAGTAGGCCGTATTGCGCCGCTCGCGGCGGATGGCGGCGGCCTGGTCCTCACGACGCGCGTAGAGCGTGACGGAATGCCCGCCGTGCGCCGCCAGGCTGTAGGCGAGCGCCGTACCCCAGCTACCGGCGCCCAGGACAGAGACGGGGGTGATCGAATTCGATGCGGCGGTGTTCGATGTGGCGGTGTTCGATGCCATCGTCATGGGGCTCAACCTTGGGCCGGTGAAAACTGTAAGGCACGTGCGACGTACCCCAATAAACGACCCCCACCGCCGGTCCGTCATCACCCCATGCCTGCCGACCTCACCGTCTTCGACACCGTCGACGACCTGACCGAACGTGCCGCCGCCCTTGTCGCGGCCGAACTCCGCGCCGCCGTTGCCCGGCGAGGCCGAGCCTCGCTCGTCCTCGCCGGAGGCTCGACGCCGGCTCCCGTCTACCGGCGTCTCGCCGCTGCGTATGCCAACGAGGCGTTCTGGGCCGACACGCATGTGTTCTTCGGCGACGAGCGCTGCGTAGAACCGGACCACGCGCACAGCAACTACCGCATGGCGCAGGCGTCGCTGCTGGACGCGCTACCCATTCCTGATCGCCACGTCAATCGGATGGTCGGCGAGGTGCACCCGCCCGTGGCCGCGTTCGACTACGAAAAGACACTGAAGGCGTATCGAGGCGCCGCACGCGACCACGACGCACCGCTGTTCGACGTGACGCTACTCGGACTCGGGTCGGACGGTCACACGGCGTCGCTCTTCCCAGGTCAGCCTGCATTGGACGAGGCCAACGCGCTCTGCGTCCACACCCAGTCACCCCCGAACTCGCCTGTGGACGACCGGCTGACGCTCACCTACCCCGCACTCCACGACTCCCAGACCGTGCTTTTCCTTGCGGCTGGTGCGGGCAAACACGCAGCGCTCCACGCAGCGCTGAACGCTGACCCGCTGCCAGGACACGACGCTCCAGTACCGGCCGGCAACGTAACCGCGCGCGGCGAGATACGTTGGTTCGTTGACCGGGCTGCCCATACAGGCAGCTAGGGCGTGGACTCCGACGCAGCCTCCGCGATCGCCGCCCACGCGGGCTTTGGACTCCCGTCGGGCGCGACAACGCCGAGCGTGCACAGGTAGTCTGTGAGGCGCTGGGCAATCTCGGGGGGCAGCCCATTCAGTTCGTCTCCGAATAGGGCCTCGCGTACGGCGTCGCATGTGGCGGCGTCGAAATCCTGGAACGTAAAGACCGAGGCGAAGCGGACCTCAGGGGTCGCCTTGATCTCGTCGAAGAGCGCTTCGAAGCAGGCGTGCTGCCACTCCGCCGAAGCCCCCATGGACGGCGCGCTCGGACAGGTGAGTTCCTGAATCAACACTGGTCCCGTCCCGTAGGCGCTGATTACCTCGCGGAAATCTTGGCGGATGTCCTCCACATCGAGGACGAGGAAGTCCGGACGGATGGGTCCATAGTTGACCAGGACCACATCGGTGACCTGCTGCAGCGCGCGAAAAGTGGCGGATCTTTGGCGGACTGCGCTACCCGTGAGTGTGACGGCGACGGCGAGCCGCTCGTCCAAGGCACGCACTCGCTCGCGAGCCGCCTCGACGAAGCGGACATAGGCGTCGCGTTCGCGCACGAACTCCCCATCGAGGCGTGCATCGATCTCATTCCCGACGCCTAGCGCAAAGCCTCCGTAGGACAGGAGCACGGGTACTACACGGTCGAGCAGGGCTCCGAAGCGATCGAGCACGGCCTGGTCGTCGAGCGCAACGCCCGGCGCAATTCCTGCCTCGCCGTCGGTGTAGGGGGCAGGCAGGTTGTAGTCCTCGATGTCGCCCACCGTGATATTGACGAACGGAACCAGCCCAAGCGCCTGTAGCCCTGCGAGCGTCGCCTCGAAGTCAGCGAACGTGTAGCGTCCGGGCTCAGGTTCAAGGTCGGCCCAGTCGACGTAGTAGGTGAACCCCCGGAGTCCGTTTGCGGCGGCCTCAGCGAGGAGCGCTTGCTCGGCGTCGCCTAGCGCATCGAGGTCCGCGCTGCCGTAGAGGGTCGTGCCGATCGTCAGCCCGGGGGGCAGGAGCGAAAGGGGCACGTCGCTCTGGGCCGATGCCGGGTCGCTGGACGAGCACGCAGCCAGAAGGAGCGTGCAAACGGTGCACAAGACGAAGGAAGGGATTCGCATGGATGGGATTCGCATCGCCGTCGCGTGAGGGTACTGGGAGTTGGAGTGCCGCAGAGCTTGCAAGAATGCTGCCCAGTGGCCGCTCGTACCCACCTGCCAGTAACAGAAACCCTTGGATCGGTTGTTCGCGTCATACCCATTCTACCTCGTCTCTTGCCGTGGCACCCACCGTTGTCGAATTGTGTTGGCCATCGGACGCCACTTGATGCCGATCTGCTCGTGGGTCAGACCGCTCCTGTCTCCGCCAGCAGCGGCTCCGCGCACGGCGAAACGGGCTGGTTCGCTGATTCCACTACGATTGCTGGTAACGTTAGCGCACCCGCGTGAGAGTCACGACGCGCTCTGGGTGCCCTGTCGCCGACACACGCACGAGGTAGACCCCCGGCGCCAGCCCATTCGTCTCCATCGGTAGCCGGTGCGCTCCTGCATCCAGAAGCCGTGCGGGCATCTCCGCGACGACGCGGCCCAGCACGTCATAGACGGTAGTGCGCACCTCCGTCGCTTCGGGCAGCGCGACCTCCACGGTCAGGGCCTCAGCGAACGGGTTCGGGTACGCGACCACCGCGAACGCCTCGGTCGGCACCGCTTCGTCCTCGGCGTCGATGCTCACGAGCGGCGTGCTGGTGAACACACCGCGGTCGGTTGCCGCCACGAGCACCGTCTCGCCGTCGAGGAGGTTGTCGGTGCCGAGGATGTCGTAGACGGTGCGGCCAGCGAGTCCGGTCCCAACGGCTTGCCAAATCTCACCTCCCGCCCATCGCATGACGCCGCGTTCGATGCGGTAGTCCCCAGCTTCGGTGGCGGCGAGCGTGCCTACTCCCGGGACGGTCTCAAGGTCGTGCAGCCAGACACCTACAAGACCGCGAGGCTCCCAGGCCGAGCCGTTAAGCGCGTAGACGCCGTCTCGGGTAGCGGCGAGGACCGTACCTGTGACATCCGTGGTGAACGCAAATACCTCCGTGCGCCCGTCCATAGCAGGCAACCCGTTAGATCTCGACTCCCACGATTGCCCCTCGTCGTCTGAGACGACAACGCCGGGGCAGTTTTCCAAATAGACCTCACCACGTAGCCCGCCGTTGCACCCCGCGTAGATGGTTCCGTCGCCGGGGTTCTGGTACAGGGCGTCGAGCCCGAGCACATCACCTAGCACCACGTCCCAGTAGGGGTCTGAACTTTCCGAGGCATACTGATAAAGTCCACCTGGACCGTACAAGATTCGTTGTGACGTAGCGAGGAACCTTCCTTCTTGTGTCCTGATGATGCTCGATAGCCCTTCCACGTAGTCGAAGTCGTACGGCCCACTACGTTCCAGATCAAAGCGCACGCTACCGTCAGCAGCAAGTACACGGTAGCCAAACCCTTGGCCCGACTGCCAAACTGCTATAAGTTGATCGCGGTCGACGTACATGTCCCCTGCGGCTCCGTTAACGCCCGTATAGGCCCATCCTTGCGTCTGCGCCGCCTCGCTCTCGAAGCGATCAACGAGCCGATAAATGGCATGCCCTCCGGCCATCAACTCGCCATTGAAAACCGACACGGTAGGCACAAACGTACGCGGCCCTGAAAGCGTGGGCGGGTGCTCATCACCAGTCCAACGATATGACCCCGCTGGCAGGGTTGTGACTGGGCAGGGAGGGTCGAAGCAATACACAGGATTCCTGCCCGTCGACATTAGCAGCGTACCGGCCGGTGATTCCGAGATTGAACTGACGACCAAGCCCTTCATGGCAACCTTTTCCAGCGAGTCACCCGCATCCGAAGAAATCAGCAGACCGCTTGCGCTACCCACCAGCAATCGCCCGTCCCGCGCCACCTTGACACTGAACACGCTGCTCCCGACGGAAAGCTGTTCGCACGTGACACCACCGTCTGTGGACCGATAGAGCAAGCCGCCTCCGCGTCCTCCCACCTTGTTGATGAAGGGAGCTTCGGCGAAGTAGGTCCTGGTTCCGTCGGTGACCACTCGCTCGCCCCTGCATGTAGTCTCCGTCCAGGTCGTGCCAGCGTCTCCCGAACGCATATGGGGAGACACATACGGCCACGCTGTGCTATACCCGAAGAGCGTCCCGTCGGAGAGGATTCGGAACGTGTTGGGGACAAGCGGTGCGTAGGGCGGCGCATAGGTTGGAAGCTGAACGCGCTCCCAACTAAGCCCCCTGTCAAACGAGCGATAGAACGCGTAGTTAACTCCCCGGGCCATGGCATAGAGAGAGTCACCGTGGGTCACGAACTGACTCACGGAGGTCGCAGGACTTCGCACCTCCCACTCGGCTTCCAGCCAGGCTGCCGTCTCGATACGCCCGTCGCGCAGTGCCCAGATCCGCGCACCCTCCACGCGCAGGTTACGCAGGGTATCTGGAGCTGCGGCGACCTCGTTCCAAGACAACCCATCGTCGCCGGATCGATACAGCCGGCCACCGCTCAAGCCCAATACGCTGCCGTCGGCGTAGATCTGAACGGCGGTGATCGCGGCAGTGGGACCGGCGGTGGACTGCCACTCGAACGACTGCGCAGCGGCAAGAGGCGCGATGAGGAGCGGGAGGACGTAGCGGAGGGCCATCGACGTCAGCGGCAGATGCAGGAAACACCTACAGCATAACCGATGGGCTCTCGTCGTCCAAGGCCTTCCCACGCTATGCGTCGTCGAGGTAGGTCGTGCGCAGCGCTCGGATGGCGGCAGGCTCGCCGAGGAGCGTCACCCGGTCGCCCTCCTGAAGTACGGTGCGGCCCTGGGGCACCACCATCGTCTCGCCGCGCCGGATCATAGCTACGAGGCAGTCGGGCGGCCACTGCACCTCCATCAGCTTGCGGTCGATGAGCGACTCGGTGGCGTCGTCGTCGCGGAGGCGGAGCGTGAGGAAGCGGGCGTCGCGGAGGAGCAGGTCCGTGAGCGCCTGCGCGTCCGGCGCAGCCTGCCAGGCATCCATGAAGCCGGGGTCGTCCAGCCGCGAGGCGATTTGCGCGAGCATGCGGAGGTGCTGCCCAGGATCGTCCTCGGGGCTGATGAGCAGAAAAACGGCGTGCACGAGCGGGTCGTCCTCGTCGGCGGGCAGCGCAGCGTGGGCCGTGCCGAGGGAATCCGTGACCTCAAGTTCAAGCCCCTGCCGCGAGCGTGCGAGGACCAACTCGGGCTCGCTGACTTCAAGCAGGCGCAGGTGCGGCAGCGCGGCCCCGCGGATCGTAGGTGTCGCGCCCACGCGGGTGCCGTCGAGGAAGCCCTGCTCCAGCGTGGCCAGCGGGACAGGCACGCGCTCGGCGAGGAGCCGCGCGCCGTCTCGGAGTACATCTTCGTAGGAGGCGGCGGGCGACACATCCAAGACACGTGCGCGCATGACGACCTCATCGAACGGGTCTTCGTCGCGGAGGCCTTTTTCCTTCAGGATGCCCCGAAATTCGCGGTCGAGGCCCTCGTAGCGCCGCTCGCCGAGGCGGGCAAACCAGTGGTAGATCGCGCCGTCACGGACGACATGGTCGCGGGCATACCAGACATACCACCCGATGCAGAATGCGATGATGCCGATCGTGAAGAGCACCGCCATCCAGCCCATGTAGGCGATGAGCACGAACGAGATCACGATGCCCGCCAGCTGCATCCACGGGTAGAGCGGGCTGCGGTAGCCGGGGTCGTAGGACCGGATGCGGCTCTCGCGCATCACGATCACCGCGAGGTTGATGAGCGCGAAGATGGCAAGCTGAAACGCGCTGGCGAGCTTGGCGATGCCCTCCTCGTCGAAAGCCAGGATGAAGGCCACCATCACCGCCCCGGTGAGCAGGATGGCCCGCGTCGGCGTCTGGAAGCGGCCGAGGTTGGCGAGCGAGGTCGGGACGAGGCGGTCGCGCGCCATCGCGAGCGGGTAGCGCGACGCCGCAAGGACGCCTGCGTTGCCCGTCGAGGCGAACGCCGCGAGCGCTGCGATCACGATCAGCACGACGCCCGCGCCGCTCGGCAGCCAGTCGAAGAACGCCGCGGCGGCCGTTGCCACCGGCGTGAGGTCGGACCGTAGCTCGTTGGGGTCGAGGACCTCCACGAGGATGAACACACCCGCGACGTAGACGAACGAGGTCGAGGCGAGCGCGAGGATCATCCCTAGTGGGATGTTGCGGTCGGGGTTTTTGATCTCCTCGGCGACGCTCGCCACCTTGGTCAGTCCCGCGTACGACACGAACACAAACCCGATCGTCGAGAGCAACCCGGCGACGCCGAACGGCATGAACGGCGTCAGCTGCTCGCGCGTCCGCTCTGGCGACTGGTCGACGAAGACTTCCAGCAGACCTTGGACGATGAAGAAGGCCAGCACGCCCATAAGGATCACCACGAGCACGCGCTGCAACCCACTCGACTCTTTCGCACCCACGACGTTGATGCCGACGAACACCGCCGTGAGCACGATGGCGACCGTCTTGACGGGTACCTCGACGTAGAGCGACGCATACGCGCCGATGCCCACCAGCGCGAAGGCGGTCTTGAGCGTCAGCGCGAAGAAGGTCCCGAGCCCGCCAATCGTACCGATCATGGGGCCGAGCGCGCGGTCGAGGAAATAGTAGGCGCCGCCTGCACGAGGGAGCGCGGTGCTCAACTCGGCCTGGCTGAACATGGCCGGGAGGATGAGGACGCCCGCAAACAAGTAGGCGAGCATCACCGACGGGCCAGTTTTGGCGGCCGCGAGCCCCGGTAGGAGGAAGAACCCGCTGCTGAACATCGCGCCTGTGCAGATGGCGTAGACGTCGAAGAGTCCGAGTTCTTTGCGGAGCTTGGCTCCGGGCGCGGCACCGGCCATGCGGAGGAGATGTGCGTGGTGAGGGGGAGGCGAGGATACGAAATCGCAAGCTTTGCGAAGATTGGGCCGGACTGTAACCTCACCGGCGCGGCCCTCGTCTCGGGCCGCGCAGGCCCGGAGTCCATCCGCGCCACCCCACGAGCCTCCACCTTTTTTCGCACATGCGACCACTCCGTCTTTTCGCGCTGCCGCTGCTCCTGGTGGCCGCGCCGCTCGCCCTCACGGCGTGCACCTCGCCCACGGCTGAGCAGGCTGGCGCCTTCACGCTCACGACGCGCACCGCCCTCGACCTCCTGCCCGCCGACGCCGATGTTGTTGGCCTCATCAATGTCGCCGAGGCCCGCGCCTCCGATGCCCTGGCGTCGCTCACGGACGCGGGCATGGGCATCGACTCCATGACCGGCGAGGGCGCGGCCCGCATCAACGACTTTATGGCGCGCACCGGCTTCGACTTCGAAGAGGACATCGAGCGCGTCTATGTTGCCGCTAACCCGAACTCTGGCACCGTGGTCATGCTGATGTATGCCGACGTGGACCGCGCCCGCATCGACGCCTACCTGCAGGACCAGTCCGACATGGACACCGAGCGCACGCTCTACCGAGACACCCCGCTCTTCGTCTCCACCGACTCCGACGGCGAGGCCTTCAGCTTTGCACTCCCGAACGACGAGATGATGGTGGGAGGGGACGATGCGAGCGTGCGCGCCGTGCTCGACCGCATGGCCGACGGGGGCTCAGGCCTCCGCGCCGACGCCACGATGATGGCGCTCCTCGACCATGCCGCGCACCCCGATGATGCCTGGTTCGCCGTGCGCTCGATGGATTTCGCGGCGCAGCGCGGCCCGAGCGACGCCGTACTTGACGCAGGGCAGTACATGCAGCGCATCGTCGTCTCGGCCGGCTTCGGAGACGACGGCCTCGACGTCTCATTCTTTGGCCAGACCGCCGACTCCATCGCGCCGGGTGACGTGGCGGATATCGTCCGGGGTGCCATTTCCGGCATGCGTATGAGCGCCAAGGACGAGCCTGAGCTGATGCGCGCACTCGACGGCATGCGCGTGAGCGAGGCCCGCGACGCCGTCCGCGTCGACGCCTTCGTGAGCGAGGCGCTGCTCGCGGAGATGCGCGACTGAGGCTCGGCGACGACGCCCAGAAGCCAGGAGGGCGGTCGTGCCGAGACAACTCGGCAGGCCGCCCTCAGCTTTGGGGGCGTGTTGGCCGGTGAGTCCACGGGAGCGCGCCGACGACCGCGGAGCACGGATGCAGAGCGATCGTTGCGCGCCGACCGCCGTGAGCCAGCCGCTCGTGGGAGGTGGTAGCTTGGTGCGTCCTGCATCGTCTCCCTCCTCCCCCGACCGCCGATGTCACCGCTTCTCCTCCCCGACGCCCTCGACGGGGGCGCTGACGTAGCTGCGCTTCCGCTTGCACAGCTACCAGTCCTTCCACGCCCGCGCTCCGTCGTGCTGACCGCGCCCGACCACTTCGAGGTCGCCTACGTCATCAACCCCCACATGGCGGGCCATATCGGGACGGTGGACCGCGACCGGGCTCGCGCCCAGTGGGAGGCGCTGCGCACTACCTACGCCGAGCTCGGCATCGACGTGCACACGATCCCGGGACAGCCTGGACTGCCAGACATGGTGTTCTGCGCCAACCAGGTCCTCCCCTATCAGCTTCCTGACGGTACCCGAGGCGCGATCCTCAGCCGGATGCACGCCGACGAGCGCAAGCCCGAGGTCAAACACTACGCCGACTTTTTCCGTGACCTCGGCTACGAGGTGCACGCGCTCGACCCAGACCTGCCCGGCGACTTCGAGGGCATGGGCGACGCGCTCTGGCACCCGGGGCGCTTCCTCCTCTGGGGCGGCTATGGCTACCGCACCGACCGCGCCGTCTACGAGCGGTTCGCGGCGAAGCTGGGCTTCCCCATCATCCCGCTCAAGCTAACCGACCCCGACTTCTATCACCTCGACACGTGCCTCTGTCCGCTCGACGAGCACACGGCACTCTTCTACCCTGGTGCGTTTGACGAGGAAGGCCGCGCCCTGATCGCCGCCCACTTTGAGCGGGCGCTTGCCGTGCCTGAATCTGAAGCCCGGGACCTCTTCGCATGCAACGCGCATAGCCCCGATGGCCAGCACGTCCTCATCCAGCGCGGGTGCACCGAAACCGTAACGATCCTACGCGAGCATGGCTACACGCCCGTCGAGCTTGACACCAGCGAGTTCCTCAAGGCAGGCGGCTCTGTCTTCTGCATGAAGAACATGTTTTGGTAGGTGCGGCGGCAGCGCAGTGGGACGGTGTAGCGGTGTCCGCAGTATCCTGGTCCTCCTGGTCACCTCTCCGCTGGTGTGTACCGCATCTTTTGTGTACGGCACCCTTGCTGCGCTTCGTCCCTCTCAGTACCACCGCAACACGGCCTTTCCGCCCCACCGCAACGCTCTCCTCACATGACTGCCACGCACTCCGACGTCCTCATCATCGGTGCGGGGGTAGGCGGCGGCGCGCTCGCGTACGCCCTCGCTCCCACTGGTAAATCGATTCGCGTGCTGAACCGCCGGGGGTCGCTCCCACGCGAGCGCGAAAATTGGGACCCGGTGAAGCTCTTCGTCGAGGGGCGCTACAAGTCCGACGAGCAGTGGGTCGACGGGCACACCGGCGAGGACTTCCGACCGGGCATGTTCTACTGGCTCGGCGGCAACACGAAAGTCTATGGCTCGGCACTCTTGCGGCTGCGCCCCGAGGACTTCACCGCGATGCAGCACGAGGACGGCCTCTCGCCCGCGTGGCCGCTCTCGTACGACGACTACGCGCCTTACTACGACCAGGCCGAAGCGATTTACCACGTGCACGGGAGCCGCGGCTCAGACCCGTTCGAGCCCCCGGCAGGCGGTCCCTACCCCCACCCCGCCATCGCGCACGACCCGCGCATCGGCGAGGTCGCCGAGGGGCTCCGCACGGCCGGCTTGCAGCCGCTCGACCTTCCGATGGGCGTGAAGTTCAGCGAGGCCAACCCCGGCGGTGGCGAGTTCGTGCTCCGCGAAGTCTTCGGCGCGATGGGTCGCGCAGCGTTCGACGGCTATCCGGACATGCTGCACCTCAAGATGGACGCCGAGACAGCAACCGTCATCCCCGCCGCCGCCAACGACAACGTAGACCTCGTCACGGACGCGCTCGCCACGAAGGTGCTGACGAACGCCAGCGGCACGAAGGTCACCGGCATCGATGTGACGGTAGGAGGCGAGACCGTGCGCTATACCGCCGACGTCTACGTGCTCGCAGCTGGGGCGATCCAGACACCTGCGCTGCTCTTTCGCTCAGCCAACAGCGCGCATCCCAACGGCCTCGCGAACACGTCGGGGCGCGTCGGGCGGCACTTCATGCGGCACGTCACTTCGAAGTTTTATACCGTCGCGAGTCAGACGCCCAACCCCACGCGTTTCCAGAAAACGCTCGCCATCAACGATTTCTACTTCGGCGCGAAGGACGGGTCTGAGTTCGACACGATCCCGCTCGGGCACGTCCACCTGATGGGCAAGCACGCTGGGTGGCAGATCAAGCAAGACCTCCCCGACGGCGCGTATTCGGACGAGGAATACGACCGCATTGCCGCGCACTCCGTCGACTGGTGGGTGCAGGGCGAGGACCTGCCGCTCTACGAAAACCGCGTCGACCTCACCGACGACGGGCGCATCCGGCTGCACTATACGTGGACGAACCGCGGCGCACACGGCAAGCTCATGGACCTCCTCGAAGCGGCGCTGCGCAAGCAGGGCTTCGACGAATTCTACCGCGTCCCGATGCCGCTCGGTGTGGTGAACCACCAGTGCGGCACCTGCCGCATGAGCGCCGCCCCGACCGACGGCGTCGTGGACGTGTTCGGACGCACGCACGATGTCGCAAACCTGTTCATCGCCGACGCCAGCTTCTTCCCGTCGTCCGGCGCCACGAACCCGACGCTCACCATCGCCGCGCACGCGCTGCGGATCGCCGACTATCTGACCGGCGAGGTGCTATAGTCAGCTCGTTTGCGCTTGGCTTAGCCCACTCCGTGTTCGATGCTGGGCGCCGTCGGACCCACGACGATGCCATCGCCGTCGGCCACGAGGTAGGCGCCGGGCTTGAAGGTGACACCCGCAAAGGTGACGGGGATGCCCGCCTGCCCCTCGCCGCGCTTACGGCTCTTGCGCGGGTGCGTCCCCAAGGCCTTCACCCCAATCTCGACTTCGGCGATCTCGTGGCGGTCGCGGATCGCGCCGAAGATCACGAGGCCGGCCCAACCGTGGTCCCGGGCGAGCACTGCCACGTTGCCCCCGCAGAGGGCACATCGCCGCGAGCCCCCGCCGTCCACCACCAGGACGCGGCCCCGGCCGGGCTGCCCGAGCGCCTGCTTGACCAGCACGTTGTCTTCGAACACCTTCACCGTCTCGATGGCACCGTGGAACGCGACCACGCTGCCAAAATCCTGAAAGTGTAGGCCGACGGCGTCCCAGTCGGGGTGCTGATCGAGGACGTCGGCCGAGTAGAGCGTGCCGGGCATGTTGAGCGCTTAGCGTTGACGAGCGAGGGCGACGCCGGAGGATACACACCGCCTGGCGTCCGTAGCTTGGCGCGCCTCCTCTGCCCTCCGATGCGCCCCGTCACCCTCGCCCTGCTCTTCGTCTTCGCTGCGACGGCCGCCGTCGAGGCGCAGCCGCTCACCTTCGGGCACGCCGCCGACCCGTGGGAGGCCCCTCAGCGCCGCGGCTTCGGCCCGATGCAACAGAGCGAGGTCTCGCTCTTCGCGGGCCCCTCGTTCATCGACGACCGCTGGCGCGCCTTCGGCGGCTTCGAAACCCGGCTCGTCACGGGGCGGCTGGGGCTGAGCGTGTTCGTGCCAGGCCGGACGGGCGTCTCAGGTGTCTACGAGGAGGACTACGACGAAGCCTACGACGCCCTCCGCCGGCTCCTTCACCTACGCCTCAACCCGACTCCCGAGTCGCCACTCTACCTACGCCTCGGCCCGCTCGAATTCCTCCGCCTCGGCACGGGCCACCTCGTGGATGGCTTTAGCACCTTGTCCGCCTGGGAGGAACGGACCGTAGGCGTGGAGGCCGCGGCTCGACTTGGCACAATCTCACTGGCAGGCTTTTTGGAAGACGTACGCGTCGATGGCTTGGTTGGCGGCCAGGTTACGGCAACGCCGCTTCGGCGCCTCTCGGGGCCGCTTCGTCAAACGCGGCTTACTGTGGAGGGTACGTATGACCTCGCAATCGCCGACCTGCGTGCGAGGTCGCCTGCAGACAGCATCGCGCTCCCGCTTGCACTGGGCGCATCGCTTCAACTACCGCTTCGGGGCGAGGTGTTCACGATAGGTCCGTATGCAAGCGGTGCCTATCAGTGGGATCGCGGAGGAAGCGCCGAGGTCGGCATTGAGGCTTCCGCGGTTCGCTTCGCCGACCTCGTCGATTTTGACGCCCGGTTTGGGCTCTATGGCTTCGAGCGCGGAGTGCGCGTCACGCCTATCGCCGCGTTCTACACGCTGAGTCGCACCGGCACGATCGTCCAGGCCGATCCGTATTTCGCTTCGCCCGACCGCCCTCGTGTCTCCGCGAGCTATGCTACCGACTCCATCGAGGCCGGTGGTGGGTTCCTCTTCGACGTGCGCGTGCGGTTCGGGGAGAGCCTCCTCCTTGCGCAGACGGTGCGGCTCCCGGTAGACGGGCAGCCACTCGGAGCGCACCGACTGCGCGCCGCGTACGCAACCTCGCAAGGGCTGCGCTTCGTATTTGCCTTTGAGCGTGGCGGCGTACGCAAGCTCGGCGACGTGTTTCAGGGCTTCGACGCGGACCTTACGACCCTCCGGTTCGACGTGGACTATCCGTTCACTAAGCGACTCGTTGCCCGCATGCGAGCCCGCTATGGCTTCCGCCAGTTGCCTGGCCGCATCGATGGCCTCCCCGCGACCTATCTCGTCGAGCGCCGGTTTGAGCCCACACTAGGCCTACGTTTTCGCTTCTAGCTGACCATACCCACCCTGCGTGGTCGGCTGAGCACCTGTTCGAGCGTCGCACGGAGCTCCGTCTCACTCACCGTGCTGCTGACCGTGTCGATAGACGTGTTGAAGTTGTCGTACGCATGCCCGCCCTCAGATACCACGGCAAGAAGAGGTGGCATCGCATGTTCTGCGGTGGCCTCGAGCGCGTCGTACATCCGTATGACGTCGGCGATGCTGCGCGCCTGAATGACCAGCACGTCATACGGGTAGAGGCGAAGGGCTCTTCGGGCGGCACTCCGTGAACGGACGGCACGCGTCAGACCCAGTTGGTTGAGACGGGCATGCACCTCCGACGCGTAGTGCGTTCGCCCTGCGACGTAGAGGAGCGACAGGTCGTCGTGTAGCGACACCGCTGCGACCGGCCGATCCTCCGCGGTGAGCGTGGCGCCTCGACGGTCGAAGCGCGGCCACGTCAGTGAAACCGACGTGCCTTGTCCTTGCTGGCTGCTGATCCGCATTGAACCGAGCATGCGCTTCATCAGCGCCGTGACGATGTAGAGCCCTAGGCCCGATCCCTCGTGGGAGCGATCCTGCCCTGATGAGGCTTGGGTGAACGCCTCCTTCAGGCGGTCGAGTTCTGCCGTGTCGAAACCGCAGCCCGTGTCGGTTACGCGCAGCAGAATGGTGTCCGGGTCGGCATCGAGGACCAGAGCCACCCCGCCTCGGTCAGTGAACTTGATGGCATTCATCAGCACGTGTTCGACGATCCGGCGAAAAGCCGTCGGATCGAGCACGGCGGGAACGACGATGTGCTCTGGGGAAAGTCGCAGATACAACCCTCGTTTCAACGCGAGCGGGGCTAGGCTATCCGTCACCGACGCGACCAAGTCGGCTACGTCAACATCGGCAGGTTTGAGCGCAAACTGGTCCGCCTGTAGGTTTGCCACGTCCATCAGATCCGTGACCGTGCGTGTGAGCCGCTCCGAACCGGCGAGGATGGTCCGGGCAAAAGCGGCCCCGTCGGGATCGCGCCCGTCGAGATGGATGGACAAGAGTTCGGCGGATCCGAGCATCGCCGTCAGGGGCGTACGTAGCTCGTGGGACGCGTTCTGTAGCAGGTGCATTTTCAGCTGGTCTGCCTCCGCAAGCTGTTGGTTCGACGCTTCGAGGCGTTGATTCATCTGATCCAGCCGCTGCCGACGCATCCGCTCGATGTCCAACTCGCGCCGGTGGGCGCGCACCTGGAACGCTGTGATGCCCCAAAGAAGCACGGCACCCACCATCCCATACAACGCGTAGGCACTCCAGGATCGATACCAAGGTGGGAGCACGCGGAATTGGTACTGCGCCTCTTCGCTCACCACGCCGTGGATGTTTCGTGCCCGCACCCGGAACACGTATCGCTTATTTTCGGGCAAGTTGGTGTAGCTCCGTATCGTCTCCGAGGTCCAGGCGCTCCAGTCCGTATCGAAGCCGTCTAGGCGATACTGATAAACGACTCGGTCCGGTGCGTTGTAGCTCGGCGCGGCGACCTCAACGCGCAGCTCTTCCCGAGAAAACGCAAGGACGGGTTGCTCGGCTACGCTTTGTTCTAAGGCAATGCGGCCATCGCCATGAGTTCCACCGAAGACGACGGTATTGCCCCGCGTCACACGGCGAAAGAGCGGCCGGTAGGGCGCATCGTAGCGCTTCGGCGCCGATGGGTCGTACCGCAGCAGTCCCTCCTCGGTCGCGAGCCACACGAAGCCACTGTCAGCGCTAATGTGGGAGATATGCA
The DNA here is from genome assembly GCA_038528235.1 of Bacteroidota bacterium. GTDB lineage: Bacteria > Bacteroidota > Rhodothermia > Rhodothermales > Rubricoccaceae > JBCBEX01. The sequence goes on from JBCBEX010000038.1 coordinate 22,500, forward strand.
GGTCATCAAGTGGGAGATCTGGACGCTGCAGGCGCCGGTAGCCCGTAGGGGTTCGCTCGAGTAACAACAACTCCCTGCCTCGTACTACCCACAACACACCCTCAATCTCCGTCAAGAGCACGTACATCTCATCGTCGAGGTCAAGCACATTGTTGAGTGCTTCATCGGGGACGAAGCGTGGGCTTCCGTCGGGTTTAAGTTCAATCCGGTAGGCGCCTGCTTCACCTACGGCAGTAAATCTATCATCAATCTCTGTGTAGAATAACCGTCCCGGGGGCCGATCATCGGTTGACAGCACTCGAATTTCCGGAGCAAGCAAGCCAGCTTTGGGGTCTAGCAATAAGAGTTCACCATCGGCTAGCGTAACCCATAGGGTCTCACCCTGCTGTCCTACAGCAAACACTTCGCTCGATATACCCTCTACGCGTCCGAGCGCCCGTAGTGAACCTGGCGTAGTTTCCCGCATGAGTATTAATCCATCCTTGATCCCAGCGTATACGTAGCCAGGGTATCCCTGTATCTGGTGCAAGACATACGTTGGCTCGTCTAGAACCTGTAGCGGCAAAGCGCCAGAAACATCGAACACGCCAGCGTTGGTAGCTGCAACAAGTCGGCTGCCTACCTCGCTGAGCGCCCATGCTTGGCCCTGCTCTGTGAGGAGAGGCTCCCACTCTGTTTCACTATCGTACGCTCTGAAGACGCCCAACGCGGTTGTGGCGTACAACGCATCCGAATGGCGTACAACCTGCGTCGCGAGGCCTCGCAGTCCGTGCTCGGAGTCGAATCGACGAATGCTCGGTAGCACGTCAACGCGAAGAAGCCCGTTGTACAGTGCGGCCCACAACCCGCCCTGATGGTCGAATGCGAGATCAAGTACGAGGTCTTCCTGTGTTAGCGCAATCTGATCGATCCATCCGCCATCCTGGTCAAGTAGTGCGATTCCCCCCCCGAAGGTTCCGATCGCATACACCTCTCCGTTCACAGTCGGCAGCGTGGCGAGGGCGTAAGGCCGATTTGCCTCAAAAAATGTGCGATCGCCGAAATCAAGCAACTCCATCCTATCGTTCTCGAGCCGGTAAAATTTCCCTTCTCGTGTTCCGATGAGGAAGGCCCCGTCTGACTGCTTGTGCAGAGCGAAAAGTTGCATGGCAGACAGCTGATCTGTTCCTGCAACGTTCAGTAACCGACCGTCTTGCCACCGCTGCAAGGGGCGATCTCGGAGATGCACGTAGAGCGTATCTCCGATCGAATAGGTCCGGCTAATGGGTACATCTGGCTCGACGACCTCAAACTTGACACCATCCCAGAAAAGGAGGTGGTTTCGCCCTTGAAACACTACGTTCTCTCCTAGGGCGAGAGTATTCCAGATGTCTCCGTAGTCTACGTCTGGAAGATGCGGTCTAAGACTCTCGTAGCGCAGTAGGCCCAGGGAATCGGGCACAAGCCAACCCATCTCGTTGATGCCACCAACGTAGAGCTGTCCTGCTTCGTTTGCCGCGATAGAGCGAACTCTGAGGTTTGGAATCGAGAGCGTTCGCCAGTCCTGGCCATCGTAGAGGCCTAGACCGCTGTTGTTGCCAACGACGATCACTCCGCGCTGGTCCTGCAGTACTGCCCAGTTTTGGGGCTCAAGCCCTATATCCGGCGGATCGTACCGCTTTTCGAACAGCGGCTGCCCAAGAACTACATCCTGCCCCAGTACGGACGGCGTTCCACAGACACCGACCGTCAGGGCGAGCAGAGAGATCAGACGAATCATTTTTGGGCCAAGACGAGACTGAGGTGCGTGTCAGCAAGTCACATTCCTTTCTCTTCTCCTGGGTGGAAATTTGAAACTTTCCATTATCGAACACTATTCAGTCTATCCACTCTCTCCACCACCTATCTCTCGTAGCATGAAGACTACCATCCAGGTACTCTCGCTCGGGTGCGCTCTTGCAGCCATGCTGTTCGTTGGCGAGAAGCAGAGCAACAACCGTCCCGGCGAAGTCGACGACGGCATCGCGCTCCTCGGCGAGAAGCAGAGCAACAACCGTCCCGGCGAAGTCGACGACGGCATCGCGCTCCTCGGCGAGAAGCAGAGCAACAACCGTCCCGGCGAAGTCGACGACGGCATCGCCTAGCGAACGCCTAGTACCATCAGCATCGAGGCCGGCCCCCGTAGTGGAGGCCGGCCTCGATGTTTATACCAGCTTCGCCTTGTAGCAGTGAACCTACTTTACACCTGCACTCATGGCTAGCATTCGCTCAATGGGCGCGAGCGCGCGGAGGCGGATCGACTCGTCCATGGTGACCTCTGGGGTCTCGTGCTTCAAGCAGAGATAGAGCTTCTCCAGGGTATTGAGCTTCATGTGTGGGCAGTCGTTGCATGCACAGCCGTTGTCGGGCGGCGCCGGGATGAACGTCTTGTCCGGATTGTCTTTCTGCATCTGGTGCAGGATCCCCGTCTCTGTCGCCACGATGAACGTGTCGGCTGGGTTCTCTGTCGCAAAGCGACGGATCGACGAGGTCGAGCCAATGTGATCGGCATGACGCAGCACGGCTTCCTCGCATTCGGGGTGGGCTAGCACCATCGCCTCGGGGTGCCGGACCTTCAGCCGCACGAGTTCCTGCTCGCTAAACACCTCGTGGACAATGCAGGAGCCGTCCCAAAGGACCATGTCGCGGCCGGTCTCCTTCACGAGCCAGTGCCCGAGGTTCCGGTCCGGCGCGAAGATAATCGGCTGGTCTTTCGGAATCTGCCGGACGATGTGCTCGGCGTTGGACGACGTGCAGATGATGTCGGTCTGCGCCTTGATTGCCGCCGTGCAATTGATATACGAGATGACGATGTGGTCCGGATGCTGCGCTCGAAACGCCGCGAACTCGTCGGGCGGGCACGAGTCGGCCAGCGAGCACCCTGCGTTCAGGTCTGGCAGGAGGACCTTCTTCGTCGGATTGAGGATCTTCGCCGTCTCAGCCATGAAGTGCACGCCCGCGAAGACGATGATGTCGGCGTCGGTCTTCTCCGCCTCGCGGGCGAGCCCGAGCGAGTCACCGATGTAGTCGGCGATATCCTGGATGTCTCCTTCCTGGTAGTAGTGGGCCAACAGGACCGCGTTCTTCTCGCGCTTGAGCCGCTCGATCTCTTCGAAGAGATCGAGCGTGGGGTCTACGTACTCCTCAACGAAGCCAATCGCCGGGTCGAAGGCGACGGTGTCGAGGACGGGCAAGTCGAGCACCTCGGGCATGGGAATGGGGGTCGGAGTGAGGCGAATTTGGTGGGCGTGTACGCGAAGCACAGTCAGATGTTTACCCCGCAACGCCCTAGCCGCCCCCATTCGTGTCAACGTCACACGTAAACAACCTACTGTTCGATGGAATCGGCCTGGAACGAGGTCACCGCGAGCGACTCGTCAGCCGTGTAGCGGATCTCGATGGGGTTGCAGCAGACCTCGCAGTCTTCGATGTAGGCCTGAGACCGGATCGTGGGGTCGACCAGCATCGAGATCTGGGCAAAGCAGTAGGGGCAACTGAAGAAGACTTCCTCTTCCACGGCAGCGGGAGGATAAACGAAACAGGCGCGCCCCCGTGTGACCGGGCGGCGCGCCTATCCGTTCCGAGCAGATCGGACCGGGTCGCGGGACTTAGCGCGGCAACAGCACCGTATCGATGACGTGGATGACGCCGTTCGACGCTGTGATGTCGGTCGCCACAAAGCGGGCGTTCTCGACGCCAACGCCCACGGAGATCTTCTGGCCATTCACCGTGGTGAGGCTACGCCGATCGGCGAGGTCGTGGCTGGTGACGCGGCCGGGCACCACATGGTAGGTGAGGATCGCCGTGAGTTGGTCGCGGTTGCGCGGCTTAAGCAGGTCGTCGAGCGTGCTGTGCCCGAGCTTGGCGAACGCCTCGTCGGTGGGCGCGAAGACCGTGAAGGGCCCGTCGCCCTGCAGCGTCTCCACGAGCCCTGCTGCCTGGACGGCGGCAACGAGCGTCTCGAAGTCGTCGTTCGACGCCGCGATCTGGACGATGTCGTTGTCGTGAGCGGCTGGCAGCGTCGGTGCGTCAGCCGTCGGCATGAAGAACACGGAGAGGAAGGCGAGGAGATAAAGAAAGGTTGGCATGGGACCGAGTGGAAATGGGGACAGGAATCAGGGTAGCACCTGGTCGGTGTGTCCTGAGCGTGCCCTACCGACGAGCCCTCGCCGCTAATCGATGCACCCCAGCCGACAAGCGGGACGCGGACGCGACGAACGGGAGCATCACACGATAAACGGCTTGCCTCTCCCCTAGCGCAGGACGAGCGTGGCAAGCAGCAGCCCCGTTGTCAGCACGCCGCACCCTGTTCGAAACGCATTCCAGAACACCCACCGCTCTTCGAACTGCGCGCGCGCAGCCGCCACTGCGTCTCCATCGAGTTCGGCGAGATTGAGCGACTGGAGTTGGTTGTTGAGCGGCACGTTGGCTAGGAACGTGGGCAGCTGCACGCCTAGCAGGTAGAGCGCCAAGGCACCGAGAAGCAGCGATCGCGGCCCTCCGTCGAGTACCGGTACCTGGACGATGGCGGCCCCGATAAGCGAGAGTACGGACCCCACCCACACGAGCAGGAAACGCGGGTCGTTGTCTTGGATGATGCGGTCCATGGCCTGGAAGGCGCGCAGGAAGTCGCGGTCGGGGAGCGCGCGGATTCCGGGCATGACGACCACTGCGAAGGCAAAGACGAGCCCCGTCGTGAAGCTGACGAGCAGCGTGGCCCCACAGAGGAGCAGGAGTGAGACAGACATAGCGAAGAGAGAAGAGGGCGCGCAGCCGAGGTGGCCGCGCGCCCTGATGAGTGACTACGCAGCAGCGGGGAGACCGTGATCCGTCGTGCGGCTTTGACCAGCGCGGCTCTGTTCAGCGTCCTGCAACACGACCTCGTGCTGGATTACGGAGGCACAGAGGAGCGCGAAGCCGAGTTCGATCCCTGTTGCCCAGAGGAGCGAGGAGCCAGGCGCACCGTCTAGCACGATGGAGAGTAGCCGGGCCGCCCCGTAGGCTCCGTAGACGACCGTCGCGATCTGCAAGGCTTGCCTTCTACGGCTGCGCTGGACGACGCCCCGGACAACGAAGAGGCCGGACAGCGCCAGGATCGCTCCCGGTGCACGGATCTCCGAGAGGAGACTCGGATCGGAGCCGAGGAGAATCCCATTCGTCGCGAAGAAGGCGTGGGGGGTCACGAGGATAGCCGCGCCAAGTGCGACAAGCGTCAAACCTGCGAGCGCGAGAAGGAGTTGGATGCCAAGTCGAGTCATGCCGCAACCTCCCGCACTGCGGTGTTCCAGGCCCCTGCGGCCGCAGCGTCCTGCGCGTAAGCCGCAAAGTCTTTGGGCGAACGTCCTAGAGCGCGCTGGACACCATCGGTGAGGTTTGCGTTTCGCCCGTCCAGGACCGTGGCGAAGAGATAGTCGAGCATCCAGACGACCTCGTTGGGCGCGCCGGATGCGCGGATGCCTTCCACAAAGGCGTCGTGCGGGACCGGAATGAACCGGACGGGCCGCCCCGTGGCGTGTGTGAGTTCTGCAGCGATGTCCTCGAACGTCATCAAGCGCGGCCCGGTGACCTCGTAGACTTCGCCCGCATGCCCGGGTTCGGTCAGCGCAGCCACCGCCACGTCGGCAATGTCGTCCACGTCCACGAAGGGCTCTGGGATGTCGCCCGCCGGCAACGTGATCTGCCCGGCAAGCACCATGTCAGCGAAGGCCCCCTCAGAGAAGTTCTGGCTGAACCAGCTTGCGCGGACGATCGTCCAGTCGAGTCCGCTCGTCTGCACGATACGTTCGCAGGCCTGCGCCTCGGCCTCGCCGCGCCCCGAGAGGAGCACGAGGCGCCGGACGCCCTGCTCCTTCGCACGGTCGACGAAGGCTTGAATGGCGTCGGCAGCACCAGGGACAGCGAGGTCCGGCGCGTAGGTGATGTAGGCAGCTGTGACATCGACGAGGTTGGCGTGCCAGGTTGCCTCGTCGTTCCAGTCGAAGCGGGGCGTGGCCGAGCGCGAGCCGATGCGCACGTCGTGGCCGCGATCGAGCAATCGGTGCACGATGCGTCGGCCGGTTTTGCCCGTGCCGCCGAGGACGAGGATGCGGCCGGTGTTGGGCTGAGATAGGGTCGTCATGAGGTATACCGTAGGGTTGGTGATCGGAAGACGCCTCCAGGGTATGGCGTTGCCTCACCTCGCTTCTTGACCACCGATGCCATTCTCTTGACCGAGCGCGACATCCCTCCAGGCCAACCGTGCTTGCGGCCTAGACTTGCCCCTGCGCGCTGAGCCGGAAGGAGCGCGGCGTCTGGCCTGCCCAGCGCTTGAACGCCCGCGTGAAAGCACTCTGCTCCGAGAACCCTGTCATGAACGCGACCTCAGCAAGGGAACTGTCGGTGTCCTTCAGCAGCCGCCTCGCCAGCCTTCGCCGCGCCTCATCCACGAGCGTCTGGTACGAGTGTCCTTCGTCGGCCAGGCGCCGCTGGAGGGTGCGGCCGCTCATCCCGAGATGCCGGGCCACGGCCGAGAGTGTCGGGATGCCCTCACTCAAGCTCGTCGTCACGAAGTCGTGGACTTGGCGCGCTAGCGGAGCGCCGTCGTCGATGGCCGCTACCTCGGCGTCGAGGTGGGTGTCGAAGAAGCGGACCAACCCGGCGTCGCCGAGCTTGTTGGGGGCACGCAGCGTCTCTGGCGACATTGCCAGCGCATCGTGGTCGGCGTCGAAGTGCACGGGGCACCCGAAGTAGGCCTCGTGCTCCCCCGTAGACGATGGAGCGGCGTGTCTGAGGTACACCGCCTTCAGTTGGAAGGGCGCTGCGGACACCTCGCGGGCGATGGCGACGAAGCTCGCCAGCGTGGCCTCGTTGGAGAGCCGCATGCCGAGGCGACGCTCTCCCTCGCGGTGCAGGTGCATGAACGCCCCACCGCTCGTCCGCTCGACCTCGTACTGCGCCACGTTGGTGAGCACGATGACGTAGCGAGCCGCGCGTTCGAAGGTGCCGCCCAACGTCAGTGCCGACTTCATCGCGAGGCCGAGTGCACCGTAGTCGTTGCAGCGCATGGAGGCACCTGCCCGAAGCGGGAGCGTCAAGCCGTGGCCGTCGGCCAGCGCCACCCGCTCAAAAAAGTCGTAGTAGTCTGCCGCCTTCAGCATGTAGGCGGGATCTGGCGGGCCTTCCCGGGTGAGGCCAACCGAGCGAAGCAAGGCGGCCCGATCCACGCGATCGTCCGCCGCTGCGACAACCTTGCGAGCGAACAGCGAGGTCATTCGTCCCATGAGGCACTCGATCGATTCTGGGTGGAGAGCATCGACTTTGAAGCCCTCAACCTAGCACAGCCTCTTGTGTGTTCGCCATAGTGTGCGGTATTGACATACGCGGCATAGCCAAGAACAACAAGGCCTCCGAGGTCCAGCGGTCCCTCGGAGGCCTTGCACGTCGTTTGGCGAGCGCGTTTAGAGGTCGCTGCCCTCGGATTTTTGCGGAGCCCCCGTGGCCGCTTCGAGCACGATGTCGATCATGCCGTAATCCTTCGCTTCCTGCGGGCTCATGAAGTTGTCGCGGTCGGTGTCGCGCTCGATTACCTCGATGGGCTGGCCGGTATGGTGAGCGAGCAGGCCGTTGAGGTGCTGCTTGATCCAGAGGATCTCTTTCGCCGCGATCTCGATGTCGGAGGCCTGACCCTGGGCACCGCTCGACGGCTGGTGGATCATGATGCGGCTGTTGGGCAACGACGAGCGCTTGCCCGGGTGGCCCGCTGTCAAGAGGAAACTCCCCATCGAGGCCGCGAGCCCGACGCAGATCGTCGCCACGTTGGGCCTGACATACTGCATCGTGTCGTAGATCGCCATCCCCGCGTAGACGCTGCCGCCCGGCGAGTTGATGTAGAAGTTGATGTCCTTGTCCGGGTCCTCGGAGGTAAGGAACAGCAACTCCGCGACTTTGATGTTCGCGATCTGGTCGTTGACCGGCGTGCCGAGGAGCACAATGCGGTCGCGCAGCAGGCGGCTAAAGATGTCGAACGACCGCTCTCCACGTGCCGAGCGTTCCACGACGACGGGGACGAGGCCCGCGTTGACGCCGTTGATGGTCTGCTCCCACGTGTTGGAACTGTAGGAGCCGTCGGGCAGCAGCGAGGCCTTGATGCCGCGGGCAAACTTGATGAAGTCCTGAGTGGAGCGGTCCTGAGTCATGCGTTCGTGAAGGGTGCGGTTGGTCGGGGGCAGAAGCGTCATGCGTGTCGCCGGGCCAACCTTGGCCTGACGACGCGGTTCCGAGGGCTACCCGAGTGGGTAGGAGTGGTTCGGACGTTCAGTTCGTCCGTGAACCTGTGGTGCTATGCTTAGCTCACTGGAACGCCGAACCGGCGAACTACTCCTCGTCCGTGTCGAAATCCTGGCGCGACTTCTCGGTGATCGTGAACCGGCTCTTGAGCGCGTCGAAGAGGCGCTGGTTAACGAGGCGCGTCACCATCTGGTCCATCGCACCGGGCTGGCTAGCGAAGAACTGCCGGAGCAGATTCACGTCGATGGGCTCGCGCTCCTCCGCCTCCTCGTCGCCCTCGGCAGGCGTAGGCGGCTGCGCGATGCGCATGAACTCGGCGTCGATGTCTTCCTCGGTGACCTCCAGGCCATCGGCCTCCATGATCTTCTCGCGGACCAGCATCCAGCGAACCTGGTCGCGGGCGAGCCCGCGGCGCTCCTCGCGAAAACCGGCGAGATCGAAGTGCGGCGGCAGTTCGCCTCCGGCTCGCTTCTCCAGATCCTCCACCTGCTGGTCGAGGACCGTCTCCACGACCGATTCGGGAACCTCGAAGTCGTGGCGCTCCATGGTTTTACGGAAGAGCGATTCCTCGAGCGCCTCCTCCGAACGGCGTGCCCACCGCTTCTCAAGCTCCTCGCGCACGAACGCCTTGAAGCCGTCAAGGTCGGCCGCTTCGCCATTCGTCGCCTCCTCGATGAACGCCTCGTCCAACTCTGGAAGCTCGCGGGCCTGCACTTGCTTGACGGTCACCTGGAATCGATCGACCTGTGCGTCCACTTCTGCGCCCTCCTCCTCTGCGTCCTCGTCATTCGAAGGCTCTGCGCTTGGGGAGTCAAGGTCGACCATGAAGACATCCCCGACCGCCTTGCCGAGGAGCGCCTCCTTGAGGGCGGGGCGCAGGTCGGGGTTGAAGAGCGGGACGCGGGCGTCCTCCTGCTTCTTGCCGATGATCGGCGTGTCCGTCTCCTTATCGACGAGTTGGAAGTCGATCACGGCGATATGGTCCTCGCCGATGGCCGCCCCTTCGGGCGTGTCGACCTCCTCCGCCCTGTCGTCGCGGCGGCGCTCGATGTCGGCGTCGATCTCCTCGTCGGTCACGTCGTGAGTGAACTTAGTCGCCTCAGCGTCCGCGAAGGCGTCTAGCTCGAAAGCAGGGCGGACGCCAAACATGACGCGGGCATTCAGATCCTCGCCGGGCTCGTAGTCGAGTTCGGTGAGACGCGGGCTGCCCATCACATCGTAGGCCTCGTTCTCCTCCACCTCCGTCTTAAACGCTTCGCCGATGAGTTCTTCGGCAACCTGGACCGCCACGGCGTCGCCGTACATCTTGCGGACGACAGAAAGCGGCACCCTGCCCGGGCGGAAGCCCTTCATCGAGACGTGCTTGCGCTGCTGGCGGAGCACCTTGTCGATGCGCGGCTCCAGTTCAATGCGCGAGACTTCGATGTCGAGCGTGTAGTCGACTTCGTTTTGAGCGGTGACGGTCGTATTCATCGGCGGGACGAGAGGCGGGGGAAGCAGAATGCAATGATAGCCGAGCAATATCTGGCACCGCCCAGACCGGTTCCAAAGCGCTGCCGGTCTGCACGGGATTTTGGCGAGGGCACCTTGAGCATCTCAACCTTGATCTGCAAAATCATACACCGCCAAAAATATAATTGAACACTCCTCTTAATTGTCCGCACCAAACGTCGATAGTACAGGTAGTCGCCCAAAGCGGCCAGCTTCTCTTCTAGGTTCTCATCAAGGCGACGCCCACCCGCCTAGCCACGCCCGCACGCGCTTGTACCACCGCGCATGCGGGCGTTGTTTTTTACGACAGTGTTGTGCACGCAGCGGAGCGTTGCACAGCGCTCAGCACAAGCCACGCCGAGGTGGCTGTGAACCCGGAGCGAGGCGTATCGTTGGAGCCTGGCTACTCCCCCTGCCACCCATCCACCGCCATGCCTGCGCTCGTCGACTTTTCTACCCTGTCTCAGCTGTTTCGCCGCACCTCCGATCACTATGCGGACTCAGGCCGTGCCGCGCTGACGTACAAAGACAAGCGCACGAAGGCGTGGACCGACCTGACGTGGGACGAGGTTCGCGACCAGGCAGAAGCGTTCGCAGGCTATCTGCACAGCCAGGGCATCCGCCCCGGCGACCGCGTCGCAATCCTCTCGGAGAACCGCCCCGAGTGGGCCTACACGGACCTCGGTGCGCAACTGCTCGGCGCGGTCAATGTGGCGCTCTACACAACGCAGCCTGCGTCGCAGGTGAGCTACATCGTGCAAGACTCGGGCGCCACGGTGCTCGTCGTCTCGACGGGCGTGCAGGTGCGCAAGGCCGAGGCGATCCTGGACGAGTGCCCGGCACTCAAGCGGGTGCTCGTCATGGCCGAGATGCGCAAGGACTATCCCGAAGCGTTCGTCGCCTGGGACGATGCCATGGCTGAGGGCGCTGCCTACGCAGACGAGCATGCCGAGACGCTCGCGGCCTTCTCCGACGCCGTACAGCCCGACGACCTCGCCGCGCTCATCTACACCTCTGGCACGACGGGCCACCCGAAGGGCGTCATGCTCACGCATCGCAACTTCGTGAGCAACGTACAAGCCGCCCTCCAGCGCTTCCCCATCACGCCCGACGACACCCACCTGAGCTTCCTGCCGCTCAGCCATGCCTTCGAACGCACCGCGGGATACTACCTCATGCTGGCCGCCGGGGGCCGCATCGCCTACGCCGAGAGCATCGACACCGTCTCGAAAAACCTACCGGAGGTCAGCCCGACGGTCTTCGTCTCGGTGCCGCGTCTCTTCGAGCGGGTCTACAACCTCATCCAGAAGTCGCTCCAGGAAGGCCCCGCCGTGAAGCGCCGCCTCTTCGACTGGGCCGTGGAGACAGGTCAGAAGGTGGCGCAGAAACAGATGATCGGCAAAGAGCCGGGTCCCATCCTGGCTGCGCAACACGCGCTGGCGCACCGGCTCGTGTTCTCGAACTTGCACGAAAAGCTCGGCGGGCAGCTCCGCTTCGCCGTCTCGGGCGGGGCCGCGCTGCCGAAGAAGATCGGCGAATTTTTCCAGGCCGCGGGGGTGCCGCTCGTGGAGGGCTACGGCCTCACGGAGACGGCGCCGGTGCTCTCCGCGTCGCCGCTCGACCGCCCCGCCTACGGCACCGTCGGCCACGTCTTTCCGGGCGTGACGGTCGGCATCCGCAGCGTGGCGTCGGGCCAGCTCATCGCGCAGGTCTCGGGCGAAGACTACCCGACAACGCTCAACAGCGGCGAGGGCGAGATCGTGGCGCGCGGGCCCAACCTGATGCGCGGCTATTGGCAAAACGACGCCGCCACCTCCGACGTGATCGACGACGAGGGCTGGTTCCACACAGGCGACATCGGGCGCTTCGAGAACGGCAACCTTCGCATCACCGACCGCCTGAAGCATATGATCGTATCGAAGGGCGGCAAGAACATCTACCCCGGCCCCATCGAGGAGCAGTTCAAGACGGAGCCGCTCATCGAGCAGCTGATGGTGATCGGCGAGGGCCGCGAGTTCCTGACCGCGCTGGTCGTCCCGAGCCACGAGGTGCTCCGCGCATTCGCCGCCGAGCAAGGTATCGAGGCCGAAAAGCCCTCGGCCCTTCTGGAGGACGCGCGCGTGCAGAAGCACTTCTCGCAGCTGTTCCGCGCCTACTCGAAGGAGGCGGCCTCGCACGAGAAGATCCGCGACTTCCGGCTGCTCCCTGAGGCGTTCAGCGTCGAGAACGGGCTGATGACGCCCACGCTCAAGCTCCGCCGCCGCGCCATCGAAGCCGCCCACGCCGACGCCATCGACGAGATGTACGCGGCGGTGGTTTGAGGCTGTCGGCTCCCCCGTCCTGCGTCGTCTCCGTTCTGTCGAACTCCGCTCCTCGGACTGTCCCCCTCAAGTTTGAGGGGGACAGAGCTTGTGCGCCGTTGTAGGCGTACAAGCGGGGGGAGTCGAGCCAAGCGCTGTGAGCCGCTAGCCCCCTCCTACATCCGCTCCGGCGCGCTAATGCCGAGAATAGTGAGGCCGTTGCGCAGCACAAGACGCGTGGCGTCGGCGAGCGCTAGGCGGGGCTGGGCGACCTCATCCGGCTCACCCAGAATGCGACAGTCTCGGTAGAACGCGCTCAATGCGGAGGCCACGTCGCGGAGGTATTCGATCAGATGGTGTGGGGCCATATGCTCAGCAGCACTCGCTATCTCGCTGGGCAGGCTAGGAATCAGCTTTGCGAGCGTGATCTCACTCGGGTGGCCCAAGAACGTCCAGTCAACCGTTTCGACCTCGTACCCGAGCCCCTCCTCCTTCGCCTTGCGTAGGATTGAAGAGATCCTGGCGTGCGCGTACTGAATCTTGAAAACGGGATTTTTTCTACTCGCTTCCGTGGCCTGGTTGAGGTCGAAATTCAAGTGTGTGTTTGGCGAGAGCATCAGAAAAAAGAACCGGACGACATCGGGCCCCGCTGAACTTGTCAACTCAATCTCAGACTTCTCGCGCACGACCTCGTCGACCTCGTCCATCAACTCGTCGAGCGTCACGTACGTCGCCTTCCGCGTGCTCATTTTGACCTCTTGCCCGTCACGGATGAGGGTGACGAATTGGTAGATGAGCACATCGATCTTATCGACATCCCCCCCGAGTGCCTTGACTCCGCTCACCACGTCGGGGTAGGTGGCGATGTGGTCTGCGCCGAAAACGTCCACGACCTTGTCGAAGCCCCGATCGAGCTTCGTGAGGTGATACGGGATGTCGGGCAGACGATACGTCGGCTCACCAGAAGACTTGACGAGCACTTCGTCTTTCGGCTCGGTCACGCCTTGGTCGTTGGTAACCACCTTGCCAAGCTTGCCTGTGGCAAACCACACCGCGCCATCCTTGTCATAGACCAAGCCCTTTTCACGTAGACGGTCTACCGTGTCCCACACGGCTCCGTTTTCGTAGAGCGAGTGCTCGTTGAAATACTGCATCCCGCCCTCGCCTACAGGAATGCCGAGCCGCTGCATCGTCTGCTCGATGGTGGCAAAAATGGCCGAAACGGCGGCGGCTTTGAAGAATGCTTCGGCATCGTCCCGGTCCAGAGCGTCGTCGCCATGCTCGGCACGAACAGACTCGGCGATGGTCTGGATGTAGTCGCCTTGGTAGCCGTCCTCCGGGAAACTTTCTGGGACGACAAGGCCACCTTCGAGCGTCTTCGTCTGCACATCGGGGTGGACGAGCGCCTCGTAGCGCGCCATCACCGACTGCGCGAGGACGCGCATCTGGCGACCGGCGTCGTTGAAGTAGTACTCCCGCGTGACGTCGTAGCCGGTCCAGTCGAGGAGGTTGGCGATGGTGTCGCCGAGGACCGCGTTGCGCCCGTGGCCGACCGTGAGCGGGCCGGTCGGGTTGGCGGAGACGTATTCCACGATGGCCGTCTTGCCGGTGCGCTCGGCGCGTCCGTAGGCGTCGCCCTGCGCGAGGATCTCCGCGACGCCGTCGTAGAGGTAGGCCGTAGCAAAGCGGAAATTGAGGAAGCCCGGCCCTGCGACCTCCACCGCCGCGATGCGCTTCGGATCGGCGCTCTCGTTCAGCGCGTCGGCGAGGTGCTGTGCGATCTGGCGCGGGTTGGACCGCAGCGGCTTGGCGAGCTTGAGTGCCACGTTCGAGGCGAGGTCGCCATGCTCGGGATTGTTCGGCGTCTGGAACTCGGGGTCGAGCGCGGCCGCGTCGAAGTCGTCCGGCGCACCGGGGTACGAGGCGAGGGCCGCGCGGATCTGCTGGGCGAGGTAGTCGGTCACGGTCGA
>JBCBEX010000039.1:0-36089 GCA_038528235.1 Bacteroidota bacterium
CGGCCTCTGCTGTTCTGCGGCCTCTGCTGTTCTGCGGCCTCTGCTGTTCCGCCTTGGTCGCGTTTCCGCGCGAGTGTGGAGCGCTCGTTTCTGAACGGGGCTACTCGCAGGATCTAGCCCATACGAGGACCACCTATGCAGGGGCTTCGTTGGATGCCCCTCGGAAGACTGGATATATTGTCCAGTCTATCCCTTTTGCACCGTATCCCCCCGCCAGGCATGGCTTCCACCCAGGACTTCCGCAACGGCTTCACCTTCTTCTGGAACGGCGACATCTGGAGCATCGTCGAGTTTCTCCACGTCAAGCCCGGCAAGGGCGGCGCGTTCGTGCGCACCAAGCTCAAGAACATCCGCTCGGGCAAGGTCGTCGACAACGTCTTCCGCGCCGGTGAGAAGGTCGACGAGGCCCGCGTTGAGCGCCGCTCCTACCAGTTCCTCTACGAGGACGACCTCGGCCTCCACCTCATGAACACGGACACCTACGAGCAGACCTCGCTCCCGGCGAGCCAGGTCGAGGGCCGCGAGTTCATCAAGGAAGGCGGCGAGATCGACCTGCTCGTGAACGCGGCCACCGACGAGCCGCTCTCGGTCGAGATCCCGCGCCACGTGCACCTCACGATCACGAAAACCGACCCTGGCCTCAAGGGCGATACGGCCACGGGCGCGACCAAGCCCGCCACGCTCGAAAGCGGGGCCACCGTCAACGTGCCCCTCTTTCTCAACGAGGGCGACGTGATCCGCGTGGATACCACCGACGGCTCGTACATTGAGCGCGTAAGCACTGGCTCCTAGACCGCGCGCGCGGCCAGCAGCCCCCTCATCTCCCCCTCGCTCATCCCACCCCCTGCGCCCGATGGACCTGACCCGCATCCAGGATCTGATTCGCCTCGTCAACGAGAGCGGCGTCGCCGAAGTCGAAGTCGAGGAGAGCGGTGTGCGCATCGTGGTGCGCAAGCACGCGCCGCAGGTGTCCTACCAGCCGATGGGCGCCCCGGCGATGCCCTACATGATGCCGCCCCCGATGAGCGCCCCTCCCTTGGGCGGCGGCGCAATCCAGGCCCCGCAGGCATTCCCGTTCCCGACGGGCTATCCGCCGGCCTACCCCGTCCAGGTCCCAACCGCAGGCACGCCGGTGGCTCCCCAGACGCCCCCAGCGCCCGCTGCCCCGCAAGCATCGACCGACACGAAGCCCGAATCCAGCGACGCGCCCGTCGACGGCACGCTCGTCCGCGCGCCCATCGTCGGGACGTTCTACAGCGCGCCCTCGCCTGACTCCGACCCCTTCGTGACCGTCGGCAGCGCCGTCAAGAAGGGCGACACGCTCTGCATCATCGAGGCGATGAAGCTCATGAACGAGATCGAGGCCGAGGTAAGCGGCACCGTCAAGCAGATCCTCGTCGACAACGCCGAGCCGGTCGAGTACGACCAGCCGCTGTTCGTGATTGGCTAGAACCTGTCGTGCCCTGCGTGGAGGTTGCTAGCGACCAACACGCAACACGCAACACGCAATACGTCGCATGCAAAAGGTTCTGATTGCCAACCGGGGAGAGATCGCGCTGCGGATCATCCGCACCTGCCGTGAGATCGGTCTCAAGACCGTCGTCGTCTACTCGACCGCCGACCGCGATTCGCTTGCCGTGCGCTTCGCCGACGAGGCCGTCTGCATCGGGCCGCCGCCGTCCGGGCAGAGCTACCTCCGGATGGACCGCATCATCGCAGCCGCCGAGGTCACGGGCGCCGATGCCATCCATCCCGGCTATGGCTTTCTCTCGGAGAACGCGGACTTCGCAGGCATCGTCAAGGACAACGGCCTGATCTGGATTGGCCCGAAGGCGAGCACCATTCGCAAGATGGGCGACAAGAGCGTCGCCAAGGACACGATGCGCGCGGCGGGCGTGCCGGTCGTGCCCGGCTCCGAAGGCGTCGTGGAGACGGTCGACGAAGCCAAGCGCGTCGCCGCCGAGATCGGCTATCCGGTGATGATCAAGGCCTCGGCGGGCGGCGGCGGCCGCGGCATGCGCATGGTCCGCGAGGAGAAGGAACTCGAGACGCAGTACCGCACCGCGAGCAACGAGGCGCAGTCGGCGTTCGGCAACGGGGCCGTCTACATCGAGAAGTTCGTCGAGGAACCGCGCCACATCGAGATCCAGCTCATGGGCGACGGCCAGGGCGGCGTGATCCACCTCGGCGAGCGCGAGTGCTCCATCCAGCGCCGCCACCAGAAGCTCCTCGAAGAGGCCCCCTCGCCCGTCGTGGACGCGGCGCTGCGTGCCAAGATGGGCGAGGCCGCCGTCAACGGCGCGCTCGCCGTGAACTACGCGGGGGCCGGCACGGTCGAGTTCCTCCTCGACAAGCACCGCAACTTCTACTTCATGGAGATGAACACCCGCATCCAGGTGGAGCATCCCGTGACGGAGGAGGTCACCGATACCGATCTCATCGAGATGCAGCTTCGCGTCGCGCGCGGCGAGCGCCTCGGCAGCGACGGGCTCCCCAGCACCAGCTTCACCGAGTTGAACGGCCACGCCATCGAGTGCCGCATCAACGCCGAGGACCCGTTCCGCAACTTCAGCCCGTCGCCCGGCACCATCGAGGGCCTGCACACGTCGAAAGGCCACGGCGTCCGCTGCGACACGCACATCTACGCGGGCTATACCGTCCCGCCGCACTACGACTCGATGCTCGCCAAGCTGATCGTGCGCGGCAAAGACCGCCCCCACGCCATCCGCAAGATGCTCCGCGCCCTCGACGAGTTCGTGATCGACGGCGTCAAGACGACCATCCCGTTCCACCAGCAGCTCCTCCAGGACGACCGCTTCATCGCGGGCGACTTCGACACGAAATTCCTGGAACGCTTCACGTTGCAGCCGCCCGAGGACAGCTGATTGTCCTGGGTCGCAGGTCATGGGTCGCAGGCCAGTCCTGGTCGGACCGTTGGCCGTTGACCTTCAACCTTCGACTTCTCTCATGACTTTCCCCGACGACTGCCGCTACACCAAGGAGCACGAGTGGATCCGCCTCGACGGCGACACGGCCACCATCGGCATCACGGACTATGCGCAGAGCGAACTCGGCGACATCGTCTTCGTGGAGCTGCCTGAGGAAGGCGACCACTTCGACGCCGATGACGTGTTCGGCACGGTCGAGGCCGTGAAGACCGTCTCGGAGCTGTTCTGCCCCGTCGCCGGGACCATCGCCGCGGCCAACGAGGACCTCGAAGACGCGCCCGAGTCGGTCAACGAGGACGCCTACGGCGCGGGCTGGATGATCAAGCTCACACTCGACGACGTCGCCGACTTCGACAGCCTGATGAGCGCCGCCGACTACAAGCACATGATCGGCGCGGACAGCTAGCCATTTCCGAGCAACACTGCGTGAGTGGGTGCTGTCTGGCAGATGGCACCCACTTGCTATTTCGTACCGCTTCTTCTTCACGCCCTCTCTCTTGTCATGCTGAACTTGATTCAGCATCTCACCGGAGCAGCAAAACATCTCAACCGTCAGAGATCCTGAATCAAGTTCAGGATGACGGCAAAACTGCAGGGAGGCAGGGTGTTGCCTCTCGCCACCCATCCACCGCCATGACCCACCAATCCGTCCTCATCCTCGACTTCGGGAGCCAGACCACGCAGCTCATCGCGCGGCGCGTGCGCGAGGCGGGCGTTTACTGCGAGATCCACCCCTGCACGACGCCCATCGCGGACCTCGCCGACGAGAGCACCATCGGCGTGATCCTCTCCGGCGGCCCGATGTCGGTCTACGACGACGGCGCGCCGCAGCTCGACCCCGACCTGCTCACGCGCACCCGCGCCGACGGCAGCCGGCTACCCGTGCTCGGCATCTGCTACGGCTTGCAGGCAATGGCGTTTGCGCTCGGCGGGGCTGTTGAGCCGTCGCAGCGGCGGGAATACGGCCGTGCGCACCTCATCGTCGGCGAGCCGCTCGGGCTCATGGCCGACGTGGAAGACGGCGCGCAGGTGTGGATGAGCCACGGCGACCACCTCACGCGCCTCCCTGACGGCTTCCACCGCATCGCCCACACCGAGAACGCGCCCATCGCCGCTGTGCGCAGCGAGACGCATCCGTTCTACGGCGTGCAGTTTCACCCCGAGGTCGTCCACACGAAGGTCGGCGCGCAGATCCTGGAGAACTTCGTCCGCACCATCTGCGGCGGGCGCGGCGACTGGTCCGCGGCCAGCTTCATCGAGGAGCAGAAGGACAAGATTCGCGCGCAGGTCGGCGACGACCACGTCATCCTCGGCCTCTCGGGCGGCGTCGACTCGTCCGTAGCAGCGGTGCTCTTGCACGAGGCCCTCGGCGACCAGCTGACCTGCATCTTCGTCGACAACGGCCTGCTGCGCGCCGACGAGTTCGAGGAGGTCCAGCACACCTTCCGCGACGGTTTTGATCTGGATCTCGTAGCCGTCGATGCCTCGGAGCGCTTCCTGCGCGAGTTAGAAGGCGTGACCGATCCCGAGCAGAAGCGCAAGATCATCGGGCGCGTCTTCGTGGAGGTCTTCGAGGACACGACGCACCAGATCGAGGAGCGCCTCGGCCAGAAGCCGTGCTTCCTGGCGCAGGGTACGCTCTACCCCGACGTGATCGAGAGCGTCTCGTTCAAGGGCGGTCCGAGCGTGACCATCAAGACGCACCACAACGTCGGCGGGCTGCCGGAGAAGCTCGGTTTTGAGCTCATCGAGCCGTTCCGCGAGCTGTTCAAGGACGAGGTCCGCGCCGTGGGCCGCGAACTCGGCGTGCCGGAGCTCATCATCAAGCGCCACCCGTTCCCGGGCCCCGGCCTCGCCGTGCGCATCCTCGGCGACGTGACCAAGGACAAGGCCGATCTCCTCCGCAAGGCCGATAAGATCTTTATCGACGAGTTGAAGGCGTCGGGGCTCTACGATGAGACGTGGCAAGCCTTCGCCGTGCTGCTGCCCGTGCAGTCCGTCGGTGTGATGGGCGACTTCCGCACCTATGAGAACGCCGTCTGCCTCCGCGCCGTGACCAGCGTGGACGGCATGACCGCCGACTGGGCGCACCTGCCCTACGACTTCCTCGGGCGCGTCTCGAACCGCATCATCAACGAGGTGCGCGGCCTCAACCGCGTCGCCTACGACATCTCCTCGAAGCCGCCCGCGACGATTGAGTGGGAGTAGGGCGCGGCTGTTGTGCTTCGCAGAAACACCTGTGCAACGGTTGCAACTTTGTAACGGTTACACCGTGTGAGCATCACATCAGCCCCGGTAGGGCCTTCGGGCTCGCCGGCCCCCGTTGGGTTACGATCCGGCGGGTTTTTTATTTTACGCGGTTATGATCGACCGCGTGACCTTTCTCGTGGACGGGTTTAACCTGTATCACTCGCTAAAAAACGCCGACCGTGACCTCGGCGGTGCAACCACCCGATGGCTAGACCTGGAGGCGCTCTGCCGCTTCCACCTCTACCTGTTCGGGACGAACGCTAGGCTCACAGAGGTCCACTATATCTCCGCGCTCGCGCGGCATCTCGAAGCGACGAACCCGGACGTGACGGCGCGGCACCGGCGCTACCTCCACTGCCTGCGGGAGACCGGCGTGCAGGTGCACCTCAATCGCTTCAAGAAGAAGACTACGCGGTGCGCCGTGTGTAGTGCGAAGAACAAGCATTACGAGGAGAAGGGGACCGATGTGGCGCTCGCCGTGAAGCTCCTCGAACTGCTCATTCGCGACGCTTGCGCCACGGTCGTGCTCGTCACTGGTGACACGGACCTAGCGCCTGCTGTTCGCGCTGCGCAGTCGCTCTTCCCACAAAAACGCGTCGCGTTTGCGTTTCCCTACAAGCGCAAGAACAAGGAGCTAGCGAAGCTTGCGCCCGACTCGTTTGTCATTGGCGCAAAGCAGTACGTGCAGCATCAACTCGCCGACCCGTTTCGACTCGCGAACGGAACACAACTCGCCAAGCCGCCGACGTGGTGACGACATAGCCGCGCGGTATTTTTAGCGTATGGCCGACTCCTCGCCCAAGCAATCCGCCGCGCTCGAACGCGCACCGAAAGCCCCCGACGGCACGGTGCTCGATCCCCACGACCCGCGCGTGCTCGACGTGCCCATCGCGGACCTGCCGCGCGTCGGCGAGCGCCGGTCGGCCCCGCTCGTGAAGGCGGGCGTGAAGACCTTCGGCGACCTCTTCCGCTTCTACCCGCGCCGCTACCTCGACCGCTCGACGGTCACGCCGATCAACGACCTCGTCGAAGGGCTGAATGAGGCCGTCACGATCGTCGGGCGCGTGGCAGCGAAGGGCGTCGTGCCGGGGCGCGGCTCGATGCGGCTGGAGGTGCGCTTCCAGGACGACTCCGGTGGCACGCTCAAGGCGGTGTGGTTTCGCGGCGCGAAGTGGATCGGCAAGCAGTTCGACCAGGGCGGGCTCTACGCCGTCCACGGCAAGGTCGAGAAGTACGGCCGCACGTTCTCAATGGCGCACCCCGACTTCGACCGGCTCGACGCCGAGGGCGCGGCGCTCGACACGGGGCGCATCATCCCGCTCTACCCCGGCGGCGCGGCGTTCGACAAGGTCAACCTCACGAGCCGTGCGCTCCGGCGGCATATCTACGAGCTGTTCAAGACCCACGGCCTCGCCCTCCCGGAGGTGCTGCCCGACTGGATGCGCGAGGCGTACGACCTCATCGACGGCCGCGTGGCGCTGCGAGCCATCCACTTTCCGAAGGACAGCGGCGAGCTAGGCCGCGCCAAGCGCCGCCTCAAGTTCGAGGAGCTTTTTTTCCTGCAACTCCTCCTCGCACTCACTCACGAGAAGAAGCAAGCCATCGCGGGGCCCATGCTCGGCGGGCCGGGCGCCTACACGCGGCAGTTCATCGACGAGGTGCTGCCGTTCACCCTCACCGGCGCGCAGCAGCGGGCGCTCGACGAGATCGCCGCCGACACCGCACGCGGCGTGCAAATGAACCGCCTCGTCCAGGGCGACGTTGGCTCCGGCAAAACCGTTGTCGGCGTCGGCGCGATGCTGATGGCGCTCGACGCGGGCTACCAGGCCGCGTTCATGGCCCCGACGGAGATCCTCGCCGAGCAGCACTACGCGAACCTGCAATCCTACTTCGAGCCGCTGGGCTTGCAGGTCCACCTGCTGATTGGCGGGCAGCGCAAGGCGTGGCGCACCGAGGTGCTGGACGACCTCCGCGAGGGCCGCGTCCCGTTCGTCGTCGGCACCCACGCCATCATCGAGGACCACGTCGAGTTCGAGCGCCTCGGCCTCGCGATCATCGACGAGCAGCACCGCTTCGGCGTCATGCAGCGCGCGAAGATGTTCCGCAAGGGCCTCCGCCCGCACATGCTCCTGATGACGGCCACGCCTATCCCGCGCTCCCTCGCGATGACCGTCTACGGCGACCTCGACGTGACCATCATCGACGAGCGCCCGGCGGGCCGCAAGCCGATCCAGACGCAGCTCTACACCGAGAAGCGCCGCGAGGACGCCTACGCGTTCATCAAGAAGCAGCTGCGCGAGGGGCGGCAAGCCTACGTCGTCTACCCGCTCGTGGAGGAGTCAGAGGCGGAGATGCTCGCCGAGATCAAGGACGCCGAGAACGGGGCCGCCGAACTCGCCGAGCGCTTCCGCCCCTACCGCGTCGAGCTGGTCCACGGGCGGATGCTACCCTACGAGAAGGACGAGGCGATGCAGCGCTTCAAGAACCGCGAGGCCGATCTCCTGGTCGCGACGACGGTGATCGAGGTGGGCGTGGACGTGCCCAACGCGACGATCATGGTGATCGAGCACGCCGAGCGCTTTGGGCTGGCGCAGCTCCACCAGCTCCGCGGGCGCGTCGGGCGCGGGGCCGACCAGTCGTACTGCTTCCTGATGGCGTCCTACAAGCGCTCCGCCGAGGCCGAGGAGCGCCTCCAGGCGATGGTGGACACCGACGACGGCTTCAAGATCTCCGAGATCGACCTCAAGCTGCGCGGCGCGGGCGACTTCTTCGGCACGCGCCAGAGCGGCCTGCCCGACCTCAAGATCGCGGACATCGTGCAGGACCAGGACATCCTGCAGGCCGCCCGCGCCGCCGCCTTCGCGCTCGTGGAGCGGGACTCGAAGCTGGAGCAGCCCGAGCACCAAACGCTGCGAGATCACTTCGCCAAGAGCGCGCCCAAGAGTCTGGGGTTTGCCCGGGTGGGGTAGCTGATGCGCACGATCACGGTACGAATGGCCTCAGAGCTTCCAGCGCGTGCCGAGCATCAGTTCGAGGCGCGGGAGCCGGGCGGAGATGTCCTCGTAGCGGAACAGTTCGCCGGATCCGGCTCCCAACTCGTAGGTGTAGATCTCGCCCGTGAGCGTGGCCTCTGGGGCCTGGCGGTAGGCCGCGCTCAGGTAGAGCGACGCTATGCTGCTGAGTTCGCGCTCCACGCTCAGGCGACCGTAGAGGCTCAGCCCTGAAGCGCTCACTGTCCGCACGGGATCGCTGCGCAGGCTGGGGTCGAACGTGTCGAAGAGCGTACTGAACAGTCGGTCGAGCCGCAGGCTGGTCTGCGCCCAGCCTGCTCCGACGGCAACGCTGGTCTGGTAGGGGCTGCGGCTGCCGTCCGGGCGCACCGCGTGCGGGCGCAGGACGAACTCGACCACGCCGAGCGCTCCGAGGCCGCCCACGCTGGCCGAGAGGTCGGGGTCATCAAGGACGGGCGCGAAGAGCACCTGGCCACCCACGCGGAGCCGTGGCACGCCCGTGCTGAAGAGCGCCTCGCCGAGAAACGACGCCGGTACGCCCACGACGGTGCCAAGTGGGTCGCGGCCGGTGCCGGTCGCATAGGTGCCCTCGATGTCGGGCGTGGTGTCGAAGAGGTGGACGCCCCCTGCGACCAGATGGACGCGCTTCGTCCTCAATGCGGGCGGGGCCACTTCACCCCCGGCGGCAGCAGCCAACTCCGGCGACGATGCCTGAGCGATCCCGAGACGCGCCACGGCCTCGGCTTCGACTTCGGGCGGTGCGCCCGTCCAAAACACCGCCGCCGACCGTAGCTGCTCGACGAAGTCGCTCCGCATAGCTGGGTCGGTGGGCACGCTAAGCCCGTCCCCCGCTGGATTGGACGCCGCCGTGCTCACGGCGAAGAACACGTAGTTCGTAACAATCGGCGCGAGCGCCACGATGGAGGCATCGGTCCGCACGATGTTGGCCCCGCCGATGAGCGTGTTCGCCAAGGCAGCGCCGCCGTTGAGGACCGCACGGCGCGTGAGCGAGGTCGCGCCCCGCCCGGCCGTCTGGATAGTAGCGACATCGCCGAGTGGGGCCAGGTAGAGCGTCGGCACATCGCTGAGGGCGACGGCGAATGGCTGCGCGCCCTCGTAGATCGCGATGTAGCGATCGTCCACGGCCACGAGTTGGCCGGTGATGATGCGTCCGTTGCGCTGCTGCATCACGACGCGCTGGCCGGGCTGCGTGCGGACGACGTAGCGGACGAGTGCCCCCAACGACGCGATGTCGCGCTCCAGCAGGCGCGCGGTGTCCTCGTAGTGGGTGAGGTATTCGCGCAGCAGCGCCGCCTGCGTGGCGTCGAGCGCGACGCGCGTCTCGCCGCTAATGCGCTCGGCGATGGCGACCAGACTATCGCCTTGCTGCTCGAAGCGGCCCACCTGGAAGTCGAGGGCCTCGGGGAAGAGCCCGAAGTACGACCGCTCGTAGGCATCGAGCGACGTGCCGATGCGGGGCAGATCGACGGGCGCCTGAGCCGAAGAGGGGCCGCTGGCGATGGCAGAGATGAGGGTGGCGAGGAGGAGAGACCGAACGCGAAGCATAAACCGAGGTGACAGCGGAGAGGGTGAGGATAAACCGCGGCGAACATAACGCCCCGCTGCCTCCCAGCGCCACCCGAGCTATCGGGCGCAAGGCGATGCTTGCGCGCCATGCGCTGACGACCGTTGTGCTGGGCCGTGTGCCGAGCCTGGATCCAGTCGCCAGGCACGCTACCTCGGCCTCGTGGCACGACGTTCTCTGGTCTGACTTCTCCTCCCCCACTCACGCTAGCGCGTTTCCCAAAGCTGGTCGACCACGACCGTCTACCCCATCACCTCGATGAAGGCGTCGGCCTCGGCGATGGCGGCCTCCATGTCGGCGATGAGGCGGTCCACGTCGGTCTGGAGCGAGGCGACCTCGCCTTCGAGCGACGCGATGGCCTGCGCGTTGAGGTTGTGCTTGAGGAAGAGCACGTGGTCGCGGAAGGTGGCGAGCACGGGGTCCATCGTGCGCTCGACGCGGCGCATGGCGGCGATGAGGCCGTCGTAGCGGTCGCGCGCGTCGTCCATCTGGTCCTCGCTGCGGCGGCGGAAGTCGGGGTCACTGTACTCGTCGAGTTCTTCCTCCCACTCGTTGAAGAGCGAGGCCGCCGCGTTCTCGACGGCCTCGATGCGGTCGCGCACCTCCTCGGCATCGTCGTTGGCACGCTCGTATTCCTTGTCGAGCTTGCGGTACATCCGTTCGAGGTCGCCGCCGTCGAAGCCGGTGAGCGCCTGGAACTCGTCGAGGGCCGAGGCGAACTGCTCCTTGGCGTCCTCCTGGCTCTCGCGGGCCTTCTCGACGCGGTCGGAGAGCAGTTCGCGACGTGGCGTGCCGAGGCGTTCGAGCGAGTCGTAGTAGAGTTCGCGCGCGGCCGTCTGGCAGCCGACCTGCGGCAGCGCGAGGAGCAGGACGAGGGCGACGAGGAGAACACGCATGACGAGGCAGGAGTCGGAGTGAGGCCGGGAAGATCGGCACGCGCGGGCGTAAGTTGAAAGGGCGCGGGAGTGCAGCGGTGTCGCGGTGAAGCGGTGTTGCGGTGGTTCCGTGCGCTGGTGCTGCCGTCGTTTTGCATCGCCGTTTCTCCGTCTCCTCGTCTCTCCCATTCCTCCCCCATGCCCGACGACCTCGACGCCCGCTTCCAGGAAGCCGCTGCGGCTGCCCAGAACCTCCCGAGCCGCCCCGACAACGACACGCTGCTGCGTCTCTACGCGCTCTACAAGCAGGCGACCGCTGGTGACGTCGCCGGCAAGCGCCCCGGCTTCACCAACCCCGTCGGCCGCGCGAAGTACGACGCCTGGGCCGCCCTCGAAGGCACCGACGCCACCGACGCCAAGCAGGACTACGTCGACCTCGTGAGCAGCCTCCAAGGCTGAGCACGCCTTTCGTCCCTGCGAGCCTCGTGCCTGCCTCCCTCCACGCCACATCTGCTCCGCTCCCGATGCCCGAAGCTGCCCCGACGCTCAAGCGCGTCACCGCGACGCTGCTCGGGACCGGCACCTCGACGGGCATCCCGGTAATCGGCTGCAACTGCCGCGTGTGCACGTCGAGCGACCCCCGCGATCAGCGGCTGCGCTGCTCGGCGCACATCGTCGCGGAGACGGAGGCGGGGCCCGTGCATCTCCAGATCGACACGGGGCCGGACTTCCGTACGCAGGCCCTCCGCTTCGGCGTCGAGGCCGTGGACGCGCTCCTCGTGACGCACCACCACTTCGACCATGTCGTCGGGATGGACGACCTACGTCCCTACTTCTTCCGGATTCCCGCACCCATCCCGGTCATCGCGCCGCCCAACACCGAGGCTGCGCTGCGCAGGATGTTCGGCTACATCTTCGAGGACGGCAGCTACCCGGGCATCTCGAAGCTCGACCTCCGCGCGGAGACGGGGCCGTTCACCGTCGCAAGCCGGACGCATCCCGAGCGGCGCGTCACCGTCACGCCGATCCCGGCGTTCCACGGCACGCTGCCGCTCTACGGCTACCGCGTCGGTGGCCTCGCCTACCTCACCGACGTGAGCGCGCTCCCCGACACGAGCTACCCGCTCCTGGACGACCTCGACGTGCTCGTGCTCGACGCGCTGCGCCACGAGCCGCACCCGACGCACTTCTCGTTCGAGGAGGCGCTGGAGGTTGCCGAACGCATCGGGGCGAAGGACACGGTCTTCGTGCACATGACGCACAGCATTCTGCACGCGGAGGAAGACGCCGCCCTGCCCGACGGCGTGCGCCTCGGCTACGACGGCCTCGTGCTGACCGCAGACGGATAGCGCCCCAAAAAGGCGCGGGCGCAGCTTCGTGCTACGCCCGCGTCGTATTCAGCAGGAGGTGCCACGCTACGGCTTCTCCAGCGCCTCAAAGTCGGCGCGCTCGCCGAGGCCCGACGAGACGGTCTCCGTGACATTCACGTCGAACGTCCGCACGGGTGACTTGGTGCGTTCGTAGACGGTGCCGGTGAACTCGGCCGTCTCGGCCTCGACGGCCTCCACGACGGCCGCCTGCGCGTCTTCGTCTTCGGCGAAGAACACGCCGCGGTATTCTTTTCCTTTGAAGGTCTTGATCGGGTAGGCGTACCCGCGTCCCTCGACCCCGTTGAGCGTAGCATCCTGAAGCTGATAGAAAGCCAAAACTGACCTCGGTGTTGGTGAAACCTGTTGCGTACTCCACGTCCATAGCCTCGTTGTTTTGACAGTGACAAGGAGGCTAGACACTCTTCTCTTATGCAAAAAACGCAGCGGGTGTTCTGAAACGCAGGAACTTTCCGACTTCCACTTCACTCTAAGCGGGTTTTTCCGCGCCGCACCCTGATGCTCGACGCCAAGCCGACCGGGCTTTTCTCCTGGGACTACCACGTCTACGAAGGCGAGCGCGAGGTCGCGTTCCTCGACGTGGGCCTGCTCCTCGAAGGCGCCGACCTCGACATCGGCGGCATTCCGTTCCGCCTCAGCCGCGAACGGGTCGTGGGCGACTACACGCTCGCCTTCGAGGGCGTCGTGATCGCGCGGGCCACCAAGCGCAGCATCTTTACCGGCACCTTCGACGTGGTCCTCGACGCGCCCCTGGCCGACACCGGCACGACGCACCTACTCGTCAAGCGCAAGAGCCTCGTCAGCGACCGCTTCGAGGTGTTTGCTCAGGGCGACATGTCTGACGACCCAGGCGTGCGCCTCGGTGTCGTCCGCAAGCGCAACATGCTCACCCGCCGCGCGAGCGTGGACCTCCCCGACACGTTCCCGCTCGGCGTGCAGGTCTTCCTGCTGTGGCTCGCCGTGCTGATGTGGCGCCGCGGCAACCGGTCGAGCTAAGGGATGGGTGTAGTCGCTGCGCTCCCTCGTGGGACGCTCGCTGTGGTCTGTGGCGGTAGCTTGGCGCCTCGCGTCCACGTCGTATCACCGTGCCTTCCATGCTCTTTCGTGCTCTATTCGCCCTTGCGCTCGTCACCGCCACTGGGTGCTGGGGCAACCAGCCCGCCGCCGACGATCTGGAAGCGCCCATCGAAACCTCCACGCTGGAGCGCATCGAGATTGCCGAATCGGACTACGGATACTCGGGGCGCGGCCAAGAGCGCTGGGAGCAACTCGCTACCCTTCTCAATGTGGAGGTGGACGTGGAGGCCGAAGTCCTCCGGGAGATCCGCCTGCTCCGGAACAACGGGCAGCGCAACCTCGCCCAGCTCCGCGAGCACCGCCGCCGACTCGACCAGCACGTAACCGATCTACTCGCGAGTTGGGACGCCCGCCTGGAGCAGTACGCCGACTCCACACTCCGGGACCAGTCGGCGGCGCTTCGGAAGGACGTGGCGGCGACCTATGCCGCGCAACAGCCTCGCCTCGACGCCGCGCTCGATGATTCCAAGGCTGCGTTCGCTGCACTCAACGACCGGCAGCAGCTGGCCCTCGACCTCGTGATCGTGCAGGTCGTGGCCGGGATGGAGGCCTACGCCGCCACCTACGAGGCGTCGGCCGAGGAACGCACCGCGCGCATGCAGGCGCAGATCGCCGACGCCGACAGTCTGCTCAAAACCCTGCGCGACTGACGACGCTCACCCGAGCAAGACTCCCGCAATCGTCGCGGTCATCAGATTGGCCAGGGTGCCCGCAAGGACGGCGCGGACGCCGAGCGCGGCGATCTCGCCCGTGCGACTCGGCGCGAGCGGGCCGATGCCGCCGATCTGGATGCCGATCGACGACAGGTTGGCGAACCCGCACAGCGCGAACGTCGCGATGGTGATCGTTTTGGGCTGGATGCTCCCAGCGGCGATGGCGTCGGCGAGCAGGGTGTAGGCGACGAACTCGTTGGCGATCACCTTCGTGCCGAGGAAGCCGCCGAACGTGGTGATGTCGGCCATCGGGACGCCCACGAGCCAGGCGACGGGCGCCAGCACAAAGCCGAGCGCGAGGTCGAGCGCGCCCTTGCCCTCCGGCAGCGTGACACCGAAGAGTTCCACCGCCCAGCCGAGGCTGCCGTTGATGATGGCGATGAGCGCCAGGAACGCAATCAGCATCGCGCCGATGTTGAGCGCGAGCTTCATACCGTCGGCCGCGCCCGAGGCTGCCGCGTCGATCACGTTCTTCGGCCCGTCGTCGATCACGGCGGCATTGACACCAGCAGTGGCCTCGTCGGAGGCCGTGGAGGGCAGCGTGGCTTCGTTCGCGTCGGTGGTGAAGCGCGCGTCCACGTCGGGCACCTCCTCCGTCTCGGGGATCAGGATCTTGGCGAGGATGAGCGCCGCCGGGGCCGCCATCACGCTCGCCCCGAGGAGCTGCTCGGCGAAGAGCTGTTGCCCAACCTCCACGGCCACGCCCGTCGCCTGCGCGTAGCGCTCGCCGAGGAACGCGACGTAGCTCGCCAGCACGCCGCCCGCGATCGTCGCCATGCCGCCTGTCATCACGGCCATGAGTTCGCTCCGCGTCAGCTTCTCCACGTAGGGCTTGATCACGAGCGGGGCCTCGGTCTGCCCGACGAAGATGTTGGCGCTCACGCTCAGGCTCTCCGGCCCGCTCGTGCCCAGCGCGCGGCGCACCACCCAGGCCATCCCGCGCACGATCACCTGCATCACGCCCAGATAGTACAGGATCGACATCAGCGCGGCAAACACGACCACCGTCGGCAGCACCTGCGAGAAAAAGAAGAAGCCCAGCGACCCCTCGCTCGCCGGGCCAAGCCCGAGGTTGCCGAAGATGAACGCAGAGCCGACCTCCACCGCCGCGAGGAAGTCGACGAACAGGCCTGCCACGAACGCGAACGCTGCCTTCGGCCAGCCCAGCGGCGCGAACACCGTCGCCATGTCCTCGCCCTTGAGAATGAACACGGCGAACACGAGTTGGAGCGCCAACCCGAAGCCGACGGTTCGCCAGTTGATGCGCGTGCGGTGGCTGGAGAAAGCGAACGCGATGGCGAGGATGCCAACGAGGCCGAGCAGGCCGCGCAGGAGGTCGGGGACAGACATGGGCAGGGGGTAGACGGGTGATACCGACTCCGCTCGCGGAGCCGGGGTATGGACGTGTGCGCGTATGGACGTGTGAAGGTGGTGGTCCTCGTCCACACGTTCATACGTGCACACCTGTGCACCCAAAGCCGACATACAACGGCGGGTCGAGCCTCGACAGCGCTTCCGGCTTTGGTACAAGAGCCCCGGAAAGTAGGCGAGGTGGCCCCGGTCGTGCCCGGACGGCCTCGCACTTTTCATGGTTCTCGGCTGGCGCTCACTCCCCTGAGCCCGACCCGTCGCCGCCTGCGTCCTCGGCGGTCCACACGTTGCCGGTGGCGTCGATGTCCGGGAGGTGGTCGCTAGGATCGAGTTCGACGCGCGTGACGGCGCCCTCCTTCGGCGTGACAGCGAAGGCGGTGTCGGTCATGTAGAACGCCTCCACGGGGATGCGCTGCACGTCGGTGCTTCCATCGGCGAAGGTGAACTGCACGTCGATGGGAAAGACGAGGCCGCTGCGGTTCTCAACACGGGCGCCCGTGCCGCCGGATGGCATGGCCGCGACACCCGTGATGGCGGCGTCGAACGTCTCGGTGGAGTAGACCCAGCCGCGCCAGAACCAGTCGAGGTCTTCGCCCGCCATGTCCTCGATGGTGCGGAAGAAGTCGGCGGGCTGCGGGTGTTTGTAGGCCCAGCGCTGGATGTAGGCTTTGAACGCGGGGTCGAAGCGATCGGGACCGAGGACGTGGTCGCGGAGGATGAGCAGGCCCTTGGCCGGCTTGCGGTAGGCGAGGAAGCCGAGCGCGTCGCGGCGGATCTGATCGGGGTAGGTCGCCATCGCCTGGTCCTGGGCCCACGGCTGCTGCATGAAGCTCGCCGCCGCGTTCGAGCGCGTGAGACGGACGACGCGCGCGTTCTCGCTGTCGTCGTAGTAGCGCTCGTTGGCCTGCACGCCGAGGAAGCTGTTGAAGCCCTCGTCCATCCAGGCGTGCCGCCGCTCGTCGGAGCCGACGATCATCGGGAACCAGTTGTGGCCCAGTTCATGGTCGACAACGCCGAAGAGGCTCTTGTCGCGCGCGTTAACGCTGGAGAAGTGGAGCATCGGATACTCCATCCCGCCGACGATGCCCGCCACGTTGATCGCGACCGGGTACGGGTAGGGGTACCACATCTCAGAGTGCGTGACGATGGAGAAGCGGCCGTACTCGGTGGCTTCCTCCCAGCCCGGATTCGTCTCCGTGCCGATGCCCTCGTGCGGGTAGGCCGACAGCACGAGCACGTCGTTGGGCGCGCCCGTCTCGTGCGTCGGCGGCGTGGTGTAGCCCGCGCCGTCGAGGATGAACGCGGCGGAGGCGGCCCACGCCACGTCGCGGACGTTGTCAGCGTCGAAGCGCCACGTGAGCGTCTCGGACTTCATCGGGCGCGCGGCGGGCGTGCCGACCTCGTCGGGGGCAACGATGTAAACGCGCTCCTCGCTCGTCCGTGCCTCGGCGAGACGCGCCTGCTGCTCGGGCGTGTAGACCTCGTTCTCGTTCGTGAGCGCACCCGTCGCCACGACGAACATGTTCGACGGCACGGTCAGTTCGAGGTCGAAGTCGCCATAGCCGAGGTAGAACTCGCCCTGCCCGAGGTAGGGCTGATGGTTCCAGCCGGTGACGTCGTCGAAGACGGCGACCTTCGGGTACCACTGCGCGAACTCGTAGACGGTCCCGCGCTCGGCCTCGTAGATGCCCATGCGGTCGGCGCCGTAGGGCGGGACGATGAAGCCGAAGCCCATCGAGATGGTGAGTTGCCCGCCCTCAGCGGCGAGCGGCTCGCCGAGCAGGATCCGCATGCGCGTGTCGGTGACGACGTAGTCCACCGTAGCGGTCGTGCCGCCGTGCGTGACCTGGACATCGGCGAGCTTGAAGCCGCCCTCGTTGAACGCCCCGCGCCAGCGCGACCCAGCGGGCGTCGTCGCGGCCCCGCGGCTGTCGTCGGCGAAGAGGTTCTGCTCCAGGTGCAGCCAGAGCACGTCGAGGTCGTGCGGGCTGTTGTTGGTGTACGTGATCGCGACGGTCCCCGAGACGCGGTGCGTGGTCGTATCGAGCGCCACGGCGATGCGGTAGTCGGCGCGCTGCTGCCAGTAGTCGGGGCCGGGCGCCCCGTTGGCTGCGCGGACGCCGTTGGGGTCGGGGAGGTCGAGCGGCGCGAACATGGCCCCGTTCGTCTCGTCGAGTTGGGCGAACGCGGGGGCCGCGACGAGCAGCGCGACGAGCGCGAGAGCAAAGCGAATGGACATGGAACGAGCAGAAGCAGCGTGGGAGTCGGAGAGCGCGGAAGCTACGGGCGTGAACATGTGCCTGCTGGCCTGAAGCGTCCCCCGCGCTCATTGGGCTCCCCCCGTTTTTGGCGACGGTCGCTGCGCTCCCCCTTCACCAAAAACTGTCCCCCTCAACGTTGAGGGGGACAGCTTGTGTGCCGTCCCAGGCATACAAGCAGGGGGAGACAGCCACGCCTATCCCACTCCACCAACCACGAGCACAATCTCGCCGCGCACTTTTGGCTGGCTGCCGTAGTGCTCCGCCAATTCGGCTAGCGTGCCGCGGCGGACCTCCTCGAAGGTCTTTGTGAGTTCGCGCGCCACCGCCGCGGGACGGTCCGCGCCGAGCACGTCAGCGAGTTGGCCGAGCGCTTTCACGAGGCGGTGCGGGCTCTCGTAGAGCACGATGGTGCGCGGCTCGTTGGCGAGCGCTTTGATGCGCGCCTGGCGGCCCTTCTTCTGCGGGAGGAAGCCCTCGAACACGAACCGGTCCGACGGTAGCCCACTCGCCACGAGTGCAGGGACGAACGCCGTCGCTCCGGGCAGTGCGACGACGGGGATGCCCGCGCTATGGCAGGCGCGGACGAGCAGGAAGCCCGGATCGGAGATGCCCGGCGTGCCCGCGTCCGAGATGAGCGCAACGTGCGTGCCCGCCTCCATCTGAGCGACGAGGCGCGGCGTCTTCTGGTGCTCGTTGTGCGCGTGGAAGCTCGTCGTGGGCGTCTCGACGCCGTAGTGCGCCAGCAATACACCCGAGGTGCGCGTGTCCTCGCAGGCGATGAGGTCGGCTTCCTTGAGCGTCCGTAGCGCGCGGAACGTCAGGTCTTCGAGGTGGCCGATGGGCGTGGGGACGAGCGTGAGCACAGATCGCGTGTGTGGGTAGGAGGGCGTGGGTGTAGAGAATGGGAAGATCGGGAGGATCGGCACCTCACGCGAGACTGACCCACACGGGTTGTCGTTGTTTGGTGCGTCTTTTCGTCTCCCCTCGACCCGTCCTTGCTCATGCGACTTGCTTCGCTCATGCGACCTGCCTCCCTTCTCGTCCTGCTGCTCGGCATGGCACTCACGCCGCTCGCCGCGCAGGACCTTCCCGCGCAGGGCACCGACGCCACCTTCGACGTAGGCACCTGGAACATCGAGTGGTTCGGCGACGGCGACGACGGCCCCACCAACGAGCAACTCCAGCAGGACCGCGCCGCGGCCGTGATCGGAGAGAGCGAGGTCGACCTGTGGTGCCTCCAGGAAATCGCCAGCACGACGGCCTTCGCGAACCTGCTCGCCACGCTCGGCGACGGCTATGCGGGCGTCCTCGCCACCGACTCGGGCCGGCAGCGCCTCGCCTACGTCTACAAGACCGACGTCGTGCAGAACCTCGGCACGCAGCACGTGCTCACCGAGTTCGACTTTGCGTTCGCGGGGCGGCCGCCGCTCCAGATGCGCGCCCGCGTGCTCACGCAGACCGACGGCGCACCCATCCAGACCGACGTGCGCGCGCTCTGCTTCCACGCCAAGGCCTTCTCCGACGTCAGCTCGTACAACCGCCGCGTCGACGCCTCGGAGGCCCTGAAGAACTACACCGACAACCTCGCCGCGATCAACACGCAGGTGATGATCCTCGGCGACTACAACGACGAACTCGGGCAATCCACCTCCAGCGGCCGCACGTCGCCCTACGCCAACTTTGTCGAGGACGACGGCTACGTGTTCGCCTCTGCCGACCTCGACGCGAGCAACACGCCTACGTTCTGCGGCAACTCGTCGTGCTCGGGCGGCTCGACGCTCGACCACATCGCGTTCACAGCCAACCTCGCCGCCCCGTACGTGGAGGGCTCCGGCGACCGCTACGACGAGATCCTCGGCCCGCTCGGCGGCTACACGTTCACCGTCTCGGACCACCTCCCCGTCACCGCCCAGTTCGACTTCGGGCGCGGGGTCAACGCCGAGGACGACGGCTCGCCGACCCGCTTCGCGCTCGACGCGCCGTTCCCGAACCCGTTTGCCGAGGCCGCCACGGTCCGCTTCGCCCTGCCGAGCGCCACGCCCGTAGACCTCGCCGTGTTCGACGCGCTGGGCCGCCGCGTGGCCACGCTCGCCTCGGGCACCCGCGCGGCCGGGAGCCACACGGTCACGTTCGAGGGCGGCACGCTCCCGCCAGGGCTCTACCTCGTCCGCCTCATCGCTGGCGACGCCACCGCGACACGTCGCCTCGTGCGGGTGCTCTAGTCGCAAGGAGCTTCCTGCCTTGATTTTCACGGCGGCCCCATGAGGTCGCCTTTCTTTTGCGCGGACGGCCTGTCTAGATTGGATCTAGATAAGACACACTCCCCGCTACTCACCCCCCTTGCAACATGTACCGTCTCCCCCTGCTTCTGCTGTGTGCCGGGCTGCTCGCCCTGAGCGCCTGCCAGCCGCCCGCCGAACCCAGCGTCTCGGACGCGGCCCCGGTCGTGGACGTGGACGGGCCACTCGTCATCTATTCGGGCCGCAGCCAGTCCCTCATCGAGCCGATCGTGGAGCGCTTCACCGCCGACACGGGCATCGAGGTGCAGACCCGCTTCGGCGGCACGGCTGAGATGGCCGCGGCGCTTGCCGAGGAAGGCGCGCAGTCGCCCGCCGACCTCTTCTGGGCGCAGGACGCGGGCGGCCTCGGCGCCGTCGCCAACCTCCTCGCCGAGTTGCCCGACTCGCTCCTGGCGATGGTGCCCGAGCGCTACCAGAGTGACGATGGCAAATGGCTCGCCGTGAGCGGCCGCGCCCGCGTGCTCGCCTACAGCCCCGAGCGTGCCGACACCGAAAACCTTCCCACGAGCGTGCTCGACCTCACCGACGCGCGCTTCGAAGGCCGCGTCGGTTGGGCCCCGACCAACGGCTCGTTCCAGTCCTTCGTGACCGCGATGCGCCAGACCCTCGGCGACGACTCGACGCGCGCCTGGCTCGACGCCATGGACGACAACGGGGCCGTGGCCTACCCGCGCAACTCGGCCATCATCGAGGCGATCGCGAACGGCGAGGTGGACTACGGGCTGCCGAACCACTATTACCTCCTCCGCTACCAGAGCGAAGATCCGAACTACCCTGTCGCGCAGACGAACTTTGCCGACGGCGACGTGGGCAACCTCGTCAACATCGCGGGCCTCGGGAAGCTGGCCTCTTCGGAGCGCCCCAACGCCGCCGCGACGTTCATCGCCTACCTCCTGAGCGACGAGGCGCAGGCCTTCTTCGCCGAGGGCACGAAAGAGTACAGCGTCACCGGCGGCGGCACGCCCGACGCCGTCCTGGGCGCCGCGCCCGCCATCGACCTCAACGCCCTGGCCGACCTGGAGGCCACGCTCGATCTACTCCGCGACGCGGGGTTGCTCTGACTTGGTGGTGCCCTAGACGGACTGAAGCGGCGAACTTAGCTCTCTCGCCTCAAGAGACACCCAGGCAGATGTTGCGCATTGCGTGGTGCGTGTCCAAAGCACCTTTACGCACCACGTAACACGCACCACACGCTCTTGGCTACGCTCAGCGCTCTAAATCGCTCACGGTGGAGGGCCTCTTGGTGGCTCGTGCCCGTCGTCCTGGTGGCGGGAGGCGTAGGCGTGCCGGTCGTCTACCTGCTGGTGCGGGCGCTGGCAGCGGACCCGGTGGAGGTGGCCCAGTTGCTCTTCCGGCCGCGGACGCTCGTGCTGCTTGGCAACACGTTTGCGCTGAGCGTGAGCGTATGGGCGCTAGCCTCGGCGAT
The DNA here is from genome assembly GCA_038528235.1 of Bacteroidota bacterium. Lineage (GTDB taxonomy): Bacteria > Bacteroidota > Rhodothermia > Rhodothermales > Rubricoccaceae > JBCBEX01. The sequence goes on from JBCBEX010000039.1 coordinate 21,206, forward strand.
TGCGCTGCCGCTGGCGTGGCTCGCGGTGCGGGCGAAAACCAGCTATGCGGGCGTGCTCACGCTACTCGGCGTGCTGCCGCTGGCGATCCCCGGCTACGTCACTGCCTACGCCCTGCTCGGACTCTTCGGTGACTACGGCGTGCTCGCGCGGATCGCCGGCGTGATGCTCCCGCGCCCGAGTGGCTTCGTCGGCGCAACGGCGGCGCTCGGGTTCTACACCGCGCCCTACCTCTTCCTCAACCTGCGCGCAGCGCTCCTGGGCCTCGACCCCGCGCAGGAGGAGGCAGCGCGCTCGCTCGGCCTCAGCCCGTGGGCAACGTGGCGACAGGTCGTGCTCCCGCAGCTCCGCCCTGCGTTCCTCGCCGGGACGCTGCTCGTGCTGCTACACGTCCTCGGCGACTTCGGCGTGGTGTCGCTGATGCGCTTCGAGACGCTCAGCTACGCGCTCTACGTCCAGTACACCTCGGCGTTCGATCGGACGTACGCGTCGGTGATCGCGCTGGTGCTGATGGTGCTGGCGGCGCTGGTGCTCTGGGGCGAGGCGCGCCTCCTCAAGGGGCTGCGCTTCGCCCGGACGGCGAGTGGCACGGCACGCCCCGTCCCCCGCACGACGCTCGGGCGCTGGACGCCGATCGCCGTCGGCTTCGTCGCACTCGTGGCTCTCGCGACGGTCGTAGCGCCGCTCGTCACGCTGAGCTTCTGGCTCGTGCAAGCCTTTGACCCGGCAGAGTTGCCGAAGCTCGCGGAGGGAGCTCGGAACTCGGTCAAGGCGGCGGCTCCGGCGGCGGTGCTGGCCGTCGCACTCGCGTTCCCGCTGGCGTGGCTCGGCGTCCGCCACGACACGGCGACGAGTCGCGTCGCGGAGCGGATGGCCTACCTCGGCTATGCGACGCCGCCGCTGGCGTTTGCGCTCGCGCTGATCTTCTTCGCGCTCGGCGTGCTTCCGTTCGCCTACCAAACGCTGGGACTGCTCGTCGTCGCCTTCGCGCTGCATTTCTTGGCCGAGGCCATCGGGCCGATCCGGAGCGCGCTCTACCAGACACCGCCACGCCTTGAAGACGCGGCGCGGGCGCTCGGGCGGACGCGGTTCGGGGCGTTCCGCGCGGTCACGTTGCCATTGGCAGCGCGCGGGCTATGGGTCGGCGGGGCGTTCGTCTTCCTCGCTGCGATGAAGGAGTTGCCGATCACGTTTCTCCTCGCCCCGCTCGGCTTTGACACGCTCGCGATGCGTGTCTGGAGCTACACCACGGAGGCGCTCTTCGGGGCCGCGGCGCCGTTTGCCCTCGCCATCGTCGCCCTTGCTGCGGCATCGGTAGCCCTGCTGCTACGCCAGGAGCGGCAGGCGTGAGAGGCGCGGCTGCACCGAAACGCGGCCGCACCACGCCACAACGTCCAAATCGGCCGAGACGGGAAACCCTGGTTTTTGCAAGGACGTAAAGCTTCTTCATTTCCACCTCGCTCCTCGTCCATTGGCACGTCTAGCCTGATGCGTCTGTTCAGCGTGATGGTTTGGGATCCGGTGTTGCGGCCGTATTCCCCGATCCCGTTCTCCACCGTGGTGGGCCCTCGGCCGGCCTGCCCCTATGGCGCGTGGCGGTCGCGCTGCGCCGTGCTCGAACGGGGCACCTAGGTTGCGGCGGCACATCGCCGCGTCCCCTTCTGTTTTCGTCGCTACTGATTGTTCTCCGACGCCCGTCCAGCTTCCCGTAGCGGGCCTCGCCACCACGCCTTACGGCCTTTCACTCCTTTGTCTTATGGCCTCCCACGTTTCCCTACCCCCCACGCCTGCCTCGCGCCTGATGCGCCCGATCCAGGGCTTCATGCAGAACGCCGCAGCGGGCGGCATCGTCCTGCTCGCCTGCGCTGCCATCGCGCTCATCTGGGCCAACTCGCCCTTCGCGCAGTCCTACTTCGATCTCTGGAAGACCTATTTCACCCTCAACATCGGGATCGTCGAGATCAACAAGCCGCTGATCCTCTGGATCAACGACGGCCTGATGGCCATCTTCTTCTTCCTGATCGGGCTGGAGATCAAGCGCGAGGTGCTCGCGGGTGAGCTGAAGTCGCCCAAGAAGGCAGCGCTGGCGCTCTCGGCAGCGGTCGGCGGGATGGTCGTGCCGGCAGGGTTCTACGTGGCAGCCAACTGGGGCGAGCCGACGCTCGGCGGCTGGGGCGTCCCGATGGCCACCGACATTGCGTTCGCGCTCGGCGTGCTCGCGCTGCTCGGCAGCCGCGCCCCGCTCGCGCTCAAGATCTTCCTGACGGCGCTCGCCATCGTGGACGACCTCGGTGCCGTGATGGTGATCGCGCTCTTCTACACCGCCGAGTTGAACCTCAACGCGCTCATGCTCGGCTTCGTCTTCTTCGGCGTGATGCTGGCGGTGAACCGCCTCGGCGTCTCCCGCACGGCGGTCTACGTGGTCCTCGCCCTTGCGCTGTGGGTCTGCTTCCTCAAGTCGGGCGTCCACGCGACGATCGGCGGCGTGCTGGCCGCCCTCGCCATCCCCGCGAGCCGTCGCCTCGACGCGCCAGGCTTCCTGAAGAAGGCCGACTACTACCTCGAAGAGATCCGCGAGGACGCCAAGCCCGGCACTCAGCTGATGACGGCCGACCAGCGCGACGCCGTCCACGCGCTCGAGACGATCTCGAAGGCCGCCGACGCGCCGCTGACGCGCTTCGAGCACGCGCTCCACGGCTGGATCGCCTTCTTCGTGATGCCGGTCTTCGCGCTCGCCAACGCGGGCGTCGCGATCCCGAGCGACTTCGGCGCGCTGCTCGCGAGCCCGGTCATGCTCGGCATCGTGCTCGGCCTCGTCGTCGGTAAGCAGCTCGGCGTGTTTGGCTTCGCCTACGCGGCCGTCAAGCTTGGCATCGCGAGCCTGCCCTCGGGCGTGACGTGGAAGCAGGTCTACGGCGTGAGCCTCCTGACTGGTATCGGCTTCACGATGTCGATCTTCATCGCGAACCTCGCCTTCGTGGACGCCGCCGACCTCGACGCGGCCAAGCTCGCGATCCTCATCGCTTCGACGATCTCGGGCGTGGCGGGCTACCTCCTCCTCCGCTCGGCGGGCACGGACATCCCAGCCCAGGCCAGCTTCGAGGACGCCTACACGCTGGAAGAGTACTACCCCGACACGAAGGACGGCGAGGCCAAGCACAGCGTGACAGCGTAGCGCTTTCGCTGCGCGGTGTGAACGTGTGCAGGTATGGACGCAGGAACGTGTTTCTGCGTCCACACCTGTATACGTTACATGCCCATGGCTCGTCCGTCCAAAAAGCGAGGCTACCGATACATCGTCGTCGACGGCATCGATTATGCCTGGAGGCTAAACACCAGTTCTACGCTTGTCGAGGTCGTCCTAGCGGATACACACAACCAAAAGCTACTGGTCGACATTGGCTGGCAAGATCCCTGGCTCGCTTTCCCACACCGATCTACCTCCGCAGTCACAAGCGTGACACCGAGCATGGTAGAGCAGATTGTCCGCTTTGGCTTGGCTACAGGATGGTACCCTGAGTCACAAGGCGAGCCTCTCAAGATCTTATGGCCTCCACGTCCAAATGCAACGGACGACTAATCCGTGCCCAGTCCACTCGGTGGGTTGCTATGGTGTCATCCTGAACTCGTTTCAGGATCTCTGACGACTGAAGTGTTTCGGGTCACCACTGAGATGCTGAAACCGCAGGTTCACGCCAGTGATCGAGTTCAGCATGACAAGGTCGAAACGCGTGCAACAGTCGTCCACGCCCTCACGCGTCCACACTCCCGTACTTCTTCTCGCCAGTGCCATCACACAGGCGCAGGCGGCGGCGTAGTAATCCTCGCAGCACGGGACGATGCAGCCAGCCCCGCACTCGTCCACACTAAAGACGACGCGTTGCCAAAGACGACGCGTTGGTAGCCGCATGACGGCTCTGTGGTGCCCTGATGCCTGGGCACGTGTAGAGATTGTCCTGCCCGCCCAGGCAATTTCTTTTATGCTTCGGCGTTACGGCCCAGTCCTTTCGTATCGCTAGCCTAGGTTGCCATGAAGTTGCTACTGCTTTCGCTCGCACTGCTCACCCTCAGCCTTGCCGCCTGTGACAGCAGCAGCGTGTCGCCATCGACGGAGGCACAGTCAGAAACCGCATCGGCTCAAGGCTGGTTTGGCCCTGACGAGTTCGAGGCAGTCGTCCAGCAACTTCCGGCGTTTCTAGCGGAAGCGTGCGCTTCGCCGGAACCTGAACTCGCCGAGTTCTGCGAGCAGATTGACGCCTAGCAGGACCGTGCACGGAGGCTTCCCTCACGCGTCCACGCGTCCGTACTGCTTCTCCTCCCAGCGGGCCATCACGCGGGCGCGGACGGCAGCATAGTAGGCCTCATAGCGCGGGACGATGCGGCTGACCTCGAAGTCCTCGACGGCGCGGCGGCGGGCGTTGGCGCGCATCGTGTCGTAGAGCGCGTCGTTGGCGAGGATCTCACGCGTGGCGGCGGCCATCGCCTTCACGTCGCCGAGGTCGCACAGGAAGCCGGTCTCGCCGTGCACGTTCAGCTCCGGCAGCCCGCCGATGTTGGACGACACGACGGGCACGCCGCAGGCCATCGCTTCGAGCGCGGCCAGCCCGAACGTCTCGCTGCCGGACGGGATCAGGAAGACATCAGCGATCGAGAGGATCTCCTCGACCGGCTCCTGCTTGCCGAGGAAGCGCACCTCCGAATAGACGCCGAGGTCGCGGGCGAGTTGTTCACACGCGGGGCGATCCGGACCGTCGCCCACGAGAAGGAGCTTCACGGCACCGGGCTGTTCGCCATTGATGCCCTCGGTGTAGAGCTTGTGGAAGACCTTCACCACGTCGGTGGCGCGCTTCACCGGGCGAAAGTTCGAGACGTGCACGAGCAGGCGCTCGCCATTGGGGCAGATGGCCTGCTTGAAGTGCTCGCGCGGGAGCCGCTGGAAGCGCTCGGTGTCCACGAAGTTGGGGATCACCTCGATGGGACACGCTTCGCCTTCTGGAGCGGTGCAGAAGTGCGCGTGCGTTTCGCGGCGGAGGTAGTCCGAGACCGCCGTGATGCCGTCCGACTCCGAGAGCGAGTAGTCCACCACGGGGAGGTACGACGGGTCCTGCCCGACGAGCGTGATGTCGGTGCCGTGGAGCGTGGTGACGATGGGCGTGCGGAGCCCTTCGCGCTGGAGGATGTAGCGGGCGAGAACGGCGCTCGTCGCGTGCGGGATCGCGTAGTGGACGTGCAGCAGGTCGAGGCCCTCGTGGCGGACGACATCGACCATCTTGCTCGTGAGCGAAAGCGCGTAGGGCGGGTACTCGAAGAGTGGGTACGAGTTGACGCGGACCTCGTGGTAGAACAGGTTCTCCGTCACGTGCGCGAGGCGCAGCGGGAGATCGTAGGCGATGAAGTGGACCTGGTGGCCGCGTGCGGCGAGCGCCTTGCCGAGTTCGGTCGCCACGACGCCGGAGCCGCCGTAGGTGGGATAGCAGGTGATCCCGATTTTGAGAGGCGGAGACGAAGACACGTCAGACGCAGACATGGCGGTGGCGGGCTTGGCGGGGGAAGGGCTGCCCTCCCAACGTCGAGCACCGGGGGAGGTTGCGCCCGTTCGTCCCACCCTCGTTCTGTGGCCCTCGCTCGGTGACGGTGCTACCTTGGAGGGTCCACGCGGGCCGTCGATCCGGGCCCGTGAGACACCCAATCCGTAAGCCTCGTCGAGGTTTGACTCACTTTCGAGGCTGGATTCGGGCGTGTACGTGTGCATGTATGAACGTGTGAAGGTGCTCCTCCTCGTCCATTCGTCCATACGTTCACACCTCCACACTCCAACTCTGCCCACGGAGTTGGGGCGACTTCCCCTCGTGCAACCATACACCTCCGTCCTCATGACGCGCCTCCGCTCGCTCCTGCTCGCCTTCGCGCTCCTCGCGACCTCCGCCGCGCTGACCGCCCCCACCGCCTCCGCCCAGATCATCCCGCAGTTCGGCATCGCGGGCGGCCTCAACTTCGGCTCCCTCTCCGACGCGGGCTCGCTCGACATCGGCTCCTCGACCGGCTACCACATTGGCCTCTACGCACAGGTCGGTGTGGCGAGCTTCGCCGTACGGCCCGGCGTGTTCTACCAGCGCGTCGGCGACCTCGAACTGCCCACCACCCAAGGCGTCGGCGTCCTGGACGAGTTCTCAGTCAGCTACGTCCTCGTCCCCATCGACCTGATCTACAAGCCGCTGCCGACGCCGCTCATCAAGCCCTACCTCCTCGCCGGACCGGAATTCCGCATTGCCACGGGTGACCTCGCCGATGCGGCGTTCGGTGATGACGGCTCGCGCTCGTTCACGACGGCGATCAACATTGGCATCGGCGCACAGTTTGGCGCGGTCATTGGTCCGAAGGTGTTCGGCGAACTCCGCTATGCCTTTGACCTGTCAGGCGTCTCCGAAGGCGACGACTCGGTGAAGGTGAACGTGGTGATGCTGCGCGTCGGCCTCGGTATCTAGCATAACAGCATCTAGCACGCCTGTCTCGTTGACCTCCTCGTCTGGTTCCTGTCTCATGCGTCTTTCCCCTCACGCGACTCGGCCCGTGGTGTCCGTGCTCGGCCTCCTGCTCGCCTTCGTGCTGCTCGGGCCTGACGCTGCGGCGCAGTTCCGCGTCGGCATCGTGGGCGGCGTCAACGCGAGCGCCTTCGACGCGACGGCTGGCGCCGACATCGATGGAGCGGCGGGTGCTCACGTCGGCGTCTTCGTGGACGTGGGCGACGCGCCCATCGCGCTCCGCGTGGGGGCGACCTACGTGTCGGCAGGCACGATCGCGGCGGTGCCGCTCCAGACGGAGATCCGGCCCGACCCGCGCCAGCCCAACCTCGCCGTCGTGATCGGCGACACGCTCGCAAGCGGCTTCGACGTGACGTTCCTGGCGCTGCCCATCGAGCTGCACTACCGCTTCGACGCGCCGCGCGTGGAGCCGTATGCCGCCATCGGACCGGAGCTGCGCATCCCGCTCGGCGACCAGGGGGCCGACATCGAAGACGCGGTTCTCGGCACGGCGGTCGCGTTCAGCGTGGCGGGCGGCGTGCTCTTCCCGCTCGGCCCCCGCTCGCAGGTCTTCGGCGAGATCCGCTACGTCGCCGACGTGTCGGGCTTCACCGACGAGGCGCGCATCGACCCGGACGGGCCTACCGGGCCGTTCTCGGAGGTCACGGTCGAGTCCTACCAGATCAATCTGTTCAGCCTCCGCGTCGGCCTTCTGTTCTGACGCCAGCCTGTGCCGAACGGGACGGCCTGAAACGTACGACGGGGTCGGTAGCATCATCTACCGACCCCGTTCTGTTTCATCAAACCAGATACCAGAACGAGGAGCGCGTTGCCTCCATCGCGCATTCCCGTCATCCCCGACTTGACCGAGAGCCGAAGGCCGGCGCAAGCCAATCCGTACGGGACATCGCATGGATCCCCGCCTGCGCGGGGATGACCCTGAAGTGGGTGCGCGCCGTCAGTTCCAGCAATCAGTACGTGGCCTCTAGCAATCAATACGTGGCGGCTAGAATCGCAGCAGCGCCGCGACGGGGCCGTGCGGCTCCAGCGCCGTGCGCGCGTCGTCGGAGCGCACCAGTTCGAGCGAGGCCCCCTGTTCGAGCGCGCGTTCGAGCATCACCTCCACGAGGTCCGACTCCGGCTCTATGCCCTCGCCCGTCATCGGGTGGTCGCCCTCGGTGAGCGTCGTGAGCATGCCCGTCTCGACGCCGCGCCCACCAGGCTGCCGAAAGGCATCGTCCACGACGAGCGTCATCACGCGCTGCTGGTTGAGCATCTGCAGCGTCTCGTCGAGGCCGGTGACGGCGCGGTTGGTGAGCTGCTCGCGGATGTGCGCGATGGTTGCGGTCTCCTCTTCGGCTTCCACGGCTCGCTGCACGGGGGCCGCCCGCTCCGCCACCTCCGCGGTCGTGGCGTTCGTGTCGCACGCGAACGACGCTGCGATGGTCTGGCGCGTCGCCTGGTCGAGCGCGTCCAGGAAGGGCGCCTCCATGTCGGTGGGCACGCTGTAGATCGTGTGCCGTACGCCCAGTTCTTTCACCATCAGTTCCAGCGCATGCGCCGAGCGCTTGGCGTGGTCCCGCTTGCGCGCCTCGCGCTGGTCCTGGCGTTGGTCTTTCGAGGCATAGTCCCACGTCTCGACTTCCTTGCCATCGAGCGTGAGCACCTCCTCGACGAGGCCAATCTGCGCGAAGAAGTACCGCGTCTTCGCAAACGACACCAGCACGATGGCGAAGCGGTCGTGCTCGTCGCGCAGGCGGGCGAGCGGGCGCACGTAGGGCCGGTTGTTGAGGTGCACGGCCGTCGGGAGATCGAGCGCGGTGCCGACCTGGCGGAAGAGGCCGATGCCCTCGCAGGCGAAGAACGCGAGCCCGCGCCCGGTCCGGGGCAGCCCCTTTTCGAGCGCCGCCTCGATGCGGTCGAGCTCGGCCTGCACGGCCGCACGGTCAGCGTCCTGCTCGTCGGCGAGGGTAAGGGCCTGGCGGCTGAGGTCCTTGAACGTGATGCGCCAGGCGTCGCCGGAGCGGGCCTCCGGGTCGAGCGTCATGTAGAGGCTCAGGACAGGCGCACCGTCTGAGACGAGGCCGTTGAGTTCTTGGAGGTGCTCGGCGGAGAGGAAATGGAACCCGGGCGACGTCGTGCGCGCGTGGAGTTCCTGGATGAACGCATCGCGCTGCTCGGCGGAAAGGACAGTTCTCATGGGCCGTAGAATCGAATACATGAACGAACAGATGGAGGCCTGGCTAAACCGGAAGCCCTTCCCAAAAGGTCCGTACCGCGCGCGATTCTGGCCGCCGCTCAGCTCGCCCGATGTCTTAGCGCACAGCCGTCACTCCCTCTAAATCCTCCGGCTCCCTGACCGCCTCTGACACGCCCGACACGTCGCCTGCCTCTGCCCTATCGTTTACCTCTACCCTGTCGCTTACCTCTAACCTATCGTCTTCCTCGACACGTTCCTCGCCCCGCTCCGCGGGCTCGATGGCCGCCTTGACGCTGGCATCGCGGCGGTTCGCCCAGACCGAGACGAGCGCGCTCCCGCCGATGAGCAACACGATCACGCCGAGCGACACGGGCGTCGGGACGTGCACCACGTCGATGGCGAGCATCTTCGCGCCGATGAACACGAGCGTGAGGCTCAGGCCAATGTGGAGGTAGCGCACCTGCTCGATCACGCTAGCGAGCAAGAAGTAGAGCGCCCGTAGCCCCAACACCGCCATGATGTTCGACGAGTAGGCCAGGAACGGATCGGTGGTGATGCCGAGGATGGCTGGGATCGAGTCGAAGGCGAAGACCACGTCCGTGAGCTCGATCATCACGAGGACGAGGAAGAGCGGCGTCACGAGCGTGCGGCCGAAGCGCCGGATGACGAAGCGCTCGCCGTAGTAGGTCTTCGTGAGCGGCAGCACGCGGCGGAGCGCTTGGAGGATGCGGTTGTCGCCAGGATCGGCGTCCTCGTCTTCGCCGCGCAGCATCTTGAGGCCCGTGAGCACGAGGAAGGCGCCGAAGAGGTAGAGGACCCAGTGGAACTGCGCGACCAGCTTCACGCCGACGAGGATCATCGCGCCGCGCATCACGATGGCGCCGAAGATCCCCCAGAAGAGCACACGGTGCTGGTAGTGCGGCGGCACCTGGAAGTAGCGGAACAGCACCGCAATCACGAACAGGTTATCCACCGAGAGCGACTTCTCGACGACGTAGGCCGTCAGGAACGTCAGCCCCACGTCGGTGCCGTAGGCGATCCAGAGCGCAGCGTTGAGCACGAGCGCGACGGCCACGAAGAACGCCGAGAGCGCCGCGGCCTCGCGCAGCTCGATCTTGTGCGCCGTGCGGTTGAACCCGAGCAGGTCGAGCAGCAGCAGCCCTACGACGAGCGCGTTGAAGCCCGCCCAGATAAGCCAGCTGACCTCGATGTGCGCGGTCGCCACGGCCAGGGGCTGCGCTCCCAGGAGCAGCGGCGCAGTAGCGAGCCATGGAGCAGCGAGCCATGGAGCAGCGAGCGATGGAGCAGCGAGCGATGGAGCAGCCAGAGACGATGCGAGCATGAAGGCGCGCGACTGCGCGGCATGCGGAGAGAAACAACCGAACAGGAGCGCGTCCCGTCTGGTCAAGCCGGGCCCCCAACCCACCGCCCTCCCTGATCGTTTCGCGAAATTCTGCACGGTGTGCCGCACGCAGCCAGCGTAGCCCTGCATGCGGCCGTGGGCGCGCATTCTGTGCAGATCGGCATAAACCTTGTTTAGGCAGCCAGTCCGCACGACCTTCTTTCTGTTTGTTTTCGCGCTCCCGCCGTGCCTCCTTCCTCGCTCGTGAACGCGCCCTCCGCCTTGCCCACCCCTCGCTCGGGCACGCTCTCGGACGCCGCCTCTGGTTCGAGCCCAGGCGTGCTGCCACGGCCGCGCGTGCTGCTGCTCGCCTACGCGTGCAGCCCCTACCACGGCTCGGAACCGAAGGTCGGCTGGAACCGCGCCGTTGAGGCCGCGCACTACTGCGACGTGTGGGTGATCACCGAGCAGCGCGAGTTCGAGGACGACATCCGGCGCTTCGAAGCCGAGCACGGTCCGCTGCCGGGCGTCCACTGGCACTTCGAGCCGCTCACCGACCGCGAGTGGGCCAACAAGACGCGGCCGTTCATCAACAGCAGCGCCTTCCGGGCGTGGAACCGCCGCGCGGCCGACAAGGCCCGCGCGCTGCACGCCGAGGTCGGCTTCGACCTCATCCACCACGTCAACATGGTCGGCTTCCGCGAACCCGGCTATGGCTGGGAGTTCGACGACGTGCCCTTCGTCTGGGGCCCCATCGGCGGGACGCAGAACTTCCCCTGGCGGTTTCTGCACACCATCACGCCGCGCGCTGCCGCCGCAGAGATGGTGCGCAACGTCGCCAACCGGCTCCAGCTCTGGCTCAGCCCGCGCGTCCGCAAAGCCGCGAACCGCGCCGACGTGGTCCTGGCGGCCAACTCGACCAACCAGCGGCACCTCGCCCAGCTGACCCGCACGACGCCGCAACTGCTGCTGGAAACCGGCGTCCGGGCCGTAGGCACCCCGAAGCGCTGGGCCGACCGCCGGCCTGGACCCGTCCGCGTCCTGTGGGTAGGCCTTTGCGTCCGGCGCAAGGGCACCACCCTCATGCGGCGCGCCTTCGAGCACCTCCTCGACGGCCCCGGTGCCTACGAGCTCACCGTCATCGGCCACGGCCCCGACGCGGACAGCTTCGACGGCCTCCCCCACTGCGACGTGAAGGGCTTCCTCCCCTATGCCGAGGCCCTCGAATCCTACGCCGACGCGGACCTCTTCGTCTTCTCCAGCCTGCGTGACACCTCGGGCAACGTCGTCCTCGAAGCGTTCGCCAACGGCCTGCCCGTCGTGGCACTCGACCACCAGGGCGCTCGCGACATGGTCACGGCCGACTGCGGTGCGAAGGTGCCGGTGTCGTGGCCTGGGCGGACCGCCCGCGGCATCGCGGAAGCCGTCCGCAGCATCACCGCCACAGCCGAGGGCTACGACCGCCTCAGCGCCGGGGCTATCGAGCGCGCGAAGGACTACGCCTGGACACGCAACGGCGAGGTCATGAACGGGATCTACACCGAGTTGACCGGCAAGCAGGGCACGTTCCGGCGGGTGCTCCCCGATGCGCTTCGGACGAGCGTCGGTCGCTAACCGCTTGGGACGCCCATGCTGAAGGACGCTGTCAAGCAAACCGCGGGGCTCATCGCCATGGGCTTGCGCGGCGCGCTGGGACGCCGCACGCGAGGCGCTGGGCTCCTGATCTACCACCGCGTCGCCGAGAACGTGGACGGCGTCCCGGACGACCGCACGCTCAACGTGCCGCCCGCTGTGTTCGAGCAGCACCTCGTCGGGCTGCGCGCGCGCGGTTACCGCTTCCTCGCCCTGCGCGATCTTCTCGCGGCGCATGCGAGCGGCAAGGCCCCGGACCGCGCCATCACGGACCGGACCGTCGTGGTCACGTTCGACGACATCTACCAGAACGTGGTCGACGACGCCGTGCCGATCCTGCGCCGCCTCGGTATCCCAGCGACGATGTTCGTGAGCACGGCGTTCGTGGACAGCACGGAGCCGTTTCCGTTCGATGCGTGGGCCCACGATCACCGCGCGGCGCTGCCCGCGAGCGCCTACCGCCCCGTCACCCGCGCTGGGCTGGACGCGCTCGTCGCCGATCCCCTCTTCGAGGTCGGCGCGCACACGCACACCCATGCCGTGTTCATCGACCGCCCCGACGCCTTCGAGACCGACCTCGCGGAGAACCTGCGCTGGCTCGACGCCTGCCTCGGCATCACCGCTCCGACGTTTGCGTTTCCGTACGGGCGGACTGCGTTTGGCTTCGCGGGCGGCGCGCTCACCGAGCGGGCGCGGACGCTCGGCGTGGCCTGTGCGCTCACGACCGACTGCACGCCCGTCACGCCCGACAGCGACCCGTACGCCTGGGGCCGCTTCAACGCCTACGCCTGGGACACGCCCGCCACGCTCGACGCGAAGCTCGCCGGGTGGTACGGCTGGGCCCCCCACCTGATGGAACGGCTGACGGGGTGAGTGTGGCGGTGCCCTCGCGGGGCCGTGTTGCCGTGGGATGGTTTTGGCGTGAGGTTGTGACCGTGCGGTTGCGCTGGGACGCCGCGGCCTGATCTTTGCCCTCCACGCCCTCGTTTTCTGACCCTCGTATTCTCCTGCGCCTCGGTGCTCTTCACATCCGCCCAGACTCCTGACACGCCCCACGACGAGGCTCTCTCGTTGTCGTGGCAGCAGCAGCTCCGCTGGCGGATGTGGCGGTTCCTCGCGGGGCCACTCGGCAAGAGCGGCGTGTCGATGGCTGACCAGGCCCTCGTAAGCGCGGGGCGGCTGCTCGTGAGCATCGTCGTGGCGCGGGCGGCGGGGGCCGATGCGCTTGGGCTCTACGCGCTGGCGTTCACGATCCTGCTGCTCGCCGAGGCGCTCGCGGAGACGCTCGTGGCGCTGCCCTACACCGTCTACAGCCAACGGCTCGGCGCGAAGGCGCGGCGGTCGTACCTCGGGAGCGCGCTCGTGCAAGCGGGCGGCCTTGGCCTCGGTATGGCGGCGCTCGTGGCGGTCGGCGGGGCTGTGGCGTGGGTAGGCTTCGGCGAGGCTGGGCTGGGCGGCGTGCTCTTCGCGCTGGCGGGGATGCTGCCGCTGCGGCTGGTGATGGACCTGGGGCGACGCGTCGCCTTCGCGCACCACCGCGTCCACACGGCGCTGGTGATGGACGTGCTGCTGATGGTAGTCCTCCTCGGCGGCCTCGGCGCGCTCGCGGCGACAGGCACCGTGACCGTGTGGGACGTCTATGCGCTCTACGGCGCGGCGTGTCTGCTCCCGCTCTGGCTCGCGTTCCGCCCGCTCCAGCAGGGCAACGGCGGCTTCCGCTGGCGCGTGTCTCCGGCCACGGCCCGCGACGACCTTCGCCGGAACTGGCGCTTCGGGCGCTGGGTCGCGGCCGGGCGTATCTCCGTCAACGGGCGCGAGTTTGGCGTCCCGTGGCTGCTCGCGGCGTTCGCAGGAACGGCGGCCGTCGGCTTCATGGACGCGGCGATGAAGGTCGTTGGGCTGATTTTCCCGATGATCACGGCGCTCGCGAACGTACTCACGCCGAGCATCGCGGCGGCCTATGCCGAGGACGGCGTGGGCGCGGTGCGGCGGATGGTCGCGCGGACCGCGCTGCTGATGGGCCTCGCCACGGGCACGGTGGCACTCGGCCTCGCGTTCGGCAGCGAATGGGTGATCGCGCTCTTCTTCGGCGACGAGTTCGGCGGGCAGCACACCGCCGTCGTCGTCTACGCCGTGGCGACGGTCGTGGAGGCCATCGGCATGCCCGCCGACGCGGGGCTGTGGGCCATTGAGCGGCCCAACGTGGGGTTCTACATCAACCTCGTGAGCATGGTGGCGGCCTTCGCGGTGGCGTGGGCGCTGATCCCCTCGCTCGGCGTGCTCGGCGCGATCTGGGGCATCGCCACCGGCAAGGGCGTGGCGACGGTAGGGCAGCTGGCGTGCTTCTGGTGGCTCAGCCGGTAAATCGGCGTTGGCCGTCGTCCAACAGCGCGCGGCCAAGCACTAGAGATCGAACCAAACGCCCCGGAGGTCGGAACCTGACAGTACGCCGTCCGCTACAGGACTCGTCTCTTTCCATTGATTCGAAGCCTCCGCCTTATGCTCTTCCTCGTCGTGTACCATGCCCACGTGAGAGACGCTGCCACGGAAACGCAGCGTTTCTCGATCGTGCGATGAGGAGACTCACACACCGTGTGATTCGCGTGGCGCTGAGCGGGCTCGTCCTGCTCAGCGCCGTGTTCGTGTTCAGCACCGCAGCGCAGGCCCAGCCGCTCACCGTCCAGTGGGATTCCCTCGGCGGCGATCCCGTCCGCCCCTTATCGGACGGCGTCGCCGTCTCTCCAGACGTCTACGGCGACACCCTCTTTGCGACCTCCAGGGGGGACCTCTTCCGCCTACTCCCCGACGAGCCTACCTTCGGCCCCGAGATCTCCGAGACCAACAACCCAGGACCGGGCACTGGGATTGAAATCACCGAGGAGGGCTACATGCTCACCGAGGATGGAGACGTGAGCTACTCGACCGACGGCGGTGTCCGCTGGGTCAACGCTGCGGGCCTCGAAGACATGGGCTTCGCTAATGACATCCACCAGACCCGCCACCCTGCCAACAACGGCGTCGTGCTTGTCGCCGACAGCCGAGGCAGCGTCTGGGTCTCCGACGACGGCACCGCCTGGACCCGCCTCTTCGACTTCGGCTCCACCGGCTTCCGCTCGGTCGAGATCGTCTACGACCTGCTCGGCGGCGAGGATATGACCGCGCCGTGGGCGGGGCGGCTTGTGGCAGGCTTC
>JBCBEX010000040.1:0-35947 GCA_038528235.1 Bacteroidota bacterium
GCGCGACGGCATCCGGCTTCTGCGTGACCTGCTGCTCGAAGAGGTCAGGAAGCGTTGCCGGAGACGTGGGCTCGACGACAGGCTGTGCCCCTTCGATGCTCCATCCCGACGGCGGCAGCTTGGCGGCCGGTATCTCGGCCACGACGCGATCTGGATCGGCCACGCACGCCTCCAACAGCGTGAGGAACGAGTCCGCCATGGACTGGATCGTCGCCTCGTCGAAGAGCGCCCGGCTGTACTCGAACACGCCCTGGACCTGCCCATCGCGGTGGTAGAGCGCCAGCGTAAGGTCGAACTTCGCCGTGCCGGTGTTAACGCCCTGCTGCTCGCTCGCCAGGCGCAGGGACGGGGCCACCTCGTCGTAGGTCCCGCCCGGTGTAGACCCGTGCTGGCCGTACGAAAAGACCACCTGAAAGAGCGGGTGGCGACTCAAGTCGCGCTCCACGCCGAGCAGGTCGACGAGCCGGTCGAAGGGGACGTCCTGATGGGCATCGGCTTCGAGCATCGTCGTGCGGACGACCTGGACGAGGTCGCGGAACGTCGCGGTGGGATCGGTTCGGCACCGGAGCACCAGGGTGTTCACGAAGAAGCCGATCAAGCCCTCGATCTCGCCTCGGGTGCGTCCCGAGACGGGCGTGCCCACGGTGATGTCGTCTTGCTCGGACCAGCGGCTCAGCATCGCCACGAACACGGCCAGGAACCCCACGAAGGGCGTGGCTCCCGAACGGGACACGAGGGACGCGAGCGACGCCGAGAGCGTGGCAGGGATCTCAATCGGCACCCACCCACCTTCGAACTGCTGCACGGGCGGACGCGGCCGGTCCGTGGGCAGAGCCAGCAGCGGCGCGGCACCTTCCAACTGCGTTTGCCAGTACTGCTCCTGGCGCGCGGTCTCGCCGAGCCGGTCCTGCCGTTGCCAGACGGCATAGTCGGCATACTGCACCGCCAACTCGGGCAGCCGCTGGTGCGGCAGTCCCACATGCTTGCGATACCCGCCGATCACTTCGCGGAGCAGCAACTCCATCGACCACCCGTCCGAGGCGATGTGGTGCATCGTCACGAGAAGCTGCCACGCCTGCGGGCCCTCCTGCAGCAGGCACGCGCGCAGGGGCACGTCGGTCTCCAGGCGGAAGCAATGGTGCGCCTCGGCCTGCTCCCAGCGCTGCGCCTCCTCCGTGCGTTGCGACCCCGGCAGCGCCTGGATGTCGACGTGCGCGAGCGGCACGGAGGCGTCGGGGGCTACGACCTGCTGAGGCCGTCCTTCGTCGTCTTCCGAGAACGTGGTTCGGAGCGTCTCGTGCCTCGCTACGACGGCCTGCAGGCTGCGCTCAAGTGCGGCCACGTCGAGGTCGCCGACCAACCGGACATTCAGCGGCAGGTTGTAGGCCGGGTTCGCCGGATCAAGCCGGTAGAGAAACCAGAGGCGCTGCTGGGCGAAGGACAGCGGAAACCCCTGCCCTTCCACTCTCTGCTGCCGGACGATGCTCGTATCGGCCTCGCGTCCTTGAGCGGCCTGACGCTGCCGCGCCCGAAGCACGAGCAGAGCGCGCTGTCGGTCCGTCAGTTCGTCAATCTTGACCTGGTTCTGTATCATCCTGGCAGGATGTCATCCTGCTCATTGGTCAAAGCAGGTGGGCGATTGGGTGGTAGCATGGCTGGGGCGCGCTTCGCAGGCTAGACGAGGGTGGGCCCACTGCGGAGTGCTCCGTTTTCTTCTTCCAACAGGGCCGCGACTTCCTCGTCCGTCAATCCGTCCAGTTCGCTCAGGGCGTCGGCCAGCTCTGTGTCAGACAGGGAGCCGAGAAGGAGGTCTTCGACGGCCGCCGCGAGGCCCCGCACGGTTGGCTGGTCGAACACGGTCGCGAGCGGCACGTCCACACCGAAGACGGTGCGGATGCGTGAGACGAGGACCGTTCCCACCAGGCTGTGCCCCCCGAGCAGGAAGAAGTCGTCATCGACCCCCACCTGGTCCAAGTCCAGCAGCTCTTCCCAGATCTCGGCGAGCTGTCCCTGGATGGGCGTCTCGGGTGCCGCAAACGAGGCCTTGGTCGCTCCCTTCGTCTCGGACGGCGGAAGCGGGCGCTCCGCGGTGGCGCACCACGCCACGAACGCCGGTGGGGTCTCCAACGCACCGATCGAACGCTCCGGGGCCTCGACCAGCTGGGTGAGCAGAGACACGTAGGCCTCGGCCAGCAGGGTCATGGTCGAGGGCCTGTAGAGGTCGAGGTCGTAGGTAAGCGTCAGTTCCAGGCCCGACGCCGTCTCGACCACGCAGAAGTAGAGGTCGAGCGGGGTCGTGTTGTCGGCGTTGCGCTCCATCACCTCGACGCTCAGGTCGGGAAGCGTGAGCTTCTCGCGCGACGCGCTCATGTAGTTGAACGCGACCGGGATGACCCGCCCCGAGCCGGCTGGCACGCCGGTTCTCTTCGGATGGAGCAGTTCGTGGAGCGGCACGTCGGCGTGCTCGTGCACGGCCAGCATCGCCTCGTGCACGTGCCGGACGAACGCAAAGCCAGGTTTCTCCCCTGCCACGTCCGCGCGTATCAGCAGGTCGCTGGCGAGCATGCCAATCAGGGTCTCGGTGCCGGGGCGGCTCCGGTTGGCCATCGGATAGCCGAGGACGAAGCGCTCGTTGCCTGCCATGCGGGCCGCGACAAGCTCGAACACCCCCAGAAGCACGGCTACCAGCGAGACCTGCATCTCCTGGGCGAGCGTCCGAGCCGCGGCCGCGACGCCGTCGGGGATGGGATGTACAAGTTCGCGGCCCACCGCCATCGGCACGCGGGGCCGAGGCAAGTCGGTGGGCAGCGCCAAGGTGAGCTCGACCCCGTCCAGCGTGTCCTCCCAGAACGCCGTCTGCTTCTCCACCACGTCGGTGGTGAGTCGTTCGTGTTCCCAGGCGGCGTAGTCATCGAACTGGATTCGAAGCGGAGGGAGCCCCACCCCAGCTCCTCGGCGGAGCGAGTCATAGACGGTGCCCAGCTCGCTCAAGAAGCGCTGCTGCGAGGCATGGTCGAAGGCCAGGTGATGGAAGACCGGGAGGAACACCCAGGAGGTGGCTCCTACGCGAAGGAGCGTTGCCCGCATCGGAGGCTCCGAGGTTAGCTCGAAGGGCCGTTCGAGCTCTACTCGAATGTACTCCTGCACCGTTGCGTCTATGTTCGCAGCGTCTATGTCCTCACCGTTGCCCGTGAGGTCGACGCGGGTGAACGCCATCGGGCACGTCGCGTGAACGGCGAGGTGCGGAACGTCCCCGTCGGAGACGACCGTAGCCCTGAGGATGTTGTGCCGCTCCTGGATAGCTCGCACACACCGCTCCAGCACGTCCGGGTCCAGCGGCCCTTCGATGCGGAGGGGCGTGAGCACGTTGTTGCCCGCATTGTCTGGACTCAGCAGTTCCCGAAACCAGATGCGCTGCTGTCCGGCCGTCAGCGGCACAGGACCTGTGGCGGACCTGCGCGGAATCTGCGCCGTCGAGGCGCTGCGCGTCCGTGCGGGCGCTTGCTGCTGAGCCGCGAGCAGTCGGCTCGACAGCGCAGCGAGGTCTTTCGGGTCGATGTGGCCCAGACGATGTGAGAGGTCACCCATGGAAGTCCTTCGGGCTCAGTGCAGAATGGCTGGCCTGGTACACCAGGCCACGTTGGATTAGTCGTGGAGCACGCCGTTCGTAGCGAAGTCGGCGCCCTCGACCTCGGCCAGGCCGTCGTACCCCATCTGCTTCAGCTGACGGGCGACGATCTCGGGCGCGAGTTGGGCGATGCTGGCGTGCTCGAACAGCGCTCGCAGCGGCAGTTCGATGCCGTAGGCGACGCCGAGGCGCGTCACCAGCTGGGACGCGAGCAAGGAGTCGCCACCGAGCTCGAAGAAGCTGTCGTGGATCCCGATCTGCTCGACGTGCAGGGTCTCCTGCCAGGCTTCCGCGAGCGCCTCCTCTAGTTCGCTTCGCGGTGGCTCGTAGCGGGTGGCCAGCTGTGGACGCTGGTGGAGCGAGTGGGCCGGTGCCGACAGGCGCTCGACGAGGTGGCTCGCTGTGAGGGCCGACGTGCGCGTCTCGAAGCGCTCCAAGGGTTCGATCGAGACGGCGACCTGGGGCCCGACGGCGCTTCCCAGGATCCGAGCAAACGCTTCGGCCCCGAGCTCCGGTCGGATGCCGTCGCCTTCTGTTGCCTGGAACGCTGCTGGTTGGCTCGGTTGGAACTCGGCCGCACCCAGGGCCTCGATCTTCCGCACCGTGTATCCATTCAGTCGCGCGCAGACGCTGCCCGTTTCGTCCATCACGAGCACGTCTCCGCAGAGCACCGCGTCGGACGCGCTGCGGTCGTGGACGCGGACGTGGCTGTAACAGACCGCCGGCAGCGGCGCAAACACCTCGACCGACTCGTACTCCAGCGGGAGGTATGTCCCCGTTCCTGCTGCACGCAGCAAGCCCGTCGCCACGTCGAGCAGCGCTGGGTGCATGTCGTAGTGGTCGACATCGGCTGCGAACGCTTCGGCGAGTTCGAGGCGAGCGAGCAGTGCGCCTTCGCCGTGCCACAGCTCTTGGATGAGGCCGCGCCACCGGGGCCCGAGGCCCAACCCTTCGTCGTCCGTTTCGACGTAGTCCGCTTGTTCATACGATGCTTTGATCGCGTCGAGGTCGAGATCGTCTGGCCGCCCTGCGCCTTCGACGACGACCGCTTTCGTCACGGGGCTGTGCTCGTCGCCGGCTTCGTAGAGCGTGACTTCGGTGGTATTGTCTTCTCGGCGCGAAACCCGCACCTCGATGGACGTGCTGGTCCCGTCCTCTACGATGAGCGGCCGGAGGAACTGAACGGCGCGCAGCATGGTGGCTGGGCTCTCTGCCCACGTCGTTGCCGCGGCGTTCATCAGGCCAACCATCGCGGTTCCCGGCAGCATGCCGCCGCCTGCCACCCGATGCTCGTCCAGAGGCCACTGCGTCGATGGGTCCAGCGTACCCGTCAGTATCAGTTCTTCTGCGCTTTCCAGCTTCACTTCGCTCAGGAGCGGATGCATACCGCTCGCCTGGCCGTTGCTCGCCGGTTCTTCGAGGAGGGCGCGCACCCGCGGCGACACGACGGCATGAGCCGCCTGCCCCACTTCTGCCCATCCGCCCCAGTTGATCGTGACCGTGCGATGCGGGCTCGCATAGGCCCAGGCATCCAGGACCGCATTCGCGGCGCTATGATCCACCGTCCCAATCCCTCCAAAGAGCGCGTGCAGGGACGAACACAGCACCACAAAGTCGAGGTCGCATTCTGCCAAGGCCGCTTCGAGGGCATAGGTGCCCAGCACCTTCGGGGCTAAGACGCCGGCCGCCGCCTCGCGCGTCTTCACCTGGATGAGTCCGGTGGGCGCTACGCCAGCCGCGTGGATCACTCCACGAAGGGTAGTCTCGTGTTCGTCAACGAGTGCCGCCAGTGAATGTGCATCTGTTACATCGACGGGGCGCACGTCCACGGTCACCCCTGCGGAGCGCCACGTGGCAATACGTCGCGCTGTGTTGGTATGGGCGTCGCGAAGACCGTCTTCGGAGGCCGAGCGGCTCGCCAGAATGAGATGCTTCGCCCCTGCCTGAACCAGGCGTTCGGCGAAGGCCAGGCCCAGTCCTCCGAACCCTCCGGTGATGATGTAGGCGCCGTCTCCATCTACGCTCTCCTCCCAGCGCTCGGTGTTCTGTTCGGGAAGGGGCTGTGCGGAGAACTCAAGCACCCAGCGCCTTCCGTTGCGGTAGGCTACCGTGTGATGGTCGAGGTCGGCCTCGGCGCACTCACGCACGATGGCTGCACTCAGCGAGGAAACGTCGCGCGCGTCGGCATCGACATCCAGGCTGATGCTCTCGAATCCTTCGATCTCTTGAGGAGCCACGCGGCATGGCCCGAGCAACGCGGCGCGCGCTGGCATGAGGGACTCCGCTCCGGTGACGGACTGCACCCGATCCGAGACGACTGCCAGACGAGGCACCGCCCCGCCGTAGTCGCTCCAGGCTTGCAAGAGGGCCAGCAGGCTGTAGAAGCTCGCGTCCAAAGTCTGTTCGATCTCACGCGGATCGGACGTCGGCGCAGATCGAAGCGAGCCGTGTTCGGGCTGCGACGCCCCGCCCAGGTTCAGCAGGTGAACGACCCGGGTCGGCGACATGCCGCGCTCCGCTAGGTCACCCAACATCCGCGCGTAGTCACCAGACTCGGTCAACCGTGCTGTGTACGAGACTTGTGCTCCCGCCATCGAGCGTTCCTCGACCGCGTAGCCGTCCCCGCTTGCCACCTCGGCCCACGAGGCGCCCATGGCCTCCAGCCTGCCGCGTACGGCGTCTGCCAGCGCTTGCTCTCCCTTTCGAGGGGCCACAAGTAGCCAGGTCGCGTCTGATGCGTGCTTTTCGTCGTGGGCTGCAAGCAGCGGCGTCTGGCGCCACGTAGGCACGTAGAACCAATCGTCCAGGGAACGTTGAGCGTGCTCCTCCGCCGTCCTTTCCCGACTTTGTGTGGCCGTTTCCGCGGCCATCGGGAGGGCATAGCGCGTGCGCTCGAATGGATAGGTGGGGAGCGGTACGCGGCGGCGCTCGCGTCCCTCGTGGTACCCCGCCCAGTCGATCTCGGCGCCCCCGAGCCACAACTTCGCCAGCGCGGATGCGACGGTGGTCGTATCAGCCTTGCGCTCCCACTCGTGGGGCAAGGACGCTAGGACGGTCGGGGTTTCTACATCGCTCGCGACCGGGTTCTGCAGCGCCCAGGCCCCGAGCGTGTTGCCTGGTCCCACTTCCAGCAGCATGCTCCGGCCATCCTTCCACAGCGTTGCTACTGCGTCGGCGTAGCGGACGGGTTGCTCCAGGTGGCTGCACCAGAACGCGGGGCTCGTTGCCTGGTCTGGGGTCACCCAGGTGCCGGTCACACCCGACACGTAGGGACGCTGGGGCGCTGCCAGTCGAGTGGCGTGAAGCGCTTGCTTCAACTCGGCGACGATCGGGCGCATCCGGTGCGTGTGAAAGGCATGCCCGGTTTGGAGCAGGCGGCTCCCGATCCCCTCCGCTTCAAGTGCCTTGGCGAAAGCCTGGACCGTATCGACGCCTCCCCCGACGACCGTGAGCCTCGGCGCGTTCACCGCGGACACGGAGAGATCCGGCCCCAGTCGTTCTACCACCTCGCTCTCCGGCGCGGAGACGGCCAACATGGCTCCCGGCTCCAGCGCTTCTATGAGGCGGGCGCGCAGCGCTACGATCCGAAGCGCGTCCTCCAGCTTGAACACGCCTGCGAGCGTCGCCGCGACGTACTCCCCGATGCTGTGTCCGAGCATCGCACGCGGAACGATGCCCCACGATTCCCAGAGCTGGGCCAGGGCGTAGGACACCACGAACTGCAGAGGCTGGGCGTACTTCGTCGAGCTTGTCGGTGCTTCGGTGCCGTTCTTCGGCTGGTCGCGTTGCAGCATGCGCCTGAACGCGTCCCCTCCGGATGGCTCCTCGTCGGGCTCGGCGGTCTGCGCCGGGTAGAGATGCTGGCGCAGGTCGCAGCCTAGGTGCGGTTCGAGCAGACGCGCGCATCTGTCGACCGTCTCTTTGAACACGGGCTCGGTTTCGTAGAGCCCCCGGCCCATACCCACGTAGTGGTTGCCGAGCCCTGGAAAGAGCAAATCCACGGGCCGCTTGCTGGCGTCGTTGTCCCCTTCCAGTATCCATTCAGGGTCGAGGCGGCGGAGTATGTCAGCCGCCTCGTGCCCCGTTGGGATGAGGGCTACCCGGCGGTGGTCCATGCGCTGCCGTCCGACATGCGTCGTGTAGGCCGCGTCGGCCAGCGTGGGCGCGCCAGGCTGGGCGAGTGCTTCGGCCAAGTCCTTCGTCGCGGCGTCGAGCCGCTCGGCTGAACGGGCCGACATGAGCAGTAGCTCCACCGGCCGGCTCGGACTCGACGACGTGGCTGGGGCGGCCTCCTGCAACACCACGTGCGCGTTGGTGCCGCCCACGCCGAAGGCGCTCACGCCAGCTATTCTGGGACCGCCCTCTGCTTCCCAAGGACGCAACTCGTCGACCACAAAGAACGGACTGCCCGCGAAGTCGATGCGCGGGTTGGCGCGGTCGTAGTGCAAGGACGCTGGGAGTTGTTTGTGCTCCAACGCCAAGACCGTTTTGATCACACTGGCCACACCCGCCGCTGCGTCCAGGTGACCGATGTTCGTCTTCACCGAGCCCAGCCCGCAGAACTGCTTGCGGTTCGTGCTCTGGCGAAACACCTGCGTCAGTGCTTCGACCTCGATGGGGTCGCCGAGCGGAGTGCCGGTACCGTGCGCCTCGACGTAGCTGACCTCGCTCGCGTCGACGCCAGCCAGCGCGTGGGCGAGCGCGATCACCTCGATCTGCCCATCGACGCTCGGGGCCGTGTAGCCCGCCTTTCTGCGCCCGTCGTTGTTGATGGCGCTCCCTCGGATCACGGCTCGAATCGTGTCGCCGTCACTCAAGGCGTCTTCGAGGCGCTTCAAGACGAGCACCCCGACCCCGCTTCCTGAGACGGTGCCCTGCGCCTTCGCGTCGAAGGCTCTGCAGTGGCCGTCCGCCGAGAACACGCCTTCGCGCGCAGTGTAGCCTTGCTCGGCTGGGTAGGACAGGTTGACGCCCCCGGCGAGAGCCAGGTCGCAGCTAAAGTCGATCAGGCTCTGGCACGCGAGATGGATGGTCACCAGCGACGTCGAGCACGCCGTCTGGACGGTCATGCTGGGGCCGCGCAGGTTCAGGTGGTACGAGACGAGGGTGCTGAGGAAGTCCTTGTCGTTCCGGATCCGGTACTGCAGCACATCGCCTGCCTCCTCCTGGGGCGCCTGCATGGCGTAGGAGAGGAGGTACGTATTCCAGCCCACCCCGGCAAAGACCCCGGCCAGCCCTTCGATGTCCTTGGGGTTATAGCCGGCGTCTTCGAGGCTCTTCCAGCACTCCTCCAGAAAGACGCGCTGCTGGGGGTCCATGACCTCGGCGTCCCGTGCCGAGAGTCCGAAAAACCCGGCGTCGAAGCAGTCGATCTGGTCGATTGCCCCGGCCGCGGGCACATACGTGGGGGCCGAGCGAAGCGCCTCCGACACCCCTGCCTGCCGCAGGGTGGCCTCGTCGAACCGGCGAATGGACTCGATGCCGGCGGCTAGGTTCTGCCAGTACTGGTCGAGGGTGTCTGCGCCTGGAAAGCGTGCGCTCATCCCAACGATGGCGACGGCAGCACTGTCTTCGAGGTCGGTATGCGGGGTCTTCATGAGTGCGGGCGTCGTTGATGTGTTCGGTTGCGGGCCTTCCGACGAGCGAGGCGGGCTGCTGCTGCAGTGGCCGCCGATGCGGAGCTGGACAAGGGCCGGTGGGCGTACAGGTTGTAGATGCCCGTTCCTTCATAGAGCGTGTCTTGCTCGGCCAGCACGCGGTAGCCGCGTTCGTGTAGGAGCGCGTTCATGGCTTCGACGCGGCCTTCGGTGTCGTGCACCTCGACCACGATCTGCTTGATCTTCGGCCAGTCCTCCTCGGAGAGGCCGTGCAGCACCTCCATCTCGCACTTCTGGACGTCGATCTTGAGCAAGTCGATCGTGCTGATGCCGTGCTCCGCGATGACATCGCTTAGTCGTCTGAGCTGGCACGTAAGGGCGGTGCTCTGGAGGCGTGCTTCGAGCAGGTCGTCGGCGTGCTTCATCACCGCTTCCATGCCCGGCATGCCGTGGTCGCGCTGGTTCTCCATCAGCGAGCGCAGCACCTGCCGCTCCTCGTCGAGGTCACCGTGGAACGACGACATGCCCGAGCTCTGCGGGTAGAACGTGAACGAGGCCGTGGTCTCTTCGTCGGAGATGCCGAAGTTGTGCAGCGTGGCGTCGACGCCGTGGCGGCGGCGGTTCTCGTCGAGTATGCGGTAGAGCGGCGGGGCCGGCTCGAAGCAGAAGAGCCGGGGGCGCACGCACAGAAAGTGCACCGACAGCATGAACATCCCGATGTTCGAGCCTACGTCGAAGACGCAGGCGTCCTCCGGAAGCGTGATGCCGTTGCGGAAATAGACCTGCTTCTCGAACAAGTCCTCGTAGAAGAACAGGGCTTCCGTGGGACTCTGACAGACGATGTCGAGCCCGTTCGGAAGGCGCACTTCAGTCATGGGAGCTACGTCGTTCATGCGCCTTAGGCCATCGGCTTGATTCCTGTGAAATAGAACAGCCGCCAGAACAGGTGGAAGTGCGGCAAGCTTGCGGTGTAGCCGAGGTAGCGCTTGGCTCGGTCCAGACAGTCCTCCGCCGAGCAGCTCATGTCGAAGATCATCCGGAGATACCGGCCCGCCGCGGCCTCGTCTTCGAACACCCAGGGCACCGAGTGGACGCCCCATTCCTGCAGTTCGATGCCCGAGAACTCGCAGATCGTCTCGAGGTCCATCCTGTCGAGGAACCTGTAGTCGTGTCCGGTGCTGCAGTGGGCGTGGATGTGGTCGTCGAAGAACCGCTGCACGGTGGTGTGATCCGCGACATCGCCGATGATGAGGCGACCGCCCGGCCGGAGGAGGCGGTAGAACTCACGGCAGAGGGCCACCTTGTCGGCAACATGGTGCAGCGAGGCCAGGGTGAACACGGTGTCCACACTGCCGCTCGGGAAATCGATCCGGTCCCCGTTGAGCGAGAGCAGGCGCACGTTGGGTTCGTCCCGCAGGCCCCGAGGCATCTCGTCCGCCGACATCTTCGAGCCTTCGACGGCAACGACTTCGCCGGTGGCGCCGACCTGCGCGGCCACTGGCAGCGAGAGCACGCCCGTCCCGCACCCGAAGTCGAGGATGCGCTGCCCGGGCTGGGCGTCCACCTTCTCCAGCATGAGACTGATTTCATGCGCACGGACGGCGGGCATCTGCTCGTTGGCGCGCCGATAGTTGCGCCCCCGCCTGCCCTCGTCGAAGTCCGTTCCTACCTCTAATTCGAGGGGGAGGTGCTCCATGGGAAGCGTGGGGGCACTGAGCGTGCCAGGCGCATGCCCGTTCCCGTTGATCGGTGCTGTGCCAATGTCTGGCGTGGTGTACGATGGGCTTTTCATCGACGTGTAGGGTTAGGTCTGGGATCGGGATGGGCCTGGCTGGGCGGCAGACAACTCGCCAGCGGGTGGTGCAGAACCGTAGTGCACCGTGACGTGCGGAGGGAGGGGCTGGATATCTGTGAGGGGATGTATGAATGTGAGGTGCGCCCCGTCCCGAGTGCCGACCTCGAAGCCGCCGAAGACGAAGCTGACATACATGGCCCGGTTGCGGTCCGTCTGGACGAAGTCCGCCGCGAGCCGTACGCCGGCGTCGCGCGCGCGCTGCTGGATGTGCGTCATCAGCACACTCCCCACGCCGCGCGACATCACACGGCACGACATGAGCAGCAGTCTGACGGTCCACTCCTCCGGCTGCTGCTCCACCAGTGCCAGTCCGATGGTCCCGTAGTCGCCGTAGACATCGGAGAGGCTGGCTACCATGAGCCAGTGGTCCGGGGCATGGCGAAGCGCATCGAGCTCTTCGTAGGTGTAGGTGCGCCCTGTAGAGTTGAGTTGGTTGGTGCGCACGGTCAGTTCCTCCGCGCGCTGGAGGTCGTCCCGGGTCGCCTCGCGGATGTTGAGCTTCATCCCAAGCGTGGCATGGAAATCCTTTTTGGGCCCCTCATACACCGACTCTGCTTTCTTTCGACGCAGATCCGCCTGGTAGAGCGACCGGCGCTTGCCGGACTCGGCTGTGATGAACCGAGGGGTGAAGGCCGCAAGACTGGGCAGCGTCTCCGCCACGCTCGGATCCAGACACAGGACTTGGGGGAGCGCGAAGGTGACCTCGTCTCGTTCGTAGGGCTGGTCGTCGACAAACGCCAGCGCGTCGAGCCCAATGTTTATCTCGTCCGCAATGCGTTTGACCGAGATCGACTTCTGCCCCCAGTTGATCTGCGGAAGCAGAAACAAGTCCGCTAGCCCGTGGCGGCGCAGCATCTCAAGGGCCGTCGCCTCGTCGTTTCGGCTCGCAATCGAGTGCAGTATCCCACGACTGTCGAGCTCCTTGATGACGTCCACGAGTTCGCGTCGGAGCTCCACGTGCTCCTCCAGAATGACGCCGTCCCATAGCGTGTTGTCTAGGTCCCACACTACGCACTTGATGGTTCGCCCATCAGCTACGTCAATCGCAGGGTATGCTGCTTCATGCATCAGTCTTGCCGAAAACGTTTGCGTTGCCGTTCGTTTGCAGGACCGCGCCGTGTCTCCTGTAGACGTCTTGCGCCAGCGTGATCTGGTGGATCTCGTTGGTCCCTTCAATGAGTTCCATCACCTTGGCGTCGCAGAAGAAGCGCTGAACCGAGTGCTCCGAGCTACACCCGCTCCCTCCGTGGAGCTGCACGGCGTCGGCTGTCGCCTTCGCTGCCACGATGGCCGCGTAGTATTTGGCCTGCGCCGTGGCCGTCGGCCCATCGGGCTGCGTTGCCTCTAGCAGGCGGGCGGCTCGCTGCGTCAGTCCACGGGCCGCCTCCGTCTGGACAGACATGTCGGTGATGAGCCGACGGACGAGTTGGAACGACATGAGCGGCTGCCCGAACTGGTGCCGCTCGCTTGTGTAGCGCGCGCTGGCCTCCAGCGCGGCCTGGGCGAGGCCCACGCAGCCCGCTGCCACGGTGAGTCTCCCGTGCACCAGTGCCGTTGCCAGCGCAAAACGCCCGCCCATGCCAGGACGTCCCAGTCTGTTGGCTCTCGGCACGCGACAGCCGTCGAGGCGAACCGTGCACGTCCCCCCTGCCCGCACGCCCAGCAGGCCGCGGATGGGGTCGACCTCGAGACCAGGTGTCGAGCGCTCTACCACGAACGCCGCCAACCCATTCGGCTCTTGAGCAAACACCAAGAACACGTCGGCGGTCTCCGCGAAGGTCGTCCATTTCTTGGTACCGGACAGCACGTAGTCGTCGCCTTCGCTCCGGGCGGACGTAGCGACCGCGTTTGCATCGCTGCCGACCTCCGGCTCGCTGAGTGCGAACGCTGCCAGCTGCTCCCCGCAAGCGAGGCGGGGCAACCAGCACGCTCGCTGTTCGTCGCTACCGCACCGCTCGATGGTGTGGGCAACCATGGAGTGCACGGTCAGGAGGCTCCGCGCGGCCGAACAGGCCCAGCCGAATGCTTCGGCTAGTTGGGCAAGCGCAGACCAACTTGCCTCCCCACCGCCGTAGCGACGAGGGAGTGTCATGCCAAGGTATCCCTCTGCTGCGATTCGCCTGATCGTTGCCATCGGAAACGCCTCCGAGGCGTGCCAGGCATCGGCGTAGGGAGCCAGTTCCCTCGCCGCGAAGGCGCGATAGGTCCCAGGCTGCGTATTCGAGAGCGCAGCTCGGTCGCGGGTTGCAATCGGCGGTAGGGGGTTCACAGGGAGAGGTGCTTCGAGGAACGAGAGCGTATCAGGCGGTCGCGCTCTCTTTGCGTGCTAGAAATGACGTCATAGAATCGACACTCTTAAAATTGTCCATGACAAGATCATCGTCTTCTACTTGAACATCAAAAGTCCGTTCTAGGAATAGGACAAGTTGCATCGCAAACATCGAATCGACAAATCCTAACGAGAAAATATCTTCACTATCAGAGATTCCCCCAATGTGGAAATATTGTCCCAGAAACTCGCGAATGGTTGTTCTGTGCTCACGCATTGCTTTTGATGATGTGTTTGATTCAGAATGAGGAAGGTGAATCGACTGAGTAGGGATAAAATCCGTGTCCGCTTTTACGCCCCAGTAGTCCTGCTGCGACCAACTTTTTCAGCAGAGGTGCCGGTCTGTATTTATCGTCGTTGTAGCTCTCGTATAGCACAACAAGGCTATCTAGGATGGTATCGAGCCCGATCAGGTCCGCTGTTTCAAGCGGACCCATCGTATGCCCAAAGCACCCTCTGAAAATGCGATCTACCTCCTTGGCTTCTGCCACCCCATCTTGGACAACGAATACTGCCTCGTTAACCGTTATCATTAGCACCCGATTCGTCACAAATCCAGGCATATCCTCTACTACAATCCCCTCCTTTCCCATCTGAGCCAGCAGAGTGGACGCCGCCTCAATAGTACCATTGTCAGTATAGTACCCTCGAATTAGCTCAACGAGTGGCTTCATCGGGACAGGATTCATAAAGTGCATCCCAATCACCCGCGCCGGATTCTGTATCAGACTTGATACTTTCGTGATTGATATCGCCGAGGTATTAACTCCGATGATCACCTCCGGTCCACATATCCTATGCAAATGACCATACACTTCCTTTTTTATATCCCATCGCTCGGTAACGTTTTCGATCACGAACTCTGCACGACCTAGCGCCTCGTAGTCCGTCGTGAAGTGCACCCGTTCGAGAACCGCCGACGTAGGCTCCTTGGCGCTGCTCGGAGCACGAAGGCGGCTGTACCGCAGGTTCTGCCTGATCGTTTTCCCAGCCTGTTCGAGGACCTCAGGGGTGAGGTCCACCAACACGACGTCATGCCCTGAGGCTGCGAGCGATTGGGCTAACCCGCAGCCCATCACGCCCGCGCCGACAACCCCGACGGTCTGAAACCTCTTTTGCGCGCTCATGATACCGGCTCTAAGGTGTGAGGGGTGGCTTGGTCACGAGGCCCCATGGCCTCTTCGGGATCCAGCTTGAGCACGAGCGACAGCCCATCAGCGATGGGAATCATGCTGTGCAGGACGCGGTGGTCGTTGCCCAACCGCCGGTTCAGCTTGCGAATGCCCACCGTCTCGGAGTCTTGCACGTCCGGGTCCGCGACCCGCCCTGCCCACAGGACGTTGTCCACGAGAAGCACGCCCCCGACCCTCAGTAGCGCATAGGCCTTGTCGTAGTAGGTGACATAGTTCTCCTTGTCTGCGTCGAGGAAAATCATGTCGAACGACCCGTGTGCCCCCTCGGCAAGCAGGGCATCGAGCGTCTCGAGCGCGGGCGCGATTCGGAGATCGATTCGAGCATCGACCCCAGCTTCTCTCCAATAGTGCTCGGCGAGCGATGTCGCCTCGCGATCGATGTCGCAGGCGATCAAGAGCCCATCGTCGGGTAGGGCTCGGGCGATGCACAGGCTGCTGTAGCCCGTGAAGACACCCACCTCCAGCACGCGCCGTGCTCCGACGAGGCGGACCAGCACTTCGAGCAACTGGCCGACCTCGGGCGGGGTCTGCATTTTCGCCCCGTCTCTCTCAGACGTGGCTGTCCGTAGCCGTTTCAGCACGGAGGGTTCGCGCACCGATACCTCTAGCATGTAGCGGTAGAGGTCGTTGGAGACGTCGAAGAAGCGAAGTGACATAGTCAGCCTGTGAGGTGGCCTACGCGGCGGTTGGCGTAGCGGTGATCGGTGCAGGAGCGCTTGAGCGGTTGCGCATGGCGAACCAGACGGCAATGCCGCTGAGAAGGACTCCAGAGGCGAGGTAGAGCCAGCCGTTGGAGAAGGCCACGTAGGCGAAG
The DNA here is from genome assembly GCA_038528235.1 of Bacteroidota bacterium. GTDB lineage: Bacteria > Bacteroidota > Rhodothermia > Rhodothermales > Rubricoccaceae > JBCBEX01. The sequence goes on from JBCBEX010000040.1 coordinate 15,417, forward strand.
GCGTTGGTCGCCCACGCGTGAGCCATCGCGTAGCCCACGGGCATAGCGACGGCGAGGGACACGAGCCCGAGCAGCAGGAACCGACGGCGCCGCTGGGAGCCCGTGAGGCCGTTGCCTGCGTATCCGCTCGACACTCCGAGGGAGATGCCGACCATCAACAGCAGCAGCGCCGTGATGCCCGTCAGCAGCCGCACGTTGAAGCGTTCGCTCACGAACGGAGCGCGTGCCTCTTGCGCCAGCGACTCCATGAGGAATGGGCGGTCCGCAGAGCGTTCATTCCAGACGGCGGTGAGCCCTGCTTGCACCTGGTCTAGCGGTGCCTCGGGGTCAACGCGCACGATCAAGTACCCCGCTTCCTCCGGCTCGACCAACGCCGTCATGGACACCACGCGCTTGTCCAGCGGCTCGAAGTGGAAGTTCTCGAGCACGCCGGACACGACGCCGAAGCTCTCCCCCACGGCAAACTGCTTCCCGATGGCATACTCGGGGTCCCATCCGAGCTGGGCTACCAACTCGCTGTTCACCAGGTACTCCTGGTAGGGTAGTTCGCCTGTGACGTCGCCGCCGGCTATGAGTTGGAGGTCGAGGGCTTCCATGAAGTCCTCGTCGGTGTAGAAAACGGCCGCCTCGGCGCTGTAGAACCGGTCCTCGGCGCGGAACCGGCGCATCGTGTAGTTGCTCTGCGTCGGCACCGCCGAGACGAGCGAGGTCGCGACCACGCCCTCCACGTCGTCGATGGCGGCCTTCAGCGCGTCCCGATCGCTCATCAGGTCTGCGTTGCCCGCGATCGGCAACACATAGGCATGGTCGAGGTCGAACCCGAGCGAGTGGCCGTCGACGAAGCTGAGCTGTTGGTGGATGAAGAGCATCGCGACCAGCGCGGTGAGCGCGACGACCAGTTGGAGCCCCGCCGCGGCGTATGGGCCCTTTCTCGTCTGCGCCTCTTCGTTGTGTCTCTCCTGCAAGGACCGCGTCGCCCACCAGCCGAGCCCGAGCGCGAGCACCACCGCGGCGGCTACCATCATTAGCGACCCACTCACCGTGGGCGTCGGAGGAACGCTTCCGGGTGCCAGCAAGCTGCCGAGCCACGGAGCCACGCCAGCCGCTACGCCTCCAGCCACCAACCCGATCAGCCCGAACGAAACCAGCGACGGCGCCGTGGGCCCCGCTTCAGTGTCTACCGGCTTGCGTCGAACCCGGGCCGCTGTCACAAACGCGATCGCCCCGAACAGAACTACCAGTCCCATACCCAACGCCGCCAATCCCACAGACAGCGCACTCCCGTTGGGCTGCAGTTCGCCCTCCAGGGACGAGTAGAGGTGGATATCCGTGACGGGCTGCATCAGGAACCCCGTCTGCGAGTCGTCGAAGCTCATGTAGCGCTGGATAAACGCTGGTAGCTCCGTGTTCACGAGGGCGTCGATCGAGACGTCGTCGGCCAGGCGGACGTAGGTGGCGTAGGGATTCCAGATCCAGCTCGTGATCCAGTCTTCCTGGATGCCTGCGAGGGCAAGCACCTCGGCCCGCGTCCCCATCGAAATCAGCATGTCGAAGTCCACGTGGGAGCGCATCGCGGCGGGCGCGAGGACGCCCGTCACCGTTAGATCGATGGCATTCTCGTAGCGTAGCGTCCGGCCCATCGGGTCCGCTCCGGGGAAGTAGCGTTCGGCGGCCTCTTCGGAAATGATGATGGTGCGCGGTTCGCGCAGCGCCCCGACAGGGTCGCCTGCCGAGAGCGGGATGGTGAACACGCTCAGCAGCGAGGGATCGGCCATGAACAGCCGGGGCTCGTAGTTCACCGCTGCCGTGCTGGCCACGACCGGCGCCGGCTGAGGATGGTAGAGCCGAGCCGGAAGCACGCCGTCGATGTCCGCCACGAGGTTCTCGGCCACGGGCCCTGGCAACGTGGCATATTCCACGGTCCCGATGGTGCCGAGTTGAAGGCGTTGCGTGATCCGGAAGACCCGGTCTACGTTCTCGTGGTGCCGGTCATAGCTCCATTCTTGGTAGACGTAGGAGGCCCCCACGTAGGCCGACGCTACGACCAACGCTAGCGCGACCAGACACAAGCCTGCGGAGAGGGGCTGGCGGCCGATCATGTTGAGCCTGCCGCCCTGGCGAGTCGAATTCATGGGAGAGTACCGAGTATGATGAATGAGGCGCTATGCTCTGCGACGCCGCCGGCGTGCCTGCCGCTGGCGTTGCGCCCGCTGCAGAATGGCGTCCTGTGGTAGGGTGTCCGATGCGCCGCCTTCGAGGAAGCCCGCCAGCGAGCGCACCGTCGGGTAGCGGAATAAGTCGACGAGCGTGATGTCGGGGTTGAGCGAGGACCGCACGTCGCGGTGGACGAGCGCCATGAGGAGCGACGTGCCTCCACGCTCGAAGAAGTTGTCCTCGACGCCCACCTTCTCGACCTCGAGCACGCGTGCCCAGATCGCGCTGATTTGTTGTTCGAGGTCGCCCTCGGGCGGCGCATAGGGCTGCGACGCTTTCGGGGCTGTTGCCATCGAGGCCAGGCGCCCGCGGTCGACCTTGCCGTTGGGGGTGAGCGGGAACGCCTCGACGACGTGCAGCGCCGAGGGGACCATGTAGGCCGGAAGCCGCTCTTCCAGGAAGCGCGGCAGCGGAGGCAGCGTCCCGCCCATGTCGCCCATGCCCTTATGAGCCTGCGCGCCCATCTGTAGACCGTCGGCAGCGGCGTAGAGCAGGTAGACATACCTCGATGCGCCTCCCTCTCGTCCGATTTCGACGTACCGATCCGCACTGCACTCGAAGCCGTGCGACTCCAACAAGCTGCGGCATTGCTCCAGCAACTCCTCGGTATCCACCTCTGCCACGACCTGCTTGATCTTCACCCAGTCGGCAGGCTTGATGCCCATCAGCACCTCGTACTCGCTCCGCTCTGCATCGATCTTGAGCAGGTCAATCTGCTCAATCCCCTGGGCTGCGATGAGGTCCGAGACGGTCTGGAGCGTGCACTCAAACGTTTCGGTCACGAACCGCTCGTCGAGCGCCAAGTCGATATCGTCGCTGGCGAGCTCGACCGCTTCGGAGCTGCCGGCCTCCTGCTTCAGCTCCGCCTCGACGATGTAGCGAGCGATGGCCCGGTCTCGGTCCGGATCGGCGAAGCGGCCGGACAACCCTGACGAGTTCGGATAGAACGTAAAGGTGTCCTGCCCGGCAGCCCGCGCCACTCCGCGCTGGAAGGCCCCCCCAGCGATGCCGTGACGAGCAAAGTTCTCGTTGAGGCAGGCGAACGTCGGAGGGATCGGCTCGAACGCAAAGACGCGGACGTCCTGCGCGGCGTAGTGCGCGTACAGCGAGAACATGCCGATGTTGGCGCCCACGTCCACCACGCAGTCGCCATCCTCGATGGTGATGCCGTGGCGTAGGTAGGTCTCGTCCCCGAAAATTTCCGTGTACAGCCCGCTCGTGATGTGGTCGTGCTGATGCGCCACGTCCAAGCCGTTCGGGAGCGTGTAGCTCTGGAGCAGGTTCGCCGACGCAGCGGAGTCGGGAGCCTCGTCCGTTGCGGCGTCCACGCCGCGCGCATCGGGTCCGGGTGATGTGCCTCGCTCGAGTAGGTAGTAGGCTTGCACGTGCGCGCCAACGCCCGTTCCTGAGACCACTGCCACCGCGTCGCGGACGGTCGGGTGGGCTCGCATGTGAGCTTCGATTTCCTGGAGCTCGACGCGGAACCCGCGCACCTTGACTTGGGAGTCGAAGCGGCCCATGAAGACCAAGGTGCCGTCCGGTAGCCGCCGAACGCGGTCGCCGGTCCGATACAGACGCCTCCCGGGCGCGCTCGCCCACGGGTCAGGCACGAACCGCTCGGCGGTGCGTGCAGGAAGCTGCAGATACCCTCGGGTGACCCCCTCCCCTCCGATGTACAGTTCGCCGGGTACGCCCACGGGCACCTGTTCGCCCGCGGCATCGAGCACGTGGAGCTGCGTGTTTGCGATCGGATACCCGAGCGGCACCGGATGCTCAGCGCCCTTCAGGTGATGCGTCGAGGACCACACGGTGGTCTCGGTCGGCCCGTACATGTTCACGAGCACGGTGTCGGGGAACGTGCGTTGGAGCGACTCGGCCAGCGCCGACGACAGCGCCTCGCCCCCGACGTACCAGTTCCGCAGCGTGCCTAGGGCCTCCACGACCTCAGGGTCCTCGACGAAGCTCGCCGCTGTAGACGGCGTCGTCTGCAGGTGCGTGATGCTGTGGTGCCGAGCCAACTCCACGAGGGACCAGGTCCGCGTGGGTCTTGCTTCGGGAGCGGGTTTTTCCGCGGTCCTCTTCGTGCGCTGGTGCACGGTGTCCAAGGCGGTCAGAGACTCCAGCACAGCCTCCGGTTCAACCCCGAAGTCGATGAGGCAGGCGACCTCGTCCACGCCCAGGGCGCGGAAGTCTTCGGCGCGGGCTGCACATTCGTCAATCGTCCCGATGAGGCTGCTCGACTCGATGTAGCGCTCGACGGCCAGGTCGAGCAGGTTCTCCATGTCCTGGTCCGTGAGATTCTGCTGCACATCGGCTTTGTGGGCCTCGGGTGCCAGGCTCTTGACGAGCCCGATGGAGCCGCGGAGGTATTGCCGGAACGGCCCTTCGACCTGCGCGCGCACCTCGTCCGCATCCTCCCCGACGAACGTGTGGAGCATGAGCGTCACCCGTGCCTTCTCGGGAGGGTGCCCAGCGTCCCGCCACGCCTTCCTGTAGAGGGCGATCTTCTCTGCGAGCTCCTCTCGGCTCTGGCCGAGCAGGTGGGTTAGAATCCCCGCTCCGACTTCGCCGGCGCGCCTGAACGTCTCCGGGCTCCCAGCCGCGGTGATCCATACGGGAAGCTCCGGCTGCACGGGCCGGGGCATGACCTGCACATCGACGGGGGCTCCCTCGACCCCGTCGAAGGTGACCGCCTCGCCCCGCCACAGCCGACGCACCGTATCGAGGCCCTCGAACAAGACCTCGCGACGGTTTGCGTAGTTGTCCGGGGCAAGGATGAAGTCGTGCTGGTGCCAGCCCGAAGCCAGGGACAAGCCCACGCGGCCCCCCGACAGATTGTCTACCATGGCCCACTCCTCCGCAATCCGCACCGGATGGTGCAAGGGCAACACGGCACTGCCAGCCCGGATCTGCACCGATTCGGTGATCGCGGCGATGGCCGCACCCGCGACTGCAGGACTGGGATAGAGCCCGCCAAAAGAGTGGAAGTGGCGCTCAGGCGTCCACACGGCCTCGAAGCCGTGCGTGTCTGCAAAGCGCGCTCCTTCCAGCAACAGCTTATAGGGGTTCTCCTGCCCACGGGCCTCGTCGGCGAAGTAGAACAGACTGAAGGCGAGCGGGCGCGACGAGCGCTGGGTGGGCTGAAGCCCCTGCGCCCCACGCCCCACGCTCGGTGGCGAGTAGAGCACCACATGGAAGCCCCTCGACAGCGTCCAAAGCAGTTCGAGCACCGAGATGTCGAAGGAGACACTCGTCGTTGCGAGCCAGGTGTCGCCTTCTCCTCCGTCCAGGCGGTCGTCCATCCCGCAGAAGAAATTGGCGACGTTGCGGTGGGTCACCATCACGCCCTTCGGCGTGCCCGTAGAGCCCGATGTGTAGGTCACGTACGCGAGACGATCCAGGCCCACGCTCTCTTCTGGCGACGAGGTAGGCTGCGCTCCGATGTCCCGGCGGGCTGCCTCTAGGTCCAGGACCTGCTGCGTTGTGCCGGGTAGCGTCGACGAGATACCAGCCCGCGTGATCACCAGCGCAGGGCTGGCTCCATCGAGGACCTGCTTGACGCGGGCCTGGGGGTAGGCGGGATCGAGGGGCACGTAGGCCGCGCCTGCCTTCAGAATGGCTAGCAGCGCGACAACGAGATCGGCAGAGCGGTCCAAGTACACCGCCACGCGGCTTCCGGGGCCGATCTCTCGCTCCACCATCCAGTGGGCGAGTTGGTTGGACCGGGTCTCCAGTTCGGCGTAGGTCCACGTTGCATCACCGACGCTGAGTGCTGGCGCGTCCGGGGTGCGAGCGCTCTGGCGGTTCAGCTGCTCCGAAATCGACTGCTCGCGCAGCGGCATGTCAGTCTGATTCCAGGCGCGCAGGGCGTCCTGCTCCGCTTCTGGCAACCATTGGAGGCGCGCCAGGGAACGGTCCGGGGCCTCCAGGGCTGCCGCTAACACTGCCACGTAGTGCTTGGCCAGTCGCTCCGCGGTGCCTGGCAGGAATAGGTCGGTGTTGTACTGGATGGTTCCGACCCAGGCCTCCGCGTCCTGGCTGATGCTCAGGCTCAGGTCGAAGGGGGCCGTCCCGTAGTCGAGGGGGATCGGCTTCGCCTCGACCCCTGCCAGTTGAACGGAGGCCGATGGCGTGTTTTGTACGGCAAAGAACACCTGGAACAGAGACGCGCCGCTTAGCTCGCGGGTCGTCTGCAGCGCATCGACGAGGCGCGCGTAGGGGAAATTCTGGTGCTCGTATGCCGCCAGTGCCTCCTGACGAACGCGACGCAACAGCGCGTGGAACGTGTCGTCGTCACGCACGGGAATGCGGAGCACCAGCGTGTTGACGAAGCAGCCGATCAGGCGCTCCGTGCGCGTGTCCGGCCGATTGGCCACCGGCGTGCCTATGGCAACCTCCTTGGCGCCGCTGTAGCGGGCCATGAGCGTAGCCTGCGCTGCCGTGAGCACCATGAACGGCGTCGAGCGTGTCTCTTGGGCCAGCGCTTCGACCCGGCGTACGAGCGCCGGGGGCAGCTCGAACGTGGTGGACGCTCCGTTGTAGGTCTGGGTTGGGGGACGTGGCTGATCTGGCGTGAAATGATCCACAGGCGACAGTCCGCCAAGACGGTCAGTCCAGTAGGCTTGCAAGGCGTCTCCTTCGGGCCCTGCGAGGCGTTGCCGCTCAAGCGCGGCCACATCGTCGTACTGCAGCGTCAGTGCGTCCAGTCCCTCGGCTGTTTCGTGCGTATAGCAGTGCCCAACCTCTTGGATGAACAGCGCAATCGACCACCCGTCGCAGACCACATGGTGCAGGGTGATCGCGAGGATCGTTGTCTGTTCATGCACGCGTAGGGCCGTGGCTCGCGCAAGCGGCCCCTGCTCTAGATCGAAGGGGCGCTGGCCGAGCTCCACAGCCAAGCGCTGCGCGTGGCGTTCGGCTTGCTCCTGCGGCATCCCTCGCAGGTCAACGCGTTCCAGCGGCAGCCCCCGCGTGGGATCGATCACTTGGACGGGCCCCTCCTCCGAGAGCTCGATTCGGCTCAGCAGCACTTGATGGCGCTGAGCCACCATGGTGAGGGCTCGCTCCAACCTCGCGACGTCTAGGTCGCCTTCCAGGCGCAGCGTCGTGCTCATGTGGTAGGCTCCGTTTCCTGGAGCCAGACGTTCGACGAACCAGAGCCGCTCCTGGGCATGCGAAAGCGGCGCCCGGCGTTCGCGCGTGGCTCGCTCGCGCAGGAGCTGCGCCAGCAAGGCTCTCCGCGCATCGGGTCCCTCACCATTCGAGGCGACTTCCGTACGTACTTCGGTTGTTTCGATCATGGTTATGTACGGAGGAGATGGGACAGAAGCTGTTCGACTTCGCTATCGGAGAGCATGGGTGCGCTGTGGCCGTCCCCTGACGGAACGGTCCCGTCGGCTTCGACCTGCTCGGCCAGCCAGCCGAGCGTGGGATGCTCGAAGAAGGCCTGAAGCGACACGTCCAGGCCGAAGGTGTCTCGGATCTCGGCCAGCAGGCGCATCGCCAGCAGTGAGTGCCCCCCCATCCGGAAGAAGTCGCTGTCGAGTCCTGTCGGCTCTTTCTCGAGGATGCGGGCCCACACGTCGCCCACGCGCTGCTCTACCTCAGTTACCAAGGGTTGACCGGCGCTCTGTGACCGCGGCGCCGGGGAGGGAAGCGCCCGCTTGTCCACCTTGCCGTTGCCGTCCAGAGGCAGGGCATCCAACACGACGACGGCCTGCGGGACCAAGTACCGCGGCATGCTCGATTCCAAGCGCGCCCGCACGTCCGCGCACCACGCTGACTGATCGACGAACGCCTCGGCGGCTTCGGGGACCACGTAGGCCACCAGGATGGGGTCCTCGCCGACTTCCGGTGCGCGACTCACGACCACCGCGGCACTCAGCTTGGCTACGCGCCGCAAACCGGCCTCGACTTCGGCTGGCTCAATCCGGAAGCCGCGGAGGGCGATCTGATCGTCCACCCGTCCTACGAAGTGGAGGGCGCCGCCTTTCGAGCGCACTCGGTCCCCGGTGCGGTAGAGACGCGCACCCGGTCGTTTCGAGAAGGGGTCCGGGACGAAGCGTGCGGCTGTCGCTCTGGGCCGAGTCCAGTAGCCCCGGGCCACACCGTCGCCGCCGACGTAGAGTTGCCCCTCGACACCGAACGGGACGGGCCGCATGGCGTGGTCTAGCACGTACACGGAGCTCGTAGCCAGCGCGCGCCCGATCGGCACACTCGCGACGTGCTCGTCGGCCTGTGGTGCCCCGGCGTGCTCCGCGAAGAGCGTATTGGTGATCGTCGTCTCCGTCAAGCCGTAGGCGTTGGTGAGGACGAGCGCACGCGAGGCCGTGGTCTTCCACCATGCCCATGCCTTTCGTTCGGTGGCGGCTGAACCGACGACGAGATGACGTAGCGCTGTGGGCGGGTCTGCGTCCTGCTTGGCGAGCCTAGCGGTCCACGCATGCCAGAACGGGGACGGCAGATTCGCGATGGTGATGCGCTCCCGTCGCAGCATCGCGGTGAAGCCGTCCAGGTCGGAGGTCTCGCTCGCATCGGGCAGGACGAGGGTGCCCCCTCGGATGAGGGCGGGGAAGACTTCCTCGGCGGACACGTCAAAGCTGACCGCGGCGAATCGCAGGACTCGGTCCCCAGGTGTTATGTCGAAGGCCGCCCCAATCGACATCGCATGGGCCGTCAGACCGTGCACGGACACCATGACGCCCTTCGGCGTGCCCGTCGATCCGGAGGTGTGCCGCACGTAGGCCAGGCGTCTGCGTGTGCGGGATGTCGGTGACCCCAGTGCACGTGGCTTCGAGTCATGCTCCCGCTGCGTTGATGCACTTCGAGGACATACCTGGAGAGCCAGAGCATCCCAGCCGCCAGCAATCTCGGCGACAACCGGCTCCTCCGCTTGGTAGCGCGCCGGAAGGTGGACCCGCTGCGAGGCTGTCGTAATCACGAGGGCCGGATCCAGGTCGTCGAGGAGCGCTGCGCGTCGCATCGGAGGCGTCGCCGGATCCAACGGCACATAGTACCCGCCTGCCGCCAGGACGCCCCGGACGGCGACGATGCGCGCTATCGAGGTCGGCAGCAGCACGGCCACGCCGGTATCGGGAGCTATTCCCGACGTCTGCAAGGTTTTTGCAAGGTGCCTCGCTTGGTCCTGAAGCCAGGCATAGGTGACGTGGTGCGAGCCTGCAACCACGGCGACCGCGTCCGGCGTCTCGGCGGCCTGCTGGTCCAGTAGGTCACTCAGTTGAGCGGTGACGATCTCTGCGGCCTGCGCCTGCTGTCCCTGCAGCAGACGGCGCTGCGCGATGCTGAAGGCCGGGAGGTGCTCAACCTGGGTCTCCGGGGCCAGCACGGCGCCTTGGAGGAGCGTCATGAAGTGCGTCAGCCACTCCGAGACCGTGGTGGCATCGAGCAGGTCCGTGTTGTATTCGAAGGCCACGTGCGTCTCCTTCGGGCTCCCAACGATGTGCACTGTCAGATCAAACTGGGCGTTGGCATCCCCCAAATTGACCCGCTTCATCTCAACCCCTTCCAGCACCGCTCGAGGTCTGGCTAAGACATCGTCTTCCATCGACAGCATGACCTGGAACACGGGGTGCCGACTCGGATCCCTGGGCAAATTCAGGCCCTCCACGACACGCTCGAACGGGATCTCGGCATGCTCGCGTGCCTCGACCACGGTTTCCTGAACGCGCCGCACCAACGTGCCGAAGTCCTCACGCTCCTCCAGCTGGATTCGGATGCCCAACGTGTTCACGAAGCAGCCGACCAGGCCTTCTAGGTCGTGATGAGTGCGGCCTGCCTCAGGGGTCCCCACAACCAGGTCGCGACCGCTGGTCAGCTTGGCGAGCAGCACATAGAGCGCTGAGAGGACGACCGCAAAGGGCGTCACCCTGTAGTGCCTCGCCACGCGATCCAGCGCGATCCGCACCGCTGGCGGCATACGTTCGGAAAGGCGACCGCCTCGATAGGTCTGCAAGCGGGGTCGGCTTCGGTCCAGTGGGAGATCGACCGGGGCGAGCCCATCCAGCTGATCCAGCCAGTACTCGAGGTCGCGCTCAGCCTTGGCCCCTTCAAGCCGACGGCGCTGCCATACCGCATAGTCGGCGTACTGGACGGGCAGCGGCGCGAGGTCGGGGGCCTCGCCTCGCACCAGCGACGCGTAGCACTTCGAGAGCTCGCGGAGCAAAAGGTCTATTGACCACCCATCGGCTACGATGTGGTGGAAGGCGAGCAGCAACGTGTGCCGAGCCCCAGCCTCCTGACGGACGAGGTACGCGCGGAGGGTGGCCCCGCCCTCCAGGTCGAAGGGCCGTTGGACAGTCGCCCGGCCGAGACGTCGCAGCGCCGATGCTCTTCGGCGAGCCGGAAGCGCAGTAACGTCGACCTGCCGCCACTCGATCGCCGCGTGGTCGTTGACCACCTGCACCGGATTGCCGTTGCGCTCCTCGAACGCCGTGCGCAGAATCTCGTGGCGCTGCGCCAAGTGCGTGAGACTGCGGCGCAGCACGTCAACGTGGAGCGCGCCGTTGAGCTGCAACCCCGCCGCGATGTGGTAGGCCGGGCCGGGAGCAAAGCGGTAGAGAAACCAGAGCCGCTGCTGTGCCAGAGCGAGAGGCACCTTGGTTCCACGGTCTCGCGCTACCAGTTGGTTCTCCGCGTGAGGCCTCGGTGCCTCTTGAAGCAGCTGCGCAAACGCAGCGACCGTCGGCGCGGTGAATAGATACTTCGCGGGGACCTCCCAGCCAACGAGCTTGCGAACGCGAGAGATCACCTGCATCAAGAGCAGGGAGTGACCGCCTAGCTGGAAGAAGTCCTCATCGATGCCCACCTCGTCTCGTCCGAGAGCGTCTGCCCATAGTCGGCAGAGGTCCTCTTCGAGGGGCGTCCTCGGTGTGCGATGGTCCTCGTTCTCGTAGACCGGATCCGGGAGCGCCTTCGTGTCCAGCTTGCCATTGGGTGTGATCGGCAGTTGCGGAAGGAAAACGTAGGCGGCGGGCACCATGTAGCTCGGCAGGCTGCTAGCTAGCCCCGCACGGAGCCTCGCCGCATCGGTCTCGTCAGTTGCCACGACATAGGCCACGAGCGCCTCCGTCTTGCCCACCGTGCGGAGGAGAACGGACGCCTGCCCAATGCTCGGAAGACGCTCAAGCGCCGCCTCGATCTCTCCTAGTTCTATGCGGAACCCTCGCAGCTTGACTTGTCGGTCTTGCCGCCCCACAAAGGCCAGCGAGCCGTCTTCGAGTCGTCGGACGCGATCGCCGGTGCGATAGAGGCGCTCCCCGTCCAGTCCGGAGAAGGCGTCAGGGACGAACCGCGCCGCCGTTTGACGGGAGTCGGACAGGTAGCCGTGAGCGAGGCCCGCCCCGCCGACGTAGAGCTCGCCTGCCACCCCTGCCGGGACGATGTGTCCTCGCTGGTCGAGCACGTAGCCTCGCAGATGTGAGAGCGGCCGGCCGATGCGGCTCTCTGCGTCCGGGAGCAGGTCCTCCGCTGCCACCTCGGCGTAGGTCACGTGGACCGTGGTCTCGGTGATGCCATACATGTTGACGAACGTGGGGCCGCCAACTGGTATGCGGTCGCGCCACGCTCGCAGGTGGCTTGCCGAGAGAGCCTCGCCGCCGAAGACGATCCAGCGCACGCTCTGTAGCGCACGGTGCACGTCCGGGATGACCTCAGACAGCCGCTGGAACGCGGACGGCGTCTGGTTGAACATCGTCACCCGTTCGCGCTCCAGCAGGTCTAGCAGCCTCTCGGGCAGTCGTCGGTCAGACTCCGGCACGATCACCAGACGGCCGCCGTAGGCCAAGGCGCCCCAGATCTCCCAGACGGAAAAGTCGAAGGCGAACGAGTGGAACAGCGTCCACACGTCCTCGCCGCCGAACCCGAATCGCGGGTGGCACGCCTCGAATAGACTGGCGACGCTACCGTGAGACACCCCGACCCCCTTGGGCCGCCCCGTAGAGCCTGAGGTGTAAATCACATAGGCCAAGTCCTGACTCCCGAGTGTGCTGACCACGTCTTCGGGCAACCCTGCGTGCTCCCCCTCGGCAGGCGCTTCCAGGGCGATGGTCGGATATGTATCGAGGCGTGCCCGGATCGGACCCGCCACCTCACGCGACACCAGGACGACGTCCGCCTCGCTGTTCTCTAGGATGTACTCGGCGCGCTCCGTCGGACTGTGCGGATCCAGCGGCACATACGCTCCGCTGGCCAACCACACGGCCACCAAGCCTGCGATCATTTCAACCGACGGCTCGGCACACACAGCCACCCGCGACCCTCTCTGAACGCCGGAGGCTCGCAGCCGAGCAGCCATGTCCTCGGCCTGACGAACGAGCGCGCCGTAGGTAATCGTCGCGGGGCCAACGGTCAGCGCGACGCGGTCGGGGTACCGCGATGCCTGTTCCAGCACCCGCGCAGGGATAGTCTGGAACGAGTTGAGGCTCTCGCTCGCCACGACGCCCGGATCAGGCGCGATGACGCCCTCCTCGGGCGCGACCCGGGCCACCAGACTCAGCGTACGGTCCGGTGCGCTTAGGGCCTCGCGAAGGATGTCCGCGCAATGGTCGAGGAGACGACCGGCGAGCGCTTCAGAGAGACGGTCTTGATCGTACTCCAGCCGGAGAGCCAGACCGTGGCTGTGGTCTGTGACGTCGAGCGTGAGGTCAAACTTGCTCGTCCCCGAGGGAGGCTCCATCACGCGGGCCCGGGCGTCGCCGAGTCGCGTTTCGTAGAGGTAGGTGGTTCCTCCCTCGCGCGTTCCACCGCCATCGCCTGTGGACTGGTGCCAGGCGAGCACGGCCTGAGCGAAGGTTTTCTCGCTGCCCTGCCCCATCGCTGCGGCGAGGTTGCCTATGGGGAGTTCGCGCTCTTCGAGGGCGTGCAGCGACGACGCGCTGACCGTAGAAACCAGGTCTCGGAACGATGCGCTCGGGTCGATCTCGACTCCCACCAGCACGAGGTTGACGAAGCACCCGACGACGTGCTCGTCCTCCGCGCCCGACCGCAGCGACACCGGTGTTCCCACCGCAAACGCGTCCGCTCCTGAGTACCGGTGCAGGGCTGCCGAGTACGCAGCCATCATGACGGCAAACGGGGACACGCGCTCGGCGCGAGCGAACTCGTGCACACGGTGCCGGAGCACACTGCTCAGCGACCTCGTGTGGACGCCTCCGCGGAATCGCATCCCCTCGTGATCGGGTCGGGGCGGCCCTATTACGAGAGGCCGGCTACTCGCCAGTCGCTCCTTGCCCGCCTCTGTAGCCGACACGAGCGCGTCCCCGCTCATCCGCTGCCGAGTACGGTAGGCAAACTCGCGGTAGCGAGACGACAGAGGCGGCAAGGCAACCGCGTCTCCAACTTGGAACGCGCGGTACGCTACGTCCAGTTCGGTGAGCAGGATTTCGACGGACTGCCTGTCCGCCACGATATGGTGGAGGACCATGACCAGCTGATGCTGTGCCGGACCCAGGCGGAGCAGTACCACACGCCACAGCGGGTCACGGGCCAGGTCGAAGGCTTGCAACGCCAGGCGACGACGCCACTCTGCGGCGGCCTGGTCTGCAGCGTCCCCCCTACCCTCAAGGTCAATGATGGCAAGCTCGGTCTGACCTACCTCGTCCACTTCGGGCCGGGGCTGGCCGTCAACGGACTGATAGCGTGTCCGCAGGGCCTCGTGCCGGCTCTCCAGATACTGTACCGCGCGGCCGAGCGCAGGCGTGTCGAGGTGGCCTTCCAGTTCAACCATCACCGGCATGTTGTACATGCCTGCCTCTGGGGCGAGCTGCTGTGCAGCCCAGATGCGCTCCTCTGCGAATGACGGGGCCGCCTGCTGCTTCGCCCCGATGTAGTCGATGAGGGCGCTCTTGCGGCGGCGTATCTCGTCCTGCACGCTCGCGCTCAGCGCGCCGACAGGTCCCTCACAGTGCAGGTGCCCCGCATGCTCGTCCGCCCAAAGCAGGATGCCTTGGTCCGAGAGATGATCGACGAATTGCTGTGAGGTCAAAACTTCAGGTGCACCGTGTCTGATCGTCCGTCTAGTGTGGCCTCGGTCCCCTGCCCCATCTCGTGCAGCTGGTCTGCGAGCTGCGCAACCGTCGGCGCCTCGAACAGCAGCGCGATCGGCAACTCCGTCCCGTGGGCTCGCCGCACTTCGGAGGCGATCTTCATCGCCATGAGCGAGTGACCTCCGAGGTCGAAAAAGTTGTCATGGATGCCAACGGCGGAGACGCCCAAGACCTCCTTCCACGCGTCGCACAGCACCGATTCCAGTTCAGAGCGAGGAGCTTCGGACGCGTTGCCCGTTACCCGGTCTGGAGCCGGCAGCGATTTGCGATCGATCTTCCCGCTTGATGTCTGGGGCAGCGTGTCGAGCACCGTCACCGACCCGGGCACCATGTATCGAGGTAGGCGAGCGCCCAGGAACAGCCGGAGCTCGCGGCTGGAAAGCTCTGCCTCGCCCACCGGCACCACGTAGGCCGCGAGCAGTTGCTCCGTGCCTTGCTCGCGCACCACGACGGCTGCTGCCGCAATGTCGGGGTGGCTGCGGAGCGTCGCCTCGATCTCGTTGAGCTCGATGCGGAACCCGCGCAGCTTGATCTGTCGGTCTACCCGGCCATGGAAGGCCAGCGCTCCGTCTGGACGCCAGCTTGCTCGATCACCTGTTTTGTAGAGGCGCTCCCCATGGTTTGCGAACGGATCCGGGATGAATCGCTCGGCCGTGTGCCTTGATCGGCGACAGTAGCCGCGCGCCAGCCCGATGCCTCCGAGATAGAGCTGCCCTGGGACGCCGATCGGCACCGGCCGCAGGTGCTCGTCCAGCACGTACGTGCGCATGTTGGCGACGGGCCGTCCAATGGGAACAGCCTGGCTGCCACCCGTACGCTCACACGCCCACACCGTGACATCGATCGAGGCCTCTGTGGGACCGTACAGGTTGTGGAGGCCGGCCGTCGCGTTGACATCGAAGAACTGGTCGCGCAAATCGTGGGTGAGCGCCTCACCGCTGCAGATGACGCGCGCAAGCGTGCGTGTCTTCGCGGCGACGTCCGACGCCTGGAGGAAGGCGCGCAGCATGGACGGCACGAAATGGGCGGTGGTGATCCGTTCGCGCTGCATCAGCGACGCGAGATACTCCGGATCGCGATGCCCGCCCGGTCGCGCCATCACCAGGGCCGCACCTTGCCACAGCGGCCAGAAGAATTCCCAGACCGAGACGTCGAAGCCGAAGGGCGTTTTCTGGACGACCCGGTCCTCGGGGGTGAGGCCATACGCCTGCTGCATCCAGTGCAGCCGGTTCGCGATTCCGGCGTGCTCGATCATGACCCCCTTGGGCCGCCCGGTCGACCCCGACGTGTACATCACGTAGGCCAGCTGGTTGGTCCGATGCTTCACCGAGGGCCGAGACGCGGGCAGTGCATCCAGCACCTCCCAAGCAGCCTCGACCGTCACCACGGGGACGGCAGACTCCCCGAGCTTCGAGCGCACCGCCTCCGCGCAGAGCGCGACCGCGGCCTGCGTCTCTTGCAGCGAGAACACGAGCCGGGCTGGTGGCGAGTCCGGATCGAGGGGCAGGTAGCTGCCCCCTGCTTTCAATATGGCCACCATGGACACGACCATCTCGACGGAGCGCCGCTGGCACACCCCGACCGTCACGCCGGGGCCTACCCCCCGCCCCATAAGCAGGTGAGCGAGTTGGTTCGCCTGCCGCTCTAGCACGCCGTAGGTCAGGTGGACGCCATCCAGGACCACCGCTACGGAATCCGGAGCCCGCGCTGCTTGCTCTTCGATTGGACTGTGCAAGAGCGTCTCGCTCGGATAGTCCTCCTGGGTCTCGTTCCACGCCGTCGTCACCTGGACCTGCTCGTCCCCCTTCAGCATCGAAAGCTGCGAGAGGCGCTGCGCCGGATCCATGGTCATCGACTTCAGAAGCTCCACGTAGTGCGTCACGAAGCGCTCGGCCGCGGCATCGTCGAACAGGCGTGTCCTGTACAGCAGGGCGAGGGCGTACCCCTCCTCGCCGCGTGCCACCGACATAGCGATCTCGAACTCCGCACTCGGCGTGGGCACAGCCACGGACGTCAGCGGCAAGTCCGAGTGGGGTATGCATCCACCCTCCAGTCCAAGGAGCAGCGGAGCATAGTTTGCTCTCATGCCCGTCGCAGCAGAGGGGTCGCTTGACTGGTGCGCCTGCTGCATCGCAAACAGAGCCTGGACCAGCGGCGTCATGTCTGAGCGCCGACGACCAGCCAGGTCCTCCACCATCGACGGGAACGGATAGGGCTGGTGGGCGCGCGCCTCGCCGAGGGTGGCGCGTGTTTGCTGTACGAAGGACCGGACGGTGGGGTCGCCAGCGTTTGTGGACCGCAGCGGAAGCAGGTTCACGAAGTAGCCGACCGTGTTTGCCCATTCCGCGCGAGAGCGGCCCGTCGAGACTGTCCCCGTGAGTAGGTCTTCTTGCTCTGTGTACCGGTGCAGGAGAAGCTGGAACGCCGCCATGAGCACGGCGAAGCTGGTTGTTCCCTCCTCGGCGGCCAGGCGGTCGACTCGGCGCGACAGATCCAGCGGGAGGCGTCCCGCCACCTGAGCACTCTCAGAGCCTCGGCGCGCATCGTCGGCCGGGCTCTCTGGCAGTTCGAGTACCTGGGGAGCCCCGTCGAGTTGGCGCTTCCAGTAGGCCCGTACCGCTGCGCCTTCCGGGGTGTCTTTGTGCGCGTCCACGTAGGCTCCGTAGTCGACGACGCGTCCCCGCGCCGCTGCCAGAGAACTTGGCTGAGCGTGGTACGCCGCCCCGTAGAGCTCCTGGAGTTCGCGTAGCAGCCCTTCCACCGACCACAGATCCGCGACGATGTGATGAACGACGAGGAGGAGCACCGGGGCCACGTTCGGCCCCCGATAGAGCACGGTTCGCAATAGCGGCGCCTCCGAGAGCGTGAGCGGCTTGGCGGCAGCCCTGGCAAGCAGCGTCTCACGATGGCGCTCCGACGCACATTCGACGACGTCAAACCGAACCGAGGCCTCGTCGACCACGCGTTGCTGCACAACGCCCCGGTCTTCTGCGAAGCTCGTGCGCAGCGCCGCATGCCTGGTCACGAGTTGCTGCAGGGCCACGCGGAGCGCTGATTCGTCCACCTCGGCACGGAGACGCACAGCCCGTACGATCTGGTAGGTCGCTGCGTTGGGCGCGGTGTGGTGCAACATCCAGAGCGCCGTCTGCCCCGGCGAGGCTTCGTAGGCGACGACTCCAGGTTCGGTATAGAGCGGCGTTGCACGAGGAATGGAGGCCGCGCGCCCTGCGCCTGTCGCTAAGGATTCTGCGAGGTGGTTCAACGTCTGTCCACCGAGCAGGTCTTCCACCGAGACGGTGACGTCTAGCTTCTCTTCAAGGTGCGCCGCGAACGTAATCGCGCCCAGGGAATCGAGGCCCTGAGAGGTTAGAGGGATGTCGATCTGGACGGACGAGGCGGGTCGCTTCAGCAGGCGCGCCACGCCCTCCACGAGTGCCGCTACGAGCCGATCTGGGGCCTTCTCGCTACCAGGCTCGGGTGCTAGCAGAGCGTTGTCAGCGTGGTCTGCATCCCTTCCATCATCACTTGAGGCCGCGTCACGACCTTCGAGAACCGGGATGTTCAGTCTCACCTCCTCAAACTCGCCCCTCTCGAAGGCCTTCCGGCAAGCCTTCCTCCGGACCTTCCCACTCGAGGTCTTCTTTACGGCGCCGGGCTTGACCAACACGACGGCGTGGGTATCTAGCCCGTGCTCCAGGGCGATGGCGTGCCGTATGGCCTGGGTCGCCTCGGCCGCGTCGAGCGAGCGCCAGGCGGAGCGACGGACTTCGACTACCACCACCAGCGCAGCACCGCCGTCCAGTTCCACGGTGAACGCCGCGCCTGATCCATCCCGAAGGGCCGAGTGACTCGACTCCGCCGCCCTCTCCAGGTCCTGGGGATAGTAGTTGCGCCCGCGAATGATCACGAGGTCCTGCAACCGGCCCGTCACGTAGAGGGACCCTTCGTGAACGAAGCCCAAGTCCTTGGTTCGCAGGTACGCGCCCTCACGCCCCGGCAAGGTGTTTTCGAAGGCCTCCTTCGTCAGCTCAGGCGCGTTCCAATACCCTTGCGCTACAGAAGGGCCTTTGATCCAAATCTCGCCTACGGTCCCTGGCTCGCACTCGCGCCCTTCCGCTCCTACAATGGCGATGGTCACCTCTTCGTCCGCGACGCCACATCCGACCAGGCGTTGGGCGTCGGCGCTGAGGGCGGCTTCTTCCACTCGGTGCTCCGTCAGAGCCTCGGGATCCACGGAGAGCACGTCGGAGGCTTGTCCAACCTGGTCGCCTGTCACAAACAGCGTAGCCTCGGCCAGGCCATAGGTCGGGTAGAAGGCTTCGCCTCGGAATCCGGACCTCGCGAATCGATCCACGAACCGATTCATCGTCGCGCTCCGGACCGGCTCGGCCCCATTGAACGCGAGCTTCCAGCAGCTCAGGTCAAGCCTGGCTTGGTCCTCGTCGCTGACCTTGTCGACACACAGGCTGTAGGCGAAGTCGGGCCCGCCGCTCGTGCGGGCACGGTACGTTGAAATGGCTTCGAGCCAGCGCGCTGGGCGCTTCAGGAAGTCTACCGGGGACATCAGCACGCACGACGCGCCGAGGTAGAGCGGGTGCATGAGATTGCCAATGAGCCCCATGTCGTGGTAGAGCGGCAGCCAGCCCACGACGGTCGGCGTACCCTCGTGCTTGAAGGCGCTCTGGATCATGCGCTGGTTGCTGATCAGATTCCCGTGGCTGACCATCACTCCCTTGGGGGCTCCAGTAGACCCTGAGGTGTATTGGAGAAACGCGAGCGAATCTGGACGCAGGTCGGCCGGCTGCCATGCACGGGCTAGCGAGTCTTCAGCGTTCTCGGTCTCAACCCATGTCTGGGGCCTCCAGTCAACGAGAGCATTCTCCTGGGCATCGATACCCTTGCGGATGCTCTCCGTGGTGAGGATGAGCGAGCTCTCGGCGTTGTCTGCGACGGCACGAATGCGCTCAAGCGACTGATTGCGCCGGGGCGGGTAGAGCGGTACGGGAACGCACCCCGCATAGAGGGCGCCGAGAAAGGCCTCGATGAACGCGGTGCCATGGGGATAGAGCAGTAGAGCACGGCGTCCGTAGGCGTCATGCTGTTGCAGCAGCGCTGCCACAGCCCTTGCTCGCTGATCGAGCTCGCCATAGGTGTACTGCTGCCCGACACCTTGGTCTCCTGCCAGGAATGTCAACGCGCGCGCCGCTGGCCGCTGCTGCGCGTGCTCTCGGAGCACATCGACGAAGGTTGCACGGTTGTGGGCGTCCGTCATGGGCTACCTCGTCCAGTTGAACGCTGAGACAGCTCTGGAGCAGATCGTGCCCCTCTGATTCCATCCAAGTACCCCCGACCCAGGATCTCATTGTTCATGTAGGTCCGGTCCGAGGTACGAAGCTCATCCGCTTCGAAATACCAAGCTCCCCCGCGCACAATGGTGCCCTTTGCTTGGCGGCCTGGCCAGTCGCTATTTGTGGCAAAGCCGAGGTCGCCGAGTTCGCCGTCGCCGTGTGTGCCTTGGAACTGTCGGCCTTCGTGCTGATCGAGGGAGACCGTTTGCTCGCTGACGTTGCCGCTCAGTTCCATCGCGCCGTAGTACGAGGCGCCTGCGGCTTGCCGGTAGCCTTGAGCCGTCTCGGAGAAAATGCCCACCCGCAACGGGCCGGCCTTCCCTGCTCCTCCCCGCCTGAACAGGCTGCCAAACGAGGCATTTCCATCGGTCACCTCGCCGCTTGCCTGCTCCAGTTCATCCGTCGCCAGCTCGCCGCTTGCCGGATCCAGCACGTTCTTCGACTTGGCGATGAACGTCGACCCCCACGCATATTCCCCAGCAATGGGTGGCTGGTCTCCCCTCGCCGCCTTCTCGTACTCCAGTTCCGTCATAGGCCGCAAACCGGCCCAGTCCATGAAGGCGGTTCCATCGGGCCACCCGATGTAGGACACGGCGCGGTTCGGGTATTGTGCTCGACACCCGCTCTCGTCGCACGAGATGGCTCCTCGGTAGTCTACGTAGCTGTACGTGTTGTCTCGAGGTATGTCCGCGTTCGGGTCAGGCGTTTCCAGGCTGATGTTTCGCACGGCGCGCTGCTCGGGCGTGAGCAGCGTCAGGAAGGCCGCGTACTGCCCCTGCGTCAACTCGTACTTCCCCACGTAGAACGCCTCGTACCCCGTCGGATACCCCGCGTTGTCGATGCGCGCGGCCGCCCCCGCCGTGTTGATGCCGCCGTCCCCGTCCACGTACACACCCTCCCCACCGAG
>JBCBEX010000041.1:0-35702 GCA_038528235.1 Bacteroidota bacterium
CTGAGCGCCTCCCATGCGGCTACGTCGGCGGGCTGGGGCGTTGTGGTCGTGACTTCGGGTAGCAGACCCGCTTCGACGAGGCGCGCGGCGCGGCGAGCATGCAGCGCGGCCCAACCATCGTCATAGGCTCCCGCGTAGGCCGCGATGGCCTCTTCGGGGGCGTGGAGCGGCCAGTGCGGCGCGGTGAAGGCGAGGTAGAGGAAGAACGGAGTGTCGGCGTCCTCGGTCTGATGGCGAGCGACGAAGGCGGCGGCGCTGTCGGCGATGGCGTCGGTGAAGTAGAACCCCTCGGCGGGCGGCGTCCAGCGCGTAGAGTCGTCGGCCATCACGCGGATGCGGCTCTGGTCGGTGCGGATGGTGTAGTAGCTCGTCGCGCCGCCGATGAGCCCGAAGTAGCGGTCGAAGCCGCGGCGCGTCGGCCAGTGGTCCTCGTGCTCGCCGACGTGCCACTTGCCGGCCATGTAGGTGCGATAGCCCTCGGTGCGGAGCAGTTCGGCAAGCGTCGGCACGTCGGTGCGGAGATAACCCTGGTACGGCCCCGCGGGCCGGTCGGCGTCGGGTCCGGCAATGGCGCTGCCCATGCCCGCCTCGTGGGAGTAGCGGCCAGTAAGCAGCGACGCGCGCGACGGGCTGCACTTGGCGGTGTTGTAGAACTGGCTCATCAGCACGCCCTCGGCGGCAAGCCGGTCGAGCGTGGGCGTGCGCACGTCACCGCCGGTCACGCCGAGGTCGCTGTAGCCCATATCGTCCACGAGCACGACGATCACGTTTGGCCGCGCGGCCTCAGCCTCGCCACCGGAGGGAGCCACCTCGGACGCACAGCCAGCGAGGAGCGCAGCGAACAAGACGAGGAGCACAGGTCGCATCAGTCGGCGCGGCGGACGGTGACGGGGGCAGCGGACCGTTCGGCTGCGTCCGTGAGGTACGCTTCGAAGGCGTCGGCGCTATCGAGCGGGTCGTCTTCGAGCGCCCACGCGGCGGCGAGGAGGTAGTGGATGCGTCCCTCTTCAGGCTGGAGCGTGAAGGCGTAGGTGTCGTCCCGCGTCACCGGAGCGGGGCGGAACATGCCAGGGAGCACGAGCCCGAGCCCAAGGCCGTCGCCCTGATCCGCCTGGTCGCCCCACGTGTAGGCGACCAGGTGCGCCCCTGCATCGGTAGTGACGAGGTCGGGGGCCGCGTCGTGGCGCACGATGCCAGTTGCCAGCTGGAGATCGATAGGCGTACCGTCGGGCCAGGTCGTAGTCAACCGGCTAAGCGTGTGGCGCTGCCCAGCGCGGACTTCGACCTCCCAAACAGCACGGACGGACACGGTCCCTTCGCCTCGGAATACCTCCCAGTCGTCTACGGTCCAGCGGAGTATGGAACGCGCCGGACCGCTCGCTACGACCTCCAGACGGTCGGGCGTGCCGAGCGTCTGGAAGTCCGTATCCCCCGGGAAGTCTGTCAGTGCAGCGGGCGTGCCGAGGCCGAGCGAGGCCCCGACCTTGAGCACGTCGGTGCCCCAGTCCTGGATGGCGTGGTAGTTCCCCTCGATGGCGTGCAGCACCGGCGGCCCACCGGTCTTGCCGAACACGTCCACGCGGGCGCGCTCGTCGAGGTAGACGCGGAAGCCGACGCGGTCGGTCTCCCAGGTCGGCCCCTCGGCGAAGGCATACTTCGAGTCCTGCTGCTGCTCGGCGGGCACGTCGAGCGCGCGGTATCGAGTGAAAGCCCCGCCCTCGTAGAACCCGTTCATGAAGCGCCCTCCTTCCTTCACGCGGATGTCGGCCTGCGTGCGCGGCGTCACGGTGGGTGCGTTCGCCACGGCCTCGATCTGCACCTCGGCCGTCTCGCCCACGTCGAGGTCGAGCACGAAGGCAAGTTCGTCCCACCGGCCGTCGCCGTCGAGGTCGTCTTGCTGCGCTGCCAGCACGGTGCCGTCATGCGTGACCTGCAGCGGCGTCGCGGGCAGTCCAGCGAGGTCGGCGCGGGGGACCACGACGAAGGCATCGGGGCGCGCGGCATCGAGCGAGTTTGTCACGCGGAACGTGTGCGCTTCAGCCGCCTCGGCTTCCTGCTGGTAGAGGGTGTGCACGGCCGAAGCGGCATAGAGCATGGCCCCGAGACCGCGGGGGTCATGCACGCGCGGGCCGCGGGCCTGGTACTGCGCGTCCTCGAAGTAGATCGGCGTGCCAGGCACGATGCCGTCCACGGTGCCCTCGGGGCGGACCTGCCGCCCGAGCGCCGCCCAGCCGCGCTCGACGGCCTCGCGGTAGCTGGCTCCGTCTTCGCCCTCAGCCGGGAGCCACCCCTCGGCGAGGCCCGTCGCGAAGGCGTAGACGAAGGCGGCCGTGGCGGTCGTCTCGCGGAACGTCTCGGGGTTGTCGAGGACCTGATGCCAGCGGCCGTCCTCACTCTGGAGCGCGAGCAGCCCGGCTGCGTGGCGCTGGAAGACCTCCAGGACGGCTCCGTAGCGTGGGTTTTGCTCGGGGAGGATCGTCAGGAGCTGCGTCTTGGCGAGCATCGTCCAGCCGTTGGCGCGGCCCCAGCGGCTCGACGACCGCTCGGCGGTCGAGGCGAAGTAGCCGTGGTGGTAGACGTTCGTCTCGGGGTCGCGGAGGTAGCGGTCGATGGCGAGCGTCTGGTCGATGACCTCCTCCAGGTAGACCGACTCGCCCCGCGCCATCGCCAGGGGGCCGTCGAGGTGGAGCGCGGCGCGCATGAGCAGGATGCCGGCCATGAAGAGGTCGTCGGCCCAGACCGTGAGGGTGTCGGGGTTGACGCGCGCGAACGTGCCGTCGGGCAGGCGCAGGCTCTCGGTCATGAAGTGATCCAGGCCGCGCCGGACGAGCCGCCCGTCGGGCGTGTCGAGGACACCTTCGGGCAACGTGCGCGTCGTGAACGTCCGCCGGAGGCGCTCCAGGTAGGGCACCGTCTGCATCCCGATGTCGTCGAGGAGCGCGTAGCGGAAGTAGTGCCCGAAGGGACCCGTGAGCAGCCCGTGCGCATCGCGTTCGGCGGCCACTTGTTCAATGTTCTCCTGGAAGAAGTCGAGGTGCTGGTCGATGTAGCCGCCGTAGTCGAGCCCGTCGAACGTGCGCGAGACGGTGTGCATGGCGTCGAGTATGGTGCCGGAGAAGTAGCGCCAGTCGGAGTAGTAGAGGTCGTCGGCGATCTGGCTGGCGACCACGCGGCGGTCGACACCCCAGCGGACCGGCTCGCCGTGCGCGCCGTCGTAGGCCACCGGCACCTCGACGCCCTCGGGGACTGCCGCGTCGGCAGGCAGCGGGCCAAGGACGGCGAACGCGGCACCGTCCACATGCGGAGCCTCAATGCGCATACCACGCAGGTTGAGGCCGGTCGGGCCGTCCACAAAGCCGAGGTAGAGCCGCCCACCGTCGTCGGCATCGGTACTGGGCGTGAAGCGGACCTCCAACTCGTGCTCGCCGGGCGTGAGGGGGACACGCACGGTGTGCTCGTAGACGAAGACGCCGTAATCCGGTCGGCCCATCTCGGGTGCGTCATCGTCGGAGGCCGCCAGGACACGTTCACCGTTGAGACGCACCTCGACAGCACCCCGCGCGTGGCTCACGCCGAGCGCGACGGCCGCCAGCCCGCCGTCGCGCGGGGCCCCGACGTTGGCGTTGGCGTCCTCGTCCACGGTGAGCCTGGCCTTGGCGACGTAGAGTCCACCCGCGTGCGCGGCGAAGCCATCGAACACGTCGAGGCGGTACGCGCCGGAGTAGACGACAGGCGCGAGGCCAGGTACCAACTCGAAACGCGTCCGCTCGACCGTCTGGTCGGCGACGGCCTCGGCGAGGACCCGCGGCGAGGGCACCTGCGCGAAGGCGTCGGGCACGAGCGCGACAGGTCCCAACAGAAGGGCCAGGAGAAGCAGAAGTCGAGGCATGGAGTCAGAAGCAGAAAGGCAGAGATGCGGAGCGGAGGTGCTCAGCCCGGCTCGACGGCGCGGACTTCGAGGTCGGCGTACTCGGCCATGAGCGGGGCCATCTGGCGGAAGCCGAGCTTGCCGCCGCCCAAGTGCGGCGGACCGGTCGGGGTACCGTCGAGGGCAGTGCCGTCGTCGGTCCAGCGGTAGAGCTCGATCCCCTCGACGGAAAACGCGACCGTCGGCCCGGCCTTGACCAGTTCGATGCGGTACATGTCCTCGACCACCACGTCGGCGACGCTGGGGATGGGGTCGGCGCCCTGCGCGACGAGGTGGAAGCCGTGGCTCTTGCGGAGGTTGACCGTGTGCAACGCTCGCTCGTCCGGCTTGCGGCGGCGGAAGTAGCTCGCGTGCAGCGCGTCGAGGTCCGACGAGTGGTACTGCGGGTAGATGCCGTCGCGCAGTGCCAGGCTCGGATCGAAGAGGTCCTCGCCGTTCCGCCCGCGCGCGCCGACGAAGACCATCGCTAGGCCCGGCTCGCGGATCGGCAGGAAGCGCCACGATACGGCGATGTCGTCGGGGAAGTCTTCGGGGCACCAGAAGAGAAAGTGCGCCGCGCGGCCATCGGAGACAGGGTCGCTGTTCTCCAGCCGCATGCGGCCTGTCGGGAAGGTGACGTGTACGCCGCCCTCGGCCACCCACCCCTCCACGTCCGAAGGGCTAGCGAGCGGATTCTGGTAGAGCACCTCGCCCAGACGCCACGTCGTCCCGGCCCCTGCAGCCTGGGCCTGGACCGGCGGCGCGAATCCGAGGCCGCCCGTGGTCGCAAGAACACTGGCTGCGGCGGAACGCTGGAGAAAACGGCGGCGCGAGGTACGCATGGAGGAGCGATGGATCAGAGGCTAGGGCGTCGCGGCGGGCTCGATGGTCAGCGTCGAACGCCCCGGCGGAGCCTCAATGGTGACCCGGTGGCCTGGTCCCTCGATGTCGATGAGTTCGGTGAAGGAGGCCGTCCCCCCCTGCTCGACCTGCACGCGGTAGCGCCCGGGCGTGAGGCTCCACAGCGCAGCCGTGGCTTCCCGGCTCGCTGCGCCGAATCCGACGAGGTCGATGGCAAGCTCGGTGGTGCGCACGCGCGTGACGTTGCGCGCAAGGTCGTAGGGTGCGCGGTCCCAGGTGACAGCGAACGACGGCGACTCCGTCGAGAAGCCGCCCGTGAGCATAGCCACGACGGCGTCCTGGCCGTCGCCGTCGACGAACCGGAAGATGCGGTCCGTGTAGAGCGCCTCACTGCGGCGCAGCGGCTGGTTGACGCGGAGGTCGCCGAGCGTGGCGGCGAGGGCTTCGGCGAGCAAAGCCTCGTCGCCGAGGAGGCGTGCGCGCGCCGCGGCGGGACCGTAGCGTAGCAGCAGGTCGTCGTGGCGGGCATCGCCGCCGGTGAGCCGCCACTGCGCGACGGCGCTCCAGAGCGTTCCGTCGCCCGCGAGCAGGTCCGCGGCCCAGGCGGCTGATCCCGTCGGCCCGGTCTGGCCCTCATGGGCGCGGATCAGGTCCAGCGAGGTATGCATCGGAGCCAGCAGCGTCGAGTCGCCCGTGAGGCTGTAGGCGAACTGCGCCGCGTCGTAGAACTCGGCCGAGCGCGAGTAGGGCCACTCGAAGTACGGCCAGAACATGTTCGCGTCGTGCCAGGTCGGCTCGTCGCCGTTGAGGGCAAGGTCGGCGGCGCGCATCGAGGCCGGATAGACACCAACGGGCTTGCCTTTGTCGGTGCGCGCGGCGGCATCGCGCCAGGCGCGGGCCCACTCGTGGAGCGTCTGGCGTGCGGTAAGGTCGCCCGAGGCCCAGGCGTAGTAGCGGACGGCGCGGGTGGCGCGGTTGTTCATCGCCAGGTCGCGGTTGCGCGGCGGGCGCTCGTCGACCTCATAGGTCCCGAACCAGGCCGAGCGGAAGAGGCGACGGGGGTTGCCGTCAGCGTCGGGCGGGACCTCGACGGTCCATGTCTGGCGCATGTGGCGGGCGCTCGGGGCCGTCCGCGCGCGCCCAACCTCCGCCTGCCCAGGGTAGACGAGGAGTTGCGGCTGCGCATCGGCCACGGGCTCCGACGCGTGCTCTACGTCAATCGCCTGCCTGAAATAGCCGTCGAGGATCTTGGGACTGTCCCAGACGGCGTCAGCGAGACGACGCCAGTAGGCCTGCGTCTCGGCGTCGCCCGCGAGCGCAACCGGGTAGAGCCGCCGTAGGAGTTCGACGTCATCGCCAAGCTTGCCGCCGATCTCGCCGTTGCGTTCGCGGTTGGCAACCCACCACGCGGTGAGGTCGGCCATGCGACAGAGCATCTCGCGTTGGTATGCCGCCCAGGCCGGAGCCTCCTCGTCCGGCACAAGTCCGTCGCACGCGTCGTCCCAATCGACGGGCTGCACCGCCGCATCCGACACCCGCGCGTAAGTCGCCAAGAGCGGGTCGGCGGGGTAGCGCGCGTGCAGGTCGGCGAAGTCCCGCGCCCACTTGGCGAGCGGGCCGCGGTTGGTCAGTTCGAGGTAGAGCCAGAAGATGGCGCGGGCACGGTCCCAGAGCGCGCGGTCGTAGAGCGGATCGCCGGGGCGGAGGTCGGTGAGCAGCCCATCGAGCGACATCACCGTCTGGACGTTGCGCTGGATGAGCGAGAGGCCCGTCGAGTCGATGTTGGCCTCATAGCCGCGGAGAACCCATAGATCGTGGTAGGCGCGGTCGAGCGTCGCCACGCGGTCGCGCCAGAGCGCGGCACCAAGGTCGCCCGCCTCAGCACGGGCCGTGAGGTTGGCTACGACTCCATCGAGCGGCGTCTCCCACGTGCTGGGGGTGTCGAGCGCGCGCAGCGCGGCCTCGGCGTCCGCCGCCAGCGCCTCGGCCGGCATGAACGAGACGCCGAGCAGCCGGACCTCGGCGTCGCCCGCCTCGCTGGGGTGCGTCCAGTCGAGGGTGAGACCTTCGTCGCCAACCTCCAAGACCGACGCGTGCTCGCGGACGAAGCGACCGGGTCCCTCTTGCGGCTCGGCTGGCGGGTGGAAGCGGAGCCAGTCCAAGTTCAGCGCCGCCCCGTTGGCCGTGGCGCGGATCAGCGACGAGTCCTGCCGTCCCCCATCGAGCCAAAAACGAACACGCCACGACCCTGACGCGAGATCAACGCGCAGCGCGAGACGGTCTTGTGCGTTCACCCCGTCGTAGGTAACGGCGTCGCGGCTATCTGCCTCGTCGTCGCGGACGAAGGTGCCGCCCGGCGCTGATATCCACCCGTATCTCTGCGCGGTGCTGTACGCGGTCCCCAGGTCGAGCGCCTCTCCAGCGCCCGCGTCCAGCAGGAGCGGCTCCGAGATCGCCCCAGGACCCGACGTGGCGTCGCTGCCCGCGCACGCGCCCAGAACCACTGCGCAGGCGAACGCCAACGCCAGTGAAGAGGCCGAAAAGCGAAACGTGTGTGTCACAGCGGCGAGGAAGGAGTAGCGTTCTGAAAGCGGTCGAATCAGCATGCCGTCACCGGGCGAGCGGCGGCAACCCAGTCGGGGTCGAGCGCGACGCCGAGCCCGGGTCCCGTGGGCACCTGGATGACGCCATCCCTGGGCTCAAAGCGCCCGCCGACCGCCTCGGCGGGGAGGTCGTCGTCGATGCCCTTGTATTCGTGGTAGGGCCCGGCATTCTCGACGCACGCCGCAAAGAGCGCCGCGTAGAGGAAGCCCAGCCCGTAGCCCGAGATGTGCGGCGTGCAGTCCATTCCCGCCAGCCGGGAAGCGCGCGCGACGCGGATCGAGCGGGTCAAGCCGCCGAAGTAGAAGAGGTCCGGCTGCGTGATGTCCACGGCCCGGTGGTCGATCATCCAGAGGAACTGCCGGAGGCTCGATTCCTGCTCGCCGCCCGAGATCGGAAGCGCGGCCTCGGCGGTAACGGCGCGCGTCTCGTCGTAGTAGTCGAAGGGCACAGGCTCTTCGAGGAAGCCGTAACCGTGATCCGCGAGGAACCGGGTCGCCTCCCTCCCACTCGCCACGTCGTACGAGCCGTTGGCGTCGGCGTAGAGCGTGAGGTCGGGGAACGTCCGGCGCATGAGCGGGACGATGGCGCGGTCGCGCGCCTCGGAGAAGTCGGACACCCCCATGCGCGCGCCGAGGCGGTGCTTGATCGCGCGCGCGCCGAGGTCGTCCACCCAGCGCTCGAACTTGGCGACCTCCTCCTCCGCGGTGTTGGTGCGCGCTGACGAGGCGCGGTACACGGCGACCTCGTCCCGCACCCGTCCGTCGCCGATCAGTTCGGTGACGTTGCGGCCAGCTACCTGCCCGAGCAGGTCGAGCACGGCTAGCTCAGCGCTCGCGAAGGCGACCCAGAAGGGCAGCCCCTGCCACTTGTAGTTGGACGCTGCCCCGCCCCGTCCCCTGCTCCCGAGCGGGGCCTGGTAGATCGCCTCCAGCGTGGCTTCGAGGTCGCGGGCGTCCGTGCCCACGTAGCGGTGCGGCAGGCGAGCGTTGAAGATGGGGTACGCCTGCTCCAGAATGCCGCCATGCCCCACGGCCAGCCCCTCCGCCCCGTCCGTGCTGCGCACGCGGACGAGCCACTGCCCCCCGTTGCGCAGCAGGTCCATCGAGGCGATCTCGACAGGGTCTGCCGGGAGCCGGTCGGCGATGAGCACGGGCTCGGCGGCGGCGGCGATCAGATCCTCTGTGGCGAGGCCCTCGTCGTGCCAAGACGGGCGAGCCGATACGGGGCGTCCTGCAAGAAGCCCCCCGGCAGCGAGGGTGCTCGTCTGGAGAAAGCGGCGGCGAGTGGACACGGCAGGCGGGATTGGTCGAGGCGAAAGGGGGTCAAAACGTAGGGCTACTCGCCAGCCTCGCGGGCGCGGGCAGCCTCGTCCTGCTCGCGGCGCACCTCGCGATGGCGGCGCTCGTTGACGGTTGGGTCCTCGCTCATGAAGACCCACAGCCGGATGACACCGTCCTGGTGCGCGCTCGCCATGAGGGCCCCCGTGCGGCTGAAGTCGAGGTACTCGGCCTGGTCGCCTGCGTGGACCTGCAGCGCCGTGTAGACGCGGCCCTCGCCGAGCACGTCCGCCGTGCGGAAGAAGCGGATGAACGGGTCGTTGCCCGCCGTAACGATGTACTGCCCGTCTGGCGTCCAGGTGGCGACTTCGATCTTGTGGCCGCTGCGGTCGAAGCGGCGCAGCAGCTCGCCCTCGGGGAAGCTGTAGACGTGGACCAGCCCCTCGGTGTCGCCCACCACGATCTTGTCGGCGTCGGGGTGGAAGCGGCCGGTGATGAAGTGGTGGTTTTTGTTGCCGTCGGTGAGCGAGATATCCTCGTCGATGTCGAGCACGAGGGCGTCGGTGGCGACCTCCCAGACCTGCACGCGGCCGTCCTGCCCAATGGCCATCACGTAGCGGTCGTCCTCGGTGAAGTCGACCTCGTTGATGGTCGTCCCGAAGTTGTAGGTCTTGGCCTCGACGCCCTCCGGCATGGCGAAGACGCGGAGGAAGCCCTGCTTCTCCCCCGCTTCGTTGCGGCTGTACTCCTCCCCCGCAGCGAGGTAGCGCCCGTTGTGGCTCCACGCGAGCCCATCGATGCCTGCGTTGAGCTCGTGCTCCTGGAGCGTCTCGCCGGTCTCGGCGTCGAAGACGCGCAGCATGAAGTCCTCCGACACCGAGGCGACCATGGTGCCGTCCGGGCTCCAGGCCACGCGCTCGATCTCCTGCGGGAGCGTCCGCCGCCACAGCTCCGTGCCGTCGGAGGTGCGCCACACGATCACGGTGTTGTCGAACTTGGTGCCGCTCACGAGGCGATGGCCGTCGTAGGAGAACTCCACCGACTCGACGGAGCCCGCCTCGCCGTAGACATCCGCGAGGCGCATCCAGACGGGGTTGAGCGCGAGGCGCTTGTCATCGGTGCGCGGCTGGACGCCAAACTGCGCTGCCGCCGCCGGGACGAGCACCGGTGCGAGCACGAGGGCCGCGAGCGTGAGGGCAGAAAGTCGGAACGTGGCGTGCATGCGGTTAAACGTTTAAGTGGTTATAGTGCTGGCTCTCTCCTCGCGAACGGGTATTCCGGCAGCAGCCCTAGAGCCCGAGTGGCCCGGCGGGGACATCGCCGTCTTCGAGGCGGTCGTACCACCGCAGGAGGACGTCGGCGGCGTGCTTGCGAGTGCCCGTCTCCGAGAAGAGGCCCTTGCGGTTCCAGAACTGCTGGTAGCGCGGGTGCCAGCGGCGTGGGCTGCGGAAGTCTTTGAGGACCCACGGCACCGTACCGACGACCTCGGGCGTGCCGAGCGCGACGGCCATCGTGTGATCGACGAGCGCGGCCTGGTATTCCTCCGTCCAGCGCTCCGGCTCGTCCGTCGGCCCGTGGAGGCCTGCGACGGCCCCAGCCCCGAACTCGCTCAGCACGAGCGGCTTGTCGTAGGGCACCTCGAACGACACCTCAGCGATCTCGGCGGGGGTGCGGCTGCCGTACCACCCGACGTAGGTGTTCACGGCAAGCACGTCGAGGTAGGCCCCGAGCGGATCGTCCACGCGCTGCACGAGGCTGTTCGCCCGACCGCCGGTGTCCCCAATACGCCCCCCAGCCCCGTCAGCGGCGGCGGCCTCGATGCTGGAGCTCTTGAGTGCAGCCGTAACGAGGCGAGTGGGGTCATACGTGCGTACGTCGCCGATGAGGGTCCTCAGGAAGTGCATGCGGTCCTCGGTGATGGGCGTCTCGTTGGCGACGCTCCAGAGGATGACGCTCGCGCGGTTCTCGTCGCGGTCCAGCATCGCGCGGAGCATGGCGCGGGCCGTGGCGAGCGTTTGTGGGCTGGCGTAGTCGATCTCCTCCCAGTAGACCGGGATCTCGGCCCACAGCAGCAGCCCGAGGCTGTCGGCGAGGGCGGCGGCCCGCTCGGAGTAGGGGTAGTGCGCGAGGCGGACGAAGTTGGCGTTGACCGACATCGCCGCCTCGAAGAGCGCGAGCAGGTCGGCGTCCGTGGTAGCGCGGCGGCCCCGCGCGTCGAAGGCTTCCTCGTGCGTCGAGACGCCGCGCAGGAAGACGGGCTGGCCGTTGAGCAGCAACTCACTTCCCCGCGTGGCGACGGTGCGGAATCCCACGTTCTCAGCCACCCGGTCTTCTGCCGTCTCGACCACGACTTCATAACGTTTCGGATTCTCGGGCGACCAACGCTCTACGCCCACATCGGCAAGTTGGAACGTCACCGTAGCCTCGCCGTCGCTGTTGGCGCGGGTCTCAGCAGCGAGGCCGACTTCGGGGATTGAGACCGTCACGTCGGCTCCGTCTGCGTCCGGCCCCGCGACCTCAACGCGCGCCTCGACGCGCTCGCTGCCGCCCGCACCGTCGTCTAAGAACCGAACCGCGAGATCGTGGACGTACGTCTCGGGCGTGAGCACGAGCCAGACGGGCCGCGTGAGGCCGCCGTAGTTCCACCAGTCGGTGCGCCGCGCGGGCACGCCGTCGTCGCGACGGCTGTTGTCCACGGCCACGACGAGGCTGTTCTCGCCGTCGGCGCGGAGCCGGTCGGTCACGTCGAAGGCGAACGGGGTGAAGCCGCCCTCGTGAACGCCGAGCTTCTCATCGTTGAGAAACACGTGCGTCATGTAGTTCGCCGCCTCGAAATGGAGGAAGACGCGGCCTCCGTCGCCTGATGTGGCGTATTGAGGCGTCTCAAAGCGCTTACGGACCCACACCGGTCCCTCGTAGAGCCAGAGCTGCGGGTCCTGGTGGTTGAAGTCGCCCGGCACCGTGAGCGTGGGCGCGGAGTCCCACTCGTACTCCACGAGTTCACCCGGTGCCGCCACGCGGTCGGCGGGGAAGTCGCGGCGGCTGTTACGGTTGCGCAGCGCCTGCCCAAACGGCTCCACGAGGTAGTGCCAGTCCCCATTCAGGCTTACGCGGCCGCGGTCGTAGAGCTGTCCCACAGGATCCACGGGCTGCGCGCGTACCACGCCCTGCGCACCGAGGAGCGTGAGGACGAACCCGAACAAGAGGACCGAAGCTGAACGGCGCATGGTGGTGAAGCAGACGAAACCGAAGCAGGAGCTAGGATGAGAGTTGGGCGAGGAGGTCTGCTGCGCTGAGTCGGCCTGCGAAGTGGTGCCCGGCCGCGCGCATCGCCCTGAAAGAAGCGCCTACAGCGCGGGCGTAGATACTAGCGCCCGGTGCCTCGGCGGCAGCATCGAGGGCCTTCGGCGATACGGGCCGCGCCTGGCGCACCGCATGCGCAGCCTGGAACGCGGGGTCGGCGGGATTGAGGAAGGCCAGGTCGGGGGCGCCGTCGAGCACCGCCAGGGCCAGCCGTTCGGCCTCGTCGTAGCGAGCCTGGTCCCACGCCACAAAGCGCGGCACCCAATCGACCACGTCGTCGCGATCGGGGGTGTAGGTGTGCAAGCGAATGCCAACGCGCTGGTCGACGACGCGGAGAAGCTCGGCGAGCGACGCCACGTCCGGGCGCGTGTCCTCGGCAGGGCTTGCCTCGTGGAGCGCGCGCAGCAGTGCGGCGTCGCGCATGCGCGAAACGTCGGCGTCAGGCTGCCCGAGCACCGGAGCGGCAGCGTAGTGCCCCACCCAGCCAAGCGCCCACGCGAGGCGCTGCTCGGCCATGTCGCCGCGGTAGCCGCTGCGGTCGTGCGGGCGGTCGTCGCGGTTCGCCCAGAGCGTGCGCAGATCGCCGAGCAGGCTTACGACCTCGGCGGGCGTCGCCGGGACCGAGTCGGCGGCGACGGCCTGCTGGTCAAACATCGCTAGCGTCGCGCGGAGGTCGGCGGGCGTCGTCTGGTCCGCCACGGCGAGGCGCAGGGCGTCGGCGATCGCCACGCGCGAGGCCATGCCGACATACCCGGTCTGTGCACCGACGCGCCCCGACACGAGGGCATCGGTGAGCGCACGCGCCGAGCTAGCGGCGAGCGCGAGCCCGGCAGAGACGAGCGCGGAGCGGAGAAGGAAGTCGCGGCGATCCATGGGCTCGATTGAAGGGGCCGTCAGAGCGAGGCGTTGAGGACGACCTCGGGCACGCCGTCGCTGCCGGGCTGCGTCTCCAAGATGGGGTTGAGCGTGTCGAGATCGGCAGTCCCATCGAGCACGTCGCCTGCGAGGCGCAGCAACTGCACGGTGAGCGCGAGCACCCGGGCGTAGATGCTACCGCGCTGCTCGGCCTCGGCCATTGCGGCATCCATGTCGCCTGCGACGACGGGGTCGGCTTCGCCGCCCGCGATGCGGATGAGCGCGTCGTCGGCGTCGTAGAAGCGGATGTCGTGGACGAAGCGGCGGAGGTGCTCGGGGTCGGCGTCTGTGGCGGCGTCGGCGTAGCGCGTGAGCGAGATGTAGTCAGCGTCGAGCAGCCGGAAGTACGCCCAAAGCCGGTCTTGGAGCGAGCTGCCGTGCCGCCTCGACGCAGGGGCGAAGAGTTTGAGGATCTGGCGCTGGACCTGGAGGGCCGCGGCGTCCTCGGCCGCGGGCACGTCGAGCGCAGAGGCGGCCGGGTGACCTTCCATCCGGTAGTCGAAGATCGACGGCGCGAACGGAGCGAGTCGGCCTCCGTCGGCGCGCTCGCGCAGCATAAGCACGTCGTGCGTGATGCGGGCGTCCGAGGGCGGCGTCTTGAGGTGATCGGGGTCGGCGTGGTACTCCGGGATGATGCCGCGGTAGACCTGCTTGAGGTAGCCGTCGCAGGCCTGGTGCGTGACCCAGCCAAAGGTGAAGGCCGCGCGCGCGATGTCGTCGCCCGCCAGCGGGAGCCGGTCACGCAGGTGCGCCATCAGCGGACGGATACCGTGGCGCCCGCCGCCGCAAGCGCTACCGAGCCACACAGCACGCGGAGCCGCCTCGGCTGCCGCGAGAAAGGCGCGCGACATCCGCGCGTCGCGCTGTGCGAGGCGGACGCCCTCCTGGGCAAAGATGACGTGGCCGACGTACTCGGACATGGCATGGAAAAGCGAGCCTCCGGCGAGCAAACTCGTCCGGCGGAAACGACGAGGGGCAAGACCCCCGGACGCCCTTCCGAGCGGCCGGGGGAGAACGTGAGCGCGCGTCAGCGCACATGGACCGAGCTAGCGGACGACCGTGAGGCGCTGCGTCTGCGTCTGGCCCCCCGCGCTCAGGCGCACCACGTAGGTGCCCGAGGATAGCCCCGCAGCGTCGAGGGTCGCGTCGTAGCTCCCAGCGGCTTGGAACCTGTCGGCAAGGAGAGCGACGCTGCGACCGAGCAGGTCGTACACCTCCAGCCGCACCTCTGCAGCCTCATCGAGGCGGTATCGCAGCGTGGCGCGCTCTGCGAACGGGTTCGGGTAGGCCGCCTCCAGCGCGAAGGCACGGGCGAGCGGAGCCTCGTCCTCCGCGTCCACCATTAGGCCAAACCAGACCAGCGCACCGATCGGCTGTCCGTCTGTGCCTCCGGTGAGCGACGCACCGCCGGTGTAGCTGTAGTCGTACGGCTGCCCTGCGAAGTCGAACGGAGCGGGCTGCGGGTCGGCAAACCCGAGCGTCGCAGGCGACTCGTTGAGGAAGTCTGCCTCGTCAGCGATGCCCTCGAAGGCGTCAGAAAGGAACACGACCGGGCCCGGGCCCTCGATGTCAGCCGGGTCGACGAACACGTTCAGGTTGCGGACGAGATGCGACCCGCCCGCTTCCAGCGAGTCGGCCTCGAAGACTTCTAGCGTTTCGAGTTCGCCTTCGTCTTCTTCGCCGCCCTCGAATCCGGCGTTGATGACCATCAGGTTCTCGATGAGCGAGTTCTCGATGATCGAGCGGTCCGCCGGGTCCGTGCCGTCGCCACCCGACTCCTGGAAGAAGAAGCGGCGGAGGTGATGGTAGGTGTTGTTCCGCAGCTCGAGCGACCCAATGTTGGCGCGACCGCCGCGAATGAAGGCGTTGTTGATGCTGTAGAAGGTGCTGTTCGTGATCTTGATCTCCGACACGTTCGAGTCCCGGGTGTCGATGAAGTTGCCTTCGGAGCCGACCGGGTTGCCGTCGCCGTCGAACGAGCCGATGCTGGCCCCGAGCACGGTGTCGAGGATGACTGTCGTGTTCGGTCCATCGAGCCGGATCACGTCCTCGGTCTCGTCGAAGAAGACGACGTCGATGGCGGTGAGCGAGGAGCCGTCTTCGCGCAAGCGGATCTGCCGGTTCTCGGCCACGCCGAGCGGCGTCCGGTTCGTCAGTGCGATGTCTTCGAGCGTGATGGCGATGGTGCCATTGTTGCGCACGTCGAAGGCGCGGAAGGTGTCGCCACCGCCCCCAGCCGGGTCGCTCGTGCGGATGAGCGCACAGCCGGAGAATTCGCCGTTGCCGATGCCCTGGAACGTAGTCACGCAGTCTCCCTCGCCCGTTGCACGAAACGTGACATCGACGACGGGGTTGAGTTGCTCGGTGGTGAGGTAGGTCTGGCCACGCTGGAGCTCGAAGATGGTCCCGGCGATCACCGTTTCGGCGTTGGCAATCTCGTTGAGTGCGCCAGGGATTGCCGGGACGGAGACGACCGGCTGGGCCACGACTGGGGCCGCCACGAGGACGGCGAGAAGGGTAGCGAAGTGTC
Organism: Bacteroidota bacterium; assembly: GCA_038528235.1. Taxonomy (GTDB): domain Bacteria; phylum Bacteroidota; class Rhodothermia; order Rhodothermales; family Rubricoccaceae; genus JBCBEX01. Next base: position 15,398 of record JBCBEX010000041.1, read on the forward strand.
GCATGGGAGGAAGTGGTTTAGTGGAGAGCGAGCCTACGGGAGTCGTCGGCTCATGGGGAGGAGTCAGAAGTTGAGCCGGAGGCCGAGATCGCCGGTGACGCCGAAGAGGCGGTCCGAGACGATCTCGCCCGTCGAGCGCGCGTCGATCTCGCGCTCGTTGAGCAGGTTGTTGAGGCTCCCGACGAGCCGGAGACGACGCCCGATCGGGGTCGGGATTTCCTGGGTCACCTGCACGTCCAGGAAGACGAACGTCTGGGTGAGGTCGTCAATGGGAAGCTGCTCGGAGGCGTTGATCGCGAGCGTCTCCGGGTCTACGTCCTCGAAGGTGAACGTGTAGTTCGGAGTCGGGACGAGGACGAGGAACTCGCTCTGGGCATTGAGCGAGAGGCGGCCCGAGAACCCACCGCGCTCGTAGCCGAGTGACACGTTGGTCACGTGGGGTGACTGGCCCGGCAGCCGGTCCGTCCGCGTCCCTTCGCGGTAGATGATCTGGAACAGCTCGTTGTAGCGCTCCGGGATCTGCAGCGGATACTCCGCCTCGGACACGGAATAGGCGTAGTTCGCGTTGAGCAGTAAGCCCGACAACACACCGGGCAGGAACGTGAAGTTGACCTGCGCCTCCAGTTCGACCCCGTAGATCGTGGCCGCGTTGCCGTTGACCGTCTCGAAGACTTGGTAGCCGAGCGTCGCCTCGTCTTCGGTTTCGCGGAAGGTCGTGTCGTAGAAGAAGTCGTCGAGCCGCTTGTAGAACGCGCCGACGGAGAACAGGCCGTAAGGGCTCTGCTGACTCACGGACAGGTCGTAGTTCCAGGCCGTCGTCGGGCGCACGTCTGGGTTGCCCCGCTCGACGGAGTCGTCGTTGTCGTTGACGTTCTCGCGGAAGACGAGGTCGAGGTAGTCGGGTCGGGCGAGGGTGCGTGTGGCTGCTGCGCGGACGTCGAAACCCCACGGAAGCCGAACGCGCGAGACGACTTGCGGGAAGAAGAGGCCGTAGGAGGCCGTGCCGCTCGTGTCGCGCAACGCGGCGTCGGGGTTGCTCTGAAACTGCTGCGAGATGCCGGGGATGAGGTCGCCGACGCGTCCTGTGTAGGCTGTACGTGTGTGCTCGTAGCGCACACCACCCACCACGAGCAGCGGTCCGGCGTTGACTTCGGCGAGGGCATAGCCTGCGCTCACGTCCTCGGAAGCCGTGAAGTCGTTGCGGTCGAAGAATGGATTGGCGACATACTGGTCCGCATAGCCGCTGTCTATCGCCTGGAGCATGTCGAGGTCGATCTCTTCGAAGAGGTCGAGGCGCCCGTCGAGCACCGGCTGTGAGTCCACGTCCGCGTTGATGAACGGATCGAGCGCAAGCCCGCCCGCATTGATGGGAAGCCCTTCGAGGCGCGCAATCTCATTGAGCGGCAGCGCGTCGATCTCATCAATCTCGTTGTTCAGCAATTCCAGACGCGTGTCATCCTGGACCCGCTCTTTGCCTCGAAACTTGCCGCCGGCTCGGAATTCGATGGACGCCCCGCCGATCCGAAGCGGATACAACAGATCCATACTCGCGGTGACATCGCGATCGTCCGAGGACGTCCGGGAGGCCCGCCACGTGTTCAGAAACGCATCGCCCACGGAGAGTAGCGACCCCTGATTGAGCTCGTCGATGGGGATCGTCTCCGCGTTCGGCGGGAGGATGTTTCGCTGCTCGCCGTCCTCGTCCGTAAACACGGTCTGGCGGAAGCGCACCTCGAAGCCGTCGGGGGTCCGGTTGCGAGCTTGCGAGAGCGATGCGTTGTACGTTAACCCGAAGCCACCGAGGCTTGCGAAGACGTGCTGGCCACGTAGCCCTACGGTCACGAGGTCGATAGTCCGCTGGCGGGTTCGAAACTGCCGCTCGGCGTCGGCCTCAGTCGTCCGGTAGCGGATGCGGCGACGGATGTCCTCGCGGTCGGTGCGAGAGTAGAGGCTGCGTACCTGGAGATCGCCGCTCTCGCCTAGGTCATAGTCGAGCGTGAGGCCCACCCCGTAGCGGTCCCGCACCTCGTCGATGGCCTGGACGATGGCAGAGCTTCGCTGTGGCTCCTGGATGTCCCGGTAATCGTTCACGAAGCCGTCGCTGGAGCGGTCGGCCCGCTGGACGTTCGCGGTCAGGATGGCGCCCAGGCGCTCGCCGAAGAAGCGGTTCGAGAGGGTGCCATTGATGCGCACGTTCTCGAAGGTGTTACGCAGGTCGCTGTAGCCTCCTTGGAGGCGCACGTCGCCGCGCCAGCCTGGCCGTGCGTTCGCCACCACGAGGTTGACCGTGCCGCCGATGGCATCGGCGTCCTTGTCGGGCGTGAGCGCCTTGAAGAGTTCGATGCCCGCGAGCAGGTCGGCTGAGATGAGCGAGAGGTCCACGGATCGGTCCCTCCCATCGGTACCGGGAATGCGTTCGCCGTTGATGGTCACCGACGAGAGCGCCGGGTTGAGGCCACGCACCTGCACCTTGGCCCCCTCGCCGCCGTCGCGCTGCACCGAGACGCCCGAAAGCCGCCCAACACTCTCGGCTGCGTTCTGGTCGGGCAATTCACGGATCCGGTCCTGCGACACCACATTGACGATGGTGTTGGACCTGCGCTGCTGGTTGATGGCCGCGAGTTGCCCTTCGAGTTGGGCCGTCACCTCGACGCCGTCCCCCAGAATGGCGAGGGGCGCCAGCACGAAGTCGAGTTGGGCCGAGGCGCCGGCCGGGATCTCTACAGAGAGGGTGTCTGTCCGGTGGCCGAGAAAGGTCGCTGCAAAGCGCTGCGTCCCGGCTGGGACCCGGGCGATGCGGTAGTTCCCGTCAAAGTCGGTCGCGCCTCCGATGGTGGTACCAACCAGAATCACGTTCGCCCCAACGAGGACCTCGCCGGTCTCTGCGTCGGTGACGGTGCCCGCGACGGTGCCGGACTGAGCGAACAAACTCGGGGCCGCGAACAGCGCCAGCAGGGATACGCTGCGGAGCAGGAGCGACGCCGCGGCTGGGGGAGCGAGCCGGAAGCGCTTCATGGCAAGGTTAAACGATTAAGTTGTTTTGGAAAAGCCATTTCCTGGAGCGTGGAGGACGGAGCGCTAGCTGATGACCGGCGCAGGCGCCAGCGAGGAGCTGCGTACCTGGAGCGTGGCCTCGAACGTGCGCCGGACAGCGTCGTAGCCCGGCCCGTGCTCGATGTGCGCGCGGAGGAGTTCGTGGGCCGCACGGCCGAGCCGACGCTTGGGCATCGCCATGGTGCTCAGCGGTGGCGCAACGAGAGCCGAGACGGGGATGTCGTCAAAGCCGATCAGGGCGACATCGTCGGGGATGCGGAGGCCCATCTGGTGGAGCGCGTGCATTGCGCCGAGGGCCATCATGTCGTTGGCGACGAACACGGCATCGGGGCGCTCTGGGCGACTGAGTAGGTCGCGCATGGCGGTGGCCCCACTCTCGTAGCGGAACGTGCCGCGGGCGACCCAGTCGTCGCTGGACGGGAGGCCGGCGTTGTCAAGGGCACGCCGCCACCCGGCCGTGCGCGTGGCGCGGCCGTAGGTCATGCTACCCGCGCCCTCCTCCGGCCCTGCGATGAGCGCGATCCGGCGAAATCCCTGCTCGACGAGGTGGGTGGTCGCGTCATAGGCCCCCTGTTCCGAGTCCACGAGCAGGCAGCTCACGCGGTCAATGGTGTAGTCGCGTTCGATGGCGACGACCGGGACGTGGCTGCGGCGGCGGAGGTAGCTCGCCAGCGAGGCCTCGCGCACCGAGTCGCCGATGATGACCAGCCCGTCGACCTGCTGCTCGATCAGCATGTCGAGGTGGGCGTCGCCAAGGTCGAAGCGGTGGTCGGCGTCGCAGAGGAAGAGGTTGCGGTCGGTCTCCTGGAGCGCGTGGGAGAGCCCGCGGATGACCTCCGTAAAGAAAGGGTTGGTGATGTCCGAGACGATGGCCCCGACGGCGTAGGCCTCCTTCGTCTTGAGGCTGCGCGCGACGCGGTTCGGGCGGTAGCCCAGTTCGGCGATGGCCCGGCGGACCCGAGCGCGGGTGGCGTCCGTGACCCAGTCGGCGTCGTTGACGACCGCGCTCACCGTGGCGACGGACACTCCTGCGTGAGCGGCTACGTCTTTGATGGTGACCTTGGGCATCGGCGCGAGTACTGGAAAAGGAGCAGAGAGACGTGTCTGTCGGAAGCGCTCTTATGGAAGCGTTTCCGATAAGAATAGGTTAATCGTTTAACCTCGTCAAGCGAAAAGTGCGGCCTGACCAAAAATGGCGTATCCAGGCGCATGAGGACCATCATTACTCTTTGGAAGGTCTTTTCCGTGTTCTGAGCAAAGCGCTTCCGATTTTACTTGACTCAGATCATTCTATAGTTTTACTTAAACGTTTAAGCAACTACCTCCTTTCGCTTCTGTGTCTCGTGCCCCGTCCTTCCCACCGCGCTACCTGTCCGTGTGCCGTACAGGGCTCAGCCCTAGTTCGGCTGCTGGCGGTCCCCGCACTCGTGGTGCTCTTCGCCCTCGCGGGGTGCACTGCGACTTCGGACTCTGGAAGCACGACCACCGTCCTGCGCCTCGGCCACGGCCTCGACACTGCCCACCCCGTCCACCAGGGCATGGTCCACATGGCAGAGCGCCTCGCCGTGCTCTCGGGCGGCACGATGCGCATCGACCTCTACCCGAGCCAACAGCTCGGCACCGAGCGCGAAAATCTCGAACTCCTCCAGATCGGCAGCCTCGCCATGACGAAGGTGTCGGCGAGCATCCTGGAGAACTTCGCGCCGTCGTTCGAAATCCTCACGCTCCCCTACCTCTTCCGCGACGAGGCTCACATCTGGGCGACCCTGAACGGCGAGATCGGCCAGGCCATGCTCGCCAGCACGGAGCCCTACCGCCTGCGCGGGCTGACCTACTACGACGCGGGCGCGCGTAGCTTCTACACGGTAGATCGCCCCGTATTGTCCCCCGCCGACCTCGACGGCATGAAGATCCGGGTGCAAGAGAGTCAGACGGCGATGCGCATGGTGGATGCCCTCGGCGGCAGCCCAACGCCGATCTCCTGGGGCGAGCTATACACTGCGCTCCAGCAGGGCGTCGTCGACGGGGCCGAGAACAACCCACCGAGCTACTATCTCTCGCGCCACTACGAGGTCGCGCCCTACTTCGCGCTCGACGAGCACACCGCCGTGCCCGACGTGCTCGTGATCGGCACGCCGACGTGGGAGCGGCTCTCGGAGCAGCAGCGCGCGTGGCTCCAGCAGGCCGCGCGGGAGTCGACCGAGCGCCAACGCGAACTATGGCGGGCGGCCTCGGACGAGGCCCTCGCGGCGGTTCAGGAAGCGGACGTAGAGGTGATCGAGGTGGACAAGACCCCCTTCCGCGCGCGCGTAGCGGCCATGCTCGACGCCTACGACGACCAGCCCGAGTTGGCCGCGCTCATCGCCCAAATCCAGGCCGTTGAGACCCCAACCGTGGCTGATGCTTCTCCTCCCAGCGACACCGTCGGCCCCGACTCGCTCTCTGCCCCCGCGACGCCATGACGACGCCCTCCTCTCCTCAGTCTGCGGGCGCGTCATCCCCGGAGTCCGCCGCTCCCGCTCTCCAGGCGCCAAATGCCCATGGCCGCGTCCGCGCGCTCGTGGACCGCGTGCTCGGCGGGGCGCTGGTCGTGCTCATGGGGGCGAGCGTCGTCAACGTGCTCTGGCAGGTCGGGACCCGGTTCGCCGCGCCCTACGTGCCGGGCCTCCAGCCGTCGAGCTTTACCGACGAGTTGGCCCGCTTCCTCCTGATCTGGGTCGGGCTGCTGGGGGCCGCCTACGCCTCGGGCCAGCGGATGCACCTGGCCATCGACCTGCTGCCGCGCGCCTTGAAGGGGTCGAGCCAAACGCTGCTCGCCCTCGTCATTCAGGGGTTTGTGCTCGTGTTTGCGCTCGCGGCCCTCGTGGCCGGGGGCAGCGCGCTCGTGAGCCTCTCGTTCGAGTTGGGGCAGACCTCGCCGTCGCTCGGGATCCCGCTCGGCGTGATCTACGCCGTCGTGCCCCTCACCGGTCTGCTGATCGCCTTCTACGCAGCGGATGAAGTTAGACGTTTGAAGTCAGAAGTAGGAAGTGATGAGCCGTAGGGCACTTTCCCTCACGCTCCAACCTCCCCCTCTCTTTCTCCCAACTTCTGACTTCAAACTTCCCCCTTTTCACTTTCACCATGGAGCTGTTCGACATCGCCTTACTGGCCGGGTCCTTCTTCGGGCTGCTCGCGCTCGGGGTGCCGGTGGCCTACGCCATCGGGCTCGCGACGGGCGTGACGCTGCTCGCGAACATGCCCGCCGAGCCTGCGCTCGCGACGGTCGCGCAGCGGATGGCGACCGGCCTCGACAGCTTCACGCTGCTCGCGATCCCGTTCTTCATCCTCGCCGGGCAGCTTATGAACAAGGGCGGCATCGCCGCGCGGCTCATCGACGCGGCCAAGGCCGTCGTAGGGGCGCTGCCGGGCGGGCTCGCTTTCGTCAACATCGTCAGTTCGATGCTCTTCGGCGCGATCTCGGGGAGCGCCGTCGCCGCTGCGAGCGCCATCGGGACCTCGCTCGGGCCCCGTATGGAAGCCGAGGGCTACGACCGCGACTACGCCGCCGCGGTCAACATCACCGCCGCCACGACGGGCCTCATCATCCCGCCCTCGAACGTCCTCATCGTCTACTCGCTCGCCTCGGGTGGCGTCTCCATCGCGGCGCTCTTCCTCGCAGGCTACGTCCCCGGCCTCGTTGTCGGGGGCCTGCTGATGGCCGTGGCTGCGGCGATTGCGATGAAGCGCGGCTACCCGACCGATGCGCGGCTGCCGCTCGCTGCCGTGGCGCGGGCGTTCTGGCGCGCGGTGCCGAGCTTGCTGCTGCTGGTCGTCGTGATCGGCGGGATCGTGGGGGGGCTCTTCACCGCGACCGAGGCCGCCGCCGTGGCCGTCGTCTACGCGCTCGCGCTCGCCTTCGCCTACCGCGAGGTCGGCTGGCGGGACCTCCCCCAGATTCTCCTCGACGCGGCCTCCACGACCGCCGTGGTGATCCTCCTCATAGCGACGAGCCTCGCGATGAGTTGGGCGATGGCCTACGTCAACCTCCCGCAGGGCGTCACGGCCGCGCTCGCGGCGGTCGAGAGCCCGCTCGCGGTGCTGCTCTTCATCAACGTGGTGCTGCTCGTCGTCGGCGTGTTCATGGACATGACGCCCGCCATCCTCATCTTCACGCCCATCTTCCTCCCGGTGGTGGTCGAGCTTGGCATCGACCCGACGCACTTCGGGATCATCATGGTGCTCAACCTCTGCATCGGGCTGTGCACGCCGCCGGTGGGGTCGGTGCTGTTCGTGGGCGTGGGCGTCGCGGACACGACCATCGCAGCCGTGGTGCGCCCCCTCCTCCCGCTTTTCCTGGCGATGCTCGTCGCACTCGTGATCGTAACGGCCTTCCCGCAGCTCTCGCTTTGGTTGCCCGGCCTTTTCGGCTTCTGATTGCTGGCCCGCTCCGTCTCACCAATTCCCGATCACGCCGTGTCCTCCCGTCGTTCGTTCCTCCGCCGCAGCGCCGCGCTCCCGCTCGGGGCCGCGCTGCCTGGGCTCGCCGTACCCGGCATTGCGCTCGCCGCTCCTGAGCCGGGGGCGCCCCCCGCCGTCTACGATGGCGCCCTCCGTGGCACAGCGCCGATCAGCATCACGGACGTCGACGCCTTCTACGTCGGTGCCGCACTCTTCACGCGCGTCCGCACGAGCGCGGGCGTGACCGGCTGGGGCGAAGCCGACCGCGCTGGAGCAGGCCCCCGCATCGTCTCGTCGATCATCGAGGACTTCGAGGACCGCATCGTCGGGCGCGACCTCTTCGACGCCGACCCGCTCTACACGGACCTCTACTTCAACGCCGACGACATGGGCCGGGGCGGCCTCGTCACGTCGGCCATTTCTGGGATCGATCTCGCGCTCTGGGATGCGCGCGGCCAGGTGCTCGGGCGGCCCTGCTACCAGCTCATCGGCGGGGCCTACCGCAAGCAGATCCCCGTCTACGGCTCCTTCACCCGCGACGACGGCGACAACACGCCCGCCGACATGGCCCGCATCGCCGCGGACTACGTGGACCTCGGCTTCAAGGCCGTCAAGGCGCGGATGGACATCCGGCAGTACAACGTCGACCCGGTGGACGACCCGACGTTCGAGGTCGTAGCCGCGATCCGATCGGAGATCGGGATGGACTTTCCGCTCTACGTGGACGCCAACAACGGCTACTCTGCGGCGCGCGCCATCGAGGTCGGCCAGCGGCTGCGCGACGAGTACAACGTGTCGGTCTTCGAAGAGCCGGTCGGCTACACCAACTACGAGGACCACGCCGAGGTGGCGGACGCGCTCGACGGCATCCAGATCGCGGCGGGCGAGCACGAGTACACCCGCTGGCAGTTCCGCGACCTCATCGTGCGGGGCCGTCCGGACGTGGTCAACCCCGACCTCCTGCGCGCGGGCGGGCTCACCGAAGGCCGCCACATCGCCGCGCTGTGCTCGGCGTTCGACCTGCCGATTGCCGTCCATTCGACGCGCCCCACGCTCGGCACGGCGGCGCACCTGCACTACGTCGCCTCGGTGCTGCGCGCTGACCGACCGCAGGAGCACCCCCACCCCACCAAGGCCGAGTCGCTGTGGGACCTCTTCGAGAACCGCACGGCCTACGCCGACGGCTTCATCACGCTGCCCGAGGCGCCCGGCCTGGGCCTCCGCCCGAAGGACGGCGCCATCGAGGCCGCCGCCGAGCGCTACGCCAACCGCCGCCGCTAGCTCCGATGTCTACCGACACTCCTGTCATGCTCGGTGCGCGCGATACCCCAGAGGTAGTCGTCAGCGAGCCGTTGCCCGACGGGCCCGAGCCGGGACTGCCGGGCGGTCGGGTGCGCATGGTTGGGCTGCTTGCCGGGCTAGCGCTCGGCGGTGGGCTGCTTGCACTGCCCACACCCGACGGCCTCGACGTAGCGGCATGGCGCACGCTCGCCGTGGGCGTGCTGATGGCCGTGTGGTGGATGACAGAGGCGCTGCCGCTCGCCGCGACCTCGCTCGTCCCACTCGTAGCGTTCCCACTCGTCGGGATCGCGGGGCCAGCAGACGCGGCGGCTCCGTACGCCAACCCGATCATCTTTCTGTTCCTGAGCGGCTTCCTCCTCGCCAAAGGACTGGAGCGATGGGGACTCCACCGTCGCATCGCGCTCGGCATCGTGAGTCGGCTCGGCGTCTCGCCCTACCGGATCGTGGCGGGCTTCCTCGTTGCGGCGGGCGGGCTCTCGATGTGGATCTCGAATACAGCCACGGCGGTGATGATGCTGCCCATCGGGCTCTCCATCGTTGCCCTCACGGAAGATCCTGGGCAAGATCGACGGGGTGGCTTTGCAGTCGCGCTGATGCTCGCCATCGCCTACGCCTGCTCCGTCGGCGGCATGGCGACGCTCATCGGCACGCCGACCAACGCGCTGCTCGCTGCGTTCGTGCTCGACACGTACGGCGTCGAGGTATCGTTCGCGGGCTGGATGGCGCTCGGGCTCCCCCTCGCGCTTGGCGGGCTGGGGCTGCTCTACCTCATGCTCACCCGCGTCGTATTCAATGTCAGCACCGCACGCATTCCGGGCGGGCAGGCCTTCGTGGACACGGAATTGCGTGCGATGGGCCGGATGTCGTCGGCTGAGCGGCGCGTGGCGGTCGTGTTCGGCGCGGTGGCGCTGCTCTGGATCACGCGGCAGCTCTGGCAGCCGCTCGCGCCAGGCGTCAACGACACTGTGATCGGGATGGCAGGGGCACTGGCCCTCTTCGCGCTCCCGGCAGGACGCGACACGGCCGATGCGCGCTTGCTCGACTGGCCGAGCGCAGTCACGCTTCCGTGGGGCGTGCTGCTGCTCTTCGGCGGCGGCCTCTCGCTCGCGGCGGCGATCAAGAACACCGGCCTCGCTGCCTGGATCGGCGGGAGCCTCGCAGCGGTGAGCGCGTGGCCGCTCGTGCTCCTCGTTGGGCTGACGGTGCTCGTGATCGTGCTCCTGACCGAGATGACGAGCAACACCGCGACCGCCGCCGCCTTCCTCCCCGTGCTGGCCGCGCTCCCGCTCGGAGCCGACCCGATGCTATTGCTCGCCGCCGCGACGCTTGCCGCGAGCTGCGCCTTCATGCTGCCCGTCGCCACGCCGCCGAACGCGATTGTCTACGGCAGCGACCGGATCTCGCTCCCGCAAATGGCCCGCGCGGGCGTGTGGCTCAACCTCCTCTTCGCCGTTCTCGTGACGCTGTGGTGCTTGCTCATCGTCCCGCTGCTCGCGGGCGGTGCGCTGCCTGTGCTGAGCTGAGTTGCCATGTCTGCTCCCCCCGTTCTCATCGCCTCCGCGCTCTGCGCTCCGCTCTTCGAACTGTCCCCCTCAGAGATGAGGGGAACAGCTTTCCGACCCTTCAGGGGGAGGGAAGCGGGGGGCGGTGTTTGCCCGCTTGTTTCTCCGGTCCGATGACACAGACTGAAACCCAAGCCCTGACCGTCCTCCGTGTCCACGCGGACGACACCGTCGCTGTCGCCGTCGATGCGCTGGCGGCAGGCACGACCGTCGAGGTCGCAGGCCGCGCCGTCGTGCTCGCAGACGATGTCTCGGCGGGTCACAAGCTCGCGCTCGTCGGTCATGATGAGGGCGAGGCCGTGGTGAAGTATGGTTTCCCCGTCGGTCGGGCGACGGCTCCCATCGCGCCGGGCGACTGGGTGCACAGCCACAACCTCGCCACCGCACTCACGGGCGAGGAGACGTACCACTTCCACCAGCCCTTCGTCCCGCAGTCCTCCGAGGCAACCGCCACGCTCACGTTCGAGGGATACGAACGCCCCGATGGTCGCGTGGGCACACGCAACGAGCTGTGGGTGCTCAATACCGTTGGCTGCGTCAACCGCGCGGCCGAGCGCATCGCGCGCATGGCCGACCGGCGCTACGGTCCCGCCGGAGCCGGACTGATTGACGGGGCGCACAGCTTCAGCCACCCCTTCGGCTGCTCGCAGCTCGGCGACGACCTCCAGTACACCCGCACCATCCTCGCGGCGCTCGCGCGGCACCCCAACTGCAGCGGCGTGCTCGTCCTCGGGCTGGGCTGCGAGAACAACCAACTCGCGGCGTTCGTCGAGGCGGCCGACCCCGACGGATCGCGGCGCGCAGCAGGTCGCCTAAAAGCAATCACGGCGCAACTCGTGGACGACGAAATCGAGGCCGGGATGGAGGCCGTCGAACTCCTCGTGGACGCGATGCGGCACGATCAGCGCACGCCAGTGCCAGCCAGCCGCCTCGTGCTCGGCATGAAGTGCGGCGGCTCGGACGGCTTCTCCGGGCTGACTGCGAATCCGCTCGTGGGCCGCGTCGCCGACCGGATGGCTGCGCTCGGCGGGCGCGTCGTACTCACCGAGGTCCCCGAGATGTTCGGGGCCGAGCAGGTGCTCCTCGACCGCGCCATGAGCCGCCCCGTCTTCGACGCCACCGTGGCGATGATCGACGGCTTCAAGCGCTACTTCCTCGACCACGACCAGCCCGTCTACGAGAACCCCTCGCCCGGCAACAAGGACGGCGGGCTGACGACGCTCGAAGAGAAATCGCTCGGCGCGATCCAGAAAGGCGGTCGCGCGCCCGTCGCGGAGGTCGTCGCCTACGGCCACCAGGCCAGCGTCGTGGGGTCGGAGGGTTTCACACCTGGTCTTGCGCTCCTCGAAGCGCCCGGCAACGACGGCGTCTCGGCGACCGCCCTGACGGCGGCGGGCGCTACGCTCGTGCTCTTTACGACGGGCCGCGGCACCCCGCTCGGCTTCCCGGCTCCGACGGTCAAGATCGCGACCAACCCCGACCTCGCCGCTCGCAAGCCGCACTGGATCGACGCCTCCGCCGGGCCGCTCCTCACCGGCGAGGCCGATGTCGACACCCTCGCCGACACGTTCCTCGCTGACCTCCTCGCCATCGCTTCTGGGCGGCGCACCAACAATGAGACCAACGACTACCGCGAGATCGCCATCTGGAAGCATGGCGTGACGCTGTAGCGAGTCGCGAGCCCAGGGTCGCCGACCCATCGAATTCCCCTCTCTTTCCTTCCCTCTCCGATGACGCTCAACCGTAACCTCGTGCTCGCGCCCGAAACGCAGGCGCGCGCCGACCTTCAGGTGCCGAGCCGCGCGTTGCTCGACCTCCCCGAGCGGATCGTCCAGTTCGGGACGGGCGGCTTCTTGCGTGGTTTCGCCGATGACTTCTTCGACAAGGCCAACCGCGCCGGAGTTCACGTCGGCAGAGTCGTGGTCGTAAGCCAGACCGGGAGCGGTCGCGCAGCGGCATTCAACGACCAGGACGGCCTCTATACGCTCCTGGTGCGTGGCATCGATGGGGGCCAGCCCGTGGAACGAATGCGCGTGATCGGATCCGTGAGCCGCGCCGTCGCGGCGCGCGACGACTGGGATGCTATCCTCGACCTCGCGCGGCGACCGGAGGTGTCCCTCGTCGTCTCGAACACGACCGAAGTGGGCATCCGCTGGGACCCCAACGACGACGTGCGCGCCACCCCGCCGGCGTCCTTTCCGGCGAAGCTGGCCGCTTTTTTATTCGCCCGCGCTGAAACGTTTAACTACGCCGACGACGCGGGGCTCGTGGTCCTCCCCTGCGAACTCATCGAGCAGAACGGCGACACGCTCCGCGAGCTCGTGCACCGCTGGGCCGAGCGCGGCGGCCTCGGCGACGAGTTCGCGCGCTGGGTGGAACGGGCGTGCGTCTTCCCGAACACGCTCGTGGACCGCATCGTACCAGGGGCGCCCGACCCTGCTGAGGCCGAGGCCGTCCGGGAGCGCCTTGGCTACGATGATGCGCTGCTGACGGCGTGCGAGGTCTACCGACTCTTCGCTATCGAGGCACCCGATGGAGACACGAAGGCGCTTCGTGATCGCCTCGGCTTCGCAGACGCTGACCCTGGCGTGGTCGTGACCAACAACGTCGAGCCGTATCGGCTGCGCAAGGTGCGGCTGCTCAACGGGACGCACACACTGATGGTGCCCGTCGCGCTCGGTTGCGGGCTCGCCACCGTGGAAGACGCCGTCACGGATACTCGCGTTGGGGCATTCGTGCAGCAGGTGATGATCGAGGAGTTGGCCGCCGCCACGGAAACCGAGTTGGCCGAGGTGGGCGAGCAACCGGGCTCGGCGGAGCCGTTCGCGCGCGCCGTGCTTGAGCGCTTCCGCAACCCGTATATCCGCCACGAGCTGGTCCAGATCACGCTCCAGCAGACGATGAAGCTCGGCGTCCGCGTCGCACCCGCCGTCGGGCACTATCATGTCGCGACAGGCCGTCCGCCCGAAGGCATCGCATTGGGCGTGGCTGCGCTGCTGTTGCTGCACCGCGCCGCAGCGGGACTGGACGGTGAGCACTTTCCCGGCCTCGACGTAACCCGACTCCTACGCGACGACCGGGCCGAGACCATCCGCCTCGAATGGCGTCGTACCGACGTGGGCGATCCCGTAGCGCTCGCCACGCTTGTCGAAACCCTGCTCGCCCGGCTCTGGGACACAGACCTCACCACCGTACCAGGCTTCGCCAGCGCCATAGTCCAGCACCTCTCCCGTGCCCTAGCCCAGGGCATCCCAGCCGCCGTGGACGCGCTGCTTGCTGAGGTCGCAGGTCGCAAGCCGCAGGCCTTGGATTGCAGGTCCTAGCTGTACACGCCTTCGACGTGCTCCCGACGCTTTCCTCCTCATGCTAGACGGCGGCCCTGCCGCCCATTCGATGACCCTCACCTTCCGCTGGTACGGCCCCGCTGACTCGGTCCGCCTCGACCAGATTCGCCAGATCCCCGGCTTGACCGGCATCGTGAGCGCGTGCTACGACGTACCTCCCGGCGAGGCGTGGTCGGCATCTGCTATCTCTGAACTCGTTGGGCAGGTCGAGGACGCAGGGCTGCGGCTCGATGTGATCGAGAGCGTGCCCGTCTCCGAGGCGATCAAGCTCGGGCAGCCTGAGCGCGACGCGCACATCGAGGCCTACCAGATGACGATCGAGCGCCTGGGCGTGCTCATGCCGCCTGGTGAGGGCAGCCCGGTGGTGTGCTACAACTTCATGCCGGTCTTCGACTGGACGCGCACCGACCTCGCGTTCCGGCTCCCCGACGGCTCGGCGACGCTCTCACACGACGACGCCGACCTCGGCCGCGTGGAGGCCGCGCTGCTCTCCGGTGGCGGCCTGCCCGGCTGGATTGGCGCGCCATCGCCAGCGGAGTTGACGGCGCTGCGCGCTGCCTACGCCGACGTGAGCGCCGAGCAACTCTGGGAGCACCTCGCCTACTTCCTCGAGCGCGTCGTGCCTGTTGCCGAGGCGGTAGGCGTGCGGCTCGCCATCCACCCGGACGACCCGCCATGGCCGGTCTTCGGCCTGCCACGCATCGTCACGAGCGGCGCTGCGCTCGGTCGCGTCTGCCACCTTGTGGATAGCCCCGCCAATGGCGTCACGCTCTGCACTGGCTCGTTGGGGGCTGACCCTACCGAAGCGGCCCGCCTGCCAGAGACCGTACAGGCTCTCGGCGAGCGCATCCACTTCGCACACCTCCGCAACGTTCGTACGACTGGGCCTCACGCCTTCCGCGAGGTCGCTCATGCTGAAGGCGATGTGGACCTCGCCGCGGTCATCCAGGCCCTTTATGGGGTCGGGTTCGACGGACCGGCGCGGCCCGACCACGGGCGCATGATTTGGGACGAGGTTGGTGACACGGCGGCGCGGCCTGGCTACGGCCTCTATGACCGCGCGCTCGGTGCCACCTACCTGCGCGGGCTGTGGGACGGCGTAGAGGCTCGTGCGGGGGTTATCCAGCGACCACGACAGCCCGGTGCCGAGAAACTCCTCGTCCGGGGCTACAGGGCGATAGACAAACCCGCCTCGGCCGGATCGCCCCCAGCGCCCGTCGGATCTGCTCCGCGGAATGCCCTACCTCAGCCGTTCACCGTTTCACTTCCTCTAGCCTCTTCCAACATGACTGCACGCGCTACCGCCCGTCCCGTATTTCAAGCTTCCTCTCCTCGCTCGGCCATCGTAGACCGCATCCGCCAGGAAGGAGCCGTCGCTGTGGTACGCACCGACGACCCCGACCGCTTGATCGAGGTTGCGCAGGCGCTCTGTGTAGGCGGCGTTGTGTGCTTCGAGATTACCATGACCGTGCCCAATGCCATTGAGGGCATCCAGCTTGTCGCCCAGGAGATGCGCGACAGCGTACTCATCGGGGCAGGCAGCGTCTTGACAGCCAAGCAGACCCATGCCGCCGTCGAGGCTGGAGCCTGCTATGTGGTGAGCCCCGTCTTCAAGCGCGAGGTCGTGGCGGCCGCGCACGCCAACGGGGCTGCAGCTATGCCCGGCTGCTTCACCCCGTCCGAGATCCAAGCAGCCCACGACGCCGGAGCCGACGTGGTGAAGGTCTTCCCAGCCGGCGTACTCGGAATGAGCTTTTTCAAGGGCGTCCTCGCGCCGCTGCCGCACCTCAAGCTTATGCCCACGGGTGGCGTCTCGCTCACCAACGCGGGCGACTGGCTCCGCGCCGGGGCTGTGGCCGTCGGTGTCGGAAGCGCTCTTGTGGACAAGCAAGCCATCGCGGCAGGCGACTGGCAGACGCTGACCGACAACGCACGCACGCTCATGACCCACGTCCGCGCCGCACAGAATGAGTGAGGCGGTAAGGCCGCGCGGCGCGGTGTCTTTCCTCCGCCGTGCTCCGCCTTCCCCTTCACTGCTCCCTTGCAACACCGATCCACCGCAACGCCGCCTCTCTCCAGCACGCCCCCATGTCCCGAATCGTCACCTTCGGCGAGGTCATGCTTCGCCTCTCGCCACCAAGCTTTCAACGCTTCACCCAGGCCGCCACGTTCGACGTCACCTTCGGCGGCGGCGAGGCCAACGTGGCCGTCTCGCTCGCGCACTTCGGGCACGACGCTGCGTTCGTCTGCAAGCTCCCCACTCACGAGATCGGGCAAGCCGCGGTAGGCCACCTTCGCCGATTCGGCGTCGACACGCAGCATATCATACGCGGCGGCGACCGCGTCGGGATCTACTTCCTCGAAACGGGGGCGAGCCAGCGCCCTTCGAAGGTCGTCTATGACCGCGCGCACTCGGCCGTGAGCCAAATGGACGCCCACGAGGTGGACTGGGCCACGGTCTTCGAGGGGGCAGACTGGTTCCACTGGACCGGCATCACGCCCGCGCTCAGCCCCATCGCGCGGCAGACGCTCAGGGCCGCCTGCGAAGCTGCGAAGTCGGCGGGCGTCCCGGTGTCATGCGACCTCAACTACCGCAAGAAGCTCTGGACCATCGGCGAAGCCAGGGAGACGATGCGCCCGCTCATGCAGTACGTCGATGTCTGCATCGCGAACGAAGAGGACGCCGACCGCTCGCTCGGGGTCACCGTCGAGGGCTCCGACGCGGAGGCTGCAGAGGCGGGCGCACTCGACATGACGGGCTACGCGCGCCTCGCCGAGAAGCTGCGCGCCGACTACGGCTTCGACTGCGTGGCGATCACGCTGCGGGAGTCGTTCTCCGCGAGCGACAATGGCTGGAGCGCGATGATCCTCGGCGGCGCAGGGCGTGCGGCACCGGCACCCGTGGCCGTGCGGAGCCGCCGCTACGACATCCGCCTCGTGGACCGCGTCGGCGGCGGCGACAGTTTCGCGGCGGGCCTCATCCACGGCCTGCTCACGAAGGTCCGCGCGGAGGACGCGCTCGAATTTGCCGTGGCTGCGAGTTGCCTCAAGCAGACCATCCCCGGCGACTTGAACCTCACGTCCGCCGACGAGGTCGAGAAGCTCGCGGGCGGCTCCGGCTCGGGTCGCGTCGAGCGGTAGCCCTCGTCGGGCCCGACCGGCGCGGCTGCGTGTGCGACGTGGTCGAACAACACCGTGGCGTGCGAAATAGCCGGCACGTGACGTGCGCCAAAAAAAATCCCCGTTTTCGATCTGAAAACGGGGATGTAAGGGGACTAGGGTGCCCAAGAGAGGACTCGAACCTCCACGACCATACGGTCACTACACCCTGAATGTAGCGCGTCTACCAATTCCGCCACTTGGGCAACAGGGCAACTAAGGTAAAGCGCCGCGAGGAGCGCATGCAATACGCGCAGGCCCTCGCGGCACCTCTCGCCAGGCTCTTGGCGTCGTCTTCATGGCCCCTCCCACCCGGCCCCGCGTACGACTTGCGCTGCACGACCACGGCCGTGCGTATGCTCCACCTTCTGGCTTCTTCGTCTGCCGCCACCCCACGATGCTCACCCGACCCTCCTGCGCCCGGTCGCTCCTCGTCCTCTTCGCTGCCATCGTCCTCGCCTGGCCTGCTGCTGCGCAAGAGCGTCCGCGTCCCTACCCCGTTCTGCAGCCCCCGCAGTTTGAACGGGCCATTGCGCAGGGCACCCGCACAGCCTACGGCGCTCCCGGTCCCAACTATTGGCAGAACCGCGCGACCTACGGCATCGACGTGACGATCGATCCGGCTACACGGTCGCTCTCCGCCGTACAGCGGGCTACCTACTTCAACAACAGCCCGGATTCACTCGCCTACCTCGTGATGAAGGTGCGTCAGAACCTCCACGCGCCCGGCGTGCCGCGCAACCGTACCGTCGAAGTCACCGGCGGCACGACCATTGAGGCGCTCATCGTGGACGGAACGGCCTATTCAGCGACGGCCGGCCGGCTGCAAGCGCCTGCGTATGACATCAGCGGTACGCTCCTCACCATCGCCTTGGCGCGCCCTATCCCCCCGGGCGGGCGTACGGTCGTGGAAACAACCTACTCGTTTCCCGTCCCCAACGCGGGCGGCGCGCCGCGCATGGGGCAGGACGGCGAGGTCTACTTCCTGAGCTACTTCTACCCGCAGTTCGCGGTCTACGACGATGTCTACGGCTGGCACACCGACCCTTACCTCGGCCAGGGCGAGCACTACATGCCGTTTGCGGACTACGACGTGTCGGTCACGCTGCCCGAAGGCTGGCTCGTCTCCGCCACGGGCACGCTCACGAACGCGAGCGAGGTGCTCGCCCCGCGTGTTCGCGAACGACTAGCTACCGCCGCCACCTCCGACGAGGTCGTGCGCATCGTGGAGGAGGCCCAGCGGCTCCCTGGCGAATCGACGGTGATGACGGGCGGGACGCTCACCTGGAACTACCGCGCCGAGGATGTCCGCGACTTCGCGTTTGGGGCGTCGGCGGCCTACGTCTGGGACGCGACGCGGGCCAACGTCGGTGACACCGATGCCGATGGCGAGGACGACTACGCGCTCATCCACGCCCTCTACCGCCCCGACGAGCAGGCCTGGCGCGACCGCGCTGCCGAGTTCCTCCGTTTCTCCGTCGAGCACCTCTCGGATGTGTTCTTCCCCTACCCCTACCCGCACATGTCGATGGTCGAGGGCGTGATCGGCGGCGGGATGGAGTACCCGATGATCACCCTCATCGGCAGCGACCGCAACGAGCGCTCGCTCTTTGGCGTTACCTACCACGAGACCTCGCACATGTGGTTTCCGATGGTCGTCGGCAACGACGAGAAGCGCTACACGTGGATGGAAGAAGGCCTGACGAGCTACAACACCCAGCTCGGCGAGGAGGCGTTCGTCGCGCAGGGCGGCTTCGGCGAGCAGGACATCGACCCGTGGGCGCGGCGACGGCAGTACCACTACTACCTCGCGGGCACGGGCTACGCCGTCGAGCCGATGCGCCACGCCGACCAAACCCGCGTCGGCGGGGCCGCCCGCGCCGTCGATCCGCTCGGTAGCGCCGCCCGCACCGTTGCGGCCTATTCGACGCCGGTCGTCATCCTGCGTACGCTCGAAGGCACCTATGGGCGAGAGCGCTTCCTCAACGCCTACCGCTCCTACGCCCGCGACTGGGCCTTCAAGCACCCCTACCCGTGGGACCTCTTTAACGGCTTCGAGCGCTACCTCGGCGAAGACCTCGACTGGCTCTGGACGCCGATGCTCTTCGAGACGTGGGTTGTAGACTTGGCCCTGGGCGAGGTCGAGACAACCGCAGAAGGTGTGACCGTGACCGTACGCGACCTTGGCCTGGCCCCCGTGCCCGTCCCCGTAGAAGTGACCTATGCCGATGGGCGCACGCACACGGAAGTCATTCCGGTGCAGACGTGGCTCGATGGTGTTTGGGAGACGCAAGTGACGTTCCCTGCAGGGAGCGTAGCAAGCGTCGTGCTCGACCCGGGCGGCTACCTCCCTGACGTGGCGCCGGGCAACAACGCTCGGCGGTTTGATCAGGAGGTGGAGGCTGGCACGAACGGTCCGTGAAGATGACGCGCGAGCGGGCGCAGTAATTGCGGAGTGCGCGGGACCTCCCTATCTTGGATGCCTTGCCATTCCTCGGTAGCTCAATGGTAGAGCATGCGGCTGTTAACCGCAGGGTTGTAGGTTCGAGTCCTACCCGGGGAGCCCTCAGCGGCCTCTGCATCACGCGCAGAGGCCGCTTTTCTTTTGAGGAGGAACGAGTCACAGCCCTCTCGATTCTTCGGTCGCCCTCGATGGGGCGCACGCGGCTGCTAGCGCCCGCCAAGCGGTTGCCGAAGGCTAGCGCGGTCATGAGGATGCGCAGGGTGGCTGCGCTGCAGGGCCATGCCGGATGCTCCTGCACGGAAGCTAGTCGGTTGAGCTTGGGGCGATGGGCGGCGTGTACGCTGTCTGGAGGTAGCGATCGAGCCAGCCGTAAAACTCGCGATGCCAGGCGAGGCTGTTCTGCGGCGTGTTGATCCAGTGCCCCTCGTCCGGGAACGTGACGAGGCGACCGTCGAGCCCCTGCATACGCAGCGCTGTGTACGCCTGGAGGCTCTGCTCTAGCGGCACCCGGAAGTCGAGGTCGCCGTGCGTGATGAGCATCGGGGCGGTCCAGCGGTCCACGTAGAGGTGCGGCGAGAATCGGTCGTAGCTCTCAGGGCGCGGGTTTGCCCAGAACGGCCCGCCGAGGTCCCAGTTGACGAAGAAGAGCTCTTCGGTCGAGCCATACATGCTTTCTAGGTGGAACAGGCCCGCGTGGGATACGAGCGTCTTGAAGCGGCCCTCGTGGTGACCGGCAAGCCAGAACGCTGAGTAGCCACCAAACGAGGCCCCGACGGCACCGATGCGCTCGTTGTCGACATACGGCTCGGCGGACACCGCGTCGATGGCCGTCAGGAGGTCGGTCATCGCCTGGCCGCCCCAGTCCTGCGAGATCTGCTCGTTCCAGGCCACGCCGTGGCCCGGCATCCCGCGCCGGTTGGGCGCGACGACGACGTAGCCCTGCGCCGCGAGCGCGTGGAAGTTCCAGCGGTACGAGAAGA
>JBCBEX010000042.1:0-35207 GCA_038528235.1 Bacteroidota bacterium
GGCACGTACAGCGGCGGCGAGGTCTTCGTCTAGGAAACGCATAGGGATGGAGAGGTCAAGCAATCTAGGCTCTTGAAGATAGTAAAAAAGTAGACCTATACAACCATTTTGCTTGATTGACAACTAAAATAGTTGTATACCATGATAATTCAAGGGCGCGGCAACGCCCACCTCCTCAACCCCTTCCGGTTCACCATCATGCAGATACCATCCCCTCGACGCACTACGGTCAGATCCACGTCACTGCCGACGTAGCCCCCGGCGACTACCGCATCGACCGCCTCACCGACGGGGCCGGCCGCCCCTTCCCCGGCACGGTCGAGTGCGACGTGCTCGAAGAGGTCGAGACGACCATCGAGTTCGAGCTCATGTGCGCGCGCTACGACGAAGCGATGGCCAACATGGACGACATGGCGCTCGCGTCCTACTACGACGCTTAGCAGAACGAAGGGCGGGGGCTTTGAGCCCTCGCCTGCCTTTCGCCCCTCGCACTCGGACCGTACCTGGCTATGCCTATTTGCCCACTCCGTACCCTTGACGATCCCGCCGACCTCGACCGCTACCTCGAACTCAAAGCAGAGGTGAAGCGGCTCACCGCCGAGATGAAGGCGCTCGAACCCACAATCCTGAACAGCCTCATGGATGAGGACGGCGACCGAGCCGAACACCTCGGCTGCACGCTGGAGGTACGCAGCCGCCGCCGTTGGTCGTACTCCAGCTATGTAGATCAACTCGCCGCCGAGTTGAAGGCGATGAAGAAGCTGGAGGAAGCCAACGGCACAGCCAAGCTGGAGGCGATTACCTCACACGTTGCGGTGACTCTGCCTCGTGACGCCCGGAACGCCGCCTGAGGGGCGAAATCAGGCGATTGTTGTACCTATGTTGTACCCCTCAATGAAAAATACCCTGTAAACATTACGCTTACAGGGTGTTTTTGTGGGCTCTACTGGATTCGAACCAGTGACCTCTACGATGTCAACGTAGCGCTCTAACCAACTGAGCTAAGAGCCCGCTCGTGCCACACGGATGCAGCGTTCATGGAGTCTCAAATATAGCATGGCCTGGGAAGGCTGGGCAAGCGAACCCGACGTGAAGCTGGCACGCGGACCCGTAGCGGAGCCGCCCGGCGGGCGGGTTACGAATCGGTCCGGCACCTCTGCCATTGCGACGCGCCCGAGACCCGCGCGTTTGCGCAAACGCGTGAATTAGGCAGGCTCCAGCGTGCCTCCTCGTGACATTGAGTCCGCGCATATCGCCATTCCAGGTGGCATCGAGGCCGTGCCCTTGCGCTGGCATACGCTTTGGACTTGGGGCGGGCGTTCCACCACCGGACCCTCCTCACTCATTTGCACGTGTGCATGTGCAAATGTGCGGGCCGCCCCCCGATCTTGCTATGCGACTTCTCTGCACTCCCACGTTGCCGTCTCCCTTCTCGATGCCCCGCCCGCAGGACTCCATCCAGGCTGCGCTGGAGCGCGCCCGCGAGGCGGCCTGGGACGTGGTGGGCAACTACACCAGTCCGCCCTGGCGCTTCCACGTCCTCACCGACGACGCCGTGACGGTCCTGACCAGAGCGCATGCCCAGGCCGTAGAGCAGCGCCGAGGGGCCGATGCCGCGACCCGCGCCCGCTCGCTCTGGGGGCAAATCCCTGGGTGGGTCGTGGTCACCTGCGCACGCGCCGAAGACCCGCAGGAAGCCGAGCACGTCCAAGAGCGCAGCCTGACCGCCGTGCAGCGCTTCTCCTTGTCCCTCTGGGCCGAAGACTTCCACACCCGCTGGGCACAGCCTGACATCAAGGACGCGCCCGTCGTCGCAGAGCAGTTGGATTTAGATCCCGCCTCTGAGTTCGTAATCGGGGTGCTTTGGTTCAGCGAAGACGCCGATCAGCTTCCCCCGCCCAACGAGATCCAGGCGGTGTAGCGCGCGGCGTTGGTCCTCCTGTTTAAGCGGAAGGGGCACGCCCAACCATCGCCGGTGAACACGTCGGGCGCGCTGCGAGTAGGGGACGCTTTTGCAGCCGCTCTCGCTCATGCCGCTCCCCCTACGCCACACCCACCCGTGGGACCTTGCCCCGCGCGAGGCCATCGAGGTACAGCGCAAGTTCGCTCCCGAGGTCCGGGTCGAGCCCCTTCATGCCCAGCCATCAACGGTAGTCGGCCTCGACGTGAGCGTGCGGGGCGACCGCGTGCGCGCTGCCGGAGTGGTCACGGAGACGGAGGGCTGGACGCCCCTTGCCACCGCGATCTGGGAAGGCCCCGTCGCGTTTCCCTACGTTCCTGGCCTCCTCTCCTTCCGCGAGATCCCGGCCTTGCTCCCCGTGCTCGACGACCTGGCTACGCAACGTGGGTCTATGCCGGACGTGCTCATGCTCGACGCGCACGGGCTCGCCCACCCCCGTCGCTTCGGCCTAGCCTGTCACCTCGGCGTCCTGCTCGACCGCCCTGCCCTCGGGGTCGCTAAGAAACGATTTGTGGGCACCTACGACGAACCTGGTCCTGACAAAGGCGCCCAGTCGCTTCTGATGCATCAGGACGAGGTCATCGGGACCGTACTGCGCACGCGCACGCGGGTGAAGCCTGTCTTCGTCTCTGCCGGGCACCGGATCACCCTGGAGGAGGCCACGGCTCTCAGCTTGCGGGCCGCCATGCGAACCAAGTTGCCCGAGCCCAACCGGCTCGCGCATCGGCTCAGCTACCGTGGTGCCTTGTAGCGTCCTATCAGCTTAACGTGCACAAGATGGGCGATCGATATGGCAGGCCTTACCCAGGCACCGGCAGTACTGCGTCGAGCGCCATGCGGAGGCTTTGGCTGTCGTAGTAGAGGCGGGCCTCGTTGCCCAGGCTCACGTGCAGTCCGGTCGTCATGTCGTGGCTGAGCGTCTCCTGCCAGGCCAGCGTGTCGGTGATGGTCTGCCGCATGGCCATCGCGCCACGGATTTGCACGTCGCCGCGGAGGTCGGCACGCAGCTGATGCGGCGCGCGGTCCGTGTGAAGCAGCACCAGACCGTCCCAGTACAGCGACGCCCCTTCCGGCACGTGGAGGTCGCCCTCAATGAGGAGCGTACCACTTCCCTGCACCGTGTCTCCCTGCGTGAGGTGCAGCCCGCCGACGTGGCGTGTGGTCAGGCGCGACGCCACGCGAGCGCGCTCGGCCAGCATGTCGAGCGTGGGCATGAGGTAGGGCGTCTGTACTTCGGCTCGGGTGTCGACGGGAATCCGGAAGCGGTGCGATCCGCCCATCGCGTGCTGCAAGCCGCTGCGCATGCGGCGCATCGAGATCAGCGAGTCGAGCATGAGCACGTCGAAGCTCGTGCGGTCGAGCAACGGCGGGAGCGGTGCCTCGCCCTGCACGACTTGGGCCCGTGGGTCGAGGGCAAGCGCGGCGTAGGGCGCGTCGAGCCAGAGCGGCGTCGGGACCATGGGGGCCGACACCCGCGGCCCATCAGAACCGAGCCGTTGCAACGCAGCACTGTCTCGGGCCTCGTCGATGCCAGAAGCTGCCAGGGTGGGCGATCGTCTCGCTCTTGGCGGCGCTGCCTGCCGCTCCACGCGTGGCGCTTCGGACAGGGACACCGCCATCGTGGGTAGAGGATCAGGAGATGGTGGGGCGTCGCCACTTACGAGGTAGGTGGCAGCAGCGCCCAGAAGCAGCGCCACGAGCGCGGCGAGGCGAAGGCGGGCCATGGTGACCGGAGGGGATGGGTGCGGTAGGTGAGCGCCGGGTGGTAGACGGCGTTTCCCCTGACCTGCAAGTCCACCACCGCAATTTTGAGACACGCATCACCCCGTTCTGATGTCACCGTGGCGTGTCGCGGTATCGCCGCGAAGCCTTGCCAATCGCCGATGTCCGCGTTTTTCCTACACCCTGGCCTACCCGGTTCCAGTACGTTTCGAATCGGCACACGACGCCCCCCTCGCTGTTCGATTTTGCAGCGGAGGCATTGCGCCGTCGCCGACGTGGTCCGCGCTCCGGATGCGAGGGATTTCGGCTCATCCGTTGTTTCTTGCAGGGTGCCCACGCCGTGCACGCCCTTCGCCGACCTCACGCGCAATCTGACCCACTATGCGCGACCGACTCCTCCGCGCCTGCTCGCTCCTCGCGCTGTTTCTCGCCGTGCCCGCGGTCCTGCACGCGCAGCCCGCCGCCGACTGGCTGACGCCCAGCGACGCCGTGCCCGCCGCTCGATTCGGCGCCGACGTGGCGCTGCTCCCCGACGGCCGCCTCGTCGTCGGGGCTCCTGGTGCCACGGGCGAACGTCCTGGCACCGGCGCGGCCTACGTCTACGCCTACGACCGCGACCGACTCGCCTGGGTCGAGACCGCCAAGCTCGCCGCCCCTGGTGGACTTCCCAGGGACGGCTTCGGTGCACCCCTTGCAGCTAGCGGAGACACGCTCTTTGTGAGCTACGCGCGCGGTAGTGCCAATGCAGGCAGCCACGCGTTCGTAGCAGACACACTTGGCTGGCGCTACGCGGGCACACATGAGGTGCAAGGGAACGACGGCGGCCCTCTTTCGGATCAGGAACTCTACTGGCTCGCGACGGACGGCACCTTCCCTAGACCACGCACCTCCTTTTCAGACCTCAGCGGCCGGGTATACCTCGTGGGCACGACCGTGCGGCCGGACAGCACGGTGAGCATCGAGGTTTATCTCGTCAAGGGGGGCATCAGCCTCTCGGCCCGAAACGACGACAATCCTCTACGTCTCACTGAAGTCACACTCGCCGCCTCCGTTTCGGACTCCGAACTTGCGCCTGAGGATTTGCTGCACGACGAGATCCTCGGCACGTTTGCGCGGCTCACCTTTAACGGACGCTTCGTAGCGCTTGGCCTCGGCGCTGCGGACGGCGTCGGCGGTGACGAGGCCGGCGCCGTCTACGTCTGGGACCTCACCGGGCGATGGCTCTCGGACGACCTCGCGCCGACGCTGCCAGGCTTCGGCACCAAGGCCGGGCCCGAGGACTATGTCGAGGTCGAGGTGTTCTACGGCACCGACCGCGCACGGACCGGCAGGAGCAGCCCGCGTCGGTTCTATGGCGGACGACGCGGGGGCGAGCTTCAGATGGGCACCGCGACCGTCACGATCCCGAAGACCCACGAGCCGGGCGAGATGGAGTCGCCGAGTTGGCTGCGCCTCCAGTTCCGCGCCGACCCGGCCCGGCACATCATCCTCCAGGACGTCTCCCCGCTCGACACGGACGAGGCCGTCGCCGCGATGCAAGCCGCGCTGGACTCGACATCGAGCCGGGCGGTGCTGCTCTACGTGCACGGCTTCAACGTCTCGTTCGAGGACGCCGCCCGGCGCACCGCGCAGATGGCCTACGACCTCAGCTTCGATGGCGTCCCGGCGTTCTACTCATGGCCCTCGGACGCCTCGCTGCTGCGCTACCTCGCCGACGAGAACGACGTGATGTGGAGCGTCTTCCACCTGAAGGCCTTCCTCCGTGAGATCGCGCTCCGCTCGGGCGCCGAAGACGTGCATATCGTGGCGCACAGCATGGGCAACCGCGCCGTCACGCAGGCGCTCCGCGAGTTCGCGTGCGAGTTCAAGGCGCCGCAGTTCAACCAGGTCATCCTCGCCGCGCCCGACGTAGATGCCGAGGTCTTCCAGCGCGACATCGCCCCAGCGATCACGGGCGCGGCCCAGCAGGTCACGCTCTATGCCTCCGCCGACGACACCGCGCTGCGCGTCTCGCAGGCCCTCCACGGCGCCCCGCGCGCGGGCAACAGCCTCGTCGTTGCCCCCGGCGTCACCACCATCGACGCCTCCGGCCTCGACCCGTCGCTGCTCGGTCACTCCTACTACGCTGACCTGAAGCAGCTCATCGACGACATCGGCGCGCTCGTGAAGCAGGGCCTCGAACCCGCCGCCCGCGCGCTCTCCCGCAAGGGCGACTCGGTGTGGGAGTTGGCGAAGAAATGAGGGTCCTGCTCACCACCGTCGGGTCGCGGGGCGACGCGCAGCCGTTTGTCGCACTCGGGGTCGGCCTCGCTGCGGCCGGGCACACGGTGACAGTCAACACACACACGCGCTTCCGCTCGCTCGTCGAGGACGCGGGGTTGGTGTTCGCGCCGCTCTCGGACGCGATCCTCGACTTCCTCGACTCCGACCTCGGACGGGACGCCATCGAGAACTCATCCACCCCGCTCGGGTGGGCCCGGACGATCGCGAAGTCGTACCGCGCCATCAGCACCGCCCAGCGCAGCATGGTGGACGAGGCGTGGACCGCCGCCGAGGCTGCGCAGCCCGACGTGATCGTCTTCCATCAGAAGGCGTTCTGGGGCACGGGCTTCGCGCAACGACTGGGCGCGCGCGCGGTCCTTGCCACCCTGCAGCCCATCTTTGGCCCCACCTCCGACTTCCCCGTGCTCGGCATCGCAGCCCCGCCACGCTGGACGGGGCCGCTGCACCGCTCCTACAACCGGGGTACTTACCGCCTCACGCACCGCCTCGCAGACTGGGGCACGCGCCGCTACCTTCGCGACTGGCATCAGGAGCACCATCTGCCGCAAGGCCCCGCGCTCGCCCGTCCCGACGGCTCGCCGCTGCCACTCCTGCAGGCGTTCAGCCCCCACGTCGTCCCGGCGACCTATCCGTCGCACGTCGCCACGACGGGCTTCTGGCACCTCGCGCAGCCGGACTGGTCGCCGCCCGACGACCTCGCCGCGTTCCTCGACGCGGGGCCGCCGCCCGTGTACGTCGGCTTCGGGAGCATGAAAGGGAAGCGCGGTGCGGATCGCGCGCGCGCTGTCATCGAGGCGGTGGCGTTGGCTGGGGTACGCGCCGTCCTCGCGCTCGGCTGGGGCAGCCTCGACCTCGCCGAGGTGACGCTACCCGACACGTGCTTCGTGCTGCGCGGTGCCCCGCATGATTGGCTCTTCCCGCGTATGGCGGCCGTCGTCCACCACGGCGGGGCAGGAACGACTGCTGCAGGGCTCCGCGCGGGCCGCCCGACGGTCGTGTGCCCGTTCTTCGGCGATCAGCCATTCTGGGGGCGCCGCGTCCACGCACTCGGGGCCGGACCAGAGCCGCTCCGCCAGAAGCACCTCACTGCCGAGTCGCTCGCCGGACGCATCCGCACCGCGCTCAACGACACCGCGATGCACGTACGGGCCACTACGCTCGGCGAGCAACTGCGTGCCGAGGACGGCGTAGCCAACGCCGTATCGTTCCTGGAGCGCTACTGCAAGCGTTCGAGAAGATAGGCGTAGGTGATCGCCATCATCTGGGCTTGCTGCTCGGGTGTGACGCCCGCACCGTGGCCGCCCTCGGTGTTCTCGAAGTAGTAGACCTCGTGGCCGAGGCCACGCATCTTCGCGGCCATCTTGCGGGCATGACCGGGGTGCACGCGGTCGTCGCGCGTGGTGGTGGTGAAGAGCACGCGCGGGTAGTCCGCGTCGGCGTCGAGATTGTGATAGGGCGAGTACTGGCGGATGTAGGCCCATTCGTCGGGGTTGTCGGGGTCGCCGTATTCGGCCATCCAGCTGGCCCCGGCGAGGAGCGTGTGATAGCGCCGCATGTCGAGCAGCGGCACCGCGATCACGACGGCGTTGAAGAGGTCGGGGCGCTGGGTCACCATGACGCCCGTGAGGAGGCCGCCGTTGGAGCCGCCCTGCACGCCGAGGTGGTCCGGCGATGTGACGCCGCGCGCGATAAGGTCCTCGGCGACGGCGATGAAGTCGTCGTAGGCGCGCTGGCGATTCGCCTTCTGGGCGGCGCGGTGCCATTCGGGGCCGAACTCGCCCCCGCCCCGGATGTTGGCGACCACATAGACGCCGCCGCGTTCGAGCCACGCCTGCCCCGCCGTGGCGCTGTACGACGGCGTGAGTGCGATTTCGAAGCCGCCGTAGCCGTAGAGCAGCGTCGGGTTGGTGCCGTCGAGCGCGATGTCCTCGCGGTGGACGATGAAGTACGGGATCTGCGTGCCATCGGCGGACGTGGCCTCGTGCTGGGCGACCGTCAGCCCCTCGGTGTCGAAGAGCGCGGGGAGCTTGGTGACTTCCGCAACGGAGTTGTCCTCGCCCGCGAGGTAGAGCGTCGTGGGCTGGAGGTAGGAGCTGTAGGTAAAGAAGAAGCGGTCGTCCTCGCTGCTCGTGCTCACGACATTGACGCTGCCAAGTTCAGGCGCGTCGATCATGGTGCTCGTCCACGCACCGTCCTCGTAGCGGAAACGGTGGAGTTGCCCCTGCACGTTGTCGAGCACGGACGCGATCATCGAGTGCGCCGTCGAGGCGACGTACTGCACCGTCTGCCGCTCGGTCGGCACGAACACGGTCTCGAAAGCGCGTTCGCCCGCGAGGAACGCCTCGTAGTCGGTGGCGACGAGGGCACCGGTCGGGTAGGTCGTCTCGCCGACGGTCCACGGCGAGCGGAGGTAGACGACGAGTTGGCCGTCCACGAGCGACGGGTTGGCGTCCATCGGGAGGTCGAGCGCGACGGGCGCGCCGTCGCGGAGCACGTAGGTGGTGCCCTCGAAGAAGCTCGGCCGGTGCGCGATGAGCGGAATGCTCGCCGTGCCCATGCGTACGCTTGCCGCCCACACGCCCACATCGCTCGTTGCGCCCTCGTAGACCGTCTCGGCGTCGTCCAGCGGCGTCCCGCGCGTCCAGCGTTTCACGATGCGCGGGTAGCCAGAGTCGGTCAGAGAACCCTCGCCCCAGTCCGTTGAGACGAGCAGCGTGTTCTCGTCGATCCACGCCAACGAAGACTTCGCCTCGGGCACGTAGAACCCGTCCACGAACGTCTTCGAGGACACGTCAAACTCGCGCAGTTCGGCCGCGTCGGCCCCGCCGCGCGAAAGACGGACGAGGCAGCGGTCGTAGTCGGGCGCGAGGCACGTCGTGCCCTTGTAGGCCCAGTTGACGCCTTCCTCCGCGCCCAGCTTGTCGATGTCGAGCAGCGTCTCCCAGGTGGGGTCGCCAGCGAGGTAGGCGTCTACGGAAGTGCGGCGCCAGAGACCGCGCGGGTTGTCGGCGTCCGTCCAGAAGTTGTAGACGAAGTTGCCGCGCAGACCCGGATAGGCAATGCGGTCGTCGCTGTTGAGGACGGCGAGGATGTCGCCGTAGAGATCGTCGTAGGCTGGGTGCGCCTCCAGCGCCGCGACCGTCTCGGCGTTCTGCTCGCCGACCCAGGAGAGTGCCCGGTCGCCCTCGACCTCTTCGAGCCAGAGGAAGGGGTCGTCGGGCGCATCGGCATCTTGGGCAATAGTGGGCACAGCGGCGAACGCGAGGAGGGCGAGGAGGAACAGTCGGAGCCGAACGAGCATGGCGGGCGGAAGGCAAGTCAGATGGTAGCCTGGGAGTCTACGCCACAACCGTGGCGAGGGAAAGCCTCGGATGCAGCACCTTACGTGGCCAAGGTTTGCGCGGACCTGTCCCACTTGCCCGCGGTGGCCACGCACACGAACGCCCTGCCGCGTCGAACCGCAGCAGGGCGTTGAACCTGGGATGCTTCGTCTCCTTAGAGGGCGAGCTCGGCGTCAATCTGTTTGAGGCGCATGCGGGCCAGGGCCAGGTTCGTGTTCTTCCCGATAACGAGGTAGAAGAACAGGTTCTGGTTATTGTGGGCCAGCCGGATCAGGTGATACTGCGACTCCAACGTGATGAGGATGTCCTCGATCTCCTCGTTGATGCCGAGTTGGTCACGGATGCTCTTCTTGGCACGGACGACCTCGGTGTTGCCAGCGGCCGCCAGCTCCATGTCGAGGGAGCCGCCGCCGATGCTGCCGAGACACATGCCGGTCTCGTAGTCCACGATGGCCGCACCGACGGCCCCGTTGATCTGCATGGTTTCGGCGAGGGCGGTCTGAAGAGGAAGGGTGTCGAGTTGCATGGGACTGCACGGGGCATGGGTGAAGGCGTACGGGCAGTGCACCCAAAGTGCAGACGCAGACGCCGGGGTTTCATAGGAGGAGCACGCGATGGCTCGACCACGCTAGCCTTCAACCACTATGCCTATCTAAATCCAAGAAACAGTGCAGAATAGACCGTAGAATTTCGTCTCACAACAAGAGAGTCCATGGATTTACTATGCTTGACACGAACGTTTTGAACGAAGCGATCGAACGTTTTGGATGGTATGTGCAAAATAAATTTCTAATGTCTCAAAGTGATCAGATAAAGGCGTCGAACGTAGCTAGTTAAGCACTACCATTCTGAAGGAAGAGTGGTTCATATGTACCGTGTGGGCGCGCACTCTGAGGATCCCGTTACCTAAAGTCGCCGGGAGCGCGTTCCCACTCATTCCGTGGTCGGTTCGAAGCGAAGGTGGAGCCAGGTCTGGTCGTGCTCGGCGTCTGTGAGCGTGTAGTAGGCGAGGAAGTTGGGCAGCGCCACGTGCCGCCGCTGGTTGCGCACCTGCACGACGACCTCGTCGGCAAACTGCTCGGCCACGATCTCGTCGGCGTCGGCGAAGGGGACGCGGAGTGCAAGGTCGTAGGCGTCGCCGACCTCGGTGAGCTTGGTGGTCGGCTCGCGGTGGAGCACGGCCGCCGGGTCGCGCGGTTCGTCGCCGCTGGCTGGGTAGAGCGTGTCGCCGATCTGGTCGAGGAGGTCGAGGCCGAACACCTCCTGGCCCTGGTGCGGGACGCGGAGGATCGGCAGCGGGTCGAAGCTGTCGGCGATCTCGTCCAGATAGCCCCGCTGCGCAGCGACGTACTTCGCGAGGAAGCCGTCGGCGGTCGCCTCCGTGTCTGGCAGCACGCGGTTCACCACGACCGCGTCGACGTGGTAGCCGTAGAGTTGGAGGTAGGTGTGCGCGCGCCGCGCCTCGGCGATCACCATGCGCTCGGGGTTGCAGACGAGCCGCACCGAGGTCACCGCCGGGTCCTGCATCACCGCCTGGATGGCTTCGAGCTTGCCGAAGAGGCGGTCGAGTTCCTCGTAGCCCTTGTCGAGCGGGATGCCGGTGGTGGCACGGACCGCGCGGCCGACCGACTTGATCGCGGCCTTCTGGAACGGGAAGGCCTTCGCCACCCACCACTGCGTCACCTGCGGGAGCGTGAGCAGCGTGAGCGTCTCCCCCGTCGGGGCCGCGTCGAGCACGATGAGGTCGTAGGTGCCGGCTTCGTAAACCTGCTCGACCCACAGCAGCGCCGAGGCCTCGCCCATGCCGGGCAGCGCCGCCAGTTCTTCAGCGGCCACCTTCTCGACGCCCTGCCACTTGAAGAGGACGAGCAGCAGGTCGCGCAGGCTCGCCCAGTGCTTCTTCATCGAGTAGTAGAGGTCGATCTCCTGCGCCCAGAGGTTGTCGGCGACGGCGACCGGTTCGGGGCCGAGCGGGCGGTCGAGCGCGTCGGCGAGCGAGTGGGCGGGGTCGGTGGAGAGGACCAGCGTGCGGAGGTCGCGGCGGGCGGCGGCGAGCGCTGTAGCAGCGGCGGTGGTCGTCTTGCCGACGCCGCCCTTTCCAGTAAAGAGGAGGATACGAGGCATGGCTGGTGAGGCGGTGAGGCGGTGAGGCGGTGAGGCGGTGAGGCGGTGAGGCGGTGAGGCGGTGAAAGGTGCTCGGGCTTGCGCGCCGTGTCAATCGCAGAAACAGGGAAACGAGCCTGCCGTACGTTCACCTCTCCGCGCTGTTTGGCTGGGCGGCTCCCGCCGCTGCACGGCAACGCGACCTCACCGCTGCACTCTTCGCCATGCGCCGCCTGCTCCTCGTCCTCGTCTTCACGCTGGCCGCCGCCGCGCTGCTGGCGGCCCCGGTGCTGTTTTTCAGCACAGCCTCGGCTGAGACGGACAGCGCGGCGTCCCCCGACGCAGCAGCGATCGCCCGCGCGGTTGCCTCGCCGTTCCCGGCCAGGGTGCGCGGGATGACGCTCGACGCCGTCGGGCGGCCCACCGACGACGCGCTGCCCGAACTCGCTGCGCTGGGTGTGACGCACCTCGCGCTCATCCCCTACGCCTTCCAACGCACACACGACGACCCCAACCTGCGCTTCAACCCCGAGCCGGGTTGGTATTCCGAGAGTACGACGGGCGCACGGGCCCTCGCAGCCCAGGCCGACACGCTCGGGATGCAGCTCATCGTCAAGCCGCAGCTCTGGCTTGGGCGGGACGAGGGCGAGTGGTCGGCCACCATCGGCTTTGACTCCGAGGAGCGCTGGCGGGCCTGGGAGGCGCGCTACCGCGACTACCTGCTCTACCACGCCGGCATCGCCCAGGAAATCGACGCGGCGCTGCTCGTGATTGGCACCGAGATGAGCCGCGCCGTCCAGGAACGCCCGGCTTTCTGGCGCAGCCTCGCCGACACGCTCCGCACCGTGTACGACGGGCCGCTCACCTACGCCGCCAACTGGCACGACGACGCTGAGTTCGTCACCTTCTGGGATGCCCTCGACGTGATCGGCCTGCAGGCCTACTACCCGCTCGCGGCATCCGGGGACACCACGCACACGGTCGCGTCGCTCTGCGATGGGTGGAAGCCGCACGCGGAGACGATCCGCGCGCTCTCCGAGCAATGGGACCGCCCGATCCTGTTCACCGAGGTCGGCTACCGCAGCGTGCCCTACGCCGCCGCCGAGCCGTGGCGTTGGCCGGAGCGCGGTGAGCGCGGGGTCGTCCAGCCCGACACAACGCTCCAGCGGCAGCTCTACGCCGCGTTCTTCGAGACGTGGTGGGACGACCCGGCCGTGGCCGGCGCGGTGTTCTGGAAGTGGAAGCCGCCGCTCGCCACCCGTCCTGACTGGCACCACGAGGCCGACGTGGACGGCGCGCCGCAGGACGGCATCGACCTCGGCTTCACGCCGCGCGGGCACTCCGCCGAGCGCGTGCTGGCGCGGTGGTTCGCGAAGAGCGACGCAGCGCCGCAATGACGCCTGTGCCTACAGTCTGCGCCCTCATCGTCACCTACAACCGCCGGGCGCTGCTGGCGGACACCCTCGCCGGGCTGGCTGCTCAGACGCACGCCCTCGACCACGTGCTCGTGGTGGACAACGCCTCGACGGACGACACAGCGGCCTTCCTCGCCGCGCAGCATCCGGCCGTGGAGCACCTACGCCTCGATCGTAACACGGGCTCGGCGGGCGGCTTTCATGCGGGGCTCGCGCACGCGCAGCACGCCGTGCACGAAGGCCAGCCGTTCGACTTCGTCTGGGTGATGGACGACGACGTGGTCCCGGAGCCCGACTGCCTGGCGTTGCTCCTCGCGGTTGCTGCGTCGAGTGGCAAGGCCGTCGTCGTCCCAGAGCGGAGGGAGGCCGACGGTACCGTCCGCCGCGCCGAGCACCGCCTCGACGGCGCTCGGCAGCGCTACGTCCCACTCGACTGCCCCACCTCGTTCGCCGCCCCTGCAACCAAACCCGAATCACCACCCCGCTGGTGCGCCACGGACGTGTTCACGTTCGAGGGGCCGCTCGTGCACCGTCGTGCGCTGGACGCGGCGGGCCCCCACAGCGTGGCGGCGCAGCCAGACGCTGGGCTCTTCATCACGGCGGACGACACGCACTTTGCCATCGCCGTCTACCATGCCCTCGGTCCAGACGCCTCGGCACTCGTGCCCGAAGCAGGCCTGCGCCGCCAGGTCCCACCGCCCTCGGACACCGTGCCCGTCCGCTCCGCGCTCAAAGGCTGGCTCACGGGCAACCCGGCCCTCGACCTCTGGCCCGACCACGCCCACTGGAAACGGGTCTACTACTTCCGCAACCGCCACCTCGTCTGGAAGCGGCTGGGATGGCACCGCCGTCGCTGGCGGCACGCTGCGCTGCATGCGGGCTATCTCGTCACCGACGCGCTCGCGGCACGGCGTCTCGGGTGGGCGTGGCGCACGCGGCTCCGCTGGAATGCCCGCGCGTTCTGGCTCGGGCTGCGAGGTCAGTCCGGTGCCTTCCTGGACCCCGCTCACTACTTCGCCGAGATCGAAGACGAACAGTCCCGGTGACCGTGTCGGAGAGGACCGAGGCGCCTATGCGTGCTGCTGGGTGGCGCGCTGCAACGCCGTACGCAGCGCCTCGTCCTCGTCGATCGCTGCCAGGTCGTGCAGGAGCGCGTCGAGCTCGGCGTGGCTGAGCGGTGGGGTGCTCGTAAGGCCGAAGATGGCGGGGTGGCGCGTCTCCGTAGGGCGCTCGTCGGGCTCCCAGAGTTGCTCGTGGAGCTTTTCGCCTGGCCGGATGCCCGTGAAGTCGATGGCGATGTCCTGCCCCGGTGCAAGGTGGCGGATGAGCCGCTCGGCGAGATCCACGATCCGCATCGGCTCGCCCATGCGAAGCAGGAATAGCGGCGCCTCGTCCAGCACGAGCGTGTGGAGGACAAGCGTCGCGGCCTCCTCGGCGGACATGAAGTAGCGCGTCATCTCGGGGTGCGTCACCGTGACTGGGCCACCGGCTTCGATCTGCTGGACGAAGCGCGGCACGACGGAGCCCTGGCTACCGAAGACATTGCCGAAGCGGACGGCCTTGCGGCGCATCGTGCGGCCTCCCGCGCGGACGGCCCACTCGGCGAGCCGCTTCGTGGTGCCGAGCACGCTCGTAGGCGCGACGGCCTTGTCGGTGGAGATGAAGACGAACTGCTCGACATCCGCGGCCTCGCAGGCGCGCACGAGCCGCGCCGTCGCCAAGGTGTTGTTGGCGAACGCCTCGCGCGGGTGCGCCTCCATCAGCGGGACGTGCTTGTAGGCAGCGGCGTGCAGCACCACGTCGGGTTGGTAGGTCGCCAGGAGCCGTTGCACGGCCTGCTCATTGCGCAGGTCAGCGATGCGGAGCACGAGGTCGCCGTCGTAGGCCGCGAGTTGCGGTTCGAGGTTGAACAGGCCCAACTCCCCGATGTCTACGAGCACGAGCCGCGCTGGCCCAAACGCCGCGAGTTGCCGAGCCAATTCAGACCCCACGGAGCCGCCAGCTCCCGTGACGAGGACGGTACGCGGCGCCAGGTAGCGTACGAGCGCCGGACGGTCCACCGTCGGGTCCGGGCGGTCGAACAGGTGGTGGAGCGTGAGCGGTACGGGCAGGAGGTCCCCGGCGAGCTTTGGCCAGCGCTCCACGGCCAGCCGCGCCGCGATCCGAACGCCGAGGACGCCCACCACCGTCAGCAGCCACTGCCCCGCCACGATTCCGCGCATCGGCATGCGGAACGGTCCCGCGAGGTAGTCGAGCCCGACCGCGAGGATGCCGCCGACGGCGAGCGCCTTGGTCAGCCGCGCGTAGTCGCCGAGGCGCATCGTCCACGGAGCCTGCGTGTAGCCTCGGGCGACCAGTAGCGCTGCGAGCGAGACCAATGCCGTGATCGCAAACGTTGCCTCGTAGCCGACCTCGCTGGGCAGCCACACGGCGCGCCCGGTCCGCAACACCAGCGCACCCACGAACGCAACGTACACGACGAGGGCATCGGCGAGGAACAGCAGCGCCCAGCGCCGGAATCGTTGGGGGACGTCAGTCAATCCAAAGGGGAAGCAGGTGGGAAGGAAACATACGGACGACCTCGCCGGAGCGATCCCCGACCGTCTCCCTTGGCCAAATCCGACGGGATCCCTGATGTCGCGTGGTCAGCGCGGGCGAGCGTCTTGCTGGCGCGTCGCGGCGACGATCCACCGTCCGCTCC
The DNA here is from genome assembly GCA_038528235.1 of Bacteroidota bacterium. Lineage (GTDB taxonomy): Bacteria > Bacteroidota > Rhodothermia > Rhodothermales > Rubricoccaceae > JBCBEX01. The sequence goes on from JBCBEX010000042.1 coordinate 15,526, forward strand.
GCTGGGCCATCTCCACGCGGGTGTAGCGCGGCAGGCCCCACGTCTGGCGCAGCGCTACCGGCGTCTCGAAATAGGCGATGGCTGCCTCAGCGTCGGACGATAGCACGACGACCTCGTCGGGCGGCACGAGGGTTGGGTCGCCCGTGCGGAGCCGATCGCGGTCCCAGAAATAGGCAGCAAAGTCGTCGGCGAGCGCTGGGGCGAAGCCTTGGCGAAAGTGCATCGCTACGTCCTCCTGGGAGGTCATCGCCTCGGCCTGCGCGAAGAGGGTGGCTTCCAACCCGAACGCGTACCGCACAGCGCTCTGCACCTGCTCGGCCGCCGAGCGGACGGGAGCCTCGGTGCGTGTCGGTGGGACCGCCGCCACCTCAGAGGCGGGCAGCGCGGCCTCCGGTGACTTGGTCGAAGCACAGCCGACGGTACCGAGCGCGACGCCCAGCAGCCCTATGAGCACGCAGCGCGTCACAGCTCGATGGCGTCCACGACCGCGTCCGGTGCGTCGGTGAGCGCCACATAGATGGTGGCGCGGTCCCGCCACACCAGCGAGGTCAGCGTCCCGTCGCCCGCCGGGCCGAGCGGCTGCACGTGCACGTTGCGTGCGACGATGCGGTTGGCAATGGGCCGCGCGAGTGTCACCGCGCCCTCTGCCGCGTCGAGGTGTGCGTAGGTCACCGCGTAGATCGGCACCCGCTCGTCCGCCACCTCGACGACGAACATCGGCACGGGGAACGCCTCCGCGAACCGAACCACGCTGGCGCCGGTCAGCGCCGCCCCATCGAGGCGAGGCGGCTGGATGCGGAGCCCCGTCTGGTCCTGCACGAACGCACGCGCAGCCTCCCGATCGGTCACGGCCTGCTCTGGCTCGACATCGAGGCCCCGCTCTGCCACGAGCAGCAGGAGATCGCCGCCCCGTGCGGAAATGAGGCCCGATCGCGCGGGCGGATCGGCGAGGAGTACGCCGATCACTGCACTCGCCAGGATGAGCGCGAGGGCGATGCCCCACCGCCGCGCCGCACTCGGCTTCTGCGCAGGCTCTGGCTCCTGGTCTGGATGCGGTTCTTGATCTGAATGCGGCTCACGGACCGGATGCGGCTCCTGGTTCGGTTGCAGCTCCGGTGTCTGCTGGAGTGGCTCGCGCCCAGCAACGGGACCAATCGCCGTGTTCTGGACTGTGGCTGGCGTCGCTGGCGCGGCCACCGTGCGTACTGCGGCGACCGGGGCCTCGTCCGCGACGGGCACCCCACCGGGTGGTTCAGCCGACGCCTCCGTAGACGCTTCCATCGGTCGCGCCGTGGCTCGTGCGGGCGACGGTGCCACGGGAGGAACCACCCGCGCGTGCGGGATGAGGGGCGTGTGCAGCGGGTCGGTCATCGGAGGCGGTGTCAGGAAAAAACGAGCTGGAGGCGCATGCCCTGGCGTAGCGAGAGCAGGGACGCCGCGCTCCCGCCACGCACCCCCACTTCGAGGAGGTCGTCGGAGCCGTAGAGCAGCAGCGGGTCGCCCTCGGCCACGGCGCCGTAGGTGGGTTGGATGCCGCGTAGGATCGTCGAGCCCACGTAGCCCTTCACCGCGCGACCGTTGGCGTGTGCCTCTACCAACGCGCGGGGAATGTTCGTGATCGCGTTGCCGAAGCGGTCGAGGTGGAGCACCCAGCCTTGGATGCCGTGCGCGTCGGCCTGGGGCTGAAGCCAATGCATGGGGCGCAGCGCGTCGAGGGGGCTCCCGAGGTCGGCAAGCGGCGCGCCCGAGGCCAAGGCAGCGGCGGCTGGGGCGAACAGGTCGCGCCCGTGGAAGGTCCGGCTGGGCTCCGCCGTGCGCCACATCTTGGGGTCGTCGAGCACGACAGCCTCGTCCGGCTGCGCACTCGCCACGTCGCCGACGATGCTGGGCGCAAACGCGAGCGGGAACAGCCCGTTGTCGGGCCCCACGACGAGGTGGTCGCCGAAGCGTGCAGCCACGGCCCGTCGCTCCGTGCCAACGCCGGGATCCACGACCACGAGGTGCACGGTGCCTGGTGGAAAGTGCGGCCACGCCTGCCGCAGCACGAACGCCGCCGCCATCACGTCCTGCGGAGCGACCTCGTGGCTCACGTCCACGAGCCGCGCCCCAGGGGCCCGCGCCAGCACCACGCCCTTCATGGCAGCCACGTAGCCGTCCTGGCTGCCGAAGTCAGTGAGCAAAGTGATGAGCACGGCGGACAGTGGACGGCGGACAGTGGACGGCAACGAGTAACTGACAAACGCTCGGCACCCACGTAGGCTAGGGTGACCGCGTACGGCGATTTCGAACGGAATCTACCCCCGCTGGCATACCAACCCGCAACCACCCCTGTTCGCCGACGAATCAGCCCACCTTTCTTCCTCACTCCCGTCCGCGTACCTTCGCCTACTCTAGCCTTCGCTCCCCGTGTCTACCCCGCCTTCTTCCGACGCCGCCCTGACGCCGACCGTGCCCGCCGCTGCGGAGCGCGCCCTCGACGAATTCGTGCAGTTCTGGGGCGATATGGCGGGTCACTGGGGCATCAACCGCACGATGGGCCAGATCCACGCGCTGCTCTACGCCACCGCCGAGCCACTCGACACGGACACCATCATGGCACGGCTCCAGGTCAGCCGGGGCAACGCCAACATGAACCTCCGGGCCCTCGTCGACTGGCGGCTCGTCGACAAAGTCAACCGGCCGGGATCGCGCAAGGACTTCTACGTTGCCGAGACGGACGTCTGGAAGATCTGCGCCACTGTGATCGAGGAGCGCAAGCGCCGAGAGATCAAGCCCGTCCAGGTCGCCGTCGCGGACACCCTCGACACACTGCACGCCGACGGGCCGCTCACTACCGAGGCAGCCCAGACACTCGACACGCGGCTGCGCAATCTTGCCGACCTGCTGCGCGTCTTCGATGCGATCACGGACGCACTGCTGCCGTTCGTGCAGGCGAAGAACGAGAAGAAGCTCCAGCGTCTCGCCGCCTTCGCCCACCGGCTCAACGGGAGCGGCACCAACGGCAACGGCACGCGCGGCAACGCAGGCTGACGGCGATGGCGTCCCCCTCCAACGACCCCGCATCGCGGAGCGGAAACGCATCGCGCAACAAGGAAACGGGCGATCACGGCGAGAACCTCGCCGCCGCCCACCTCGAAGCGCAGGGCTTCGTGGTGATGGACCGCAACTACCGCTTCGAGCGCGAGGAGATCGACCTCGTCGTCTGGGAGCGCGATGACGTGTTCGGGCTCGGCGGCGCGCTCGTGTTTGTCGAGGTCAAGACGCGGCGCGGCACGGGCTTCGGGCGCCCCGAAGCCGCCGTCACCCCCGCCAAGCAAGCCGCCATCCGCCGCGTCGCCGAGGCCTACCTGTACGAGCGGAAGCTCGACAGCACCGTCTGTCGCTTCGACGTGGTCGCCGTGTTGCTACCGCCCGGCCGCGAGCCCGTCATCGAGCACTTCCGCGATGCCTTCGGGATGGAAGGGTGACGTCCACCCGTCCCTACGCCCCCTTCCAGGCGCGCTCGGGGAATTTCGCGGTGTAGCGGTCGATGCACTCCTCAATGACGCGGGTCGCCTCTTCCTTGTTGAGGTAGCCCCGGGTCTTGACGGTCTTGCCTTCTAGCTTCTTGTAGTCGAGGAAGAAGCGCTCGATCTGGTTGCGCTGGTGCTGCGGGAGGTCGTCGAGCGTCTCGATGTGCGCGAAGCCGGGGTCGTCGGCGCAGACGGCGAGGATTTTCTCGTCGTCGCCGGCGTCGTCCACCATCGGGAGCGCGCCGATCACGCGGGCGCGGAGCACCGAGAGCGGGTCCACGGACTCGCTCATCAGCACGAGCACGTCGAGCGGGTCGCCGTCGCCGCCGAGCGTGCGCGGGATGAAGCCGTAGTTGGCCGGATAGTAGACCGCGCTGTAGAGCACGCGGTCGACGCGGATGAGGCCGGTGCGCTTGTCGAGTTCGTACTTGACGGTGCCGCCCTTCGGCACTTCGATGACGGCGTTGAACTGCTGGCCGGGGTCGCGGCCGGGGTCGAGGTCGTGCCAGGCGTGCATGGCAGAGTGGGGCTGGAGAGGAGCAGGATAGAGAGGGGACATCGCGCCGCACACAAGCGAGAGCGATGCGCTCCACCTAGCCGCCGCCGCCGGACTTGTTTCGCTTCGAGGTCGTGGGTCGCAGGTCTGAAGTCGCAGGTCTGAAGTCGAAAGTCTCCAGCACCCTGCCACGGCTCGGGTGGAGTGCCGCGTCCTACCTTCACGTCCGATTTCCTATTTCTCACCTCACACGTCCCCAAACCCATGCGTGCCCTCGTTCTCCGTCGCCCTGAAGACAACCCCAAGGGCACCGTCGCTGCCCTCGAAGACTGGGACGCCGAGCGGATCCCTGACGAGGCCGATGTGCTCGTGCGCGTCGCCTACTCGAGCCTCAACTACAAAGACGGCCTCGCGGTGACGGGGCGCGGCAAGATCGTCCGCGCACCGTTTCCGTTCGTACCGGGCATCGACCTCGCGGGGACCGTGGTGGAGTCGGCGAGCGATGCGTGGGAGCCGGGCGATGCCGTGGTGCTGACCGGATGGGGCACCGGCGAGGAGCGTTGGGGCGGCTACGCCGAGCTGGCCTGGGCCGACGAGGACCACCTCGTGCGGCTCCCCGACGGCCTCACCCCGAGAACGGCGATGGCGCTGGGCACGGGCGGCCTCACGGCGATGCTCTCTGTGATGGCGCTGGAGGAGCATGGCATCACGCCGGAGCAGGGCGAGGTCGTGGTCACGGGCGCGTCGGGCGGGGTGGGTAGCCTCGCCGTGGCCCTGCTGGCTCGCCTCGGCTACCAGGTCGTTGCCTCGACGGGGAGTGCGGCGGCGCACGACTTTCTGCGCAGCCTCGGAGCCACGCGCATCCTGGACCGCCGCGAGATCGGCGACGCGCCCGCGCGCCCGCTCGGCAGCGCGATGTGGGCCGGGGCCATCGACGGCGTCGGAGGCGACACGCTCGCCAACCTGCTCGCGCACACCGACCGCCACGGCTGCGTGGCTGCCTACGGCCTGGTGGCGGGCCACGCCCTCCACACCACGGTGATGCCGTTCATCCTGCGCGGCGTCACGCTCGCGGGCATCGACTCGAACACGTGTCCGACGCCCCGACGAGAGGCCGCGTGGCAGCGCCTGGCCGCGCTCCTCAGCCCCGATCTCGACGGCGGCGCCCTCGCCCCGCTCATCGACGACATCGACCTCACGGACGTGACCGCCTACAGCGAGAAGATCCTCGCGGGCCAGACGACGGGCCGCGTGGTGGTGCGTGTCAGCGGCTAGACGCCGGGTTCGGTGGCTCGCGCTTGGGCGTGGCATCCAGCACCGCGCCATCGCCCGAGGCTGCACCTTCGGCTGGGGTGGCGCTGTCCTGGGTCCTGTGTTCTTCGTCGCGCTCTTCCTCGGAAAGCGGATGTTCCTCGTCGGAAAGCGGGAGGTCGAGGAAGAAGGTGGTGCCGGCTTCCGCCTCCGTCTCGAAGCGGATCGTCCCGCCGAGGTCCTCGATCGCCTTCTTGACGATAGCCAGGCCGAGGCCCATCCCGCTGTTCTTCGTCGAGAAGTTGGGCGTGAAGATGCGCGGCTGCACGTCCTCAGGGATGCCCAGGCCGGTGTCTGTGACGGCGCTCCACGCGCGGCGGCGGCGGCGCTCGGTCCGGACCGTGATGTGATCCGGAGGTGCATCGTCCGGGCGCTCTTCGGGCATCGCCTGGAGCGCGTTCTTGAGGAGGTTGATGTAGACCCGCCGCAACTCCTCCCGGTCGGCCTCGACCCAGAGCGGTGCCTCGTGGAGGGCGAGGCGGATCTCGGCGCGGGCGAGCCCAGCCGCCTCGTCACGGATGGCCGCGGCGGCTTCGCGCACAACGGCGCTGAGGTCGACCCGCTCGATGCGGCGGCGAGGAAGGCGTGCGAAGCTGGCAAACTCGCTCGCGATGCGGCTGAGCGCGTCGATCTGCTCGATGAGCGTGCCGGAGGTGCGGTCGAGGAGGCCCTCGAAGCGAGCATCGGTGAAGCGTTCGTCGCCCGGTTGGTAGGCGCGGCGGAGGTGCTGCACCGAGAGCTTCATCGGCGTGAGCGGGTTCTTGATCTCGTGCGCCACCTGCCGGGCCATCTCGCGCCAGGCGAGTTCGCGCTCCTGCGCGGCAAGTTGGCGCCGGCTCTCGACGAGTTGCCGCTGCATCGTGTTGAACGACTCCACGAGTTCGCCGACCTCGTCGCGCTCCTCGACGGGCAGCGGCTCAGCCTCCTGGCCCTCACCGATGGCGCGCAGCCCCTCGCGGAGCTGCTGAAACGGGCGTGTGAGCCGGTTCGTGAGGAGGACGGTGATGAGCACCATCGCCAGCGAGAGCACCAGCAGCGTGCCGAAGAGATAGGCCACGATACGGGCTTGCTCCTCCTCAATGGTGAGCTGCTCGGGCAGCGTCGGCACGGCGATGACACCGATCGGCTGCCCCCGCTCGTTGGCGATGGCCTTGTAGCCCGTGGTGTAGGTGTAGGTGCCGATCTGGTCCTCGCCAAACGCGAACCGCTGCCCGTCCACGAAGAGCGCGGCGTAGACCGGCATCGGGAGGCGGCGGTCGATGAGGTTCTGCCGGACGAGCTGCGAGCGGCTCGACGCCGAGAGAAGCGGCCCCCGGTAGAGGTTCACGTCGAGGCCGAGGCGTTGACCGAGCACATCGGGGCGAACCGCTTCGAGGAGGCGCGTCATGGGCGCGTCGGCGAGCGTGGGGTCGTCGAGCGCGAGGTCTTGGATGGCCGCCTCGACGCGTTGGAGGCGCTGCTGGAGCCGGTCCTGGGTGGCCTGGCGGTTTTGCTCTACGATCACGCGCTGCCCGACCAGCCCGGCCACGATCACACCGGCCACGCCGACGAGCAAGAACCGATTGAGCACCTTGTCGCGGAAGCGCGTCTTGCGAGGCGGGAAGAGCCCGGCCCGCCACCGGAGCACCACTCCGAACACCCAGGCCCCGAGTGCGAACGGAAGCCCGGAGAGCGCGAGGCGTAGCAGGTTGTAGAGATGGTCGTAGAGCACCAGCGCGGGGGCGCGCACCGCGATCACAGTAGCGTCGGAGCCGCCGGGCACCCAATAGTAGACCAGCGTCGGGCGCTCCTCCACGGACTCGTCTCGCCACATCATGCGGGTCTGCGTCAGCTCGGCGCGCAGCGCTGGGTCGAGCGCGAGCGGACCACCGAGCGCCCCGCGAGTCCGGGCGAGCACGTCGTCCTGGTACTCGGCGAAGGAGAACGCGGCCTCGTCTTCCTCGAACAGACCCGCAGGCACGAGCACGCGCGGGAACGGCGTCTCGGAGACGTAGCGCGCCGGCTTAGGCTCCGCGCGAATGAGCAGCCAACCCGCCGGCTCGTCGTCGTCGCCCACGCGCACGGGGCCGACGCCAGCGTAGCGGTACACCCCGCGTCGGTCCTGGGCGAGCGTGTGTTGGACGAAGAATCCGATTTCGCCCGCGTCCACGTAGGTTTGCCGCAGCGCACCAAAGCGGAGCGGGTCGCTACCGCGGCTACGTCGCAGCGGCACAGGGCTGGTTTCTTCGAAGCGGCCCAGCGTGCGCCCCTCTCGGAAGCGGCGCGATACGGGGCTGCGCAACTCCACGGCCACCGTATAGTCCCCGAGCGCGGAGAGGAGCGAGCCCGTGACGAGGTCCGTCGCGAGCGAGTCGAGGCGCTGGCGCATGAGGGCACGGCGCGACATCCGCGGCACGGCCGGCGCGTCGGGGTCGTCTAGCAAGCTGTCGGCTGGGATGACCGGCGTCGGGATCGTCGGCTCCGGGTCGAGGCTGTCGGGGTCCACGACCCCGGGCGCGGCCTCGGCGAGCGCGCGCTGGAGCGCGGGGTTGGCGCGCGCGTCGGCCAGCACCTGTTCGAGCGCCAGCACCACGCGGGGGTCCTGGCCGCTGCGGAAGCCGTAGGCGGCCTCGACCATACGCTCGCGGCGCAGCGTCTCGTCGGCCTGGTAGAGCAATGGATAGGCGAGCATCGAGAGGACGAGCACGGCCAGCGGGAGTACCCGCAGCGAGAGCAACGTCGCCCAGCCAAAGCGGGTGCGGCGGAGGTAGGCCGCGAGCGCAAACGACGCCACCAGGAATAGGGCGAGGGCCTCGACGGGTAGGAGTTCGCTCACCGTCCCCGTGGAGTAGCCGAGGGCGATCACGACAGCGCCGCCCGTTCCCATGAGAAACACCGCGCGGTAGCGCCCGCGCGTCTCCCCGCGTCCAAGCCAGGCCCCGGCGAAGCGCAACAGCGCCGCGAGCACGAGCACGCAGGCGAGCACCCCGGCCAGCAGCGCCGCGAACGCGAGAAGCGTGAGCGGCTCCGGCATGGGGCCGCTGCGCTCGAAGTAGTCCAGCGTCGCATCGCGGAGCACGAAGCGCACGCCGAGCGCCACGAGCAGCAGGAGCCCGCCCCCGAGCGACGCGAGCCCCATGCCCGCCAGCAGGCTTCGCAGTCCAGAACGGGAGTGCACCGTCGCGTACTCCAACCGCCGGCCAAGACGGAGCGCGAGGTCGAGCACGGCCAGGGCGATCAAGACGGCCGCAGCGGAGGTGACGAGCAGGTCGCCGAGCGTTCGGGCGAGTCCAGCGCCCAAGTCGGAGGCGAGATAGGCGGGGTCGAAGAGTGCGTCGAAGGTCGGCGTGGTCCGCATCCAGAGTGCGGGCGCGTCGGCGGCGAGGAGGCCGTAGCGGGCCGCCACGAACGCCACGGTGCAGGCTGTCAGCGACACCACGCCGCGCCACCAGGCCGCCCAGGTGCGCTCGTCCTGCGCGTGCCGCAGCACCAGGCCGTGCGCCTGCCACATCCCCGCCACGATCCAGCCGAGCAGCACCACCACCCAGAACACCTCCACCGCGTGCCACCGCGCCGCCGCCGCCGACAGCAACACGTCCGCCGAGGGCTCGGCCACGGCTAGGCGCGCCAGCGGCGTCCCGTCGCTGCCCCGCAGCAGGACCCCCTGATCCATCGCCACGAGCGTCTCGGGACGATCGAACGCCACCGCGAAGGGCAGGCCCGCCGCCTCGCGCCAGACGTCGGTGACGCTGTAGTCCTGGAGGTAGCGGTTGCGGACCGGCACCCGCTGCTCCACGAGCCGCATCACCCGGACGGCCCCGAGCGTGTCGAGGCCGCTCCGCACGGGCTCCCAGACCACCAGCGCACGCCTCGCCACGCCGTCGTTTACGATGCCCGTCCGCCGCCCCCGCAGCCACGTCGAGTCCTCGGCCGCCGAGCCGAGCGGCAGGCTGAAGCCCTGCCACCCGATCAGCTCCTGCGTGGGCGTGTACACCTCGACGGCGAGGCGCTCGCCGAGGGCGAGGCCGCCGAGGTAGCGATACATCGCGTCGGTGTCGGCTTCGGGCGTGGCCGTCGGGGCGCGGCCCACTGCTGCCCGCAGGCCTGCCTGGACGGCGGCGGCTCGCGCCACCCGCTGCGCAAGGTCGCCTTGCTGCGCTTCCAGCACGGCCAGCCGGCGGGCTGCCGAGCGCTCCAGCGCGGAGACGGTCTGCGTGGCCTCGCGCGCGGCGTCGGCGGCAATCGCCCGGAGCGATGCCTGCTCGGCCACCCACGTCCCCCCTAGCACGCCAAGCAGCAACAGCCCGCCCAGCACCAGCCGACGCCCCAGCGCCGAGGCCGTCAGGCTTTCGGACAAAGGACGCGCAGAAGCCGAAGAGGAAACAGCCATAGCTACCGGCTGAGAGGGCACATCGTCAGAGCGGACCTGCAGAGCAGATCAAGGAGGAGCCACCAACACGAGGTCGTGCAGGCCGCGGCCCCAATATCGCGCATCCTCGCCGCCTCCCCGGTGCTGTTTCTCTCCTGCAGGGCCTATTTCGCCCCCGCGACCGTATCGGCGGTCCGGTCGAGGCGTACGGCGCGGACCTCCCAGGCATCCGCCCGCCAGCGCAAACGCACCGCCACACGGCAGCGACCGCCGCCAAGCTCCTCATACTGCCCCAGCAGCGTGCGGGTATTCTCGCCAATGGACTGGTCGCGGAACGAGACCGACTCAGGCGGATAGCGCCGGAAGAAGTCGCGCATCACGAAGAGCGCCTGCGTCCGGCTGTAGAACGACGCGCGTCCGAAGATCGAGAGTTCGAGGCGCGGGGCGGCGCTCTCCAGCAACGCCTCAGCGTTGCCGTCGCCAAAGGCCGCCTCGAAATGTGGGACGAGCAACGTGTCGGTGCCGGAGTGCTGCACCCTCAAATCAGACAGGGTGCCGCTAGCCGCCGCCGTATGCCCCAGCCCCAGCGTACTCACAAGCCCCACCAGGACCGCTGCGAGTGCGCACCACACACTCGGCACTCGCATGGGGGAATGGCTCGGCGACGTGACAGACATGGACAGCAGTGCAGTAGAGGGGAAGAGTCTGCCTCGCGACAAAAAGCACGCCTATTTCCGGAGGCCGCGTGCACGGCTTCTACGCTCAGTTGGCACGCCCCGTCGCTCGCAACGGCTGTGCAGCGAAGCAGACGCCGCTATCCAAGCGGCTGCACACTGGGGCGCGCTGCACCCCCCTCGCAGCCAGACATACCCGTGCTAGCCGAGTTCGACGACCGTAACGCCTGCGCCACCCTGGTTCCACGCAGCCTCGCGCACGTCGGTCACGTCGCGGCGCTGCTGGAGGTGCCGCTGAATGGCGATGCGCAGCGCCCCCGTGCCTTTGCCATGGAGCACCTCCACGCTGGGCAACCCAGCCGCGAGCGCCTCGTCCACCAGCCGGTCGACCTCAGGGAGCGCTTCCTCCACCCGTTGCCCACGTAGGTCAATGCGCGTGCGAGCGTGGATCGCCGGGAGGTCGGCCCCAGCCCCGTTGCCTTGTGACTTGGGAGCCCGCACCTCGACGCGCTGCTCACGCGGGCCGCCGACCTTCGTGAGCCGCTTCGTCTTGACGCGCGTCTTGAGCGCGCCGAGCGCCACGAGCGCCTCGTTGTGCCCGAGTTCGAGCACCTCGCCCACGGCCCCCGCCCCGTCGATGCGCACCTGGTCGCCCTCTCGGATCGGCCCAGCTATGGCGGGCGGCGCGTCCTTCTTCTGCGTGCGCCGCTTGCGGGTGCGCTGCCGCTGCTCGACCTGCTGCTGCTTCTTACGGACGGTGCGCTTGAGCTTCTCGATGTCCGCGCGGACCTCCTTCGTGGTCTCCTTCTCGGCTTCGGCCTCCTTGATCTTGCGGACGGCCCGCTCGATGCGCGCGTTAGCGTCCTTGACGATCTGGTCGGCCTGGGCGATGGCCTCGGCGCGGTACGCGTCCTTGCGCGCGCGGAGTTGTTCGAGGAGGTCGTCGTATTTCTTGCGCACCGACTCTGCCTCTCTTGCGCGCGTCTCGGCTTCCTCGACGCGCGACTCGGCCTCCTGGGCCCGCGCCTCGAACGTGGCAATGAGGTCTTCGAGCGACGCCTTACCCTCGCCGACGAGCGAACGCGCCCGCCCAATCGTCTCGCCGTCGAGTCCCACCCGTGCGGCGATGTCGAAGGCGTAGGACGAGCCCGGGATGCCCGCCTGAAAGCGATACGTCGGGGCCAGCGTCGCGCGGTCGAACTGCATCGAGCCGTTCTCGACGCCCGGCGTGTTGTGCGCAAACGCCTTCAGCGTGCCGTGGTGCGTGGTCGCGATGGTGCGCGCGCCGCGTTCGTGCAGCCCTTCGAGGACCGCCTGCGCGAGCGCGCCGCCCTCGGCGGGGTCGGTGCCCGTCCCCGCCTCGTCGATGAGGACGAGCGAGCGCGGCCCGGCATCCTTTAGCATCGTGCGAATGTTGGTGAGGTGCGAGGTGAACGTCGAGAGGTCCTCCTCCATCGACTGCTGGTCGCCGATGTCTACATAGAGGCGGTCGAGGAGCGGGAAACTGCTGCCGGCGTCGCACGGGACGGGCAGGCCGTGGGCCACCATGAGCGCAAGCACGCCGACGGTCTTCATCGCCACCGACTTGCCGCCCGCGTTGGGGCCGGTGATGACGAGCGTGTGGTAGGCCGTCCCTCCCTTGCTCGGATCGCCTTCGAGTGGATCGCCGAGGTTGAGGTCGAGCGGAACGACGGCGCGCGGTTCGATGGCAGCTTTCTCGGCGGCGGTCTCCGCGTTCTGGCGCTTCCGGGCGGCCTCGTTCTGGAAGTGCAGCAGCAGGACGGGGTTGCGCCCGCGCACGATGCGGAGGTGGCCGTCGTCGTTGAGCGAGGGAACGAGCGCGCCGAGGTCGTTCGCGAGCCGCCCGCGTGCGGCGTAGGCGTCCAGCTGCGCGTAGGCGTCGAGGCTCGGGGCGAGGTCTTGGCGGCGGCTGCGGAGGTGGGCCGTCGCCTCGCGGAGGATGCGCTCGATCTCGCGGCGGCGGGCCGCTTCGAGTTCGCGGACCTCGTTGTTCAAGTCGAGGGCAGCGGCGGGCTCGATGTAGACGGTCTGGCCCGAGGCGGAGACGTCGTGGACGAAGCCCTGCACCTTGCGCTTGGCCTCGGCGCGGACCGGGATCACGGCGCGTCCGCCCCGGATCGTCGGCTGGTCCTCGGTGGCGTAGCCCTTCGCCACGGCGTCGCGGAGCGCCTTCAGCACGCTGTTACGAAGCTGCTCGCTGCGGGCGTTGATCTGCCGCGTGAGCTTCTGCAGCTCGGCCGAGGCGTCGTCGCGGAGCTGCCCGCGCTCGTCTAAGATTTTGGCGAGGTGCGTCTCCAACTCCTTCTGCGGGACGATGCCTTCGGCGACCACCCACAGGTCGGGATACTTCGCCTTTCGCGTCCGCAGGTACCCATGCAGCCGCCGCAACGTGACGAGCGCGTTGAGGGCGAGCGACAAGTCCTCAGCGTCCACGACGGCTCCCTTCGGCGCGATGCGTCTCAGGAGCGGGCGCAGGTCGGCCACGCCCGCCATCGGCAGCGGATCGTCGAAGCCGAGCACGTCCTGCATCTGCCCGACACGCGTGAGTTCCTGCTCCACCCAGGCGCGGTCCGACGACGGCGCGAGGTCAGCAAGCACGGCGCGGCCTAGCTCCGACTGCGCGTACCCGTCGAGGCGGGCGCGGAGCATGTCGAAGCCGAGGCGGTCGGCAGCGTCGGGGGGATACAGGTGCACGGTGCGGTTCGTCGGTAAACGGTGGTTCGGGCACCCCCTGTTCTCGCTTCGCTCGAACTGTCCCCCTCACGCGTGAGGGGGACAGCTTGGCCGCCGTTCAGGCGTGTCAAGCGGGGGGTGAGGGTGGGCAGGCTCCGTTAACCGACGAAGGAAGTGCTGGGTTGCGACGTTCCCACCTTGTCATCCTGAGCAGAACCCGCGAAGCGGATGAAGTCGAAGAGCCTGCCCTCGCGAACGCAGGGGGTTCTTATGTCCGTCTCTATGCTCTGACTAGAGCTAAAACGCTGAGACGTGAATACTTTACTGCGTGAACCTGCGGTTTGACTCGCTACGCTCGCTCAGGATGACACGGTAAAGCTGTTGAGCTAGGCCGACTTGCCTGTGAAGCGACTTGCTTGTGAAGCACTGCCTACTGGCGCACCGTCCACCGCAACACTGGCACACCGGCTACCCGATCGTACTGTGGTCGCCGATGTTAGCCGCGCCCGCGAAGCCGTGCACGTGGGCGTAGTGGCCCACGACCGAGTCGTCGAGCGAGGAGCCTGCGACGTGGGCCTCGCCGAAGACGATGGTGTTCTTGACGACTGAGCCTTCGACGACTGCGCCGCCGTGGATGGCCACGTACGGCCCGACGGTCGAGCCACGCACGACGGCGTCGGGGCCGATGTAGACGGGCTCGATGACCACGCAGTCCTCGACGGTACCCGCCTTCTCGGCACTCTGCTCTTTGTCGAGGATGACCTTCGAGGTGTCTTTGATCGCCGGGATCGTCCCGCAGTCGAGCCACTCGGTGACGGAGGCCGTCTTGAAGACCTGGCCGTTCTTGAGCATCCGGTCGAGGGCGTCCGTGAGCTGGTACTCGCTGCCGTGGCCGGTGATGTTGTCCTCGATGATGCCGTCGATCTCGCGCTTGAGGGCCGCGCCTTCCTTGATGTAGTAGATGCCGATGATGGCGTCGTTCGAGATCGGTTCGGAGGGCTTCTCGACGAAGTCGGTGATCTCGCCCGCGCCGTTCTTCACGACGACGCCGAAGCGGCTGGGGTCGTCCACGTGTTTGACCCACAGGACGGCGTCCGCGTCGAGGTCGGGCGTCTCGTCCATGTAGAAGAGCGTGTCGGCGAAGACGATGATCACCTCGCCGGCGAGGTGGTCGTGCGCCATCTGGACGGCGTGCGCGGTGCCGAGGGCCTTGGCCTGCACACCGAAGTGCGGGACGATGCCGTGGCGCTCGGAGATATCGGAAAGCTGCGCGCGGACGGCGTCGCCGAAGTCGGGGCCGAGGATGAACACGGCCTCGGTGATCGGCGTCGGGAGCGTGGCAGCGAACGTGTCGACGATGCGTTCGACCATCGTGGTGCCCGCGACCGGGAGCAGCGGCTTGGGCGTGACGTGCGTGTGCGGGCGGAGCCGGGTCCCGCGACCGGCCATCGGAATGATGAGCTTCATGGGGTGCGTGTCGAGTGTGCGGAGGAGGTATGTCGGTTCGGTGGCGGGCGAACGGCCAAAAAGGTACGGATACCGCGTCCCGGCGGTCATTACGCAGGGGTAACGCCGCTGAGCGCCCACCATCCGCCCCGGTCGTGTCCTTCATCGAGGGCGCATCGCGGGGAACGCGCTCGCGGAATTGTCCCGAAATCGTCACGAGGGCCGCAGGCGCGTTACCCGGCCCGGAACTCGCTCGGCTTGCTGCTTGGTTGAATGAACCCGACCTTCCAGGGGGGCTACCCTACGCGGCGTCTCCCGCTCCACCACCTCTCCGACGTTCCGAACACGACCATGACTATGAACCTCCGACTCGTTCCGCTTCTGGCGCTTCTCCTGGCACTTCCCTTCGCTCTGACCGGCTGCGAGTCGATGAGCAACACCGGCAAGGGCGCCACCATCGGCGCGGGCGGCGGAGCCGTCGCCGGGGCCATCCTCGGTGAGATCCTCGGCGGCTCGCCCGCCAAGGGCGCCATCATCGGCGCGGCCGTCGGCGGCACGGCGGGCGCCGTCATCGGCAGCCGCATCGAGGAGCAAGCCGAGGAGCTCGACGAGGAGCTCGAAAACGCTTCCGTCGAGCCGATCATGAACCCGGACACGGGCGAGGCGACGGGCATCCAGCTCGTTTTTGACAACGCGCTCCTCTTCGACGTGGGGGCCTCTACGCTCCGCCCCGGCGTGCAGGCTGACCTGCGCGGCCTCGCCGCCTCGATGGTGCAGTACAGCGACCACGACGCCGTGATCGTCGGCCACGCCTCCACGGACGGTTCGGACGAGCTCAACCAGCGCCTTTCCGAGCAGCGCGCCACGGCGGTCCGCAGCTTCCTGATGAGCCAGGGCGTCGCCCCCGCGCGCCTGGAGGCGATGGGCCTCGGCGAGTCGCAGCCGCTGGCGGGCATCCCCGGCACCAGCCCGGAGAACCGCCGCGTCGAGATCGCGCTCTACCCGAATCCCAACTACGTCCAGCAGGTCCAGCAGCAGCAGGGCGGCTGACCCCGACTCCCTAGCCACATCGCCCCGTAAGGCGATGTGCCAAGCGCCGCGCCGGCCCCCTCCCGGCGCGGCGCTTTTTTGTACTCCCGTGTTTCAGAAACAATCACTCTATGGCCCTAGGTATACCGTTCATCATTTCTTACCTTAGGCACAAATCATTCAAAACGTTCAACTAAAGCGATATACCTAGTGACAATTACGTAACGAATTCAGATTCTCACCCGCCCCCCTGAGCTTATGTCGTTCACCTACCGGATCGACGCAACGCGGCACATGGTCTTTCTCCGCTACACCGATGTCGTGGACGGTGCCGAGCACACACGCGGCGTCGATGCGGTACTGGCCGACCCGGCGTGGACTCTCGGCTTCGACTGGCTCATCGACATGCAGAGCATCACAGCACTCATTCTGGCGCGCGAGGACCTCGACGCGATGCGCGCCCACCGCCGCGCCCTCCATGATCCCTCGAGCGCGTCCCGCACGGCTCTCGTGATGCGCCCGCAGGACGAAGGCATCGCCGTGCTCTACGCGACGCTCGTCAAGCGCGACCTCCCGCCAGGCGTCAAGCGCGACGTGCAGGTCTTTCTCGTCTTCGAGGATGCCCTCGCCTGGCTGGACCTAGACAGCGCTCCCGCGATGGGGTAAGCGCGCCTGCGCAGCACGACCGCGTATCCAGGCCGGTGGCAGCCGCACGGAAGTCCCCGGTCAGTGCTTCTCGGCGCGGTCCTCCAGCGCCGACGGGCTTGCAGGATGGGTAACCTCGCCAGGCTCCACTCCCGCTGCCGTGACGGGCTGGGGCGGCTTGGGTTCGCCGAACCAACGCGGCGGATCGTGCCCGTGCCCGCCCCACGGCGCGCAGCGCAGGATACGCCACACGGCGAGGATCGTCCCGCGCACGAAGCCATACTCCCGCAGCGCGATCAGGGCATACTCCGAGCACGTCGGCGTGTAGCGGCACGACGGAGGCGTGAGCGGCGAGATCGCGACCTGGTAGAACCGCACCACGCCGATCACCGCCAGCCTGGGCAGCCGCCAGAGGGCGAGCGCGGCACGGTGGATGGGGTGCGTAGGTCGGTTGAGCATCGTCGCTCGCAGGGACGCGCGGTGGTGCTGTATGAACGTGTGCGGGTGTGAACGTATGAACGTGCGGTCCGCTCCACCACGTCCACACCTTCACACGTCCACACGTTCAGACCGAGCGCCAGCGAGTTTCGGCTTGAAGATGTGCACCAGCGCGGGAAGCAGGACAAGGTCGGCGAGGACGGCCATGAAGATCGTCAGCGCGACGAGCCCGCCGAGGTAGGCCGTGCTCTGGAAGACGCTCGTCATCAGCGAGCCGAAGCCGCCCAGCAGCACCATCGAGGTCAGGATGATCGCCTTGCCGGTGCCGAGCATCGTCTCGCGGACGGCGGCTTCGAGCGACTGCCCGAGGCGTAGTTCTTGGCGCAGGCGCGCGAGGAAGTGGATCGTGTCGTCCACAGCGATGCCGAAGGCGATGGTGAAGATCACCGCCGTGGCGGGCTTCACGTCGATGCCCATCACGCCCATCACGCCCGCGATCACCACCAGCGGCACGATGTTGGGCACGAGCGAGATGAGCACGAAGCGGACGTTGCGGAAGAGCAGCCCCATCAGGAGCGAGATGAACAGGAACGCCAGCCCGATGCTCGTCAGCAGGTCCGTGACGATGCTGTCCGCCATCCGCGCGCCGAGCACGACGGTGCCGGTCTGCGTGATCGTGACGCGCTCCACGGGCGCGGCCATTCCGGTCGTGTCGGGCGGCGGCGGGTCGAGGTTCGCGCCAGGGAAGAGCGCCGCAAGCGCGGAGTCGAGGTCAGCCTGGAAGCCTTTCATGTGCGCCGAGCCGATGTCGTCCATCAGGATGGCCACGCGCGCCTCGGCGTAGTCGTAGTCCACGAGCCGCCGCACGGCGTCCTCGTCGGTGAGTTCGAGGAGGAAGAGGTACTGCGCCGCCAGGTCGCGGCTCTCGGGGATGCGGTAGAACGCCGACGAGTCGGCGTGCATCGCCACGTTGAGCTGCTTCAGGAGGTCGGCCACGCTCGCGACGCGGCTCACCTCGGGGCGCGTGCGCAGGTAGGCCGCGAGGCTGTCGATCTGCCGCAGTCGCTCGGGCTCCTTGAACGCGTCGAGGTCGGGCGCTTCGACGAGGATCTCGTAGCCGAACGGCGCGACGATATTGTCCTGCACGAACCGCATGTCCTTGTACGCCTGCGACTGCGGCCCGAGGTCGTCGTTGATGAACGTGTTGATGCGCAGCTGCGTCGCGCCGAGCGCGCTCACGGCGAGCAGCACCGCGAACGCCGCCACGATGGGCCAGCGGTGGCGCTGCGTGAACCCGTCGAGGCGCATCAGCAGCGGCCGGAAGCCCGCGCGGCTGAGCCGGTCGATCTGCGCCGGCGTCGGCGGCTTCGTCCAGAGCAGCACCGCCGTGATGACGATGAGCGAGATCACGAACGTGAGCAGCACGCCGATGGCCGTGTAGAGCCCGAAGCGCTTCATCGGGATGACGTTGGCCGTGAGCAGCGTCCCGAAGCCGATGGCCGTCGTGATGCTCGTGAGGAACGTCGCCGCGCCGAGGCGGACCACCATCCGCCGCACCGCCGCGCGCTTGGCGAGGCCGCGTTCGAGGCTGTGGTAGTACTTCACGAGGAAGTGCATCGAGTCCGCGATGCCGACCACGAGGATGAGCGCGAAGATGGTACTCCCAAGCACGTCGATGCCCGCGCCCGCCGTCATCATCACGGCGACCGTGGCGAGGATGCCGAGGTAAACGATCGCCATCGGCAGCAGCACCCCCGTCGGCGTGCGGAACATCCACAGCAGGATGAGCACGTTGATGAGCGACGAGATGACGACGTACTTGATCGTCTCGACCTGCAGCTTGTCGACGTAGTTGTTGCGCAGGAACGGGAAGCCGGTGTACCGGAACTCGTAGGCCGGAAAGCCCGCCAGGACCTCGCGGCTCTGGTCGAGGACGACCTTGCGCCCGTCGTAGTTGTTGGCGTCCGTGTCCAGGCGAATGAGCAGCGTCGCGGCGTCGGCAGTGCGGTTGACGACGTACCCGGCGGCGAGGCTGTCCGCGAGCACGCGCGCCCGATAGGCGGCCAGGCTGTCCGCGCTGCCGAGGTCGTCGCCGACGAGTTCGCGGATCTCGATGCCGCCCGCCGTCCCGCGCAGCCCCTGCACGTTGGCGACGCTCGTGACCTCCTGCACGCCCGCAATGGTGTCGAGCGCCGCCGTCATCGCCTCGATGTCGCGCAGCGTGGCTTCGGCGAACGCGTCCTCGACGGCGAAGCCGATCACGATGACCGCGTCGTCCTCCTCGTACTCCTCGACAAAAGCGCGGTAGAGCTCGATGGAGGCGTCGTCGGCGGGGAGGAAGTTTTCGAGGTTGTAGTCGAAGACGATGCCTGTCCGCAGGAGGACGCCGCCGCAGGCGAGCAGCGCCACGACGAGCACCGCCACGATGGCGCGGGGGTAGCGGAGGAGGAGGTCGGCGATCCGTTCCATGCGGAGGAGCCCCGGTGGAGGGGCGTGGGAGACGTGCAGTGAGGAGGTGCGCCGATCCTACACCCCGCCACCGCCCCGGGACGCCCCCCGCGCGTGGATTATGGAGGAAGAGCCGCTATGTGTAGGAGTAAGCGACCAGAGGCCCATCTTCCAATCCACGAACGTAGCATTGAGATGACAGTGATCCCCCGCGTACGCGAGGGCGAGCTTCTCGACTCGCTGCGCTCACTCGGGATGACAGGGATGGGTGCCCGGTTGGGGTCTTCGAGGTACCGTGGCTCCCCCCGTCCTGCGTCGTCTCCGTTCTGACGAACTCCGCTCCTCGGACTGTCCCCCTCACCGGTGAGGGGGACAGTTTTTGGTGATAGGGGAGCGCAGCGACCGTCGCCAATAACGGGGGGAGCCGGACCAGCACGCTCTCCCACTCTTCGCGGAGTCGTCACGGCGGCGGTGCAACGGGGCGGGCGGTGGCGTGTTGGTAGAGGCTGTCCTCCCGAAAGGGAATCCACACGGTTGAAACGGCGGCGCAGGGTGCGACGGCGGTTTCGCTCTCCACACTGCATACGCATGACGACCCCAACGACGGATGCCCTCGCGGGCACCCCCACCACGGATATGGC
>JBCBEX010000043.1:0-35151 GCA_038528235.1 Bacteroidota bacterium
CCCGGACGCTTGTCGAGTCGAGCAAGAGCCACTCTAGGTCAGGGTCCTGGAAGTGGTCAAAGAGGCGCTGCCAGATGCCCTTACGGCTCCAGCGGTCGAAGCGCCGCCAGACGGAGTTCCACTTACCGTAGCGCTTGGGGAGGTCGCGCCAGGGGCCGCCGTTGCGGGCGATGTAGTTGACGGCGTCCAGGAAGAGGCGATTGTTGCGCGCGGTGCGCCCGGGGTCGGTGGCCTTGCCGGGAAGCAAAGGGGCGAGGCGGTGCCAATCGGCGTCGGAGATGGCGTAGCGATGCATGGCAGCAGGGTTGGTGCTGCCGGGGGTATCGGCCTAATCGGCTGGACTTCTTAAATGTCCACACGCTCTAGGGGATCATCCGAACGTCGACGCTCGCGGCCTGCGTCGGGTCGAGGCCGAGCGCTTCGGCAGCGCGGCGCGACAGTTCCATGACGAACTGACCACTTACCGGGCCGCGATCGGCGATCCGCACAAACACGCTGCGCTGGAGCGACGGATTGGTGACGAGCACCACGCTCCCGAACGGCAGGTCGCGGTGGCTCCCGACGAGCGCATCGGGGTCGTAGGCGACGCCGCTGGCCATCGCGCGGCCAGCGAGGCCGTCGGGATAGACGAGCACTTGGCCCGTCTCCGTGGGCGGAGGCAGCGATGCCTGGACGGTGCGGTGGTACTGCATCGTACCCACTTCCTCGGGAAGGAACAGCAACTGCCCCGCGACGAGCGGCGCCGTCGTGAGCCCGGGGTTGGCGCTCACGAGCGCCTGGGCTCCGATCTGGTAGCGCGACGCGATGGCGTAGAGCGTCTCGCCGCGCCGCACGAGGTGCACCTCGTCGGCCGGCACGGTGGTGTCGGTCATGACGAAGGGCGGCGGGGCCACTGTGAGTTGGACCACCTCGGCTGGCTGGAGCGAGCGTGGGGCCGGGAGCGGCGCTGTCGGTGGCACGGACGCGATCGTCGAGGCCGCGTCATTCGACGGCGCGGATTCTTCGGGAGCTTCCACCTCGGACTCCTCCGAATTCGGATCGTCAGCGAGGTCGGCGCTCGAGAGCCCGCCTGGCAGTACGCCACCTGGCACCGGGGGCGGCACCGTCGTCCTCGTTTCCTCCGGCTCGTCGGCGTCCACAGGCAGCGTCGCAGCCACGTCCTCACCCGCAGGCTCCTCGTCCTGGACGGCATCGGTAGGAGGAACGGCAGACTCGGTCGGCTCGCTCGGGGGCGGCACAGCTTCCTCCCGAGCCAGGCTCGACGCGGCCACCTGCGCGGCCTGGCGCACGACCACGCGCTGTCCCACGCTCAGCTGCGTGTCGGTCAGGCCGTTCCACCCCATCAGTTCATCGACGGAGGTGTCGTACCACACCGAGAGGCGATAGAGCGTTTCCCCAGACCGCACCGTGTGCACGAGCGCGCCGGTGTCATCTGCGACCGCAGGCACGGGAGGAGCCGATGCCAACGGCGAGGGCGGCGGCACTGCAGACGACGGCGGTGCCGCCCCGGGAATTCGGAGGGTCTGCCCCACCTGAATGCGGTTGTCGAGCAGTCCGTTGACCTGGCGAAGGTCGAAGACCGTCGTCTCGAAGCGCTGGGCGATGTTGTAGAGCGTGTCGCCGCGCTCAACGACGTACTCGGTCGTCTGGGTGAACGCGGGCGGCGCAGCCACGAGGAGGAGCAGACCGCAGAGCAGGAGGAGACGTGTCATGATCGGAGCGTCAGCGCGTGGGCGTCGGGGCTGTGTCGTCAGCCATCCGTGTCGTCAGTCGTCCAAGTCGTCAGTCATCGAAGCCGAGGCCCTCGGCTTCGAGGAGCGCGCTCTGGAGCTCGGCGCGGGCGTGGAGGTCGCCGAGGCGCTGCGCCGTGCGGATGCCCGCCTGGTAGGTCGCGATGGCCTCTTCGAGCCGGGCTAGGTCTTCGTAGAGCTTGCCGAGGTGGTAGTAGGTGCCGACGTAGTTCGGGTGGTCGGCCACGAGTCCTTCGAAGAGAGCGAGGGCGTCGTCGGCCTGGCTGCGTTTGCGATACTCGGTGGCGAGGGCGTAGCGGGTGAACGGGTCCTCGGGGTCGTCCTCGTAGTAGGTGAGGAGCGTCTGAAGTCGGTCCATGCGCGCGTGGGGAACGCGGAAAGCGGGCGAATAGGCGAAGATACGCCGATGGCTGCGCCAGATCGACGGTGCCCCGCCTCACCCCAGGGGCTCCTCTCGATCATAGCGTCGCGCCCTGCCTCGACTCACGTTGCACCTGCTGCCTTGGCACTTCATCATTGCCCCCGCTTCCACCTCCACCCTTTCCACTTCGAGCGTCGGCTCACCAGCTACCGCCTGCGCCGCCGCCGCCGAAGCCGCCGCCGCCAAACCCGCCGAAACCACCCCCACCGAAGCCGCCGCCGCCAAACCCGCCCCGGCTTGACCCGCCGAAGCCGCCTGGGAGCACAACGATGCCCGGTCCAGAGCGACGACGACGCCCGCCCGAAGAGCCGCCCCCTGTGCCGCTGATCAGGCCGCTGATGATGAAGTAGGCGAGCAGGATGCCGAGGTAGATCAGCGCCACGTTGACGCCCTCGCCCTCGGGCGCTTCGGGGACGGCCTCGTATTCCCCCGCCGCCGCGGCCTGGATCGCGTCGACGGCGCGCTGAATGCCCGCGTAGAAGTCGCCCTGCCGAAACGCCGGGACGATGACGTTGCGCACGATGCGACCCGCGAGCGCGTCCGGCACCGCACCCTCGAGCCCGAAGCCCGTCGCGATGTAGACCTGCCGCGTGTCGCGCACCACGAGCAACACCGCGCCGTTGTCCACGTCGCCGCGCCCGACGCCCCACGTCTGCCCCAGTTCGGTCGCATACATCCCCGGGTCGGCCCCGCCGATGTCAGTCAGCGTTACCACGACGATCTGCGTGGAGGTCTCCCGCTCGTAGGCGAGCAGATCCTGCCGAAGCGCCTGCGCCTCGCCCGGCGTGAGCAACCCCGCGCGGTCCACCACGAGGTCCTGCACCGGCGGGATCACGTCCAGGCTCTGCGCGCCCACCGCCAGCGTGGGAAGCAGCATACAGACGAAAAGCAGAAATCGGAGACCCACGACCGTGTTGCGTGTTGAGGGGTGCGTGTTGGGTTAGCGCTCCTCACGCAATACGCAACACGCACCACTTGCTGAGCCGCCGAACCCGCTAGGCTGAAAGACGGCCGCTAGTCGAAGCTGACCGTCGGCGCGTCTTCGGCCCCCGCGTCGGCCTCGAACGGCGTGCGGCGGTCAAAGCCAAAGATCCCGGCAAAGAGCGCCGTCGGCATGCGGCGGACTTGCTGGTTGTAGTCGGTGACCTCCTCGTTGTAGCGCTGGCGGGCGACCGAGATGCGGTTCTCGGTGCCTTCGAGTTGCACCTGGAGGTCGCGGAAGGCCTCGGTCGCGCCGAGCTCGGGATAGTCTTCACGGACGGCGTTGATGAGCGCGCCGGTGGCCGCACCGAGCTGCTGCTGCGCGTTGAGGTACTGCTCGACAGCCTGTGGGTTGTTGAGGTCCTCGGCGGTGAGCGTCACGTTGACGGCCCGCGTGCGCGCCTCGGTCACCTGCGTGAGCGTCTCCTGCTCGAAGTCGGCGGCGCCTTCGACCGTCGCGACGAGGTTTGGGATGAGGTCGGCGCGGCGCTGGTACTGGCTCTCGACGTCGGCCCACGCTTGGTTGACCCTCTCGTCCTTGCCGACGAGCGAGTTGTAGGCCCCGCACCCGACGCAGCCGCCGAAGCCGAGGATGAGAACGAGGACGAGAACGATGATGGAGCCGGTGCTACGCATGGCTGGATGGGGCTGGAGAGCGAGTCGGTGGACGAGAGGGCGGCCGGCAGTGCGTGCCGAGCGCGGGTGGCACGACGCAATCTACGGAGCCCCCTGACTTCGGATGCGCGATCGCGCCCCGTGGCGGCTCAGCGCCCCACCTCAACGGCGGAGGCGACGTTGGACATGACAGGGCAAACCGGCGCAGCAGCAACGCCGGCTGCGATGTCGGCTGCGATGTTAGCGAGGCACCCGGCTGCACGTCGGTAGGCCCAGTCCCTCTGGCTTTCTGCCTCGGATCGGAGCCGTTGCGCAGGATAGGGTGCATCTGTTGGCGCGCTGGCCCGTAGATTTCGCCCAACGTCCTCCTCACCTGCTCCTCGCCGCGCTGTGGACTTCATCACGCCGCTGCTCTTCGTACTGGTCGGCCTCGCGCTGATCACGGCCGAGGTCTACTTCATACCCGGCCTCAACGTGGTCGGCGTGGCGGGGGTGCTCAGCTTGCTGCTGGGCGTCGGCTATGCGTTTGTGACGAGTGGTCTGGTAGGCGGTGCCGTGACGCTCGGTGGGTCCGTCGTGCTGAGCGGGTTGCTCGGCGTGGCGCTGGTGCGATCCGGAGCGTGGAACCGCTTCATCTTGCAGTCGGACCTCGGCTCTTCGCCCTCGGACCGCTTGCTCGAGGAGGAGACCCGGGCTCGCTACCTCGGGCGATCCGGCACCGCGGTGTCGCCGCTGCGCCCCACGGGCGTCGCCGAGATCGACGGGGAGCGCGTGGAGGTGCAGACCGAGGGCGAGTTTATCGCGGCCGGGAGCCGCATCCGCATCGTGGCGATGGACCGCCGCCGCTACTTCGCGCGCCTCGACAAGGACGAGGCGTGATCGACAGAGACACGGACAAGGACGCACCGCCACACAACGCGGCATGACGCAACGGGAGCCCGAAAGCCGATGGCGACGAGGAGCGCGGTGGACGCTCGCTGTGCTCTTCATCGGGGCGGGCGCGATGCACTTCGTGAGCCCAGAACCCTACGTCCGTCTCATTCCCCCGTACCTCCCCGCTCCGCTGCTGCTCGTCTACGTGAGCGGCATCGCGGAGGTGCTTGGCGGCCTCGGCGTGCTCCTGCGCGCAACGCGACGCTGGGCTGGACTCGGCCTGGTCGCACTGCTGATGGTGTTCCTGCTCACCCACGTCCACATGGCGCTCAACCCGGCGGACTACGCCGATCTCGGGGTGCCCGCGTGGGGCTGGTGGGCGCGCCTGCCGGTGCAAGGCCTCCTCGTCGCGTGGGTCTGGTGGACGACGCAGCCCCGTCGCTAGCCGGTCCGAATCCACGCGCGGCGCACGGATCGGCCGGGACCGGCCCCGTATCTTCTGCGCGGAAAAACACCCCCACCTCCCACCTGCATCGCAGATCCACGCCATGACGCCCATTCTCGCCCAAGCCGCGCCCGGCTTCGACCCGAGCTTCCTCATCATGATGGGGTTGATCTTCGTGGTCTTCTACTTCTTCATCATCCGCCCGCAGCGCAACCGCGAGAAGCAGCACCAAGCCATGATCGAGGCGCTCAAGAAGGGCGACCGCGTCACCACCATCGGCGGCATTCACGGCAAAGTCCACAGCCTCGACGACGGCACCGTGCTCGTGGAGGTCGACGGCAACACGACCAAGCTGCGCTTCGACCGCAAGGCCATCGCTGCCGTCCAAGGCAAGGAGTAAGGCAGCGCCTCGCCGTCCGCTATCCGCCTTCGACGACCCGAGCGCCCTGCACAGCGCGCACCGCTACGCGTCGCTCTCGGCATCCACCGTCACCTCGGCTCCATCCTCCGCGGCTTGCCGGAAATACTCCAGCGCGACGCGCGCGGCCTTCTGCTCGGCCTTTTTCTTCGAGCGCGCCGTACCGCGTCCGTAGGCGTTCTCGCCCACGTGCACCTCGACCGTAAACCGGCGGTCGTGGCTCGGGCCCTCTTCGTGGACGACGAGGTAGGACGGCTGGGGCCACGCGCGGGCCTGGGCGTACTCCAGGAGCAGGCTCTTGTAGTTGCTGCGCGTCGCGGCGAGGTCGTCCAGGTCGACGCGCTCGTCGAGGAGGTCGAGGACGAACGTGCGGGCCGCCTCGATGCCCTGGTCGCGGTAGAGCGCCCCGAGGATCGCCTCGAAGGCGTCGGCGAGGATGGTCGCGTTGTGACGGCCGTCGGTGGAGGCCATGTTGTCGCTCATGAGGATGAGCGGGCCGAGGTCGATGGCCTCGGCGTAGGCCGCGAGCGCCTGTCCGTTGACCAGCTTGGCGCGCATGCGCGTGAGGAAGCCCTCGTCGCGGTCGGGAAACTCGTCGTAGAGCCGCTCGGCGACGATCATGCCGAGGACGGCGTCGCCGAGGAACTCCAGGCGCTCGTTGGAGAGCAGGTGGCTATCGGGCTGGCCGCGCAGCACAGAGCGGTGGCGCAGCGCCCGCTCGTAGAGAGCGAGGTCGCCGACGGGCATGCCGAAGAGCGCTTCGAGGTCGCCCCGGGCCACGCCGGCCGGGCTTGCTTTGGGCGGGCGCCGCAAGAACCGAAGTACGCGCCCGAGCAGCGCGGCGGCGGCCGCGGCACGCGAGGAGGAACCGTTGCTGGTGACCGTAGTCGCCATCCTGAAGAGCAAAGAAGACACGACCCGCATCAGGACGAGCAGGCGCGCCAGAAACACAAAGGCAGAAACTGCGAAGCCGAGGGCGCGGCGATGCGGGCAGGGGTGGGCCTCTAATCTCCTTGTTTTCTCTCAAGGCTGCAAGCCCTTTTCTGGGCAGCGGGACGGCCTGCGGCCTTTTGTCCATGGTTTGCCAGGTCGAAGGTCGAAGGTCGAAGGTCGAAGGTCGAAGGTCGAAGGTCGAAGAAGCAAACCGGCCTCATCGGTGGCGCCAAACGAATTCGCCTGGGTCTCTCCTAGTCGCCAGTCGATAGTCACCAGTCGCCTCCCTACCTTCCCCCACGCTCTTCTCCCCCCTCGATCCCCCCTCGATCCCCCCTCGCCATGCGACTCACCTTCTGGGGCGCTGCCCGCACTGTTACCGGCTCGCAGCACCTCGTCGAAACGGCCAGCGGCCACCGCCTCCTGCTCGACTGCGGGCTCTATCAGGGGCGCCGCTCCGAAGCCAACCGCATCAACCGCACCTTCGGCTTCGACGCCGCCTCGCTCGATGCCGTGCTGCTCTCGCACGCGCACATCGACCATTCGGGGCTGCTGCCGAAGCTCTACGCCGAGGGCTTCCGCGGGCGCATCTACGCCACGCACGCCACGCGCGACCTCTGCGCGCTCATGCTCCGCGACAGCGCCTACATCCAGGGCAAGGACGCCGAGTTCTACAACCGCAAGCTCCGCAAGCGCGGCCAACCAAAAGTGGAACCGCTCTACGAAATGGAAGACGCTGAGGAGGTAATGGACCTCTTCGTCGGCGTCGGCTACCGGCAGCCGTTCACGCCGGTCGAGGGCGTCTCGGTCGAGTACCGCGACGCGGGGCACATCCTCGGCTCGGCGTCGATGGTGCTCTCGGTCACGGAAAACGGCACCACAAAGCGCGTCGGCTTCACGGGCGACCTCGGCATGCCCGACCGCCCCATCCTCCGCGACCCGCAGCCGATGGCCGACTGCGACGTGCTCATCGCCGAGTCGACCTACGGCGGGCGCACGCACGAGCCCGCCGACGAGGCGAAGGACCGCCTCCGCGAGATCATCAGCGAGACGGCCGGACGCGGCGGCAAGGTCATCATCCCAGCATTCGCCGTCGGGCGCACGCAGACGCTCGTCTACTACCTCGATCAGCTCGCCACCGAAGGCGCGCTCCCGGACCTGCCCGTGTTTGTCGACAGCCCGCTCGCGGTCAACGTCACGGGCGTCTTCCAGAGCCACCCCGAGTGCTACGACCGCGACCTGCTCGACTACATGCTCGCCGACCCCAACCCGTTCGGCTTTAAGCGCCTCGAATACGTCCGCGAGGCCGAGCGCTCGAAGCAGCTCAACGACCTCAAGGTGCCGTTCGTAGTCATCTCGGCGAGCGGCATGGCCGAGGCCGGGCGCATCCTCCACCACCTCCGCAACCACATCGAGAACCCGAAGAACACGGTGCTGATCGTCGGCTACCAGGCCGAGCACACGCTCGGTCGGCGCATCGTCGAGGAGCGGCGCGAGGTCAAGATCTTCGGCCAGCCGCACCAGCTCCGCGCGAACGTGGAGGTGCTCAACTTCTTCAGCGCGCACGCTGACGAGCCGACGCTCGTGGACTTCGTCGGCACGCAGGACCGCGACCGCCTCCAGCGCATCTTCCTCGTCCACGGCGACCTCGAACGCCAACAGGCGATGGCACAGGCCCTCAACGAAGACGGCTGGGCCGATGTCGTCATCCCCGAGCGCGGCGAGTCGTTCGACGTGTAGCGATGGACTCCGGCAAGATCGAGCACGTCCGCTGCTGGGTGGAGATCAGCGATGAGACCCTCACGACGCTCTTTCAGTCCACCTCGTTGGGGCAGGGCGGAGCGCTCCGGATCGCGTTCGACGCACACTGCTTCGAGGAGGAGTTCTTCGCGCTGCCCGTCCTGCGCATGTGGACGCACGCCACCATCGAGTTGACGCAAAGCATCGACTCCGTTGCTTTCGAGACCTACGGCTCTGGAACGCTGTGGCTACAACGAACCGGTGCACGCGTCCTCGCACATCGCGACCGACCGTTGCGGGGACGCCCCGAGGTAGGAACGGGTGCGTTGGTGCTTTCGCTGTCACAGCTAGTGACCGCCATACTCGATGCGCACCGTGCGCTCGCCCGCCAGGCTTACCGAATCATCCCTGAACACGCCCGAGAAGCACATCGGGCATGGCGCGCGATCCAAGAGGAGCGCACTCAACTCAAACAGGCCTGGCAACGCGTTCGGGCTCGGCTCTGAGCTTCTAACTCAGCGGCGCAACAACCCGAACGCGAAGTCGCGCCCGCCCTGCATTGCCAAGCTGATCCAGAGCACCGCGGTATGCTCTAGCGCGGCCGACCGGCTCAACGGTCCCGCGTCGAGGCTCTCGAAGCCGATGGATTCGGCGAGCTTGAGCGCCAGTGCCTTGGCCTCGGCATCGTCGCCGGCGACGAACAGCGCAGGGCGCATGCCCGCGTCGAAGGCCGTGTCGGCCATGATGTTCGCCCCGATGGTGCAGAAGGCCTTCACGACGCGCGCCTCGGGGGCCGCCTGCTGCACGGCCTCCCCGCCCGAGGGCTCGGCGACGAGCGCAAGGTTGGGCCACGTAATCGGGTTCGTCGCGTCGAGGACCACCTTGCCAGCAAGATCGAGGCTACGCACGAGCGCTTCGGTCGCTTCCCACGGCGTAGCGAGTACGACAGCGTCGGCGTGCGCGACAGCCTCGGCGTGCGTGGCGGCAGAGGCGGCCGCACCCGTGCGGGCCACGAGCCCCTGTACGTCGTCGCGGCTAGGGTCGCGCGAGCCGTAGACGATGATGTGGCCTGCGTCGTCAAACGCAACACCGAGGGCCGCACCGACGCTTCCAGTTCCGAGGATGGCGATGGTCATGGTTTCACAGCTACACGTGCGCGGATGGTGACGCACGAAACTACGAAGCCACGACTGGGTCGGCGACGCCGCTACGCCAGCACGATCTGCTTGCGGAGGCGCGCGACCGGGATGTTGAGCTGCTCGCGGTATTTCGTGACCGTCCGCCGGGCGATGTTGAAGCCCTTCTCCGAGAGCGCGTCGGCGATCTTCTGGTCCGAGAGCGGCTTGCGCTTGTCCTCGGCGGCGATGATCTGCTCGATGATCGCCTTGACCTCCTTGTTCGAGACCTCCTCGCCACTTTCGGTCGTGAGGCCTTCCGAGAAGTAGTACTTCAGTTCGTAGACGCCCCACTCGGTCTGGACGTACTTCCCGTTGACGACGCGGCTCACCGTCGAGATGTCCATCTCGATGATCTCGGCGACGTCCTTGAGGATCATCGGCTTGAGGTGGCCCTCGCCCATACGGAAGAAGTCCTCCTGGATCTCCACGATGGCGTGCATCACCTTGAGCATGGTCTGCCGCCGCTGGTTGATCGAGTTGATGAACCAGCGCGCCGACTCCAGACGGCTCTTGAGGAAGGTGCGCGTCTCGCTGGAGCGCCCTTGGCGCTTGCGCCCGTTGCGGCCGTTCTTCGCGGCGGCGAGGCGGCCTTTCTTCTTGTCGACCGACATCTGATTCCACATCTGCCGGTAGTGCCGGTTGACGCGGAGTTCGGGCGCGTTGCGGCCGTTGAGCGTGATGATGAACTCGCCGTCGACCTCCTTCACGGTGAAGTCAGGCGTGATGTAGTTGATCTGCGCCGAGAACTCGCCCTCGCCGGGCTTGGGATTGAGCGAGCGGATCAGGTCGTAGGCCTCTTTCAGCTCTTCCTCGTCGATGGAGAGCTTGCGCATGATCGTCCCGAAGTGCTTCATCGTGAACGCCTTGTAGGCGGTCGTGAGCATTTGGCGGGCATGCGTGCGGCCGGGCGTGTCGGACGGCATCACGTCGAGCTGGACGAGCAGGCACTCCTTCAGGTCGCGCGCGGCGATCCCGGCCGGTTCGAGGCGCTGGATGCGCGTGAGGACTTTCTCCACGTCGTCCTCGGTGAGCATCAGGCCCTGGTTGAACATGATGTCGTCGATGATCGACGTGATGGGGCGACGGAGATAGCCGTCCTCGTCGATGGAGCCGATGACCTGCTCGGCGATGACCGTCTCGTGGTCGTTGAGGCTCAGGAGCCCGATCTGGTCGAGGAGGTTCTCGGCGAGCGTCGTGCGCGCGGGCATCGGGATCTCGCGGTCCTCTTCGAGCGCCGAGTGGTCGACCTGCGCCTTGTAGCCGTAGAGGTCGTCGCCGTTGTTGAGGTACTCATCCCAGTCGAAGTCGTCCTCCGAGTTCGCCTCGGTGTCGCGCTGGTCGGCGTCGGGGCGATCCTCCACGGCCTCAGCCGTCGGCGACTCGTCAGCCTCCGTCTGGATGATCTCGTCTTCTTCCTCCATGCCCTCTTCGAGGACGGGGTTGCTCTCCAGCTCAGCCTTGATGCGCTGTTCGAGCGCGAGCGTCGGCAACTGCAGCAGCTTGATGTACTGGATCTGCTGCGGCGACAGCTTCTGCTGCAGGCTTTGCTTTTGTTGGAGGTTGAGCATGGCGGAGGGTGCGGCTGGACCGCCGGGGTGACGGAGAAGGGAGGGAAAGCTTAGAGGAGCGTCAAGCGCCAAGCGGCGGGTGTCAAGAAGGCCTTGGGTGCGGGTGTCTTGCTACGTGTCACTTGTTTCTTGCTACTCACGGCGCATCGCGTCGTTGAGCGTGGCGATGCGGTCGCGGACGGCGGTGCGGAAGCGCTGGTACCAGTCCGCGCCGTATTTGCGCGTCAGCGGCGTCTCAAGGAAGTCGGCGAGTTGGGTGTTCGTGCGCGTGCCATGGTTGATCGCGGGGCGGCAGAGGTCGATCTGCTCGTAGTTGACGACGTCGGTGCCAGGGCTATCGTCGGTTGGGTAGGTCTCGATGCGGATCGGATAGAGGTGGCAGGAGATCGGCTTCTCGAAGGCGAGGCGGCCAGCGTGGTACGCCTGTTGCAGGGCGCACTTGGCGACGGCGCGGTCGTAGACGACGAAGACGCACTCGCGATTGTCGACGGTGGTCGTGGCGTAGTGCCCCGGCTCGTCCTCCTCCCAGACGCCGTCGCGGTCGATGACGGCGAGGGCCTCGGGGCGGAGGCGATCCCGGACGACGGGGAGCGCGCGTTCGAGCTCCTGGCGTTCGTCCGGGTCGAGCGGCGCACCCCGGTCGCCGTGGACGCAGCAGCCGCCGAGACAGCAGCCGAGGTGGCAGGCGAAGGGCGCGTCGAGCACCGCGTCGGACACGAGTACGTGGTCTACAGCAAACATCGTACCCATAACCTATAGGGTTACCGAGCCAGTGTCAATAACCTCTTGGTTTTGCGTCGCGATTTTCGCCGAGAGCCTCAAATGGAGCGCAGAATCGACATATTTTTTCGTCAAACCTTGTGGACAAAATATGCTCTCCCAGCTTCGGAACCCATGACACGGGGCTGACACCGCCTGCGCGTAGCTTGTAGCTCTCGCCCCCTCTCTCCAGGTTCTACCCGCGCAGGCCACGCCGCGCGCCGATGCCCAGCAGTCCCGCCATGACGACGCCCGCCCGCGGCCCGCTTGCCGCCCAGCCCGACACCCGCGACGCCGACCTCGAACGGCAGCTTCGCCCCCGCTCGCTTGGCGACTTCATCGGGCAGGACAAGATCAAGACGAACCTCCGCGTCTTCGTCACCGCCGCCCTCCAGCGCGGCGAAGCGCTCGACCACGTCCTACTCTCCGGCCCGCCCGGTTTGGGTAAAACCACCCTCGCGCACATCGTGGCGGAGGAGATGGGCGCGGCGATCAAGACGACGTCCGGCCCAGCGCTCGACAAGCCCGCCTCGATCGCCGGGCTGCTGACGAACCTCGAAGAAGGCGACGTGCTCTTCATCGACGAGATCCACCGACTGAGCCCGGTCATCGAGGAGTACCTCTACTCGGCGATGGAGGACGGGGCCATCGACATCTTGATCGACTCTGGCCCGTCGGCGCGGAGCGTGCGGCTGGCGCTCCCCCCCTTCACGCTCGTCGGCGCGACGACGCGCAAAGGTCTATTGACCGCCCCGCTGCGCGCCCGCTTCGGCATCGACTTCCGCTACGACTACTACACCGCCGACGTGCTCCGCCGCATCGTCCTCCGCTCCGCCGACGTGCTCGGCGTGGAGATCGACGAGCAGGGCGCGCACGAGATCGCCCGCCGCAGCCGCGGCACGCCGCGCATCGCCAACCGCCTCCTGCGCCGCGCCCGCGACTTCGCCGAGGTGGACGGCGACGGCGTCATCACGATCGCGCTCGCCGACCGCGCCCTCAACGCGCTCGACGTTGACGAAGCCGGGCTCGACGACATGGACACGCGCATCCTGCTGGCGCTCCTGGAGAAGTTCGAGGGCGGCCCGGTGGGCGTCTCGACACTGGCCGTGGCCGTGGGCGAGGACCCCGGCACCATCGAGGAGGTCTACGAGCCGTACCTCATCCAGGAGGGCTTCATGGCCCGCACCCCGCGCGGGCGCGTCGCCGCCCGCCGCGCCTACGACCACTTCGACTACCAGCCGCCGCTGAAGTCCGGCGACCTGTTCCCGTTTGAGTAGGAGTTCGAGGGCTTCAGTGGTTCAATTTTCCGGCAGTCCAGTGGGGGTCCACCGAAGCACCGAACCACTTGAGAACCGAAGCACCCAGTGCAGTGGTAGGTTGGGGCACGCTCTTCTCCTCGCCCCCCATCCCACATGTCCTGGTACGAAGCCTGGTTCGACTCTGACGCCTACGAGGTCGTCTACCAGAACCGCAACCTCGCCGACGCCCGGCGGCTGCTCGACCTCATCGAGCGCGTCGCCGCCCCCACGCCTGATGCGGCGCTGCTCGACGTGGCCTGCGGGCGTGGTCGCCACGCGCGCCTCCTGGCTCAGCGCGGCTACGACGTCACCGGCCTCGACCTCTCCGAGAACGCCATCGCCACGGCGCGCAAGCGGGCCAAGCAGGAGGGCTTGAGCGAGCGCGTCCGGTTCATGGTCGGCGACATGCGGCTGCCGCACTTCCAGCGGCGCTTCGACGGCGTCGTGAACCTCTTCACGTCGTTCGGCTACTTCGCCGACGAGGCCGACCACGCCCGCGCGGTGAGCGCGATGGCGCAGGCGCTCAAGCCCGGCGGCTTCCTCGTCCAGGACTTCCTCAACGCATCGTACGTCCGCCAGCACCTCGTCCCGCGCGACGTGCGCACGCTCGACGGCATCGACGTGACGCAGGAGCGCTGGATCGCCGAGGACGCGCCCGGCGGGCCGCGCGTTGAGAAACGGATCACGCTCTGCTGCTTCGAGCTCGACGAGGCCGAGGGCATCGCGGCCGAGGACCACGTCTTTACGGAGTCCGTCCGCCTGCTCACCCGCGACGACATCGCCGCGCTCTACGACGCCGCTGGCCTGACGCTCCTCGACGCCTACGGCACCTACGACGGCGCCCCGCACACACCGGACAGCCCCCGGCTTATTTTGCACGCGCGGGCGTAGTCGGCTTGTCCCTGGTCATTGGAAAACAGCGAGGGTCTGGCGACGAAGCCGTGCCCACGCTTCCACAAATGACAAGTGACCAGAGACGAATGACCGACGCCCTCGCCTACGCGCACGACCACGCCGACACGTTCGTCGGCCAACTTCAGGACTGGCTGCGCATCCCGTCGATTTCGACGGACCCCACCTACAACGACGAGACGCGCCGCGCCGCGACCTGGCTCCGCGACGAACTCGCGCGCATCGGCGTGCAGGAAGTGCGGCTCATGGAGACCGGCGGGCACCCCATCGTCTACGCCGAGCACCGCGCGGGCGACGACAAGCCGACCGTCCTCGTCTACGGGCACTACGACGTCCAGCCGCCCGACCCGCTCGACCTCTGGACGAGCCCGCCCTTCGAGCCGGTCATCAAAGACGGCGACGCGCGGACGGGCACGCTCTACGCTCGCGGCGCCTGCGACGACAAGGGCCAGGCGTTCATGCACGTCAAGGCCCTCGAAGCGTATCTCCAGAGCGGCACCGACCTGCCCGTCAACCTCAAGTTTCTAATCGAGGGCGAGGAGGAGAGCGGCTCCGTGCACCTCGCGCCGTTCATCGAGGCAAACGCGGACCTGCTCGCGGCTGACGTAGTGCTGATCTCCGACACCGGACTCTTCGGCCCTGGCATCCCGTCGATCACCTATGGGCTGCGCGGGCTGGCCTTCGTCGAGGTGACGCTGGAGGGGCCCAGTCGCGACCTCCACTCGGGGATGTACGGCGGGGCGATCGAGAACCCGATCAACGCGCTCGCCCGCATGATCGCTGACCTGCACGACGACGACCACCGCATCACCGTCGAGGGCTTCTACGACAACGTGCGCCCGCTCTCC
Source organism: Bacteroidota bacterium (assembly GCA_038528235.1). Lineage (GTDB taxonomy): Bacteria > Bacteroidota > Rhodothermia > Rhodothermales > Rubricoccaceae > JBCBEX01. The sequence continues at coordinate 14,741 of JBCBEX010000043.1, forward strand.
GACGCTGAGCGCGAGCAGTTCGCCGCGCTGCCCTTCAATGTCGCCGAGTGGGCGGGCGAGGTGGGCGTCTCCACGACCAAGACCGAGGGAGGCTTCACCGCGCTCGAAGGCGTGTCCGCGCGCCCGACACTCGACGTGAACGGCATGTGGGGCGGCTACATCGGCAAGGGCGCGAAGACCGTGTTGCCCTCCAAGGCAAGCGCCAAGATCTCGTGCCGCCTCGTCCCGGACCAGATGCCCGACGAGATCACCGAGAAGCTGCGCCGCCACTTCGAGGCACACGTCCCCGACACGATGAAGCTCACGTTCACCGACCTCCACGGCGGGCACGGGGCCATCGTCGACATCACCGCGCCCGCGATGCAGGCGGCCAAGCAGGCCATGCGTGAGGTGTTTGGCCAGGACCCCTACTTCACCCGCGAGGGCGGCTCGATCCCCGTCGTCGCCGACTTCAAGCGGCTGCTGGGACTCGACTCGGTGCTCCTCGGCTTTGGGCTCGACACCGACGCCATCCACTCGCCCGACGAGCACTTCGGCCTCGATCGTTTCCACCAGGGCATCGAGGCGGGTATCCGCTTCCTGAAGGCCTATGGCGGGTAGGCATCAGGCCCTCAGCTGCCCGCTCCTCGTGTCGGTCCTGCTTCTAGGTCTCGCCGTAGGCTGCGGAACGAACGAGCGCCGGGCAGCGCCCAACCCGAGCGCGGCGGCGGCCGTGCTGGACATGCCCCCGACTGAGGCGTTCGAGACGCTGCGGCAGGGTCTGCTCGACCAGCGCTTCGTGCGGGCCGACTTCAGCGTGGTTGCGGACTCGGGGCGGACGGCGAGCTTCTCGGGCGCCTTGTGGCTTGGCCCGCAGAACCGCGCCTGGCTGCGCGCCTCCGGCACCTTTGCAGGCCAGCCGGTCTCCCCGAGCGCACTCTCCGATGGCGGCCAGATGGTCTACGGCCGCGACGGCCTGACCGATTTCGACGCGCCGGTCCCAACGCCGCCCGCGCTCAACGAGGCGCTCGTCGTTGGCTTCTTCGGGATGGGCGTCCTGCACAACCTGGCGCTGCTCACCGCTGACACGCCGCCCGACCATGCTGACGGCGGCGCCGCAGCTTGGGTGACAGCCCACGACCTTGCCTGGGGGTCGCCAGAGGAGCGTCGCGGACGAACGCTGCAGCCCCTCACCTTCGCGATCCAGGTCGAGGGGCAACCGTCCGGCACCGCCACGCTGTGGCTCGACACGGAGACCGGCCACCCGGCTGAGCGGTCGCAGACCGTGCAGTTTGCGACCGGCGCAATGGAGGTCGTCGAGCGCTACCGCAGCTGGCGCTTCGACCGCCCCCCGTTCGACTTCGTGCTTCCCCCTGCAGCGCCTGACCCTACCAGCAGTGCGGCTCAGTGAGTCACGGCATCGCGGAAGGCCTGCACGTTCTCGGCGATGGAGCCCGTGCCCTTGAAGATGGCACTCGCGGCGACGAGCACGTTGGCTCCCGCCTCTACGTTCTTCGCTGCGTTGGCGGGCGTCACGCCGCCATCCACCTGGATGTAGAGGTCCGGCTGGGCCTGTGCAGCGCGGCGCGCGACCTCGGCTATTTTCGCTGTCGCAGCCGGGATGTAGGCTTGCCCGGCAAAGCCTGGGTTGACGGACATGACGAGCACGAGGTCGAGGTCCGGCAGGATGTGGTCGAGTGCGCTCAGCGGCGTCGCCGGGTTGAGCGCGACGCCCGCCTGGCAGCCTAGCTCCTTGATGTGCTGCACCGTGCGATGCAGATGCGGACACGCCTCGGCGTGCACCGTCAAGAGCCCGGCTCCAGCGTCTGCGAAGTCGCCGAGGTAACGATCTGGTTCCTCGATCATCAGGTGCACGTCGAGGAGCGTGCCCGTCTCCTCAGCGAGCCGGCGGAGGCTCTTCATCACCGGCGCCCCAAAAGAGATGTTGGGGACGAAGTGCCCGTCCATCACATCGACGTGCAACCACTCGCACCCGGCATCGATGGCAGCGCGGGCGTCGGCACGGAGGTCGCCGAGGTCGGCGCCGAGGATAGAAGCAGAGAGGCGCATAGGAAGGACGTGTGGACGTGTGCAGGGAGGGACGTGTGAACGTGCGGTGCCCAATCGATGAATGCCGCTAGTCCTTGTCATGCTGGACTTGATTCAGCATCTCAACGAAGCCATATGGCGTCGCAACCGTCAGCGATTGACTGCGCCGGCCTTCGGCTCTGAATCAAGTTGAGGATGACGTCCTGGCAACTTTTTTAGCAAGCTTGGCAAGGATAGGAACCTACGACGCAGCCTATGGGCCTCGCATCCACGAGAAGCGCCCCGCCAGCGTGGAGCCAGCGGGGCGCTCTGGGTCGGGACCGGCGACGTGCTAGGCTGCGTCGTCGGCCTTTTCTTCGCTAGCGTCGTCCGCCGCATCGGCTTCGGGAGCCCCCGCGTCAGCCTTGGCGGCCTTCATCGCTTCGATGTAGGCGGCGAGGCCTTCAGTGTCGCCCTTGGCGAGGAAGGCGGCCTGCTCGGCCCACGTCTCCTCGTTGGCGGCTTCGTCGCTCGTGTCGCTGTCAGAGGCGATGACGCCGCGCAGCGTGTCGAGGTCGGCGTCGGCGAGTTGCTGGAACGTCGTGATGCCGTTCGCGGCGAGCGCGCCCGAGAACACCTTGCCGATGCCGTAAACCTTGGTGAGGTCGTCGGCTTTAGGCGTGGCTTCGGCCGCAGCCTCAGTCTGGGCTGCCGGTGCGGCCTGCTGGGCGTCGCCGCTCTTCTTGCGACGGCGGCCGCCACTGCGACGGGTGCGCTTGCGACTGCCACTCGACGCGCCATCAGGGCGCACGTCGTTGTAGTCGACGAGCTCGATGATCGCCATCTCGGTGGCGTCGCCGGCGCGCGAGCCGAGCTTGACGATGCGCGTGTAGCCGCCGGGGCGGTCGCCGATCTTCGAAGCGATGTCGCCGAAGAGCTCCTTCACCGCGTGCTTGTTGCGGAGGTAGCGGAAGGCCTGACGCCGGTTGTGCGTCGTGTCTTCCTTGGCGCGGTTGATGATGGGCTCGACGAACATGCGCAGCGCCTTCGCCTTGGCAGCGGTGGTCTTGATGCGCTTGTGCTCGATGAGCGCCGACGACATCGCGGCCAGCGTGGCCTTGCGGTGCGCCGCCGTGCGCCCCATCTTTTTGATTTTGACTCCGTGTCTCATGATTCTTGGGTCGAAAGTCGAAGCCTGAAGGTCGTCTAGACCTCAGAACTGCGACCTAGGACGCAGCGACTACGCTGCCTCCGGTTCGAGATACTTGTTGACGTCCATGCCGAAGCGGAGGCCGCGCTCTTCGAGCACCTGCACGAGCTCCATCAGGCTCTTGCGCCCGAAGTTGCGGAACTTGAGCATCTCGCTCTCTTCGCGGCGCACGAGGTCGCCGATGGACTTGATCTGGGCCGCCTTGAGGCAGTTCTGCGCGCGCACGGACAACTCGAGGTCGTCGACCGACTGGTTGAGCATCGTGCGGATGCGCTGCACCTCGGCGTCGACTTCGGTCTCCTGCTTGGTCGGCTCCGGCTCCTGCTCGACCTGGACGAAGAGTCCGATGTGGTCGCGGAGGATGGCCGCGGCGCTCGTCAGGGCGTCCTCGGGCGTGATCGAGCCGTCGGTTTCGATCTCGACGGTGAGCCGCTCGTAGTCGATCCGCTGGCCGACGCGCGTGGGCGTGACGTTGTAGCGGACGTTGCGGATGGGCGTGAAGATCGAGTCGATGGCGATGACGCCGATGGGGTCGTCCGCGCGCTTGTTGTCGTCCGAGGCGACGTAGCCGTGGCCCTGGCCGAGGCGCAGGTCCACGAGCAGGCTGGCCTCGTCGCCCAGCGTGGCGATGTGGTGCTCGGGGTTGAGGATCTCGAACTCGGCGGTGGCGTCGGCAACGTCCTGGCCGGACCAGGTACCGGGGCCTTTGAGCTCGAACGAGATGACGCCTTCCTCGTCCTCCTCGTCCTGCGCTTTGAAGCGGAGGCCCTTGAGGTTGAGGATAATGTCAGCGACGTCCTCGGTCACGCCGGGGATGGTCGAGAACTCGTGCTGGACGCCGTCGATCTTGAGGGCAGTGATGGCGGTGCCGCGCAGCGAGGAGAGCAGCACGCGCCGGAAGGCGTTGCCGATCGTGACGCCGAAGCCGCGCTCGAGCGGCTGCACGACGAAGCGGCCGAAGGTGGCGGTCATCTCCTCGACCTGGACGCCCTCGGGCATCTGGAGCAGGGGGTTGCTCATCGGTGGTTGCGGGTGCTTATGGGGCAGGATGGCGAGGGACCCGCCCGCGCTCGGGACGAGGGCGGGCGGTGGGCAGCGCTACTTCGAGTACAGCTCGACGATGAGCTGCTCGCGGATTTGCTCCGGGATGTCCTCGCGCTGCGGGTAGTCGAGGAACTTGCCGGTGAGGCGGTCGCGGTCGACTTCGAGGTGCGGGAAGCTGCGGCGGTTGCGCGCCACGGCGTCCTGGATCACGTCGAGGTTCTTGCTCTTGGGCCGGACCTCCACGATGTCGCCCGGGCGCAGCTGGTGGCTCGGGATGTTCGACACGCGGTCGTTGACCATCACGTGCCCGTGGTTGACAAGCTGGCGGGCCTGGCGGCGCGTACGCGCAAAGCCGAGGCGGAAGACCACGTTGTCGAGGCGCGCTTCCAGGAACTGGAGCAGGTTCTCGCCGGTGATGCCCTTCTTGCGGGACGCCTTCTCGAAGAGGTTGCGGAATTGCCGCTCCAGGAGGCCGTAGGTGTACTTCGCTTTCTGCTTCTCCTTGAGCTGCACGGAGTACTCGCTCTCCTTGCGGCGACGGCTCTGGCCGTGCTGTCCGGGGGGATACGGTTTGCGCTCGAGTGCTTTCGAGGGGCCGAAGATCGGCTCCCGGAAACGTCGGGCGAGCTTCTGCTTTGGTCCGCGATATCGGGCCATAGTGTGTTCTCAGTTGTCGTGGGTTGGGACAATGTGCGGTCCGCCCCCGCCGAAGCGCTTCCTGTGGAAGGACTCGACGAAGCGGGCGCAACCGGGCTTATTCCGATTGAAGATGTCTGATTTTGGATTTGCGATTTGCTGCGTGACGAGCACCCAATCAAACATCACAAATCGTGAAATCGAAAATCCTCAGACGCGGCGGCGCTTCGGAGGCCGGCAGCCGTTGTGGGGAATGGGAGTGACGTCGCGGATCGTGAGGATCTCGAGGCCCGCGGCGCTGAGAGCGCGCACGGCGCCTTCGCGGCCCGAGCCGGGTCCCTTGATGTAGACGTCGACGCGACGGAGGCCGAGGTCGTAGGCTTCCTTCGCGGCTTCGCCGGCAGCGACCTGCGCGGCGTAGGGCGTGTTCTTGCGCGAGCCTTTGAAGCCCTGCTTGCCCGCCGAGCCCCACGAGATGGTGTTCCCGTAGGAGTCGGTGATCGTGATGATGACGTTGTTGAATGTCGCCTTGACGTAGGCCGCGCCGTTGGACTCGACCTGGATCTTCTTGCGTTGCGTGCGGCGGCCTTTGCCGCCCTTCTGCTGCTTCGCCATGATTCGGGGGTTGTGTGTAGGGAGCCGCGCTCAGTGGCAGCGACCCAGTTCGTCTCGGTGAGGTGTTTATGCCGGGGTCGCCGCGCCCAGGGTGTGCTCGCGCCGATGGCGAAAGCGTCTGGTCTGCGACGGGCCCAAGCCGAGCGACAGCACGCCCAACCATGGAGGCCGGGCGCGACGGGCGCTACTTGCGCGGTGCCTTCTTCTTGCCCGCGACGGTCTTCTTGCGACCCTTGCGGGTGCGCGCGTTGGTCTTCGTGCGCTGGCCGCGAACCGGCAGTCCGCGACGGTGACGCAGACCGCGGTAGCAGCCGATGTCCATCAGCCGCTTGATGTTGAGCTGGATCTCGGTGCGAAGGTTGCCCTCCACGACGTAGTTGTCCTCGATGAGGCGGCGGATGCGGCGTGTCTCCTCGTCGGTCCAGTCCTCCGCCTTGGAGGTAGGATCGAGCTCGGCACGCTCCAGGATCTCGATGGCGCGGCTGCGCCCGATCCCGTAAATGTCCGTCAGCGCGAACTCAGCGCGCTTGTTGTTCGGTACGTCGACTCCTGCGATACGTGGCATGGTGTATCTGTTAGGCAGTGAAGCGGTAAAGCGGTGAGGCAGTGAACGAGAGCGAACACAGCTTCGCTGCTGCACCGCCACACTGCGACACTCGGCTTACCCCTGGCGCTGCTTGTGCTTGGGGTTTTTCTTGTTGATGATGTAGATGCGGCCCTTGCGGCGGACGATCTTGTCGTCGGCAGAGCGCTTCTTGACGCTGGCGCGGACTTTCATAGCTCTTGCTGGCTGTGTGATGAACGGGGAAGCGATCAGGATTAGGACGTGACAGCCGCGAGCGGCGTGGGCTCCGCGACGAAAGCCCCCCTCGCGTGGAGGGCGGCCTCGATGGACTCGTAGGACGACAGGATCTCGGCGCGGCCACGGCGGACGGCGACCATGTGCTCGTAGTGCGCAGCAGGCTGCCCGTCAGCGGTGCGGACAGTCCACCCGTCGGGGTCGACGTCCACGTCGGCGGTGCCGCGGTTGATCATCGGCTCGATGCAAATGGTCATGCCAGGCTTGAGCTTCTTGCCCTTGCCCTGGCGGCCGTAGTTGGCGACTTGGGGGTCTTCGTGGAGGCGCCGCCCGATGCCATGCCCGACGAGGTCGCGCACAACGCCGTAGCCTCGGTCCTCGCAGTACGTCTGCACCGCATGGCCGATGTCGCCTAATCGCTTTCCGGCATAGGCGTTGGAAATGCCCGCGTAGAGCGATTGTTTCGTGACAGCTAGGAGCCGCTGGTCCTCCTTCGAGATTTCGCCGACGGCGAAGGTGTAGGCGTAGTCGCCGAAGTAGCCGTCGAGCTCCACGCCGCAGTCGACCGAGACGATGTCGCCCTCAACAAGCACGGTGCCGTTGGGGATGCCGTGCACGACGACGTCGTTGCGCGAGATGCAGAGCGATGCTGGGAACGGCTGGAGCCCGCCACCGCCGCCATAGCCCTTGAATGCGGGCCGCGCGCCCTTCGAGCGGATGAGCGCCTCAGCGGCCTCATCTAGCTTGTGCGTTTCCACCCCGGGTTCCACCATCTGCGCGACGGTGGTGAGCACCTCACCCACGAGCTCCGCCGACCGGCGAAGCCCCGCGATATCGCGCTCGTTCTTGAGGTGGATCATGGGAATGTTGCGATGTGGAAGTGTTGCAGTTTTGCGGTGGGTTTGAAGCGGTCACCGCCTCACTGCTACACCGAAAAAGCAGCCGCACTCATCCTAGCCTCGGCGTCCGCGGACGCGGCCGGACTTCATGAAGCCGTCGTAGTGGCGCATCAGGAGGTGGCTCTCCACCTGCTGCAGCGTGTCGAGCGCCACGCCAACCATAATGAGAAGGCTCGTGCCGCCGAAGAAGCTCGCGAAGCCGGGCAAGATTCCGAACTGGAACGCGACCGCAGGGAGGATGGCCACGACGCCGATGAAGAGCGAGCCGGGCAGCGTGATCCGCGTGAGGATGTTGTCGATGAACTCGTTGGTCTGCTTGCCCGGCCGGATGCCCGGGATGAAGCCGCCCTGGCGCTTCATCGTGTCCGCCATCTCCTGCGGGTTTACCGCAATGGCCGTGTAGAAGTAGGTAAAGAAGACGCAGAGGACGAAGAAGATCAGCGAGTACCAGAACCCGAAGATGTCCGCCGTCGCGCCACCGATGCTCTGCCAGAACGTGCTGTCCGGGAAGAACGAGGCGATCGTCGCTGGGATGAACATGATCGACTGCGCGAAGATGATCGGCATCACGCCCGCCGCGTTGACGCGGAGCGGGAGGTACTGCGTCGCGCCGCCGTAGACCTTGCGGCCAACCACGCGCTTGGCGTACTGCACCGGGATGCGGCGCGTGCCCTGCGTCACGTAGACGATGCCCATCGTGACGAGGAAGAGCGCCCCGATCTCGATCAGGAAGATGAAGACGTTCGAGGTCTCGCGCTGGAACTCGTTCAGCATCGCCGTCGGCAGGAACGTGATGATGCTCACGGTGATGAGGAGCGAGATGCCGTTGCCGATGCCCTTCTCGGTGATGCGCTCGCCAAGCCACATCACGAACACGGTACCGGCTGTCAGGATGATGACCGCCGAGACCATAAAGGCGGTGTCGCTCACCACGATGGCGTCGCCAAACTGCACGCGCAAGTTGATGGCGTAGCCGATGGCCTGGAGCGCTGTGATGCCGACCGTCGCGTAGCGTGTCCACTGCGTGATCTTGCGACGCCCGTCCTCGCCCTCACGCTGCAGCTTCTGGACGGTCGGGCTGACTGCGCCCAAGAGCTGGAAGATGATCGACGCCGTGATGTACGGCATGATGCCGAGCGCGAAGATACCTGCCTGGCTGAACGCGCCTCCGACAAACATGTCGAACAGCCCGAGCAGCCCGCCGAAGCCTTCGCCAACGAGGTCTTCGAGTTGACCCGCGTCCACACCCGGCAGCGTGATGTACGCGCCGACGCGGTAGACGAGGAGCAGCCCGAGCGTGAACAGGATGCGCTGACGCAGCTCGACGATGCGCCAGATGTTCTGGAGGCTTTCCGTGAAGGAGGCCATGAGGATTGGGGAGCTTCGCGGAGACAGCTAGCAGCGCGCGTCGCGGGGGCTAGACTGTCGTCTCCGCACGGGTGGAGAGCTTAGGCGTCGGCAGGGGTGTCGTCATCCGAGGCAGCGGCGTCGGAGGAGGCGTCGCCGTCGACGGTGGTGGCAGAGCCGCCCGCGGCCTCGATCTTCTGGATGGCCGACTTTGAGAAGGCGTGGGCCGTCACGTTGAGCTTGGCCGAGAAGTCGCCGTCGCCGAGAATCTTGAAGCGGCCGTTCTTGCCGCCGATGCCAAGCGCACGGAGCGTGTCCGGCGTCACTGTCGCGCCGTCTTCGAGCACGCCGTCTTCGACGAGGCGGGCAAGGCGACCGAGGTTGACCGGGTCGTAGGCGACGCGGAAGCGGTTCTTGAAGCCGTACTTCGGCAGGCGGCGCTGGAGTGGCATCTGGCCACCCTCGAACCACGCGGGGAGCTTGCCACCGGAGCGGCTCTTCTGGCCCTTGTGGCCCTTCGTGGAGGTGCCGCCGTAGCCGCTGCCCTGGCCGCGGCCGATGCGCTTCTTCGAGTGCGTGCTGCCTTTGGCAGGCGTGAGCTTGCTGAGGTCCATGATTTTTGGTTGGCTAGGAGCGCCCACCGGACCGTCGGACGAACGGCGCGGCGGACTCGCAAAGAGTCAGAACATAGAAACGCAGCCGCCAGGGTCCTAGCTGCCGCGCCGGGCTTTACGCCCTATTCGCAAGGAGTGCGAGGGGCGACCTACGCCGCGTCCACCGGCTCGACCGCGATGAGGTGCTTCACCTTCGCAATCATGCCCTGGATCTGCGGCGTGTCGTTTTGCTCGACCGACTTGCCGATGCGGCCCAGCCCGAGCGCCTCAATGGTGCGCTTCTGGACCTGGGACCGACGGATCGTGCTGCGGGTCTGCGTGATTTTCAGTTTTGCCATGAGACTGTCTGTTGGAAGCCCAAAGCTCGAAGCCAAACACTTCGCACTTCGCACTTCGCACTTCAAACTTCGCGCTACCCTTCGTAGACGCGCTTGAGCGAGATGCCGCGGCGTTTGGCCGTCTCGGCGGGGTCTTCGAGCTGACCGAGCGCGTCCACAGCCGCCGCAACGACGTTGTGCGGGTTGGACGAGCCCTGACTCTTCGAGAGCACGTTCTTGACGCCCGCGCATTCGAGCACGGCGCGCACGCCACCGCCCGCGATCACGCCCGTACCCTCGCTCGCTGGCTTGAGGAGCACCACGCCCGCATCGTTGCGGCCGCGCACAGCGTGCGGGATCGTGCCGTTCTTCGTGATCGGCACCCGGATCATGCTCTTCTTGGCGACCTCGGTGCCCTTCGCGATGGCGTCGGCCACCTCGTTGGCTTTGCCGAGACCGTGCCCGACGGCTCCGTTGCCGTCACCGACGACGACGATGGCGTTGAACGACAGGCGGCGCCCGCCCTTCACGGTCTTCGAGACGCGGTTGACCTCGACCAGCCGCTCAATGTAGTTGGATTGTTCAGAGGCTTTGGCTCGACGCCCGCGCCCGCGATCATTCTTGGCCATGATGGTATCTGGTTGTCTTGGGTGGGTGCGTCGTTAGAACTGGAGGCCGCCTTCGCGCGCACCATCGGCGAGCGCTTTCACGCGCCCGTGGTAGCGGTAGCCACCGCGGTCGAAGACGCAGGTCGAGATGCCAGCGTCCTTCGCGCGCTCCGCGAGGAGCTTGCCGACGGCCTTGCCAACCTCGCTGGCGTTCTTCCCAGCATCGATGCCCCCGTCGGTGCTGCCCGCCGCGGCGAGCGTGCGACCCGCGAGGTCGTCGATGAGTTGGGCGTACATGTGCTTGTTCGAGCGGAAGACGCTCAGGCGGGGGCGCTCTGCCGTACCGCTGATCTTGCTACGGATGCGCCGGCGAATGCGGGCGCGCTGCGTAACCTTGCGTGCAGTCTTTGCCATGGTCTTGGTTGCGTTGTGGGCCGACGATTCCGACCGTCTGGCCACGCGTGGAGAGTGTTGCGGTGTGTCAGTGTTGCGGTGTTGCAGCGTGCGAGCACGGACACCGCCGCACTGCTTAACTGCTCCATCGCTTCACCACTATCGCGCGGCGGTCTTACCGGCCTTGCGGCGGACGTACTCGTCCTTGTAGCGAATGCCCTTGCCCTTGTAAGGCTCCGGCGGACGGAGGGCGCGCAGCTTGGCTGCGACCTGGCCGACGAGTTGCTTGTCGATGCCGCTGATCTTGACGCTCGGGTTCTTACCGCGCACTGTCTCCGCTTCGATGTTGATGCCGTCGGGCGGGAGGAAGTAGATCGGGTGCGAGAAGCCGAGGGCGAGTTCGAGAACGCCGTTCTGCACCGCCGCGCGGTAGCCGACGCCGATGAGTTCGAGTTCCTTCGAGTAGCCTTCGGTGACGCCCTGGATGTTGTTGGCCAGGAGCGAGCGGTAGAGACCGTGGAGCGCGCGGTGACGCTTCTGCTCGGTCGGGCGGGTGACGACGAGTTCGCCGTCCTGCTGCTCCACCGTCAGGTCCGGGTCTACCTGGAGCGCCAGTTCGCCCTTCGGTCCTTTGACCGAGACGATGTTGCCGCTGGAGATCGTCACGCTGACCTTGTCAGTGAGCGGGATCGGCTGTTTTCCGATTCGGGACATGGGTTCGAGATCCTGCGTCCCGCAGCGCGCCGAGGCGACAAGCTGCGTGGACCGGTGACTGGTTTAGCTGACGTAGGCGAGGACTTCGCCGCCGATGCCGGCGCGACGGGCCTCTTTGTCCGACATCACACCTTGGCTCGTGGAGAGGATGGCAATGCCGAGGCCGTTTTTGACGCGCGGGAGTCGGTCGGCGCCGACGTACTTGCGGAGACCAGGCGTCGAGACGCGTTCCAGGCGCTCGATCACGGGCGAGCCGCCGCGCTGGTACTTCAGGTAGACGCGGAGCAGGCCCTGCTTGCCGTCGTCGATGTTGAGGTAGTTCTTGATGTACCCCTTGTCCATCAGGATCTGCGTGATCGCTCGCTTGAGCTTCGACGCAGGGATGTCCGTGTGGGGGTGACGGGCCTTCTGGGCGTTGCGGATGCGGGTGAGGTAGTCCGCGACGGGATCAGTGATCGCGCTCATAGAAAGTGGGTTCTTCGACCAGTTTGTACGGCCCCGCAGTGCGATAGGAGGCGCGCCACTTAGTCGCTAGAAAAACGCCGACCGGGTCGGCTGGCCGATGCGCTCGGCGGGCGGAGCCCGGAGGCTCAGGGGTCGGGCCTACCAGCTCGACTTGCGGATGCCAGGGATCTTGCCCTGGAGCGCCAGCTCGCGGAACATGACGCGGCTGATGCCAAACTTGCGCATGTAACCGCGCGGACGGCCGGTAAGGGCGCAGCGGTTGTGCAGACGCACGGGGCTGGCATTTTTGGGGAGCTTCTGGAGGCCCTCCCAATCGCCCTCGGCCTTCATGCGGCGGCGCTTCGCGGCGTATTTCGCGACGAGGCGTTCGCGCTTCTTCTGGCGGGCGATGACGGCAGTACGTGCCATGATTCAGTCGAAATCTGGAGATTGGAATTAAGCGAGTTCCTCTTCGCCGCGGCGGACGAACGGCATCCCGAGCTCTTTAAGCAGCCAGTAGGCTTCTTCGTCGGTCTCGGCGGTGGTGACGAAGCTCACGTCCATCCCGCTCACGCGGTCCACCTTGTCGATGTCGATCTCAGGGAAGATGATCTGCTCTTTGATGCCGAGCGTGTAGTTGCCGCGCCCGTCGAACGAACGGTCGGGGATGCCGCGGAAGTCACGGACACGCGGGAGCGCGAGCGTCACGAGACGGTCGAGGAACTCCCACATCTTGGCGTCGCGCAGCGTCACAGAGGCGCCGATCGGCATGCCGTCGCGAATCTTGAAGTTCGAGACGCTCTTGCGAGCGCGGCGCGTGACCGGCTGCTGCCCGGTGATCTTGCGCAACTCCTCGATGGTGTCCGTGAGGACCTTCTTGTTCGTCGCGGCCTCGCCAACGCCTTTGTTGACGCTGATCTTGACGAGGCGCGGGACCTGCATGACGTTGTCGTAGCCGAAGCGCTCGGTGAGCGCAGGCATCACCTCCTCGCGGTACTTCGTCTTCAGGCGGGGGATGTAGTCTTCCATCGGAATGGGTTCGTTCTGGCTGCGCGTCAGGCGCTATCGTGCTGAGCTTGGTGCGGCCGGGGCAGCCGAGGAGAAACGGAGGCGGGTGGGGGATGTTCTGCGCGTCTCAGGCTTTGTCCACACTTCAAACGCGGGACCTCGCCAGGGGCGCGGCGGGCTTAGCTGTCGAGCTCTTCGCCGGTGGTCTTGGCGTAGCGGACCCAGCGACCCTTGCCCGTCTCGGGATCTTCGATGCGCTTGCGCCCGACGCGTGTTGGGTTGCCGTCGGAGTCGACCGGGAGCACATTGGAGACGTGGATCGGCGCCTCGCGCTCGATGCGGCCGCCGTTGGGGTAGGTCTGGTTGGGCTTCGTGTGGCGGATGCGCACGTTGACGCCCTCCACGATCACCTGCTCCTTCTCGGGCATCACGGCGAGCACGCGGCTCTGGTAGCCCTTCGCGCGGTCGCGGCCGAGCGACTTCGCCGACGTGATCGCCTTCGTCAGCACGACCCGGTCGCCCTTCTTGATGTGGAGCTTCTTCTGCTTGTTCTTGGTACGAGGCATAATATCGGAGGTCAGAAGTTTGAGGTTAGAAGTTCGAAGTCGGTCCTGTTGACCACTTCCTACTTCATCCTTCTCACTTCACACTTCTAGAGGACTTCGGGGGCGAGGGAGACGATGCGCATGAACTCCTTCTCGCGGAGCTCGCGGGCGACGGGCCCGAAGATGCGGGTGCCGCGCGGCTCGTCGGCGTCGTTGAGGAGCACGGCGGCGTTCTCATCGAAGCGGATGTACGAGCCATCCTTGCGGCGGTACTCCTTCTTCGTGCGGACGACTACGGCGCGGGACACCTGCCCCTTCTTCACGTTGCCGCCGGGAATGGCCGACTTCACGGTCACGACGATCTTGTCGCCCACGCGGGCGTAGCGGCGGCCCGAGCCACCGAGGACGCGGATGCAGAGGACTTCTTTCGCCCCCGAGTTGTCCGCGACGTTGAGTCGAGATTCTTGCTGGATCATGACTAGACGAGTTAAAGGGTGAGTGTTGAACGTTGAAGGTGAGCGGCCCAGAGTATGAGCGTCCACCTTGCACCTTCAACCCGTTGGCTTAGCGGCGGCGTTCGAGGACTTCGACGAGCATCCAACGCTTTGTCTTCGACATGGGGCGCGTCTCGCGGATGCGGACGGTGTCGCCTTCGCCGGCGTTGTTGGTCGCGTCGTGCGCCTTCAGCTTGGTCGTCTTCTTGATGATCTTGCCGTAGATCGGGTGCTTGACCTGGCGTTGCACGGCGACGGTGATGGTCTTGTCCATCTTGTCAGAGACGACGAGGCCGATGCGCTCCTTGCGCGCGTTGCGGCCCTTCTGCGCGTCTTCCTTCGTCTCTTCAGCAGCCGGGGTCACGACCGGCGCGGGGGCCGGTGCCTCAGCGGCAACAGGGGCGTCGCCTTCGACGGCCGTGTTCGGCGTCTCGGTGGCGTCGACTACCGGCTCAGCGGCCGTGCCTGCTTCGGGAGCAGTAGTGTCTTTCGGTTCCATGGGTTGTCAGCGGTTTGCTTCGCTTGGTGAGCCGACACCTCACCAACTACGGGTCGTCGGAAGGAGGGGCGCTTACGCGGCCTTCTCCTTGAGGATGGTCTTGAGGCGGGCGACCTCACGGCGCTTGCGGCGCAGCGTGAGCGGGTCGTCGAGGGGCGTGATGGTGTGCCGGAACGTGAGGTCCCGGATGGCCTGCTGCTCCTCGGTGATGCGCTGCTGGATCTCAGCAGCGGACAGCTCGCGGATGTCTTTGGGCTTCATAGGTCTGTTCGGTGTGAGTGGACGCGCCTAAACGAAGGCTCGCTTAGCCGTTCTTCTCGGCTTCGTAGGCAGGACGCGTGACGATCTTGCACTTGATCGGCAGCTTCTGGATCGCCAGGCGCATGGCCTCACGGCCCGTCTCCTCGTCGATGCCGCCGATCTCGAACAGGATGCGGCCAGGCTTCACGACGGCCACCCAGTATTCGGGCGAGCCCTTGCCCTTACCCATGCGGGTCTCGGCAGGCTTCTTCGTGATCGGCTTGTCGGGGAAGATGCGGATCCACACCTTGCCGACACGCTTCATGCGGCGCGTCATCGAGATACGGGCGGCCTCGATCTGGCGGCTCGTGATCCAGCCCGCTTCGAGGGCCTTGATGCCGAAGTCGCCGAAGTCGACGCGGGTGCCGCGCTGGGCGTTGCCCTTCATGCGGCCCTTCTGCATCTTGCGGTACTTCGTCCGCTTGGGCATTAACATGGCAGTTCTCGTCGGTTGGGCAGCGGCGCGGAAGACAGGGCCGCTGCGAGTGAGCTAAATGCTATTCGGTGCTTGGAGCGCTGGCGCTTAGGAGCGGTTGCCGCCACGGCCACGGCCGCCGCGACCACGGCCACCGTCTCGTCCGCCGCGGCCTCCATCACGACCGCCACGACCGCCACGGTCACGACGACGGTCCGGCGGCGCCGGCTGCGACTGGGCGCGCTGCTGCTGCACGTTCGGGCTGAGGTCGGGCTTGCCGAGTATCTCGCCCCGGTAGATCCAGACCTTGACGCCGCACGTGCCGTAGATCGTGTAGGCCGTGCCCTCCGCGTAGTCGATGTCGGCGCGGATGGTGTGGAGCGGCACGCGGCCTTCGAGATACTGCTCGACGCGGCCCATCTCAGCACCGCCGAGGCGTCCTGCGAGCTTGATGCGGATGCCTTCGGCACCCATGCGCATTGCCGCGCCCATCGCCTGCTTCATCGCGCGGCGGTAGGAGATGCGGCCTTCGAGTTGCTGCGCGATGTTGTCCGCGACCAGTTGCGCGTCAAGCTCCGGGCGCTTGATCTCGCTGATGTTGATCTGGATGTCCTTGTCGGTGAGCTTGCGCAGCTCTTGGCGCAGCTTCTCGACCTCGGCACCGCCGCGGCCGATCACGACGCCTGGACGGCTCGTGTGGAGCGTCAGGATGACACGCTTCGGCGTACGCTCGATAACGATGCGCGCGAGGCCGGCACGCTTGAGGCGTGCCTGGAGGTAGCGGCGGATTTCCTCGTCCTCGACAATCTTGTCGCGGTAGGACCCGTCTTCGTACCAGTTGGACTCCCAGCCGCGGATCACGCCGAGACGGAAGCCGGTGGGGTGGATTTTCTGACCCATGATATTCGGCGTTTAGGCTTCTTCGAGTTCGTCTTCGGGGAGCGCCACGACGACTGTGAGGTGGCTGGAGCGCTTCAGGATCGGGTGTGCACGACCGCGCGAGACCGGCTGGAACCGCTTGAGCATCGGACCTTCGTCGACGTAGATCTCGCTCACGATGAGCGCCTCCTCGTCGATCCGCTCGTCGCGGTTCTGGTCGAGCAGGTTGGCAACCGCCGACTGGATGGTGCGCTCGATGAAGGCCGTCGCCTTCTGAGGCATAAAGTGCAACGTGTTGAGCGATTCCTGCACGTTCTGGCCCCGAACGACGTCCGCGACGATCCGCATCTTGCGCGGGCTGATCCGGATGTGCTTGGCTTTGGCTGTGGCTTGCATAGTGCTGAGTGTCAAGTCACAAGTGGCAAGTGACAAGCGTCTTGCTACTTGTCTCTTGTTTCTTGCTACTGGTTCTATCGGCGGCGCTTGTCTTTCTTGTCGGAAGCGTGCCCGCGGTAGGTGCGGGTCGGCGAGAACTCGCCGAGCTTGTGGCCGATCATGTTCTCGGTCACGTAGACCGGGATGAACTGCTTGCCGTTGTGCACGGCGATGGTGAGGCCGATCATGTCCGGCGTGATCATCGAGGCGCGGCTCCAGGTCTTGATGACCTTCTTCTTGCCGCCGCCCTCGTTCATCGCGTCGACCTTGCGGGCGAGCTTGTAGTGGACAAAGGGGCCTTTACGTAGGGAACGAGCCATAACTGGGAAGGTGTGGAAGTATGAAGGTGTGGACGTGTGGACGTTCATACGTTCACACATCCATACGTCCAGACGTATATCTAGCGACGCTTGCCGCGCTTACGGACGATGAGCTTGTTGGACGCCTTCTTCTTAGAGCGCGTCTTGTAGCCCTTCGCCGGCACGCCGGTCGGGCTCTTGGGGTGACCACCGGAGGCCTTGCCTTCACCACCACCCATCGGGTGGTCGATCGGGTTCATAGCTACGCCGCGCGTTTTCGGACGAACGCCGAGCCAGCGCTTACGACCGGCTTTGCCGATCTCGATGTTCATGTGGTCCGGATTCGACGCAACACCAACGGTGGCCATGCAGTCGACCGGAACCATGCGGACTTCGCCCGACGGCATCTTGAGCGTGGCGTACTTGCCTTCGCGTGCCGTGAGCTGCGCCGACGTGCCCGCCGAGCGAGCAAGCTGAGCACCGCGACCCGGCTTCATCTCGATGGCGTGAACCGTCGTACCGAGCGGCAGGTTCTTGAGCGGGAGGCAGTTGCCGAGCTCCGGCGGGGCGTCCGGCCCGTTCATCACCGTCATGCCGACCTGAATCTTGTCAGGCGCGATGATGTAGCGCTTCTCGCCGTCGGCGTAGACCAACAGCGCGATGCGTGCCGAGCGGTTCGGGTCATACTCGACCGAAGCGACTTTGGCGGGGATACCAATCTTGTTGCGCTTGAAGTCGATGATGCGGTAGCGGCGCTTGTGGCCACCGCCCTGGTGCCGGGTCGTGATGCGGCCGTTGTTGTTGCGTCCGCCCTTCTTCTTGAGGGGCGCGAGCAGGCTCTTCTCCGGCTTCGACTTCGTGATCTCGTCGAAGGCGGCGACGCTGCGCTGACGCTGGCCGGGGGTATTCGGCTTGAGCTTGCGAATCGCCATGGGTTCAGTGGTTGAGGCTTACCTGCCCGGCGTCGGTCGCCCGGGCTTTGCGCCTAGTTGAGTGTGTTTCTGTGTTGCGATGCAGTGGTGTCGCAGTAGGAGGTGATCACCGCCCCACCGCTTAACCGGAGCACTGCCGCACTCATCATCAGATGTTTTCGAAGAAGTCGATCTCGCCGCTCTTGAGGGTCACGATGGCCTTCTTGTAGGAGGCTTCGCGTCCCTGCACGAGGCCGCGGCGGGTGTATTGCCGCTTGCGTTTGCCGCGCACGATCATAGTGCGTACTGACGCGATGTCTACATCGGGATAGCGCGCCTCGACGGCCTTGCGGATTTCGATCTTGTTGGCGTCGCTCTTGACTTCGAAGGCATAGTGTCCCTCCTCCATGAGGCGGGTCAGCTTCTCGGTGATGAGCGGGCGGATGAGGATGTCGTTCGCCATGATGGTTCAGTCGGTCTGGCCGTAGCCTTAGGCACTCGCCTTAGGCAACCTCGGCGTGCTTCTTGGTCGGGGTGAGCGCGGCGGTGAGGCCCTCGACGGCCCCCTCCTGGATTACGACGACCTGCGCGTTCATCACGTCGAGCGTGGACGCCTCGATGGCGGGCTTGACGTCGAACTTGGGCAGGTTGCGGCCCGCGCGGTAGAGCGTCTGATCAGCGTCCTTCGTGAGGAAGAGCACCTTCTGACCGGCGACGTCGAGCGCAGCGGTAAGGGCGACCATGTCTTTGGTCTTCGGTACGTCGAGCGTGAAGTCCTCAACGACGCGGAGCGCCTCGCCCTGGAGCTTGTACGCGAAGGCCGAGCGGCGAGCGCGCTGCTTCGTCTTGCGGTTCACGCCGACGGAGTACTTGTGCGGGCGCGGCCCGAAGATGGTGCCACCGCCGCGACGCGTCGGGCTCTTGGCGTCGCCTGCGCGGGCGTTGCCAGTGCCTTTCTGGCGATAGAGCTTGCGGGTCGACTTGGCGACTTCGCTGCGCTCTTTGGTCTTGTGGGTGCCCTGGCGGCCAGCCGCCTGGATCGAGCGGACATCGAGCCAGATGACATGATCGTTCGGCTCGACCTCGTAGATCTCAGCATCCAGCTCGACCTCGCGGCCGGTCTCAGCACCGGATCGGGAGTAGACGGGGAATTTCATGGGAGCAATGGTTGGATAACCGCTAGCCCGTGGGCTCTGGCGTTATCGCTGGACTTTGTGGATTTCTACGATGCCGTTCTTGTGGCCGGGGACCGCGCCCTTGACAAGCAGCAGGTTCTTGTCGGCCATCACGCGGATCACGCGGAGGTTCTTGACCGTGACGCGGTCGCCGCCGGTACGACCGTGCATCTTGATGCCCTTGAACACCTTCGCGGGGTCGGACGCCTGGCCGATGGAGCCGGGCGCACGCTGGCGGTTGTGCTGGCCGTGGGTGCGGTCGTTGACGCCGCCGAAGCCGTGGCGCTTGACGACGCCCTGGAAGCCCTTGCCCTTCGAGGTGCCGACTACGTCAACCGTGTCGCCTTCTTCGAAGACGGCGTCAACCGTGACGGAGTCGCCGAGGCCGTACTCGTCCGCGCCGGGGTGGTCGCGAAATTCCACAACGTGGCGCGGGTAGTCGTCCAGGCCGGCTTTCTCGAAGTGGCCCTGGAGCGCCTTCGTGGTGCGCTTGGCCTTCTTGGTGCCGAAGCCGAGTTGGACGGCGCTGTAGCCGTCTGTCTCAGGCGTGCGGATCTGGGTCACCACGTTGGGACCAAGTTCGATGACGGTGCAAATCTGGTTGTTGCCCGCGTCATCGAAGACGCTCGTCATGCCGAGCTTTTTGCCGATGAGGCCGCTCATTGTAATCCTCAGATTAAGTTAAGCGTGAACAGGAATTAGGAGCCGCGTTGCAGCGAAATCGACGCGCCGCGGATAGTGCCGTCAGGCAGGGGGTTGTCGAAGTCGGCGAGCCCGATGAGCGCCTCGACCAAGTCGGGGTCTTCGACACTCAGTTCGAGGCGGTTGTCGCCGTTGAAGGCGTAGTCACCGTCGCCCGCGATGTCGCCCTGGGTGGTCGACAGGAGCGTGAGCGTGATCTGCCCGGTGCTCTCGTTGATAGCGTAGGTCCCGGACACCGTGAAGTCAGCGAGCGGAAGCACTACACCACCGATTTCGAACGTGCTCCCATCCTCAACGTCGAGGTCGAAGGTGAAAGAGCCGCTCTCGGTGAACGTCGCCGTCAGCGTGCCGCCGTTGTCGTCTACATCGTAGACAGGCACAGTGACCGGGACCCCGAGCACCCGCGTCTCCACGTTCAGGCTCGTGCCCGTCCAGACTCCGACGAAGAGGTCGGTGTCGGACATCGTCGTCTCCTCCGAGTCGCAGGCGACTAGGACGAGGGCGAACATGAGCAGGAACGAGAGGCGAAGCATGGGAGAGCGCGTTGCCGCAGACGAGGTGCGGCGGTTGGGTCAGACCTTGATCTCGACGTCGACGCCGCTGGGGAGTTCGAGCTTCATCAGCGCATCCACGGTCTTCGACGAGGTCGAGAGGATGTCGATGAGGCGCTTGTGCGCGCGGTGCTCGAACTGGTCGCGGCTCTTCTTGTCGACGTGCGGGCCGCGGAGCACCGTGTAGATCGACTTCTCGGTCGGGAGCGGGATTGGGCCGCTCACCACCGCGCCGGTGGACTTCACCGTCTTGATGATCTTCTCGGCGCTCTTGTCGACCAGCGTGTGGTCGTACGACTTGAGCTTGATTCGGATTTTCTGGCTAGCCATGTGGCTGTCTCAGGATTGGGTCCGCCGAGCGGACATGACGAAGGGGCGGTGAGTTGGGCCACCGCCCCTTCGCGTGTTCAGTTGTCTTAGTCGAGGATTTTGGCGACGACACCGGCGCCCACCGTCCGGCCACCCTCGCGGATCGCAAACCGCAACCCTTCCTCCATCGCCACCGGCTGGATCAGCTTCACCCGGAACTGCGTGTTGTCACCAGGCATCAC
>JBCBEX010000044.1:0-34569 GCA_038528235.1 Bacteroidota bacterium
TCGACCTGCCCGGCGGTAGCGTGGAGACGGCCGACGAGGAGATCCTCATCCGCACCAAGGGCCAGAACTACACCCAGGCCGACTTCGAGGACATCGTGCTCCTCAGTCGGTCCGACGGCACGCAGATCCGGCTCGGCGATGTCGCCGCGGTGCGGGACGGCTTCCAGGGGGCGAGCCTCGTCACGCGCTTCAACGACGAGCCCGCCGTGTTCGTCCAGGTCCAGCGCACGGGCGACGAGCGCACGCTCGACATCGCCGAGCGGGTGAACGCCTACCTCACCGAAGACATTCAGGCGGTCCTCCCGCCCGGCGTCTCGGCAGGCGTCTGGCAGGACGAGTCCGAGGTGCTGCGGAGCCGCCTCGACTTGCTGCTCAAGAACGGCCTCCAGGGCCTCCTGCTGGTCGTGCTCGCGTTGATGCTCTTCCTCAACACGCGCCTCGCGTTCTGGACCTCGTTCGGGATCTTCCTCTCGTTCATGGGCACCTTCGCCGTGATGATCTGGCTCGACGTGTCCGTGAGCATGATCTCGCTCTTCGGCTTCATCCTGGCCGTTGGCATCGTGGTGGACGACGCGATCGTGGTGGGCGAGAACATCGTCGCGGAGCGCGAGCGGGGGGCGTCGCCGCTGACGGCGTCGATCCGGGGCGCGTCGCGCGTGGCCGGGCCCGTCACCTTCGCCGTACTTACGACGATGACAGCGTTCATGCCGCTGCTCTTCGTCCCGGGCACCCTCGGCAAGATGCTCGTCGTCCTGCCGACGATCGTGATCGCAGTGCTGGCGCTCTCGCTCGTCGAGGTGCTGTTCATCCTGCCCAACCACCTTGCCCATGAGGAGCGCCCGTCGACCAACCCGCTCACGCGCGGCATCGACGCGGCGCGCGACGCCTTCACGCGCGGGCTGAACTGGTTCGTCGAGGGGCCGCTCGACCGCAGCGTGCGCTTCAGCGTGCGGCGCTATGGCCTCGTGATCGCCACGGCGGTGGCGTTGCTCACCATCAGCGTCGGGTTCGTGGTCGGTGGCTACATCCCGTTTACGTTCTTCCCTGAGATCGAGGGCAACAACGTCCGCGCGCAGGTCGAGCTACGGCCGGGGACGCCGCTCGCGCAGACCGAGGCTGTCGCGCTGCGCCTCGAAGCCGCAGGCCGCGCCGCCGCCGAGGCGTTGGAGCGGGACCTGGACGTTGACCACGCGCCGCTGATCCAGAACGTCCACGTCATCGTCGGCCATCAGCCGTCGCAGCAGGGCGACGTGAGCACGGCGGGCATCAGCCAGTCGCATGTCGCTGAGGTCAACATTGAGTTGGCCGGGGCCGAAGAGCGCGACCTCTCGGCCGCGGTGTTCGAGCAGGCGTGGCGTGCCGAGGTGGGCGAGGTCGCCGAAGCCGCCGCGCTGACGTTCGCCTCCGGCGCCGTCACGTTCGGCGGGCCGGTGGAGTTCGAGCTCGCCGCCGACGACCCTGCTGTGGTGCGCGCCGCCGCCGACGCGCTCAAGGCCGACCTCCTCACCTACGCGGGCGTCTTCGACGTGACCGACGACGAGGAGGCGGGCAAGCAGGAACTCCAGCTCGACCTGCTCCCGCAGGCGCGCACGCTAGGCCTGACGCTGGAGGACCTCGCGCGGCAAGTCCGGGCGGCGTACTTCGGCGAGGAGGCCGTCCGCATCCAGCGCGGACGCGACGATGTACGCGTCTACGTGCGCCTCCCCGAGGACGAGCGCGATGCCCTCGGCGACCTCAGCGCCTACCGCATCCGCACGCCGCAAGGTGCCGCCGTCCCGCTCTACGACGTCGCCACCGTCACGATGAGCACCGCGCCGACGACCATCACCCGCCGCGACGGCCGCCGCGTCATCGCCGTCACTGCCGACCTCGACCCGGCGATCACCTCGGGCAACGCCGTCACCGCGCAGGTGCAGGCCGAGGCCCTCCCCAAGCTGCTGGACACGTACCCTGGCCTCACCATCGACGTGGAGGGCGAGCAGCGGGAGCAGGCCGAGACGCTGGAGGCGCTCGCGGTGACGTTCCCGCTCGCGCTCTTCGTGATCTATGTGCTGCTCGCGATCCCGTTCGGGTCCTACGTGCAGCCGCTCATCGTCATGGCCGCGATCCCGTTCGGGCTGATCGGCGCGCTCGTGGGGCACCTGCTCTTTGGGCTGCACCTCGGCATGCTGAGCGTCGCCGGGCTGATCGGCCTCAGCGGCGTGATCGTGAACGACTCGCTCGTCCTGGTCGACTTCGTCAACGAGCAGCGGCGCAAGGGCCTCCCGATAAGCGAGGCCATCGTGTCCGGGGCCAAGCTGCGGTTCCGCCCAATCATGCTCACCACCGTGACGACGTTCCTGGGCATGCTCCCACTTCTCTTGGAGCGCAGCGTGCAGGCGCAGTTCCTCATCCCGATGGCCGTCAGCCTCAGCTTCGGCATCCTGTTCGCTACGTTCGTCATCCTCCTGCTCGTCCCCGCGCTCGCCCAGTGGCAGGACGATGTCCTCGTCTACTTCGGGCGCAGGAACTCTGGCCGCAAGCACTTCGGCCGCAAGAGCCGAGGGCACGGCGCATCCGCGCTTGCCTACGAAGGGGATGATTCGTTGCAGGATGCGACCCGGCTGCAACAAGGCGAGGCTCCCCCCGATGCCCCGTTGATGCGCACGGTATAGCCAGGCCGCCGTACTGGCTACGGGCACGATCGTACCAGTTGCCCGCGGTTTCGACCGACTACTCTTCGACGTCTAACGGCAAATAAAGCGACTCGAAAGCGCTTCGATGTGTGTTCTCCGTGCAGGAACGGCTTCCAGTGCCACATCGGTGCATCGGATTCCATCACGGCATCGTACTCGCAGCTAAACACATCTCATGCCGCCCAGCACGAAGTCCACCCACCCTTCTGGACCGCGGCCCCCTACCTCCTTCGGCCTTTGGCTACCATGCTGCTGACTGTCCTCCTCATCGCTGCTGCGGCGCTGCTCGTACTCGGCTACGCCGCCACCCGTGGCCTCGGCCACATCGACGAACTTCTGGAGGTCGTGGGTCCGGACGAAGCGGTCCCTCCCGTCGAGCAGACCACGCCCGAGGTCCTACCCGCTCGCTAACGTCTTCGCGCCAGCCAATTCGCCTTAGGAGCACGCACCGTTCGCGCCTCTACCGGAGCACCTGTGCTGGCACCTGAGGATTGCCCTCGTGCGGGGCCGGATCGAGGCCCATTGCCGCGGTGAGGATACCGTAGACGTCTACCGTCGAGAACGCCGGGGTCACGGTACCGACCTGGAAGCTCGGTCCGCGCGCGACGAAGAGGCCTCCCATCGTCGGGTAGGCATTGTCGTAGCCGTGCGCACCGCCGGATAGACGTGCGGGGCTTTGCTCCGCATAGGATCGGCTCGTGACGGTCCATCCGGCGTCGGCGAAGACCACGACGGAGGGAATTCGCGGGTGATCGTTGTAGTGCATCCGCGCGGGTATGTCCTCGCGGCGATAGGCCGCCACATGGTCGAGAGCGGCGAGGCTGTCGAGGACCGTGTCGGGCTCGTCCGTCCAGATGCCGACGGGTTCGCCCCACATGATGCGATGGGCATCGATTGTGAGCGCGTCGTCGAGGTAGACGGTCCGCTCGGGCGTCGTCTCGGCCATGCCGTGGTCGGCTACGACGACGAGGTCGGTCTGGTCGAGCAAGCCGCGCTCTTCCAGACCATCGACAAACACCCCCAGCGCGCGGTCGACCTCCTCGATGGCGGCGGCCACCTCGGGCGCGTCGGGGCCGTGGCGGTGACCCTCTGAGTCGACGACGCTGAAGTAGAGCGTCACAAACCCGGGGCGCGTCGCGTCGGTGCGGTCGAGCCAGTCGAGGGCGAGTGCCACGCGGTTGTCGTGGGGCATCGTGTGTTCGTAGGGCAGCCACTCGCTCGGGCGGACGCCGCCGATCTCGGCCTCAGAGCCGGGCCAGAAGAGCGTCGCGGCGGGCACCCCCTGCTTTTCGGCGGTCACCCAGATCGGTTCGCCGCCCCACCAGCGCCCGTCGGCCACGGCCTCGCGGTTGCCCATCGAAAACGAGGCGGGCGCCCCAGCGGCGTCAAACTGAGGGTCGTACATCGCGTTACCGACCACGCCGTGCGACTCCGTGTAGAGGCCCGTCACAAGCGTGTAGTGGTTCGGGAACGTCTTCGTCGGGACGACGGGCACGAGGCTCTCTGCACGGACGCCCTCGGCAACGAGGCGGCGCAGCGTCGGGGCGATCACGTCGGCGCGGTCGAGGTAGTCGTAGCGGAAGCCATCAACGGAGATGAGCACAAGCGCCGTTGCCTCAGGTGCGGTGCCTTCGGATGAGCGCGGGCCGGAGCACGCAGCCAAGACTACCGCGAGGATGCCGAGCAGGAGAGGCGGGAGCGATGAGAGGACGAGACGGCGCATGGAGACGGAATCGACTTGGTAGCCTGCCAATCTCGCACCGATGCCGCGCGCCCTGCTGCGAGCGCGGATGATCCGTGCGTGAATGCGACCCCGCTCGAGCCAGCTCCGTGCCTACGTCCAGCTAGCGCGCTGGCCTCCAGAGATCGCCGTCCGGCTGAAACGCAGACCAGACGAACCAGAACACATCGTGGTGGGCGATGCGGTCGAGTTGCTGCCCGGCGAGCGGCCCCGTGACGGCCTCGCCGAAGAGCGTCCAGATGCTGCCCGTCTCGACATCGCGGATGCCGTCGGGTGTGGCTTCGAACGTGAGTGCCTGCAGTCCACCCGGCGTGGCGACGGTGCGGCGGAAGACGCCGGTAGCGCCCACGTCGCGACTGTCGGCCAGCGCCTCGGCATTGAGGGCTGACGCGGTGCCGGGCTGCCAGACCACGAGGAGCGGTTCACCCCCGAGGGCGTCGTTCACGACGCGCACCTCGGCCAGGTCGCGGAAGGCATAGGCGCGGGCGGCTTCGGCTCCCTCTCTTTCGGCGTCGCCGTCCTCATCGCTCACGATCACACCGGCGATGCGCGCCATCGCGGGGAGCTGCGGACCAACCTCGCCGTCGTAGAGGAAAGGATCACGTGCCTCGTCGTCGTAGCCGACGTACGGGTTGCGGCCGTAGGGCCGGTCGAAGCCCGTGTCGCGCGAGAGCACGGGCGCGTCGGGGTGCGCGGCGCGGGCCTTCGCCCAACTTACGAGCGCCGTTGGGAGAATCGTCAGCTGCATGCCGGTCAGTTCGCCGACGATGGCCGTGCCCGTGAACTGCTGCCACCACGTCTCGGTCTGGCGGTCCCACATCACGAGGTCGCTGTGGCGCAGGTTGCCCGTCGTCCCGAACGTGAGGCGTTCGCCGTCGCCCCCCTCAGACGATAGGGCTGGGCGCTCAAACGCGACGGCCGCGTTGCAGAGCGGGCAGTAGGTCACCGCGACCGGCGTCCCTCCCACCGTGTCGTTGACGATCTCGTGCCAGGTCAGGATCTGAAGCGGATAGATCGCCACGGCCCCTCCGAGCTCGAGGACGATCACCGGCTCGGCGTCTGAGAGCCACGCTTCGGCCTCGACGGCGGGCACAAACGCGGGCGCGTCGAGCGGCGGGATCCCGTCGCGCGGCGGCCCACCCGAGCGGATTGAGGCGAGGTCGACGATGCGCTCACAGAAGTCGGTCTGCCACCCCGCCGTGGTAAATGCGGCGTCTGGCGGTACGCAGTCCTGGGCGGTCGGCACCGGCGTCTCCTGCGCACAGGCAAAGGCGAAGGGCGCGAGGAGCAGGAGCAGCGCGAGACGCATGGGGCGAGTGTTTCAGTTGTTCGGTATGCCCGTGTTTCAGTGGATCCCCACTGGCCCACTGAGACGGCTCGAGCAACGGCCCGCTTACCTATCCCCTAGTCCCAATTCCAACGACTACATTTCAGTCCTGTCATGCTGAACTTGATTCAGCATCTCAGCGATACCGCGGAGCACCTCAGTCGTCAAAGATTGGCTTCGCCGGCCTTCGGCTCTGAAACAAGTTCAGGATGACACCGAGGCGACCCCGCAGCTATCACGCATCGGTTTTCCCTCACCCGCCGAGCGTAGCGGGGTCGACCTCCACGAGGCGCTTCTGCGTGAGGGCGAGCGTCCGCGCGGGGTACTTCTTGATGAGCCGGTAGTCGTGCGTCGCCATGAAGACGGTCATGCCCTGCTGGTGGAGGCGCAGGAGCAGCTTCTGGATCTCCTCGCCCACCTTCGGATCGAGGTTGCCGGTCGGCTCGTCGGCGAGGAGGATGTAGGGCTCGTTGGCGATGGCGCGGGCGATGCAGACGCGCTGCTGCTCGCCGCCGGAGAGCTCGTGGGGCATCGCCTTGGCGCGGTGGCTCACGCCGACGCGGGTGAGCACCTGCGTGACGCGCTGCTTGACGAGCTTGCCGCGCTTGCCGGTCGCGTAGAGCGCGAACGCGACGTTGTCCGCCGCCGTGCGGTCGCCGAGGAGTTGGAAGTCCTGGAAGACGACCCCGAGCGAGCGGCGCAGAAACGGAATGTCGCGCGGGCGGATCGAGTCCGAGTCGTAGTCGCCGACGTGAATCGCGCCCTCCTCGGGCTTCTTGTCCATGTAGAGCAGCTTGAGGAGCGTGCTCTTGCCGCTGCCCGTCGGGCCGATGAGGTAGACCAGTTCCCCGCGCTTGATGGTGAGCGAGAGGTCCTCAACGACGGTGTGGTGCCCGCCACCGGGGGTGTCGTACCCAGCGGTGACGCGGTCGAACTCGATCAAGGCGGCGGCGAGTCGGTGAACGGAGGCAGCGTGGGGGAAGGTACGGAGCAAGGCTCCCGCCGTTCAGCGGCCCTGGCACGTCACCCCGCTGCGCCGTACATCCGCAGCGTCGCGCCGTTGTGGGCGGCTCCGGCTTCTGTGCAGAGATAGGCGCATAGCGCAGCAAGGTCGTCGGCGCGCACGCCCGTAGCGTCCTCGTCGCCGAAAAGGATCATCGATGGGGCGACGGCGATGGCCTGGATGTCGTCGCCCGCGTGCTCGGCGGCAGTCGCTTCGAGGAGCCGGATCAGCCCCGCCTTCGACGCGCCGTAGGCGGCCTGCTGCGCCGGAGCGCGGTCCGCACCCTGCCGCGAGGCGATGCCAATCACGCGCCCGCCCCCGTCGCGCAGGAAGTGCCGCACAGCCTCGCGCACCGTCAGGAACGACGCGGTCAGGTTTAGGTCGAGCAGCGAACGCCAGTCGTCGAGCGTCGTCTCGGTGAGCGGTCCACCGCTCCACGCGCCCACGGCGTGAATCACCACGTCGATGGGACCGGCCTCGACGCGGATCTGCTGGAACGCAGCGGCCAGTGCATCCTCGTCGGTCGCATCGGCGGCGGCGAAGACGAAACCGTCGGGGGCGTCCTTCGGAGCCGAACGTGCGATCCCGGCGACCGTCGCACCCGCGTCGGCGAGGTGGCGCAGCAGCACGCGGCCCAGGCGGCCACTCGCGCCGGTGACGAGGACGGTGGTGTCGGTGAGATCGAGCATAGCGTCGAGGGTCGAGGGTCGAGAAAAGCTGGTCGCCCAGCAGCGCAGCGTCAAGCTAGCGAAGCGCGCATCCCAAGCGCACACCCGACATCACTCTGCGCTGGAGGTGTGGTCGTAGAGCACGCGCCAGCCTTCGGGGCGGCGCTGCATGGTGAGCGTGAAGAGGCCGTTCGACGTGTCGGCGGCGCGGTCGAGGCGCCAGCGACCGAAGACGAGCGCCCAGTCAGGGCTGAGCAAGCGGACGTCGAGGTCGGAGAACGTGAGCGTGCCCATCGTGGCGGCGTCGGGGTAGCCGCGCTCGTAGCCCGCGAGCGTCGCGTCCCAGCCGGTGCGCACGGTGCCGCGCGAGGCGAACCGGAGCGAGTCCGTCTGCGCATAGCCCTCCATGAAGCCGCGCACCGAGCCCTCATTCCACGCGGCCACCTGCGCGTCAAGGACGGCAAGAATCGCGGCCTCGGGGGGTACCTCCGTCTCGGCTGGCGCCTCGGGAGCGGTTGAACGGCAGCCGACCTGAAACACGAGAAGAACGAGCAGGATGCGCATGGTCGCGGAAGCTGTGTGGGCTGGAATGGAGACTGATATCTCCGCGTGAGAGAAAGTAGGACGCAGCGTCACCGACACGTCGACACGAATCCCTCGCAACACGTTGTCATTCTGAGCGAGCGTGGCGAGTCAAACTGAAGGTTCACGCAGTACAGAATCTCGGGGCCAGCATCCACGCCTGTTCTTGGCATAGAGGTACGCACGAGACCCTTCGACCCCATCCGCTGCGCGGATTTCGCTCAGGATGACAAACCGGGGAGAACAGCCCGGAGAAGCGGACCTCGGTCATCCGACCCTACCTTCCGCTGCTCCTCCCCCGACCCGCGACCCATGACCCTCGACCCCAGTTCTACCTCCGCGCTCGTCCTCACGGGCGGCGGCGCGCGGGGCTCCTACCAGGCCGGCGTGCTCTGCTACATCCGCGAGCACTTCCCCGACGAGCACTTCGATGTCAAGATTGGCGTCTCCGCGGGGGCCGTCAATGCCGCGCACCTCGCCAACTACCTCGGGCCGCGCGACGAGGCTGCCGTGTCCCTCGCTGACCTCTGGCGCGAGATCACGCCCGACGATGTCTTCACCTCGCTCTCGACGTGGCGCTTCCTGAGGCGCGTCCTCCGCGACACGCAGCAGCGAGAAGACCCCGTGCCACTCGACCAGGCCGGCGTGCCTCGCGGCCTCCTCAACGCAGCCCCGCTGCGGCGCTACCTCGCCCGCCGCCTCCGCGCCGACGCCGACGGCCGCTTGGGCGGCGTCTTCGAGAACCTGAGGCGCGGCAACCTCCGTGCGCTCGCCCTCGTGACGACGAGCTACACCACCGGCCAGACGATCACGTGGGTTGAGGGCGACCAGATCCAGGGCTGGGAACGCCCCATGCGCCGCAGCATCCGCGCCGCGCTCACCGTGGATCATATCCTCGCCTCGACGGCGCTGCCGATGATCTTCCCGGCGGTGCGTCTCCACCACCGGCGCCTCGGCCCAGGGTGGTACGGCGACGGAGGCATCCGGCTCACCGCGCCCCTCTCGCCCGCGATCCACCTCGGGGCCGACCGCATCCTCGCCATCTCGACGCGCTACGGCCGCTCGAACGTCGAGGCCAACGAGGCCGCCATCGTCGGGTACCCGCCGCCCGCGCAGGTCGTCGGCCTGCTGATGAACGCCATCTTCCTCGACGTGCTCGACCAGGACGCGGCGACGCTGCGCCGTGTCAACGACCTCGTCCGGCACCTGACGACGGACCAGCGCGGGCACCTCCGCCCTATCAGGCTCTTGCTCTTGCGCCCATCGGTCGACCTCGCCAAGCTGGCCTCGCAGTACGAGTTGCAACTCGACGGCGTGCTCGCCCACGCCACGCGCGGCCTCGGCTCGCGACAGACGAAGAGCCCCGACTGGCTGAGCATGCTCCTCTTCGACCGCGCCTACACGACGCGCCTCGTCGACATCGGCTACGCCGACGCCCGCGCCCAGCACGACCGCCTCGCCCGCTTCTTCGAGTACGAGAAGGCATAAACGCTAAAGCCTGGGGTCGAAACTGTCCCCTCGCCGCGCCGTTTCTTGCCCCGGTGGTCCGGTTGACGACACGACGCGCCCATCACCCCCTTCTCACTTCCGACTTCTCACCTCAGACTTCCTCGTGCTCCGTCGGCTCAACGTCTACCTATGGCGCTACAAGCACCTCATGATTCCGGGGTTGCTGTGCGCGCTCGTCTCGGCGGCGTTCACCCTCCTCGTGCCCAACGTGGTGCGGCAAGCCGTGGACGCGGTGCCGCGCATGGTGGACCTGCACGCGCTCTACCAGGGCACGCCGGTGAGCGGCTATGCCTACGCGCAGTTCACGTACACGCTCGTCCTCGGCGCTGCGGTGATCCTCGGGTTCAGCCTGCTGAGCGGCGTGTTCATCTTCCTCATGCGCCGGACGGTCGTGGTGGCGAGCCGCCACATCGAGTTCGATCTGCGCAACGTACTCTACGACCACCTCCAGCGGCTCGGGCGGCCGTTCTACAGCCAGACGCCGACCGGCGACGTGATGACGCGCGCTACGAGCGACATCGAGAAAGTGCGGCGCTACGTAGGCCCGGCGCTGATGTACGCCGTCCGCGCAGTCGCGGTCACGGCCACGGCGCTCATCGTGATGCTGCTCATCTCGCCGACGCTGACGTTCTGGGCGCTCACGCCGATGCCGCTCTTGGCGATCGCGATCTTTTTCGTCTCGCAGCTCATCCATACGCGCACGGACCGGCAGCAGGCGCAGTACTCCGCCCTCACCAGCCGCGTGCAGGAGGCGCTCTCCGGCATCCGCGTGGTGAAGGCCTACGTCCGCGAAGACCATGAGGCGAAGCGCTTCGAGCGGGAGAGCGTGGGCTACCAGCACCGCGCGCTCGACCTCGCGCTCGTAGAGACGGCGTTCCGCCCAACGATGGTCGTCCTCATCGGCACCTCCACGCTTCTCGTCGTGTGGGTGGGCGGAAAGCTCGCCATCGAGGGCGCGATCACGCTGGGCAACATCGCCGAATACATTATCTACGTCGCCATCCTGACCTGGCCCGTCGCCTCGCTTGGGTTCGTCATCAACATGATTCAGCAGGCACGGGCCTCGTGGAGCCGCCTCGTCCATATCCTCGACCGGACGCCCGTCATCCGCGACGGCGACCAGACCGATACCGGCATCCGCACCATCGAAGGCCAGATCACCTTCGAAGGCGTCGGCTTTCGCTTCGACGCGCTCGACAACGAGGCCCGTGCTCTCCCTGTTGGCGGCGATGGCGCTCCAGCTGATGGCAAGGGCACGCGCCCGGCGGAGGCTCCCATGGTGCTGCGCGACCTGTCGTTCGACGTGCCCGCTGGCACCACACTCGGCATCGTTGGGCGGACGGGAGCGGGCAAGACGACGCTCGTCGAGTTGATCCCCCGCCTCCTCGACGCCGCAGAGGGGCGCGTGCTCATCGACGGCCGCGACGTGCGGACGGTCCCGCTCGACGTGCTGCGCCAAAGCATCGGCTATGTCCCCCAAGAGGTGTTTCTCTTCAGCGACACGATCGGCCACAACATCGCCTTCGGCAAGCTCGACGCCACCGACAACGAGATCCGCCAAGCCGCCGTCGAAGCCGACCTACTCGGCAACATCGAAGACTTCCCGGAGGACTTTCGGACTCGTGTTGGCGAGCGTGGCATCACGCTCTCCGGAGGCCAAAAGCAGCGCACGGCTATCGCACGCGCCCTTATCCGCCGCCCGCCGATCCTCATCTTCGACGACGCACTCTCGGCCGTCGACACGCAGACCGAAGCGCGCATCCTCGCCAACCTGCGCCAGCAGTTCGGCCAGCGTACGGTTGTGGTAGTGAGCCACCGCATCTCCGCCGTCCAGGACGCCGACCAGATCCTCGTCCTCGACGACGGGCGCATCGCCGAGCGCGGTACGCACGCCGACCTCGTGGAGCACGGCGGCATCTACGCCGAGATGCACCGGAAGCAGTTGCTGGAGGAGGCGCTGGCAGCCGCCTAGCCAACAGAACAGCGCAAAAAAATGGCAGGCCCTGGGCGATTGGGCCTGCCGGTCCGCGCGGCATACTTAGTAGATCAGGATATCCCCGACGCTGGCGCTCGTGGCTTCGGAGCGGAAGCCCAACTCGCGCTCGAACGTGCGGCGGGCACCAGGCTCCACATCCGTGATGTCGAAGCGCAGCGCATCGAGGCGCTGGTTGTCGCTGCCATAGAGGGCAATCTCGATCTGCGCATTGCGGATTGGGACCTCGTTGGGATTCACGAGCACACCTTGGATGGTGCTGGTCCCGTTTGGCTGGCGCAGGAGCTTCAGTTCTTCGACTGAGGCAGTCTTGGCGACGCGCTCCTCGGCGCAGCCCACGAAGACGAGGGCGGCAACGAGAGCGAGAAGGACGGGGCGGACGCGCATGAATGCGTGCGGTAGGTGGCGAGAGCGGGCGAGGCAGGACCTTCGACGGCTAGCTCAGTCAAGTCCGTAGGTCTCGGCGATCGCATCGGCGGAAAGAACCGCGTCGCGTGCGCCAGGAATCATGGATTTGGTGAGGAGAACCGGCCCGAGGACGAGGGCGTCCATGTCGGTGTGCAGAAAGCAACGCAGCGCGTCCTCTGGCGTGCACACGATGGGTTCGCCGCGCACGTTGAAGCTCGTGTTCACGAGCACGGGACAGCCGGTCTCGGCCTCGAAGGCCTGCAGCAGCGCATGGTAGAGCGGACTCCGTGCCGGATCGACGGTCTGCACGCGCGCGGAGCCATCGACGTGGGTGACAGCCGGTACGCGGGACTGGATGTGCTGCAGCCGGTCGAGGCCCTGGCCTTCGATTTCGGCGCCGAGGACGGGACCGACGAGCAGCATGTAGGGGCTTTCGGCGCAGGCGTCGTCAGGCTTGAGCCCGAAGTAGTCGGCCGACCGCTCGGCGAGGACGCTCGGGGCAAACGGACGGAACGACTCGCGAAACTTGATCTGGACGTTGACGCGCCGCTGCACCTCGCGGCCACGCGGATCGGCGAGGATGCTGCGGTGCCCCAGCGCACGCGGCCCAAACTCCATCCGTCCCTGAAACCAGCCCACGGTCTGCCCCTCGGCGAGCAACGCGGCCGTGCGCGCTGGAATGGCATCGAGCCCGACGTGGTCGTAGGGCTTCGTGCCCTCGAAGGCCTCGCCATCGAAGACGGCATCGAGGGCGGCCTGGATGTCCGCGTCGGAGAAGGCCGGACCGAGGTAGCTGCCTCGCATCGCGTCACCGTCCCCAACCGTGCGCGGCTGGTCGGCCCAGTGGTGCCAGGCCATCAGCGCAGCCCCGAGCGCACCACCCGCATCGCCTGCAGCAGGCTGGATCCACACCCGCTCGAACGGCGACTCGCGCAGAATGCGACCATTCGCGACGCAGTTGAGCGCCACGCCGCCCGCGAGGCACAGGTTCGGCATGCCCGTCTCGGCATGAACGTGCCGGGCCATGCCGAGGAGCGCGTCCTCGGTTACTGCCTGCACACTCCGCGCGAGGTCCATCTCTCGCTGCGTCAGCGGCGACTCCGGCGCCCGTCTCGGCCCATCGAACAGCTCGGCGAACCGCCGCCCCGTCATCCGCAGCCCGGACACGTACTCGAATGCGTCCATGTGGAGCCGGAACGAGCCGTCGTCTTTCAAGTCGATGAGGTGCTCCCGGATGGTGTCCACGTAGCGCGGCTCGCCATAGGGCGCGAGGCCCATCAGCTTGTACTCACCCGAGTTGACGCGGAAGCCGCAGAAGTAGGTGAACGCCGAGTAGAGCAGCCCGAGCGAGTGCGGGAAGTGGATCTCCGCCTCGATGGCGATGCGGTTGCCCCGGCCAGTGCCCCATGAGGTCGTCGCCCACTCCCCCACGCCATCGACGGTCAGAAACGCGGCGTCTTCAAAGGGCGACGGAAAGAACGCGCTGGCCGCGTGGCTCTCGTGGTGCTCGGGGTAGACGAAGGTGAACGTGAAGCCCTGCTTGTCGAAGTCGGGGTCGGTCGCTTTTTGGAGCGCGAGCAGCTCGTCCTTGACGATCTCGGGGATCCAGAGCTTCTGCTTGATCCAGAGCGGCATCGCCTGGAGGTAGGAACGTAGTCCACGCGGCGCGTAGGCGAGGTAGCTCTCCAGCAGCCGCTCGAATTTCTGGAACGGCTTGTCGTAGAACGCGACCGCGTCGAGGTCGGCGGGCGTGAGGCCCGCTTCGCGGAGCACGTAGGCCGTGGCTTGTGCGGGGAACTCCGGGTCGTGCTTGCGGCGGCTGAACCGCTCCTCCGACGCTGCCGCCACGATCTGCCCATCGCGCACAAGGCACGCGGCGCTGTCGTGGTAGTAGCAGGAGAGGCCGAGGATGTTCACGCTGCGCGGTGTGGACGTGTGGGCGTTTGAGAGTATTTCAGTCAGCACCCCGCGAGGGCGTGCTCCGATGCCACGTGCGCTGCGGCCTGCCTGTTTCGTGGAGTGCCCGGCGACGTGGGACTGCGCACGCCTCCGGCACTCTTAAGTTCATACGTGCACACACTCATACGTCCGTACCTCAATCGCGCGCCATCGCGGCCTCGACGGCCGCCGCGACGTTGAGCAGGCCGCCGCTCATGGAGAGCGTGCCGAACGGCACCTGCGACGCGAAGCCGAAACCCGTCACATCAGGCTTCGTCACCATCAGGTCGGCATAGTTGGTGGCCGTATCCATCAGGATCGCCCGCACGTCCTGCGGGGTGAGGTCGGGGAAGTAGGCCAGGAGCAAGGCCGCGGCGCCTGCCACGACCGGCGCGGCCATGCTCGTGCCGTCGCTCTCCTCGTAGGTGCTCTCCGGCATTGTGGAGTTGATGGCCACGCCCGGCGCGAAGAGGTCGACGGTCGTCTGGCCGTAGTTGCTGAAGTCAGCGGGCAGCCGCTCGCTCCCTTCCCACGACGAGGCGCCAACCTCGATCCAGTGGGTTGCCTCGGTGCCGTCGAGGTAGCGGCGCGTCGGGAAGTTGGGCGTCACGTCGAGGTCTTCGGCGCTGTTGCCCGCTGCGTGGACGAGCAGCACGCCTTGCTCCTCAGCGTAGCGCACGGCGGCATCGACGACCTCCTTCTGCGGCGAGTAGCCCTTGCCGAAGCTCATGTTGACGACGCGCGCCCCGTTGTCGACGGCGTAGCGGATCGCGTTGGCGACGTCCTTGTCCCGCTCGTCGCCGTCGGGGACGGTCCGCAGCACCATGATGCGCACCGGGGCGGCGACGCCTGCGATGCCAAGGCCGTTGCCCCGGTCCGCGGCGATGATCCCTGCGACGTGCGTGCCGTGGTCGGCGGCCGGACCGTACACATCGGCGTTGCCGTAGATGCGCTCCGTCGGGTCGCCGTAGTCGTCGCCGACGATGGAGCGTGAGTCGTAGTCGAGGTTGTATCCATAGTCGACCTGCGCCTGCAACTGCTCGGCGGCGTCGAGGACTTCGTCGGCGCTGATGCCGTTTTCTTCGAGGTAGACCAGGATGCCGACTGCCTGCTGCACGTCTGCGGGAAGCGGCATCGCGGAGTCGGCGAGCGCCGTGCGGTCGGCAGGTGTCACGTCGTCCGTGCCGAGGTACTTCTGGAGGACCTGCATCGACTGCTCCACGACGCTTTGGATTTCCTTGACCTGCGCGTAGAGTTGCCGCGCCTCCGCCGCTTCCGTCTCGAAGGCCGCGCGGAGTTCGAGGTAGCGGGCGTAGTCGACGCTGTCTTCCGGCGCGATGGCGCTCGCCATCGTTCCCTCGAAACGCTCGCGGAGCGGGGCGTAGAGCCGCGTCACCTCGTAGGTGTCGAACTCGACATGGGTGCTGTCCGGCCCGCCGATGAAGTTCCAGCCGTGGAGGTCGTCCGCGTAGCCGTTGCCGTCGTCGTCGATCCCGTTGCGCACTTCGTCGGGGTTCGTCCAGAGCACGCTCTGCAGATCCTCGTGCGCGATGTCTACCCCAGAGTCGATCACCGCGACGATCACGGTGTCGCGCGGCGTGCGGTCGGCGAGGAGCGCGTAGGCGGCGGTGATGTTGGCGCCCCAGAGGTCAGCGGCTGGGTCGAAGCCCAGATGCCAGCCCGAGAAGGGCTCTTCCAGTTGCACCGCTGCAAGACTGTCAGTGGGGGCCTCGACCTCTTGCTTGGGGTCTGCTTCTAGCTTCGGATCGGCACCATCTGCCGGCTGCGCGAACGCCTCGCTGCCGAGGAGGAGCAGGAGCAGAACGCCTGCGAGTCGGGTGAGGGTGCAGAGCATGGCGACAGGGTACGTGGTTGGACAGCCTCGAAACGTACGCCCGGCTCGGGTTCGTTTGTGGCGTCGGACAAAGCTTCACACGGTGCGTCGTCACTTGCTGCGCGCGCGTGCCTGGAACAGAGCGAGGGTGCCCAGCCGGAGCCAGGCACCCTCGCGCGGATATAGACGGGCCGTCCGTTTAGAACGGGAGGTCGTCGTCCGGGGTGAACGAGTAGTCGTCGCCCCCGGCGGGTGCGGGCTGGCGCTGGGGCCGGCCGCCGCCACGATTGCCGCCACCGTTGGACTGCCGCGATGCCTGCGGACGGCGGTTGCCGCCCCCGTTGTAGTCGCCGCCGCCCATGTCGCCACCGTCGCGGGAGCCGAGCATTTGCATCTCGCGCGCCTTGATCTCGGTGGTGTACTTGGTGTTGCCGTCCTTGTCTTCCCACTGGCGGGTCTGGAGCGAGCCTTCGATGTAGACCTGGCGGCCCTTCTTGAGGTACTCGCCGCAGATCTCCGCGAGGCGCGCCCACGTCACGATCCGGTGCCACTCCGTCTTCTCGACCATGTCGCCGTTCGAGTCCTTATAGGTCTCGGACGTGGCGAGCGAGAAGTTGCAGACGGCGGTGCCGCTGCCGGTGTAGCGCAGTTCGGGGTCCGACCCGAGGTTGCCGATGAGGATGACTTTGTTAACTCCGCGTGCCATAGTTGTGGCCTCCTAAAGGTTAGGGTACATGAATCCGCCGGAGCCTGCCGCCTGCGGGGGCGACCACAGCCACGCGGGCTGCGCTCCGGCCGGTGCCGATGTGACCAGTCTGATCGTGCGCTCGAAAGCGCCGCGTCGTTCTGATCGACGCCAATCTAGACCGGCCAGCAGGAGGTTCATAACCTCCGTCGATCAAAAAATATCCACACCCCGTGACAACCTCGCGTCACAGGCCTCCACCGGGAGATTTCATGGACCAACTGGCTGGCTGCTGCTTACTCTTTCCTCGGCCCCCGTCCTCCCGACGCTTACCGACCCATCCATGGCTACCTCGGACGACTACCACCACCTCGCCGACGCATCAGCCGACGACGACAAGCCGCGCGACCACTGCGGCATCTTCGGCATCTTCAACCACCCGAAGGCGGCCGAACTGACCTACCTCGGCCTGCACGCGCTCCAGCACCGCGGTCAGGAGTCGGCGGGCATCGTGACGAGCACCTACGACGAGGCCAAGGACCGCGCTGTGATGCCAGTCTACAAAGACTTCGGCCTCGTGCTCGATGTCTTCAAGGACCCGAACCTCTTCACCGACCAACTCCTCGGCGACGCCGCCATCGGTCACACGCGCTACTCGACCTCAGGCTCGGCCACCAACCCGGCCAACGTGCAGCCGTTCGTGGTGCACTACCAGGAGGGCAACCTCGCGCTGGCGCACAACGGCAACCTCTCCAACGCCCGCACGATCCGTAAGGAGCTCGTCGAGCGCGGGACGCTCTTCGCCACGTCGTCGGACTCGGAGTTGATCCTGCACCTCGCCGCGCAGAGCCGAGAGTCGGGGCCGGTCAACCGCGTCATCGATGCGCTGCATCAGTGCGAGGGCGCGTTCTCGCTCGTGCTGCTCACCGACGACGCGCTCATCGCCGTGCGCGACCCGAACGGCTTCCGCCCCCTCGCCCTCGGCAAGCTCGACGCGCCAGGCCGCAGCGCGCCCGGATGGTGCGTCGCCTCAGAGACGTGCGCCTTCGACCTGATCGGCGCCGAGTACGTCCGCGACATCGAGCCCGGCGAAATCCTCGTCATCGACCGCGAGGCCGTCGAGCGCGGCACGATGGCGAGCCAGCCCTGCGTGGACCCAGCCACGGGCGAGACGCAGACCTTCAACGGCGTCTGCCTCCCCCGCCCCCACGGCGTGAGCCAGTGCATCTTCGAATACGTCTACTTCTCGCGCCCCGACTCGAAGGTCTTCGGCGAGATGGTCGACAAGGTGCGGCGCAAGATGGGCAAGATGCTCGCCCACGACGCCCCCGTGCCGAAGCACGTCAAGGGCGAGAAGAAGCCCATCGTCTTTGCCGTCCCGGACTCGTCGAACACGGCCACGCTCGGCTTCGTGAGCGAGTCGAACAAGATGGGCCGCAAGTGCAAGTACGAGATCGGCCTGATCCGCAACCACTACGTCGGTCGGACTTTCATCTCGCCGGGTCAGAGTTCGCGCGAGATGAAGGTGCGGCGCAAGTTCAACACGGTCGAGGGCGTGCTAAAGGACCGCGTCGTAGTGATGGTGGACGACTCGATCGTGCGCGGGACGACGGCGCAGCAGCTCGTCAGGATGGTCCGCGAGGCCGGCGCGCGCGAGGTGCACTTCCGCGTCGCGAGCCCGCCCGTGAAGTGGCCGTGCTTCTACGGCATGGACTTCCCAAGCAAGAGCGAGCTGCTCGCCAACAAGTTCGACGAGATTGACGAGATCGCTGCCTGGCTCGGCGTGGACTCGCTCGGCTACCTCACCGCTGAGGGCATGATGCGGGCCGTCGATGCCGCCCACGACGGACGCGGGCGCTACTGCTCTGCCTGCTTTACCGGCACCTACTCAGTTCCCGTCGAAGAGGGCGTCGAGAAAGACGAGAACGACTGGTAGTTGAGCGTTTACGCTGCGACCGCTTCTCGGCGCTCGTAGGCCACCACGTTGTGCGTGGCGGAGCGCGGTAGGTCGCGGGCGTAGCCGCCGCCAATGGCCGCCATGAGGTCTTCGAGCGCCTGCGCGAACCGCTGCTTGGGCGCAAACCCGAGCCACTTGTGCGCCTTCTCGCCCGAGACGCGCCCGACGGCCTCCCCCGTGCCCGGCTCGGCATCGGTGAAGAGCACCCGGATCTCAGGCACGAGGTCCCGCAACAACTGCTCCAGCGCCAGCACGGTCACGTTGGCACCGACGACGTTGAAGACCTGGTGCGCCACATGGTTGGCAGGCGCCCCGAGCACGTGCAGGAAGGCCCGCGCGGCGTCCTCGACATGTACCGCCGGGATCGCGTGCGACTCCGCGCCGAGCACCACGCGCACATCGCGGATGGCCTGCATGGCGACATCGTTGAGGACCGTGTCGAGGCGCGGACGCGGCGAGGGGCCGAAGATGTCGCCGAGGCGCAGCACCGTCGGCGTGAAGTGCGGAGCAGCCTGGTCGAGGACGAGCGTCTCGGCAGAGCGCTTGAGCTTGGCGTAGAGCGTATTCGCGTGCAGTGGCGCGTCCTCGTCGATGCGCTGGGTGGCCGTCCGCGGCGGCTTGTAGAGCGCCGTCGTGGACGCATAGACGAAGCGACGCACGCGGAGGTAAGACGCCGCCTGCACGAGCGCGGCCGTAGCCAGTACGTTAGTCTGGAGCGCCTCCTCTGGCTCTGCCTGGACGAGGTCGATGCCGTCGAGGTCGGCGAGGTGCAGCACGGCGGTGGCGCCCCGCAGGTGCGGCTCGACCTCTTCGATGTGACGGACATCGCCCTCCACGATCTTCAGAGCACCGCGGTTGGCGACCTCTTCGAGCAGTTCGAGGTAGTCCGAGCCGTAGAGCATCCGGTCGATGACGGTCACGCGGAAGCCCTCATCGAGCAGTTGGCGTACGAGCACGGAGCCTACATAGCCTGCTCCGCCGGTCACCACCACGCGAGGCGGCTCGTCGCCGCTGTTGCGGGTGACGGCCACAGGGGTCGGCGCCACCGGCGGCGCGGCGACCCGGTCGGCAGGTGCGCGCGTCGCGGTGCTAGGCCCGCGGTCGGCGGCCGGCGTTGGCCGAGGCGGGACCACCAGTTCGGGGTCGGGAATCCGCATCGTCTCCTCGCGCAGCGGGGCGGCGGCCTCGGCGGGCGGGTCGTCGAACAGAGGCACAGACGGCAAGGCTTCTTCGTCCATCTCCACGCGAGGCCGGGGGAATGGCACACCGCGCCCTGCAGGTACGTCGAGCACGTCTGGTAGCTCAGCACGCGTA
This sequence comes from Bacteroidota bacterium, assembly GCA_038528235.1. Taxonomy (GTDB): domain Bacteria; phylum Bacteroidota; class Rhodothermia; order Rhodothermales; family Rubricoccaceae; genus JBCBEX01. Next base: position 19,635 of record JBCBEX010000044.1, read on the forward strand.
CGCCCTGCAGTTGGAGCGAGGCGCGCCGACGGCCCCGCTGCCGCGATGGCTTGCAGCACCTGATCGATTGGGTTCTGCATCGAGAGCCCCCCTCGGACCGCATCGCGGATGTCTTGCTCCGATACGGTGCCGAGCTCTGCACCACGACCGACGACCGTGGCGCGGTGTACGCCAGCCGTGCCCATCGCTCGCAACACGACGAGGATAGGGCTGCCGGTGAGTACCGGGACAGGTTCGGCAGACCGAGAAGCGTCGTTGGGCGACATACGAGGCAGCGAGAGCGAGCGGAGAGAGCGCAGCGAAGGAAACCCGGAGCGCGAGACGCTCCCAGGCAGTCAGAACGACCTAGCAGTGCAAGGATGACGCGACGCCTGCGCTGCCCGGTTTACGCCACGTTTATGTGACGCCGCGTAGACGATTCTGCCGACCAACGCTGAGCCGCTCTGTTGGCCGTCGGTTTGCGCCCTGATCGCGGAACGAATACGTTCCCGCTCTTTGGCCTATCCAGGACCCGTGACTGGCTCTCACACGAGCGAATCGGGCGGGTAGGCAGCAGGATCGAACTCAGGCGGGGGGTACTGCGGGTCCATCCGCTCCAGGGTTTCGCGGACGAGTTGGGTCAGCGCGAGGTTGCGAAACCACCGCTCTTCCGCTGGGATGACATACCACGGGGCATGTGCCGTAGAACAGCGGCTGAGCGCCAGATCAAACGCCGCCATGTAGTCATCCCAGAGTGCGCGCGTGTCAAGGTCGCTCGGGTTGAACTTCCAGTGCTTGTCCGGCTTCCGAAGCCGCCGCTTGAAGCGTTCCAGCTGATACGCCTTCGAAATGTGTAGCATGACCTTCACGATCGTCGTCCCCTCGGAGGCAAGCAGCCGCTCGAAGTCGTTGATCTGGGCGTAGCGCTTCGCGATGCGGTCAGCAGGCGCGAGGTGGAGCACCTTTTCTACGAGCACCGACTCGTAGTGCGACCGATTGAAGACGCTGATGTAGCCGGAACGCGGAGCGCGCTTGTGGATGCGCCAGAGGTAGTCGTGCTCGGCCTCCTCTTTGGACGGCACTTTGAAGCTCCACACCCGGACCCCCTGCGGATTGAGCGGACCGAAGACCTTGCGGATCGACGAGTCCTTGCCCCCCGCGTCCATCGCCTGGAAGACGACCAAGAGCGACCGCGTGCCCTCGGCATAGAGCCGCTCCTGCAGTTCGTCGAGGGCATCGAGGTGGTCATCGTACTGCGCGTCGACCTCGTCGGAGTCGGTCAGTCCTTGCGTGTCGTTGGTGGCACGCGCCCTCAGGTTGACGGCCTCGCCGGGCCGGATCAGATAGCGTTCGAGGTCGATGGCGATGGACATAGGAGCAGGAGTAAGGTAGGGCTGCTGGGCGAGGACGGGGCTATCGCCCGAAGAGTTTGCCGAGGGCCGCGCCGGCGGCTTTCTGCAGGAGTTCGTCCTTCAGGTCGCCGTCGCCGTCGCTGTCGAGCGCGCCTGCGAGGGTGCCGAGCAGGCTGTCCGGGGTGGCCTCGCGAGAGCGGGCCGAGCTCTGGCCGAGCAAGCCCGAGAGACCTGAGGGGTCGAGGCTCTGCTCGCGCTTCGCCTTGCCGAGCGCACCCATCAGGATGGGCGCGATCATGCCGAGGAGGTTGCCCGACTGCTGCTTGTTGAGGCCCGACGCCCCAGCGATGGCCCCGGCGACGCCGTCGAGTTTGTCGCCGAAGATGTGGCCGAGGATCGCCTGGCCCGCCATGGCTTTCATCATGCCTTCGAGCCCCCCGCTCTGCTGCTGACCGCCGCCGGCGAGTTGCCCGAGCAGACCGCCGAGCCCGCTGCTTTGCTGCTGGCCACCACCCATGAGACCGCCCAGGAGGCTCCCTAAGTCCATTCCAGACTCTTGCTGCGCGCTTCCGCCTGCGAGGCCTCCCAGCACACTGCCCAGTCCGCCGCCGCCAAGAAGACCAAGCACCGAGCCGTCGTGGTCACGATCGAGCGCTCCGGCGAGCGCCTGCGCACCCTCGGTGGTGTTGGTGTTGCGGTTGAGTTGGCCGAGCATCATCGGCAGCGCCGCCATGATGCCCTGCTGCGTCTGCTGAGGCGATGCCCCGAGCGCCGACGCGAGTTGGTTGGTGGTGTCACCCCCGAGGGTGCTCGTCAGGGTGCCGAGGAGGTCTGTCATAGTTCGGTTCGGTTGTGTGAGTGCGATGAACGACGCCGGAAGGATACGCATCAGCCCGCCCCTCCGGGAACGTCAGGCATTGTTGTCGACACGGCGACTGTGATCGCTTCGAACCACCGGATGTCTGGCACTCACTGCCCCGAGAGGCGGCGGCGTTCAACGACCGCTCAGACTGGCCGCCGCAACCTCGACAACCTCGACTTCCTGTAGGCCGCGCACCGCGTTGCCGAGCAGCACACGGTCGGCGGTGTGCAGGTCCTCCGACACGAGCACGGCCTCCACCGCGCCGGGCACCGTCGTGAGCAGATGCTGCCGGTGCACACCCGCGAGCCCGCCCGACGAGAGCGGTGGCGTGAGGAGCTGTCCCTCGCGCTCGATCCAGACCGACGTGCGTGCGCCCTCGGTCACCTCTCCCCGCTCGTTGAGGAGCAGTGGTTCGTCGACCGCATGAGTCTTCGCCCAGGCGAGGGCGTCGTCGTAGTGCGTCCGGTGCGTCGTTTTCCACCAGCAGAACGGGTTCGCGCTATCCATGGCAACCGGGAAAAGGGCCGCTGTCCGTAGCGCCATGTCACCCGAAACCACGGGGGCGACCGCCAGACCGGGCGTGCCGTCCGCCGCTACGGTGAGACGCAGCCGATGCGGTGCCATGCCCAACTGAGCCAGCGTCTCGTCAAGCAGCGCATTCACCTCGGCGAGGTCGAGCTTGACACCGAAGAACGACGCGGCTTCGGCTAGGCGGAAGCGATGGAGGGCCCGATACTCGATCCGGCCACGCTCGGCACGCATCGTCTCTAGCAGCCCGAACGAGCCGGCCGCTTCGACATACCGATCCTGGATGGGCCCATGCGGACGCTCTGGCCACGCCCACGCTCGCTTGAGAAAGCGCGCCTTGAGTTGGCACTCGTCGTACTCAGCCTCGGGATCCGAGTCCCACACGATGCCGCTGCCGCTCCCCATTGTGCCAGTTCCCATCCCGTCACGGTCTTCGGCGAGCACGAGCGTGCGAATCGGCACGTTGAACACGGCCTGGGCGTCCCTCGAGTCCGTCGGCGGCGCGATGTAGCCGACTGCCCCGCAGTAGACCCCGCGCGGAACCGCCTCCAGGTCGGCGATGAGCTGCATCGCGCGCAGCTTCGGCGCCCCCGTCACCGAGCCGCACGGGAAGAGCGCCTCGAACAGATCGGCGTACGTGACGCCATCACGCAACGTGGCCTGCACCGTCGAGGTCATCTGCGTGAGCGTCTCGTAGGGCTCCGTCGTGAACAGGTGCGGCACAACCACGCTGCCTGGCTCGGCGACTACAGATAGATCATTGCGCAGCAGGTCGACGATCATCAGGTTCTCCGCGCGGTTCTTCGGGTCAGCCGAGAGATGCATAGCGAGCGCTGCGTCCTCCCCCGCGTCGGTTCCACGTCGGATGGTGCCCTTCATCGGCCGGGCAGTGAGGCGTCGCCCGTCACGCCGGAAGAACAGTTCCGGGGAGAGGCTCAGCACGTCGAGCGGCTGTCCGTCGGCGGCCTCGATGTGGAGTAGGGCCGCGTAGCTGACGCGCTGCTGGCGTCGAAGCGCCCGGTAGAGTCCCACCGGGTCGCCCGCAAAACGATAGCGGAACGGCGCGGTGAAGTTGATCTGGTAGACATCGCCCTCGTGGATGTGGTGGCGCACGCGCTCGACCTGCTGCACGTAGGCGTCCCGGTCGAGGTCGAAGCGAGGCACCGTGAGCGCGTAGCCGTGCGCGTCGGCGAGGAGGGCGTCTACGCCGGGCGCGTCGAGCACCGTGGGCGGACTGTAGACGCCGAACCATGCGAGAGGCTCGCGGGGAGCCGCGACTGTTAGCCGGTCTGCCCAGAACGCGGCACCGGCTTCATAGGCGAGATAGCCTGCGACGTGGTGGCCCGCTGCGACCTCCGCATCGAGGCTATCCAGGAGCGCGGGAATCGCATCGAGGTTGTCGGCGCGGAGGATGCGAACAGGGGCCGTGAAGAGCAGGCTGGCCCCGGCCTCGGTAGGCTCGCCTTCCTCGGGCGCCGCGCGGGGCGCATCGAGGAGAACGGCATGAGGGGGAAGTGGCACGGGCGAAAGAGAAAGGCGCAGAAGGCGTCGATCTACGCCTGCTGCGCCTGCGGGGTTCGGGGTGGTGGAGCGCCGAACCCGGGGCGTGAATGCCGGGATCAGATGCGCTCAGTTAGACACTCGCGTCCTCGTCGAGGTTGTTGAGCGCCGAGCCGAGCACCGGGCGGAAGTTCTGCCGCCGCAGTCGGTCGAGGATGTCGCCGCGCCCGGCACAGTAGCCGAGGAACACGTGCGGGCGCTGCATCTGGCGCAGCCCCTCGTGCACGACCCACATGTGCCAGGACCGGCAGTTGAGGTCAAACGGCCCAAAGAGCCGCCCGTAGAGGCGGTTGGCCGCGCGCTCCAAGTCGGCCTCGCTGTCGAGTTCGCCGAGTTCGAGGAGCCGCTGGAGCGCCCCGTAGATGTAGCCGGCGAGGAAGTCGTGCTGGCCGTCGGTCAGGTCGAGGTCGGACTGGGGACCATCGTAGCCGAAGTCGGCCAGCGGGGTCCGGATGCAGAGTTCGACGTGGGCGACGGCTTCGCGAAGGAGCGCTTCGACGTAGGCGTCAGATTTGCCTCGCTGGTTGGGCATGGATCAGGGGAAAAGCAGGGGGCGGGGAGTGGACGATAGAAGAGCTTCTGGCAAAGGCCATACATATCAGTTACACACCCCTTCACTGCATCAGGTTTGTCACTCAAAAATTACATCCGCTATGGATGAACGAACTTTTTTGCAGGTAAACGCTCGCACTGGCGCGTCTTGAGACCGAGCCTGTCGCGGGATCGCCTAGGGTCGCCGTCACTCGCCGCCATAGAGCGCCTCGCCCTCGTCGGCATACTCGTCGCCGGGCGTCCAGGTCGGGCGTTCGTCGGCATTAGCAATCCGCTGCGCGGATGCGACGAAAGCCGTCACGAACTGCTGGAAATAGGCCGCGTCGAAGGACGCGTCGACCTCGTCGGCAGCGTTGTGGTAGTACTGTGCGATGGCCGGGCTCTGAAAGCTGTCGAGGCCCGGCGAGAACGTGAGCGTCGGGACGCCAGCCCGGGCGAAGTTGACGTTGTCGGAACGGTCGAAGAGGCCCTGCTCGGGCGCGGGGTCGCTGCCGAGGTCCAGGCCTGCTTCTGCTGCCGCCGCTTCGAGCAGCGGATCGACCGACGTGCGGCCAAGACCCACGATGGAGACACGGTCGGTTACGCTGTAGCCTGCCCCGTCGGTGTTGAGCGCGAAGACCGTCTTTTCGAGTGGGATGAGCGGGTTGGCGACGTAGTAGCGGCTCCCGAGCAGGCCTTCTTCTTCGGCGGTCACGGCCAGGGCGAGCACGCTACGTCGGGGCTGCTCCTGCGCGAGCGCCTCGGCGGCGGCCAGCAGCGCCACCGTGCCCATCCCGTTGTCGCGCGCGCCGTTGAAGATCGAGTCCGCAGGTGTGGCTCCGCGCCCGTTGGTCATGCCCGCGCCGACGTGGTCGTAGTGCGCTACGAGCACGAGCGCCTCGTCTCTGAGCGTCGGGTCGCGCCCCTCGATGAAGCCGGCCACGTTGCTTGAGGTTGCTTGCTTCACCCGTAGGCCGCTCGTGGCAATCGCTGCCCCGCCTTCCGGCATGTCCGCAAACGAATCGGCGAGCGCGCCCTCAGCATCAGGCACCCAGGCGTGCGGCAGGTGGGGGCCGTTCTGAATCGCCAAGCGCTCTCGGGACAGGAAGCCTGCGATGCGCGCCCACGGGACCGGCAGCGCGTAGAGTTCGACGAGCCCGTCTGCCCCCGCATCGGCAGCCAGTGCCCGCTTGTCCGCAGCTGCGGAGAGGGCATCGCCCACGCCTCCGCCAGGGGTGCCTGCACGCGCTACGGCGACCTTCCCGACGGCCTCGGCATAATCGCTCGCTTCGGTGCCATAGCCGACGAACGCGACGGGCGCGTCCATGACCACCTCGCCGCCCTGGAGCAACACGGCCTCGTTGCTGCCCCATGATTGATCACCGACCGAGACAGCCAGGCTCAACGGTTGCCGCACGAAGGCGAACGGGATCGTCTGGTAGAAGTCGTCAGCGCCCGGCGGGGAGACGAGGCCCGCCGCCTCGAAGCGCCGCTTCAGGAACACTGCAGCGGAATCAATGCCCGGCGTGCCGGTGCGGCGGCCGAGCAGTTCGTCCGAGGCGAGGTAGCGCAGGGCGTCCATCAAGCGCTGCTCGTCCACGGGATCGGACTCCACGGATTGTGCTTCCGCAGACGCCGCCGCGTCTTCCTCAGCGACGGGGGCCGGCGCGCAGGCAAAGGCAAGCGATGCGAGCAGGACGAGGAGTGCGAAAGAGCGAAGCATGGGAGCAGAGGTGCGTGCGTGATCCCGGAAGAAACGCCGCCGCTCCCCTGCCCCGCTTGCGAAATACCGCGCGGTTGCAGCAGCAGTTTATGCTACCGCGAAGAACTGTAGCGTACCTGCTTCGCCGTCGAGCGTCGCGTTGCAGGCGGGCGTGGCGTGCTCGTCAGCCAGCCGACGCGCCTCGGTGAGGGCTGCCGCGTAGATCGCGCGGCGCTGTGCCTCGGGCAGCGCCGTCGAGCGCGCACCCTCGGCGTCGAGCACCGCGTCCATGTCGTAGGTCGGCAGGTGCGTCGCTCCGTCCTTGTGCGTCCAGGCCCCCGTGTTCACGTCGAAGGTGTAGCGCGGGAGGAAGCACGCACCGCGCTCCGCGAGGAACGCAATCGCTTCGATCACGAAGTCGGCCTCAGCATCGTCCATCGTGTAGTGGAAGCCCACGCGGCACCAGCCGGGCTTGACTCCGTGCAGCCCCTGCCGGATCACGCCGCGATAGCGCTCGCTCTCGTCCGCGTCGATGCCAAGCAGGCGATGGCCGTAGGGGCCGGCACATGAGCACCCGGCACGGCTCTGGATGCCAAACAGGTCGTTGAGAAGCACCGTCACAAACTTCGGATGGAGGTACTTCCCCGGCTGCCCGTCTTCGCCGTGCGTCCGCAGGTTGAACGAGACGATCCCGATGCGCTCCGACGGGTCGGTCGGCCCGAGAATCTCGATGCGGTTGTCCTGCTCCCAGCGGTCGAGCGCGCGGCACAGCAGCGTGTGCTCCCGCGCATGGATCGCGTCGATGCCGCGCTGGCCGTCATGCGTGGCGGCACCCTTGAGGTCGAGCGCGAGCGCGGCGCGCAGCGTCTGGAAGAGGCCGGGCGTACCTGCTTTCTCGCGCGCCTCGACATCAGCGGTGAAGTCGTGCCCCTGCGGCCCAACGTAGTCCACGGTGCCGCCGCCGCCGACGCTGGGCGGCAGGTGGTGCGGGTAGAGCGCCTCGTCGAATACGAGCACGCCCGCCGAGCCCGGACCGCCGAGAAACTTGTGCGGCGACAGGAAGACGGCGTCGATCCGCGCGTCGGGGTCGCCTTCGGGCGCCATGTCGATGGGGAGGTACGGCGCACCGGCGGCGTAGTCGAAGAGTGCGAGCGCGCCGCGCTGGTGGAGGAGCCGCGCAATGTCGTGGACCGGCGATACGAGCCCCGTCACGTTCGACGCGGCGCAGAACGAGCCGATCTTACGGCGGCCCTCGAAGCGCGCGTCTTGCAGGAGCGTGTCGAGGTGGGCCAGGTCGAGGTGCCCATCGGGCGTGAGGTCGACCTCAACGACCTCGCAGAGCGATTCGCGCCAGGTGACCTCGTTCGAGTGGTGCTCGTACGGCCCCACGAACACGACTGGCCGCGTCTCCCGAAGCGCGCCGAGCGCATCGGCCCCGAGCGACGCCTGGAGGAAGTGCAGCGTGGCTGGTGGGATCGCCACGCCGAGGATCTCCTGGAGCTTATGGATCGCGCCCGTTGAGCCGCTGCCGCAGACGATCACCTTGCCGCCTGATCCCGCGTTGACCGCGCGCTTGATCGCGGCCTCGGCCTCGTGCAGCAGCTTCGTGGCCGCGTGGCCGGTGAGGCTGTCCTCGGTATGGCTGTTTGCGTAGAGCACGGCCACGTCGGCGAGGTAGCGCTCGACCAGCCCGAGGCAGCGGCCCGACGCCGTGAAGTCGGCGTAGACGAGGTGCCGCTCGCCGAACGGCGTCGCGATGGGCGCGTCGACGCCGAGCGTGTCGGCGCGGAGCGTGGCGAAGTCGAGGGCCTGGGGGTCGAGGGCCGTTTGGGAGCGAGGAGGCAGCATGACGGTATGAGGCCAGGGTGCTGATTTCGCGAGCGATGGGAGACGAGTAAGGTAGCGCCGGAAGCGCTCCCGACACAGGAACGCATGGCGAAAACCACGCCCAAACCTACACGCGAGCGTGTCGCTGCAACGCCTGTCGCCACGCTTTTTCACTCTTGGCATCGAAAGCCACGAGCACCACCCGCTCGGGAGCAGCCTGCCTGGCCTGGAACGCTGCGATCGTCTCAATCGCAATCCGGGCCGCCTCGTGCGCCGGGAAGCTGAACGCGCCCGTTGAGATCGCGGGGAAGGCGATGGTCGCGAGCTTGTGCTCGGCTGCCAGCGCGAGGCTGTTGCGGTACGCCGCCGCTAGCAACTCACGCTCGCCGTTGTCGCCACCGCGCCACACGGGGCCGACGGCGTGAATGACGTGCTGTGCGGGAAGCTTGAAGCCATCCGTGATGCGGGCCTCGCCGACCTGACAGCGGACGCTCGGCGACACCTCGGGTAGCGCTAGGCATGCCTCCTTCAGTTTGGGTCCGGCAGCGCGATGGATCGCACCGTCCACACCGCCGCCTCCTGCCAGCGTCTTGTTCGCCGCGTTCACGATGGCATCGACCTTGAGCCGCGTGATGTTGCCCTGCCAGACGCCCATGCCGGCCCCACGCGCTGCGATACGCTTCGCGACCTCCGCTATGATCGCTCGCATTTCCAGCACCAGCGTGTCGGGTTCGCCTGGGTAGCCTCCGCCCTGGTGGTAGTGCTGACGTTGCCGTGCGAAGAGCAGAATGCGCAGGTCGCCGAGGCTGAGGTCCTCGTATGCGTCGCCCTCGAACCGCTTGACGTAGCGCCCGAGGTCGGACGCCTTGCCGCCGACGACTTGGTAGCCGTTCATCGACGTAGCAAAGCGGATTACCTCGCTCGCTGGCGCGTCCGGTGACGGAACGTGCGCGGTCGTCAGCGCAGCTGAGGGAAGGATGGGTTTCATTCTGCCTCTTCGGTTGCTGGTGACTCGTTTGCCGGTGGCACAGCGGTGGGCAGCAACGCGAGCGCCGCATCGTAGCGGCTGATCATTTCGCGTTCGAAGAAGATCAAGTCCTGAAGCGCAGGCGCGTATCCACTCACGTCCGTCGGGTTTTGGGCACTTCCAAACACGTTGCCGAAGTAGAGCAGCCCGACGAGGTCGGTCGAGGCCGTGATGTAGAGCGACTGCATCTCGTGGACTTCGGCGAGGACGGCCACCGTCTCGTAGGGCATGAGCGCTAGTGCGCCGGAGGCCTGCGCCGACTCCCACGCCGTGTCTGTCAGGAACGCGGTCCGGAGTTGAAGCCCCGTCTGCTCGCCCGACCCGATGGGCTCGACGATTTCCTGGTGGTGCGCGAGCGCGCTCTCAATCCGGCTACGGTTGCCTTCGATCTCGACCGCGAAGCCGCGTAGGGCCTGGTCTACGAGCGCAGCCTGCGCGCGCCGGTCGCCCCACTCGTTGAGCGCAAAGGCGAGCGACACGCTGAGCACGATCAGCACCACGTTGCCGAGCGCGAAGAGGAGGCGCCCCGACCACGACGGTCGCGCCGACCGCCCCCACGACGAGGACCGGGACCCGAAGCCAGTCATAGCGAGTCTGGGCAGTTTAAAACGATGTGGTCATCCTGAACTTGGTTCAGGATCTCGAACGACTGCTGCGCTACGAGACACCGAGGAGATGCTGAAACCGAAGGTTCACGCCAGTAAACGAGTTCAGCATGACCCAGTCGAGAGGATATAGGCGGATTGGGTGTCACACCAATGCCTCGACGAACTGCCCGTTGTTGTAGATGGCCCAGGTACGCCCCACCATCGGCGCACCGACGAACGGGGTGTTCTTCGACTTCGAGTGGATGTGCCGCGCCTCGAAGGTCCACTCGGTGTCCGCGTCGAACACGGTAAGGTTGGCGGCTTCTCCGACGGCCAACTCGGGTACCTCGATGTTGAGGATCTCACGCGGTGCGACAGTGAGCTTGCGGATCGCCTCGGCTAGGGAGAGCACGCCCGGCTTGACGAGTTCGCGGACGGTGAGGCCCCAGCACGTCTCCAGGCCGAGGATGCCGAACGGCGCGGCGATGAACTCGACCTCTTTCTCGTGCGGCGCGTGTGGCGCGTGGTCCGTCGCGATCACGTCGATGGTGCCGTCGGCGAGGCCCGCTTTGATGGCGTCCACGTCGGCCTGGGTGCGGAGCGGCGGGTGCATCTTGGTGTGCGTGTCGAAGTGCGACGTGGCGACGGCCTCGTCGGTGAGCGTCCAGTGGTGCGGGCACGCCTCGGCGGTGATCGGGACGCCCTGCGCCTTCGCCTGCCGGACGATGTCGACGGCCTTGGCGGTCGAGATGTGGCAGACGTGGACGTGTCCGCCGGTGAACTCGGCGAGGAGCGCGTCGCGGGCGATCATGGCCTCCTCGGCGAGGCCGGGGATGCCTGCTAGGCCGAGGCGCGTCGAGACGGCGCCCTCGTTCATATGCCCGTGCTCGGCGTTGAGCGTGAGGTCCTCCTCGTGGCCCAGGATCGGCGCGCCCAGCGTGCGGGCATATTCGAGCGCGCGGCGCATCAGCCCGCCGTGCTGCACGGGGCTGCCGTCGTCGGAGAAGGCGACCGCGCCGCCTGCCTGCATGTCGCCCAGCTCGGCGAGCGACTCCCCCGCTCGTCCCTTCGACACCGTGCCGATGGGGTGCACGTCGACGGGTAGGCCCTCGGCGCGCTTGCGCACGAACTCGACCACGTCGCGCGTGGCGATGGGCGGCTCGGTGTTGGGCATGCACGCCACGCCCGTGAAGCCGCCGAAGGCCGCGGCTCGGACGCCCGTCGCAATCGTCTCCTTGTGCTCCTGCCCGGGCTCGCGGAAGTGCACGTGCATGTCGAACCATCCCGGCGAGATGTGCTTGCCGGTGGCATCGTACGTCTCGACCCCGTCGGCGCTCAGGGCCTCGCCAATCTCAGCGATGCGGCCGTCGCGGATGAGCACATCGGCACGGCGCGCCTCACCAGTCGTTGGGTCGAGGAGCGTGCCGCCGGTCAGGAGGAGGTCGGACATGAACGTGTGTAGGTGGAGCGAGGCGAGATGGATGCCCGAAAGCTACCGCACCCGCCTCACTCACGCCGACTTAGCACCGCCGTGCGCTACTTCTTCGAGCGCGCCTTGGTCGCTCGCGCCGACACCTGAGCGAACGCTGCCTTCGTCCCTTCCGCGTTCGCAACGAACGGCATGGCGTTGACCGGCGCGATGCCGATGCTGCCCGCCTCCGCGAAGGCGTCCTGGTTGGCAGCGAGGAACTGGAATTCCCAGCCATACTTCGACCGCTGGTGCTCGATCATCGACTTGACGCGGTCGCGGGTGTAGTCGCTCGACGCGTTCTCCAAGCCGTCGGTGAGGATGCAGACGAGCACGGTACCTGGGCGTTCGGCCTCGGGCGCCTGGGCCAGCCTCGCCCCTACGTCGTCAATGGTGCGGCCGACGGCGTCGAGGAGGGCCGTATTGCCGCGCGGGACGAACGTCTCGGTGGTGAGCGGGTCGACGGACTCGATGGGCGCGGCGTTGTGGACGAGGCCGTACTCGTGGTTGAAGAAGACGAGCGTGAGGCGGGCGTCGCCCTCGCCCTGCTTCTGCGAATCGAGGAAGGCGTTGAAGCCGCCGATGGCATCGTCGCGGATGGACTGCATCGAGCCGGAGCGGTCGATGACGCAGACGAGTTCGGTGAGGGCGTTATTCATGGTCGAGACGGGTTGGTGAGGGAGGTCGCATTTATGAACGCGCGGGCGGAAGCATTCGGGGCGCACGAGACGGCGGGGGGACTGCAACGTGCGCTCGTTCTGCGCGTTGGGAGGCCGTACCTTTCGCGCCCCTGTTTTCCCCGATACGATCTCGTCCATGTCGTTCGCCCAGCCCATCCCCGCTGCCCCAGCCACTCTACCCGACGAACGCGGGCGCTTCGGTGCCTTCGGCGGCGCGTTCGTCCCCGAAATCCTCGTCCCGGCTCTCGAAGCGCTCAAGGCCGCCTATGCCGAAGCGCAGGCCGATCCGGCGTTCCAGGCGGAGTACCACGCGCTGCTCCGGGAGTATGTAGGCCGCCCGACGGCGCTCACGCTCGCACCCCGCCTCGCCGAGCGTGTGGCTGGGCCAAAGGGCGCGCCGAAGATCTACCTCAAGCGCGAGGACCTCTGCCACACCGGCGCGCACAAGATCAACAACACCATCGGGCAGATCCTGCTCGCGCGGCGCATGGGCAAGCGGCGCATCATCGCCGAGACGGGCGCCGGGCAGCATGGCGTGGCGACGGCTACCGTCTGCGCCAAGTTCGGCATGCCGTGCATCGTCTACATGGGCGCGGAGGACATCGAGCGGCAGCGGCTCAACGTGCTGCGGATGCAGCTCCTCGGCGCAGAGGTGCGCCCGGCGACGAGCGGCTCACAGACGCTCAAGGACGCCACCAACGAGGCCATCCGCGACTGGGTGCAGGACCCCGACAACACGTTCTACATCATCGGCTCGGTCGTCGGCCCGCACCCCTACCCGATGATGGTGCGCGACTTCCACTGCGTGATTGGCGAGGAGACACGCGCGCAGCTCAAAGCGAAGGAGGGCCGCGAGGTACCGGACGCCGTGGTCGCGTGCGTGGGCGGCGGCTCGAACGCGATGGGCATCTTCTATCCGTACCTGAACGACGACGTGCGCCTCGTCGGCGCTGAAGCGGCGGGCGAAGGCCTCGACGGCAAACACGCGGCCACGCTCACGCTCGGCGAGCCGGGCATCCTCCACGGCGCGATGAGTCTCCTGCTGCAAGACGATGCCGGACAGGTGCAGCTCGCCCATAGCGTCTCCGCGGGCCTCGACTACCCCGGCGTTGGGCCGGAGCACGCCTACCTCAAGACGTCGGGCCGCGTGGACTACCGCCCCGTCACCGACCGCGAGGCGCTCGACGGCGTGACGCTGCTCTCGGAGACGGAGGGCATCATCCCCGCGCTCGAAACCGCGCACGCCTTCGCCGTCCTCGCCGACGTGTGCGCTGACCTCGGCCCCGACGACCTCGTGGTCGTCAACTGCTCCGGCCGCGGCGACAAGGACATGGAGACGATCGCGGCGAACCTGTAATCCATGTCGTCTTGGACACCTTGTCCGTCGAACACGAAGTCTGCTAGTCGGAAACTCTACCTGTATACAGAATGGAGACTAGCATATTTCACTCCAGTTGCTTATTTGGCTCCCCACAAAGCAGTCTTAGCGTTTTCACTGGCGACATGACGTCCCTCCAGATGGGCCGGACTCAACAAGACGCTAAGCAGCTATCCGAAGCAGGTTTTTCACCGCCTCATTACTCTCAGCAAGACTTTCGAGACGCAGCCGTATCTCTTCAGATCTGTTTTGATTACGCAATACCATTCGCTCAGCAGTCTCTGCCCACATTTTTGCACCCACGTTTTTCCTATGCCTAATAACCGATAAGTACATATCAATTTTTCGATCTACTTTTTGCTCGTTTTTTGATTTATTATATATGCTCATCTCGTTAAGAACTGCAACCTCATCTTTATTATATCTATACAACTCACTAACTATAGTATTTCCGTCAATTATCATATAGCTATACTTCAGCACAGGAACCGGTGTCAAGTATAAACGAAATCTATTCGTATCAAGATTATCGTACCATACATTTGCAACATGGTTTATCATCTTATCATGACTTCTATCAATTGATCGATACAGCACCTTACCCTCCCTATATACCTCATCTTCTCCATGAGGCGTAGAAACCTGGTGCAGTCTATAATAATACATATTCTTATTATTTCTTAACTTTTCCTCGATTTTATTATAATATCTTTCATATCCTCTTAGTATTGCACCTATATTATCCTGTACTATTTTTTCCCGTTCTGTCTCCGGTATTTTATCAATCGTTCCAAGCTTTATGTTCCAATTGATATAATCCATAGACGGCTGATACTCTGCAACTAGTATACTCTTTCTTGCTTTTTCTACTGCAAATACTAATCGGTCAAAATACAACTTTATCTCATTTACAACACTTTTTCCCTTTCCAAGAGATATGCCCACATACAGCACCTCACCGCTATCAAGTTTCTTGGATAGCTCTCTATAATTTTCCACAGTATACGGACTCCTAGAATTTGCAAGATCAACCTGGAGCGACCGAACTATTTCATCCATATCACCATTGCTACCGAATTTATCTTCCTCATTATTAGTATCCAGCAAACTACGGTTTGAGTATATTTCTCTAATTGTATGAAAAATTCTCCATAGTAAGACAAGTGTGGCAAGTGCGAAAGAAACAAAAATAACGTAGTATATCATATTAAGCTACCTCAATATTCTTGATATATGCGACTACTCTATGGACACAATATACAATCATAAAAACCCCAAGTATCAATGAACACCAAAACGGTCCATAAAAACTTATATCAATCATAGATCTATCGACAGGAAACGTATAAATAGACATCTCTGCACGTATTAGTATGTATATCATTCCTACTAACAGAAGTACCAACACATTAGTAAGCAATTCATCCTGCATAGTAAAGTTATTATGGACCGTT
>JBCBEX010000045.1:0-34302 GCA_038528235.1 Bacteroidota bacterium
GGCGATCTGCTGACGTTTCCCGAGTCCGAGGCACGCACCGCACTACTCGGCCTCGCGAAGTTCATCGTCGCCCGGAAGCGGTAACACCTGCGTGTCGCTGGCTTCTCAACTACGACCACTTCGTGTCCCCTCGCTGTTGTGCTCAGCTGGCGCTTGTATTGGGGCAGACCCAGTTCAGCGCGCCAATGGATGCAGCGACCTGACGACTTCGAGGTTCGCGTTTTTCTTTTCGCGCTCCGAGCCATTTTCGTGCTGATTACCCTGTGTATGGTCGGCGTCTCTCTGGCCAGCGGAAGGCTTTCGTGAGCGCCTACCCGCGTAGCTTCAGCCGCCAGTACGTGCGACGAGCCAGCGGTTGAACGCAGCGCGATCAGCCCAGAACGCGGCGGCCCATGGTTGGTCGTCGTCCCTGAACGCAGATTCGGCCTGCGCGGCAAGCTCGGCGGCCAGCGCGTTGTCCCCAGCGAGGCCTGCGTAGTTCGACAGCCAAACGAGGCGCGCCCGTTTGAGAAGCTGGTTCTCTGGATCGAACATCTGGAGAGAGGCCACCGCGCGGTCGTACTCGTTGGCGAGGGCCCACTGGATCGCGGCCATCGCGGGCTGACCGTGAGCTTCTAGCGCTGCAGCCGCGTCTGCATGTGCGTAGGGCTGGACGAACCGCCGTAGAGCCTCAGGGGACGCACTTTGCTTCAGCATGAGCACGGCACGGCTTCGCTCCGCGTAAGGCGTGAGCAGCGCGTCGGCCCGAGCGTAGGCCGCGGTAGCTCGGGTAGCGTCGCCCTGCACGGCGTATGCATCGCCCAGCCGGATTGCGAGTTGAGCCTGCTGAGCCAACAGCGTGTCGGCACCTACGGCCTGCTCGACCGCGTCGATGACGGACGCCGCCCGCCCTTCGGCGATCTGCATCGCGCCCCACAGCCAGAGGGCCGACGGGTAGTGCGGCTCCGCTTCGAGCGCGGCCTCCAGCAGCCGACGCGCCGTGGCCGTATCTGCCTCGACGCTAATTCGTAAGGGGAACAGCGCCAATTCGGCGTCGCGAGTCAGCCGGACGGGACGCGGGACGTGGTGCGGGCAGTCTCGCTCGAAGAGCGAAGGCTGGACGAACCGATAGGCCACGATGGCCTCGGCGAGCGTGTCGCGCGGCTGCGCCTCAATGTGTCGCGCCCACTGCAACGCCAATGTGCCGAGCGGGACGCCGAACACGCCCTCGTAGTCGAGCGATGGATACACAGCGCGAACTGGCGCGGCCCCGTAGGCGTCTAGTAGCCACCCGACGAAAGCACCCATAGTGGTGTACGACACGGCTGCGCGCCCGCCCCAAAACCCCGCGAGCGACTGCGTCTGGACGACGGCGCGTGCTAGTTCCTCGGCACCTGAGCCGAGCCCTACATCGCTGTCGCTTGCAGCGATCCTGAGGGCAGCGGCCACCTGCGCTGTCGGGTCCGGCAAGCCGTCCGGCGGCTCGACGGCTACGGCGAGTCCCTCGACCAATCCGATAGACCACGACGCATTGAGGATGCCTCCGAATTCGCGCGAGAAGGCATGCGCCAGCTCGTGCGTCAGCGACGACGCGATTCGGTCTTCGAGCAGATGCACCTGCGGCGTGCCGAGCCAGACCGGGGCCACGCTTGTCGTGCGCGCCCCAGTGAGCCGCGCCTTGGTGTCGGGATCGGGATAGACGAAGCTCTGGATGCGCTGCTCTGGCTCCACCCCGAGCGCCTCGCGAAGTTGTGCGTAGCGATACTCGTGGAGTTGCCCGAGTCGCCACGCCTCGTCGTCCTGGAGTGAAGTCGGGTCGTAGAACAGGTCGACATACTCCGTGGCAAGGTGCCCGCCAAGGCTGCGTTCGAGCGCAGCGTAGGTCATGACAATGCCCAGCTGCGGGGCCGCGAGTACACCGGCGGCGAGTACGGCGCTGAGAACGCCCCCAGCAACGACGAATCGGCGTGCGTGGCCTTGCCGGTGCGCGCGCGTGCTCTGTTTGCTCGTGAGCCAGCCTCCCACACACGCGAGCCAAGCCGCGAGGACGAGCGTCAGCCCTTTCGCCCAGAAGAGACCTGGCCGGACAGCCAACTCCTCGTCATAGATCGGTCCGAGCACGCCGCCAAACACCGGGTTGTAGGTAAACACCTGCGGATGGAGCCCGAGGTCGTATGCGAGGCTGCCCATGGCAAGGGCAAGGCCGCCGAGCACGAACACCAACCGCTTCCACCACAAGCGGCTATGGTGAAGGGCGTAGGCCACAGCGACCGCGAGCAATATGCTCGGTACGGTGAACGTCAGGAAGAGTCCGAGACCGAGCGGGTAGGCACAGTTGGCGCGCCACAGAAGCGACAGGGTCAGCATCGCCCAGGGCACGCCGAGCAGCGCCACGAACGCCGAGGCCGCGGTTCGGAGCGACCGCCCCCGCTGAAACGCTCCGAGCGCTCCTAGCCCACTCGTGAAGAACCCGACGCCTGCCACCACGGCGCTCGACTCCGCATGGAGTACGCCGAACACGGGCACCGGCCAGAGGAGCGCACAGGTTCCGACGTAGACGCCCGCACTCCACGCGATCCACGGGCGACGGCGTAGCGCTTCGAGCATCGGACCTACGAGCATGCGACCATCAACCAACGAAAACGGGGACCGGCCAACGCGGCAGAACTGGCTTCCGGGAGGGCCAACTCACGCCACGCCACCGATCCCCGAGGCGCAATCTACGAGCGAAAGGGGGCGAAAAGGAGCACGAAGCAGCGCTCCCACCCTAACTCGCTCGCTATAGTAGCGCGTACGACACGCCGACCGACAGCACCTGCTTCAGCTGCAGGTCTTCCGAGAAGTTGCGGTCGTATTGCAGCGCGCCCTCGAGCGAGACGTTGAGGAAGTCGTTGACCTTCATCAGGAGCGTGTTCTCCCAGAGGAAGTCGGGTGCCGCGTCGGTTTCGCTGAACGAGTAGAAGCTCGACAGGCGCGAGGTCAGCAGCACGTTCTCGGCAATCTCACGACGCGCCTGGATGAGTGCGTCCACGCCAGCTTCGAGGCGAAGGACGCTCCCCGGATCGTTGCCGTAGACCGGCTGCAGCCGTTCGATCGCAACGATGGTTTCGCGAAGACCGAGGCCGAGGCGCAGCGTGTACCACGAGCCGCGGTCGTAGGTCACGCCAAGCGCTTGCGTCAGAAAGGCCGGGGCGAAGAAGTCCGACGTCTTGACCTCCGCGACCGAGCCCGACGCATCCGCGCCGAACAGATTGGGGAAGTCCGACGAGTCGGCATCGAAGACCAAGCCGGGCGCGAACTGGCTGCGCGCTTCGAAGACGAAGGTCGGCTGCCAGTCTCCGGTGCCCTGGTAGCGGAGGTTGAACGCATACCGGAGTTGATCGACGGCCTTGCGCCAATCGACGTCGTCCTGCTTGATCTGGCCGAAGGCCGTGCGCAGTTCGTGTGCCTGGAGGAACGAACCAGTAACGCGCTCGAAGAGCCCATCGACCTGGGCGGTGAACGCGACCGAGTTGATGCCGCCCTCGGCCCAGTTGTCGTACGCGGCCTGGCTGCCAGCGATGGTGCCCACGAGCGAGGAGCGCCAGCCGTCGGCGGCAGAGAGCGTGTCTGCTTCCTGCGCAGCGGCGCCCAACGGAAGAAGGAGAAGGAGGAAGAGCGAGAGGTATCGGAGAGTCATGAGGACGTAGTCAGAGTACGTGATGGAGAGCGATGGTTTGGCAGGCCTCGCTTACAAGCGGCTGAGCCTGCAGAGAGGCGAAGGCAGGCTACAGACGCCGTGCCAAGTGCCGACAAGGTCACCTGAGATTCGTCAGGCCATGTGGGGCTGCCCAACTTCGACTCGGTATGCGACACCGAATGTCAAGGAGGGATCGGATTGTCGCAAAAAAAGCGAGAGGCCTCCCGTCTGGGAAGCCTCTCGAACCAAGTGGCGGTGACGCGAGGAGCCTCGCGCCAGGGGAAGCTTACGCCTCGCCCTTCTTGATGGCCTGGATCTGCTGACGGACCTCCTGGCAGAGGTTGCGGAGATCCTGGAGACCCTTGCGAGCACGCGTGCCGGCCGCCTTGTTGCCCTTGTCGTAGAACTGCTCGAGGTCGCGTTCGACGCTTTCGAGTTGGGCTTTCAGATCGGAATAGCGGTTAGCCATGAGGAATTCCTCGGGGGGTTGGATGGAGGAGGATGAAGTGAGACGACCAGCAGAGCGCCGGATGCCCGGCTGAGCGTGCCCTGCCGACAGGTCGCGTTTAATGCAAAAATGCGACGTGAAACATAGGCCCGTTGCATGCTCAGGTCAACCCAAACCCGGTCAAAATGCGCAGTATTGACCGATTCGACAAGGAACGCCGACGGAGCGCTTCCCGGATCGCGATTACGCCACGAGCCTGGTACCACGTGCACCGCGCGGGTCGAACGCACCCGCGCGAGAGGTCGCGACCACGCGCGCACCCTGAGCCAGCATGGAAGCAGCGAGATCGCGTGCTGGTACGTCCTGACGCGTCGCAAGTGTCTCGATCCCAACCGTTTCGGCCACGTCGCCGTCTACAACGAGACCGGGAGCTCGACTGGTCGTAAGCAGCACGATCGGCAGACCCAGCGTTGTCCCTAGCTGAGCCGCGAGGGTTACTGGGTCGAGCAGCCGGGGTGCTGCTCCCCGCGCGTCTACCGCCGCAAGCACGAGGCACGAACGCTGGCGAAGCAACGTCGCAACCCATGCGCTATCGCCGAGGACGAGGCGCTCTCTGCCCGTCTGCACGAGGCCACGGTCGGAGGCCATGAGCCGCACCGCGGCTACGCCTGCCTCGGTAAGCGTAGCGGCGATGGAGCGGTTCTCGTCCCGTACGGCGCGCTCCACGATGGCGCTGTGTGCGCCGAGTTCGCCCTCCAACATCGATTCAGGGTCGAGTACTCCCGCTGCTTCGAGCGCCGTGGCAGCGGCTTCGCGACCGGTGTGCAGCAGAAGGGCAGGCCGCTGGGACCGGGCGAGGTCTTGCGCGAGCCCGGAGAGGAAGAGCGGGTCGCCGAGGTGGTAGTCGTCGAGGAAGAGGAGCACGGTGGACGGTGAACTGTGATGAGCAACGGTCAACGTAGGTCGCGATCGCGTACTTGAGTACCTCGGAGTCTGTTTTGGGAAGAATCGACGGGGCGAGAGCGATTGCGCTACACTTCGCGCCGTCTGGGCCGATACGTTTCCCCGCCAACTACCGCCTCCTCGCCCTCATGATCGGCCCGCTCACCTACGTCGTCCACTACGCCGTCCCGTACTCCAATGAGGCTGCCGAAGCCGTGCTCCGGGCCGTTGCTGAGGCGGTCGCTACGAATGCCCAACTCCGCGACGACTTCACCGCACCGGAATGGACACCCCCGGATCTCTCCTCCTGGCTCACGAAGATGAGAGCAGCATGGCGCGTTGTGGATCAGCTACACCTTGCGGTCAACACAGCGGAGCACACAGCGCTGTCGTTCGCGTTCTCGCCTACGTCTGAGCACGACGCCGTGCTCCGGCTGCAGCGCGACGCCACCGGGGCATTTCTGGCGCACCTGCATGTCCCCCGGCTCGCACTTGAGGAGACGGTGACGCTGCGCCTGTACTACCGGCTGCACCGCGCCAACGAGACCCGCCAGCGGCTCGGCCATGCGACGTTCTCTCTCCGGGACTACTGGGAGATCCTTCCCTCGGAGCCAGCTGGATTCGTTGGCTCGACCAACCTACGTGCTGCCAGCACTATCCGAGATGCCCTAGCCAGCGCCCTGTCCGTCGAACGAACGCTCGCCCGTAACTGGGAGACCGAATTGCAGCCTCCCCCTGCACTCAAGGAGAAGAACATACATGCCAAGCTGCTACGTGCAAACGAGATCGTGGCCGAGGAGATGCGGCACGCATCCGAAGGCGGACGCCCCTATATAGAGATCATCGAAGAGCAGCGAGAAGAAGCAGATCGTCTCCGCCGAGAAGCACTCGAAGCAGCCCATGCCGACCTCAACGCCCGAGCCGAAAGAGCACTTCACCTCGTTGCAGATCTCCTCGACGTTCCCGTACCGGACCACGTGGTCGATGCACTTTCTCTCTTTGACCAGGTGCTGAAAGACGCTTCTCTTTTCGCCTGCGCCGACGCTCTCTTTGCGGACGAACATCCGGCTGTGCGCGTTGAGTGGCACGCCGCGGCGTTCTTCGGGACTACCATACACGCCCGTTGGGGGGGACGATGGTACCAGCGTAGTGAGTCGAATCTGCACTTCGTTGGCCCCCCGGACCTCTCGGTGTTGCCTCACAAGTGCGTCGCGCGCAGTCGCGAGTTCACTGCGCTCTACAGCCTCGTTCGGCACTACTGCGCCCTCGAACTGCTGCTTACGTTCGACAGCGTCCCCTCGAAGCCTCGCCCTGCCCGACCGGTCGCAGACTTCAGGGAGATCCTGAGGGGCGAGCACATCGCAAAGGCCCTTTTTGAAGACCATCTCCGCTCAGGGAGTGTTCGTCGCCACCTCAGAAGAACCGTCCGGACCGATGGCTAGCTCCGCGCTCCTGCTTGCCGAATGCTCACCGGACGCCGCTGAGATTGTCGCGCACGAGCAGGCGCTCTACGACCTGCTGCGGCACCTCGATGCTGCAAGGCAACCCAGCGCCGACGATCTTCTGGAGCAGCTTCGCGTCCTCCCACTGAATCTGTACGCCAAACGTGCGGCCGTTGCGCGTCAACTTGCAAACAGAGGACATACTGGTGGCTTTGCTGAGATGGAGCGGCTCGCCGCGCACGACGCTGAGGATGCGCGTTGGTCGGCTGCCTATCAGCTAGGCAACTACCTCGGGTCACTTCCCGACCGCCTCCGTTCACTCCTCTCCCGTCTGGCCACTGACACTTCAGTCAAGGTGCGTCAAACGCCAGTCCAGACGCTGGGATACGAGAGGATGCCGGGCTGGGAACTGACCTTCCTGCAGGCTCTCGAACAGTTGGCTCCCGACTACGACGGGCGGATGCTCTACTGGCTATCGACGCGCGGTTCAGAGCCCAGGATTCTAGATGCCATCGAACGGCTCCTGCGTCGTGGTACCTCCGAGGACCACCTCGTAAGCGCGTTCGTGGCGCTCCTCAACCTCATCAAGCGCGACGTTGACGTTCTCAGCACCCAAGCTCGTGTGCTGTTCGAGACGCACTGGGATATACTCGATCCTCTGTGGATTGCCCAGTCTAGCATCTCCGGCTTCGCCCTAGCCCAGCTTCCTCGCGATCTGTACGACCGGATCGTAGAAAAAGGGTGCTCGGTTCCTGACCCCACACCGAAGCAGCGCGAGCATCTCCTGCGTCTACGCGAACGCTACGTCGAGCAAGACGGGCTCGCCGCTGCTGAGACGCTGCTCGAATCGATTTTACTGAGCCTGAACGAACGCCCGGTCGGGGGCACTCCCTTTCGCGCGCTAGCCGATCTCGCCATCCGTCACCCAACACTTCGCGCGCAGGTAGTCGATCTTTTCCTCGGCACGGAGGACCTTGTGGAGGCTGCCGATGCCAAGCGGTTTTACGTGTTCCGTTCCGTTGCCTACTGCCTGCATCACTACGGAGGAGCGCGTGCTCGACGGTTGCTGGCTCAGGCCGTCGATGTAGTCGACACCGACGCGCTTCGGCTGCTGCATTGGTGGCGACACGGCTGGAGCGCACTCGATGTGCTACAGGCGCTGCATAAGCGAGGGCTGTCCCCTCACGTCCCCTCAGTTCGGGCGCTCAACGCGGCCTGCAACGCGTATTACAACCGTGACTATGTAGTCGATTCAGGCACGGATGAGGCGCTAATAGATGCCTGGAAGTCTCCAGACACCGCCCTGACGGCACTCAAGGTTCTCGGATTGCTCTACTATTTCGACACGGAGCGTGAGTCGCCGCCGCACTATCACGAACTGATTGAGGAGATCACCCGGAGCCTCGCTACGTGCACAATCCGGCTGACCGCACGACAGCAGCACTTCGACCGGGAGTATTACTGGCTTCGGGATAAGGTCGAGTTGTCCTATCACGAACCCGCGTCCGTGGACATCGCTATCGCCTCCGAGGCGTGTGCGGTTCGTGCCAGCATCTCTGACAGTGGAGACTGGGTGCTGATGGAAGACCTGCTAGCCATGCTCAACGCGCTCCCCGAGCGTCTTGGCTGGTCAGAACGCTTCGTCCGCGTGATGGGCGACGGGCAGGCGGCCAGCATCATGTTTGGCGATACCGAAGCACTCAACGAGGTCCTCGACCAGTTCTGGCTTCACCCGCATACTTACGACCGGCGCGACTGGTGGGAGGCCCGACGCGCCGAGCTTCGTGCCGCGCTGCTCGCCGACGCCGCGTAGCCTCATCGCCAATCGCCTGGTTATCCACACGCCTTGCCCTCGGGCCGCTGTGCCGTCATTTTGGGAGCCGCCACCGCTCTCCCACCCTGCCGACCGCGCCCGCCGATGCCGGAGTTTGCCCACCTCCACTGCCACACCCAATACTCGCTCCTCGACGGGGCCGCGCGCATCAAGCGACTCGTGGGCCGCGCCGCCGAGATGGAGATGTCGGCGCTCGCCATCACGGACCACGGCAATCTCTACGGCGTCCCTGAATTCTACACGTCGTGCAACAAGGCGGGCGTGCAGCCCATCGTCGGGTGCGAGTTCTACGTCACGCCCTCAGGGATGGGCGACAAGTCGGACCGCACGCGCTACCACCAGGTCCTCCTCGCCAAGAACCTCGAAGGCTACCGCAACCTCATCAAGCTCTCGTCCCTGAGCTACACCGACGGCTACTACTACAAGCCCCGCATCGACCGCGACACGCTGCGCGCCCACTCGGCCGGGCTGATCGCGACGACGTGCTGCCTGCAGGGTGAGGTGCTGCAGACGATCCTCAAGAAAGGCGAGGAGGAAGGCGAGCGCGTCTTCCGCGATTGGCTGGAGCTCTTCGGCGAGGACTACTACATCGAACTCCAAGACCACGCGATCCCCGAGCAGCGGCAGTGCAACGCGGTCCTCGTCAAGTGGGGCGAGAAGTACGGCGTCCAGACCATCGCCACGAACGACGTGCACTACGTCGAGCAGGCCGACGCTGAGGCGCAGGATATCCTCCTCTGCCTCCAGACCGGGAAGGACTACCACGACCCGAACCGGATGCGCTTCGAGAACGACCAGTTCTTCCTGAAGTCGATCCCGGAGATGCAATCCGCCTTCGCGGACAGCATCGCACAAGGCGCTTTTTCGTCAGCCAAGGTCGTCGACGCCGCGCTGGACGGGACGCTCGCCGTGGCTGCGAAGTGCGCGCTCGACATCCCGATGGGCGACCTCCTGATGCCGCACTTCCCGCTGCCGGAGCAGTTCGGCAGC
Source organism: Bacteroidota bacterium (assembly GCA_038528235.1). GTDB lineage: Bacteria > Bacteroidota > Rhodothermia > Rhodothermales > Rubricoccaceae > JBCBEX01. The sequence goes on from JBCBEX010000045.1 coordinate 9,315, forward strand.
GACATGGGCGCCTACCTCCGCCACCTGTCGTTCGAGGGCGCGAAGCGGCGCTACAATGGCACGGTCCCGGAGCCCGTCCGCGAACGCATCGACCTGGAACTGGGCATCATCGGTTCGATGGGCTTCGACGGGTACTTCCTCATCGTGCAGGACTTCACAACGGCGGCGCGCGACCTCGGCGTGTCGGTCGGGCCGGGGCGCGGCTCGGCGGCGGGCTCCATCGTCGCCTACTGCCTCGGGATCACCAACATTGACCCGCTGGAGTACGACCTCCTCTTCGAGCGCTTCCTCAACCCCGAGCGCGTCTCGATGCCCGACATCGACATCGACTTCGACGACCGCGGGCGTGGCAAGGTGATCGACTACGTGGTCGAGAAGTACGGCCGCGAGTCGGTCTGCCAGATCGTGACCTACGGGACGATGGGCGCGAAGTCGGTCGTGAAAGACGTCGCCCGCGTGATGGGCGTGCCGCTCGACCGCGCCATCGAGATCACGAAGATGATCCCCGACGGCGTGAAGGTGTCGCTTGAGAAGGCGCAGAAGGAGGTCCCCGAGTTCGCCAAGCTGTGGAAGAGCGAAGACGTGCAGATCCGCAAGATGATGCACTACTGCGAGGTCCTCGAAGGCTCGGCGCGCCACACGGGCGTCCACGCCGCGGGCGTCATCATCGCGCCAGGCGACGTATCGGACTACGTCCCCGTCGCCATCCAGAAAGGCAAGGGTGGGTCGAGCGACGCCGTCGTCACGCAGTACGACGGCAAGTGGGTCGAGGACTTCGGCCTGCTCAAAATGGACTTCCTCGGCCTGAAGACGCTCACCATCCTCGACGACGCGCTGCAATTGGTCGAGGAGAACCACGGCGTCAAGCTCGACCTCGATGCGCTGCCGCTGGACGACCAGAAGACGTACCGCCTTTTCCAGAAGGGCGACACGGTGGCCATCTTCCAGTTTGAGTCGTCGGGCATGCGCGAGTGGATGCGCAAGCTCAAGCCCACGTCCATCGACGATCTGATCGCGATGAACGCGCTCTACCGGCCCGGCCCGATGGACCTCATCCCGAACTACATCGCGCGCAAGCACGGGACCGAGGCCGTCGAGTACCCCCACCCGATGCTCGAAGAGATCCTGCGGCCGACCTACGGCATCCCGGTCTACCAGGAGCAGGTGATGCAGATGGCGCAGGTGATGGGCGGCTACACGCTCGGCGGGGCCGACCTCCTCCGCCGCGCGATGGGCAAGAAGAAGCAGTCCGAGATGGACAAGCAGCGCGTCATCTTCGTCGATGGTGCCGCCGAAAAGGGTGTGCCCGCAGAGAAGGCCAACGAGGTCTTCGACATGATGGCTAAGTTTGCCGGTTATGGTTTCAACAAATCACATTCGGCCGCCTATTCCGTCGTCGCGTACCACACGGCGTACCTCAAGGCGCACTACCCGGCCGAGTTCATGGCGGCCGTGCTGACCACGGAAATGGCCGACTCGAAGAAGCTCGCCATCGCGCTCGACGCGACGCGCTCGGCGGGCATCGACCTGCTGCCGCCGGACGTGAACACCTCGCGCGACCATTTCACCGTCGAGACGGTCAACGGAAAACACTGCATCCGCTTCGGCCTCGGTGCGATCAAGGGCGTCGGGCACGGCGCCGTCGAAGCCATTGAGGCGGGCCGCGCGAAGGAAGGCGGGCGCTTCACGTCCATCTTCACGATGTGCAAGTCGCTCGACCTCCGCGCCGTCGGCAAGCGTACCGTGGAGGCGCTCGCGGCGGCGGGGGCACTCGACAGCCTCGAAGGCCACCGCGCGCAACTCGTGCAGGCGGTCGACCTCGCCTGGCAGTATGCCCAGAAGGCGCAAGCCGACGAGGCCGCCGGGCAGAACTCGCTCTTCGGCGAGCAGGGCGTCGGTGGGTCCGACTTCGAGCCCGCGCTGCCGATCGTGGAGCCGTGGGGCCGCGGCCAGAAGCTCCGCGAAGAGCGCGATCTGATCGGGTTCTACGTCTCGGGCCACCCCCTCGACGACTACGCCGCCGAGGCACGCACCTTCTCGTCGGTCAACCTCAGCGACACCGAGCACGTGCAGGAGGGCAGCGACGCCGCCGTCTGCGGGATCGTCACCGAGGTCACGCGGCGGACGACCAAATCGGGCCGCCCAATGGCGTTCCTCTCCGTCGAGGACACCGAAGGCGCGTGCGAGGTCGTGCTCTTCTCCAACACGTTCGAGAAGCACCAGCACCTCCTGAAGGTGGACGAGGTGCTGCTGATCCGCGGCAAGGCCGAGAACCGCGGCGGGCTGAAGCTCATCGCGCGCGACCTGCTCCCGATGTGGCGCGTGCGCGACGAACTCGTCAAGGCCATCACGATCCGCCTCGACGCCGAGGCCACCGACGCCGAAGAGTTGGAGGCGTTCGCGCACCTGTGCAAGCAGAACCGCGGCGAGAAGAAGCTCTACTTCGAAGTCGCGCACCCGGCCGTCCCCCGCCCCGTCCGCCTGCGCAGCCGCACCGCCGTGATCGACCCGACTCCGGAAGTCATGCGCGGCATGCAGCGCCTCGCCGGACGCGACGGCGTCGTGCTGGAAACGGCATCGTAGCACAGAAACGGGCGTTGGTAGGCGTACATTCTTCGCGTACTGCCACCTCGCCTACCCATGTCTTCGTCCACCGCCGTGCCGTCTCGCTGGCTGCTGCGCCTCGCCGTAGTCGTGCTGCCGCTGGCGACGCTGCTGCCCGTCGGCACGCTCGTGATGGACTGGCTCGAGGTGTCGCGGCTCGTCGGCGCGCCGATGGAGGCCGCCCCGCCGCGCGGCTTCGACTGGGCGCGCTGGTCGGACCGCGACGGCGAGATCGTGGCGGCCTACGTGGACCCGCGCGGTACCGCCTACGCATCTGGACTGCGCGTAGGCGATGTGCTCTTCACGCTCGATGGGATGCAGTTCTTCAGCGCCGATGACGTGGAGGGGGCCGTCGCAGGCCTGCCTCCCGGGGCCGTCGTACCCCTCAGTGTCACACGCGGAGGCGTGCCGATTCGCCTCGACATCTCGCTCACCCGCTACCCGACGTTTGTCTACCCGCTCTCAGGCGCGCTGTGGCAGGTATCGCTCTGGGGCTTCGCCATCGCCGCATTCTTGACGGTGCTGGCGCTGGGGATCGTAGCTCCCCTAACGGCACGATCACGGCGCACATGGGGCGCCGTCGCCCTGCTTATCGCGGCGACGGTGTGGGCCGTGGGGCACGGGCTCCGCCTCGGTTTGCTCACCGTCGTCGGTCCGCCGCTGAATCCAGGCTACACCTTGACGTTCCGCGTCATCACGGTCGTGTCGCTCGCAGGCTGGATCGCGTTTCCTGCAGTCTTGCTCTTCGTCGTGCTCGGTGCGGTGCGCGACCGCGTGATTCGCCGCCTCCGCTGGCTCGTCTTTCTGCCGGGTGGGGTGCTCATGGTCGGCGTGCTCCTCGACGCGCTCGTGGGGGAAGTCGGACCCGTGACGATGGAGGCACTCGTTGCACCGACGTTGTTCTACGTGTGCTGCTTCGTAGCCGTCGCGACGGGCCTGTCGTTCCTGCGAGCGCGCTCCGGCGACGACGATGTGCTGCCAGCTGTTTCGCTGGGTTGGAGCCGGGCGGGCAGCCTGGTCGTGTTCATCGTGGCCGCAGCGGGTGCGTTCTTTGCGCTACGCGGGCTGCCGGACGCCGACGCGGTGACTGATCTGCGCGCGGGCTGGCTCGTGGTGTCCGTGCAGGTCCTCACCTTGATGCCCGTCGGCCTCGTCACGGCGGCAACGCTCAGGTATGGCAAGACGGATGTGCTACCCCGCGGCCTATCCGTAGCTGCGGGGCTTGGCCTGCTGTTTTTCGCGTTCGTAGGCGGCCTGGAAGGGTTGCGTCGCCTCTACGACGTGGCGCCTGTCCCTTCGCTGGTCGTAGGCCTGTGGCTCCTGGTCTTGCTACTCGGCGTAGGCCTGGTAGGCCGATTGCTGCGCGACAAGCTGGGTACGCTGTTGCTCACGGAACGCCAGCGAGCACGGCGGCGACTCGACCGGTTCAGCGAACGTGTGCGCCACCTCTTGCAGGCCCAACGCCTCGCCGATGAGACGGCCAAAGAGGTAGGCGAAGCGCTTGGTGTCTCGTCCTTAGCCGTGTTTCTCCGCAATCTAGAGGGCGAGGAAGAAGCGCCTGACACAGACTGGCTCGAAGGTTCGTTCCAGCGCCGCCCGCCGTTTTTCGACCGCAGCCACCTCGAAGATCTGCTGCGTAGTCCGGGCGACCCGTCACTCGTCTGGACCCGCAACCCTGAGCTGAACGAGCGGGACTTACCTCCGGACGACGATGCACGGCTGCGGGCGCTCGGGCTCTCGCTCGCGGTGCCGGTCGTAGCCGACGCACGAAATACAGAGCCCCTTGGCATGCTCGTGCTCGGACGGAAGCACGCCCGCCGCACCGTCTACAGCCTCGACGATGTCGAGCAGCTGAAGGCTCTGGCCGCCCAGCTCGCGCTCGCGCTCGAACGCCTGCGGCTCGTGGCTCGGGAGAACGCGCTCGTCCGGCAGCACGCCGAGGCGCAGCTCACCGCCCTACGTGCGCAGATCAACCCGCACTTCCTCTTCAACGCGCTCAACACCATCGCGGCCCTCATCGCGGAGCGGCCCCAAGAAGCAGAAGCCAACGTTGAGCGGCTGGCCCGCATCTTCCGCTACGTGCTGACGACAAGCGGCCAACCATTCGTCCCCCTGCGCGACGAGCTCCGACTGGTGGGTGAGTACTTCGCCTTGGAGCAAGCACGCTTTGGCGACCGCCTCACCGTGGATGTCGCCATCCCGGACGCGCTGCTGGACCATGCCGTCCCGGCCTTTGCCGTACAAACGCTCGCCGAGAACGCGGTCAAGCATGGCATCGAGAAGCAGCGCGGCGGCGGCAGCGTGGCCGTGCACGCCCACCTGGAGCCTTCCGAGGCAGCGGCCCTCAGCGGAGACGGCCACGTCCGAGAACACCTCGTCGTGTCAGTCTCGGACACAGGTGTTGGCCTCGCGCCTCCGCTCGGATCCGACGACCCGACATCGTTCTACGGAGTTGGCCTGAGCAACGTGCGCGACCGTCTCCGGCAGCTCTATGACCGCGACGACCTGCTCCGGGTAGACGGCGCACCCGGCATCGGGACGACGGCCACCCTCCGCCTTCCACTTCCATCGACGCCCGCCCCGACTCCCACCCATGGCTGACGCTCCCACCCCGCTTCGCACCCTCCTCGTTGACGACGAGCCGCTCGCCCGGCAACGCTTGACCCGCCAACTCACGCCCTTCGTTGAGGCTGGGCGCCTGGCGCTGGTGGGCGAGGCCGCCGACGGTGTGGATGCCCTCGACTTGGTCGCCGGTGCACAGCAGTCGAACGCGCCCATCGACGTGCTCTTCCTCGACATCCAGATGCCTGGCCTGGACGGGTTCGCCGTGGTGGAGCGGCTCGCCCCGCCACGCCCCCAGGTCGTGTTCGTGACGGCGCACGACGACCGCGCCGTCGAGGCGTTTCGCGCGAGCGCGGTGGACTACCTTCTCAAGCCCGTTGAGGCGGAGCGGCTGGCGGAAACCATCGCCCGCGTAGAGAGCCGTGCCACCGACCGCGCCTCTGTGGATGCCCGGGCCGCCTACCTCGACCGCGTTGCGGACCTCCTCGAAACGCTGGAAGAGCGCGCGCAACCCAACCCGGCCCCGACTGCGACCGACGGGGCGGACTTCCTTCGCCAGTTGTCGCTTCCTGGGCGCGACCGCTTTACGATCGTGCCGGTGCACCGCCTCGTCGCGGCCGAGGTGCAAGACGGGCTCACGAGCCTCTACATCCTCGACGAGGGCGAGGCGCCTTCGGTGTCGCGGCACGTCGTTACGCACCCACTCGACGCTCTCGAAGCGCGGCTCGATCCGGCGCGGTTCATGCGCGTCCACCGCTCAGCGCTCGTCAACCTGGATCACATCCGGGAGATGGTGTCGTGGTTCAGCGGGCGTTACAAGCTGCTGCTCTCAGGCGGCCACGAAGTGCTGGCCAGCCGCAGCCGGTCACGCACCCTCCGCGACCGCCTCAGCCTGTGATCCAGCCTAGGCGTGCTAGCTCCGCACCCTGGCATGATTTCCGCCTACACCCCTTTCGTCCCACATCGCTCCTTCGATTTCTCTTGCTGGCCTGAGACCGATGCTTCGTGCCCGCCGTCCCGGTTCGATTCTACGCCTGCTCACGGTCGCACTTGCCGTTGTCGCGAGCGCGCCCGCGAGCGCATCCAGTCTCTATGGCGCGAGCGACGCCACGCTCGACGATGACCTCGTCATCGCCGAGAGCGTTCGAGTCCGGGTGCTCGAACGCGAACGTGCCAGCGAAGTCATGCTGACAGGCGACGCCGGACTAACCCTGATCGATCGCGACGGCGGGACGCCCGTGGCGACGCTCCAACCCGGAACGCGCGTCACCCTGAAGTCGGAGTACGGCCGCGTCTACGTCTATCTGCCGCGCCGCGTGGTATCCGTGCTTGGCCTGCGTGCCGAACCAGGCCCAGGCGGCACGGTCGCGATCTCGGCTGGACAGACCACGCGCCGCTACGAGGGCTCGCTCGCCATCGACGATGACCGCGGGCGTCTCCGGCTTGTGAACACGGTCCCACTGGAAGCCTACGTGGCCAGCGTCACGGCAGGCGAGTACCCGTTTCAGGAGATCGAGGGCGTGAAGGCGCAGGCCGTGCTGGCGCGCACGTATGCGCTGCGGTCACGTGGAAAGCGCGGGGCCTATGACCTCGTGGACCACACGGCCGACCAGGTGTACCACGGTGCCGACCGCACGACGGAGATCACGCGCGCCGCGGCGGTCGCCACCGCGGGCCAGGTACTCGTCTACAATGGCCGCTTCGCTGAAACGGTCTACTCTTCGTCCAACGGTGGTTACATCTCGGCCAACGAGACGGCGTGGCGCGGCGCGCCGGTTCCTTACCTCCGCGCCCGCCCTGATCCCTACGACCGCAATTCACCGCACGAGCGCTGGCAAACCACGAAGCCTGCTGGCGAGGTCCACCGAGCGCTGGGCCGCGCCGCTGGCTTTAGCGTGCGCAGCTTCGAAATCACCCGCCGGAGCGCTGAAGGTCGGGTGACCGAGGTGCGCCTTTCTGGCAGCAGAAACGCCCCGATGTCCGGCTCCGCCTTCCGGGCCGCGATGTCACGAGCGTTTGGCATCATGGCCGTGCGGAGCACGTACTTCGAGGTCGAGCGTCGAGGCGGTTCGTACGTGTTCTCGGGCCAAGGCTTCGGGCACGGCGTCGGGATGAGCCAGTATGGCGCGCGCGGTCAGGCGCAGGCAGGGCGGCGCTACGAGGACATCCTGGCGTTCTACTTCGAGGGCACACGGCTCACCGAGACGCGTCCCAGCTTCGGCCTCGAGCGCCCCCTCCTGACCGGCGTCGATGCGGACGCGGATGCCCTGCGCGCTGCCGTCGAGAGCGCGGAGGCTCCTGCGGTTGACACCGAAGCGCACGCCAGCGAGGGGCCGCGCGGTTGGGCCGACGACCTCGACGAACCGACAGCGTTGCTCCCGTTCGAGAGCCGTCCCGACCGACGGATTGCGTGGTAAGCTTCACACTCGCCCACGGCAGCAGTGTCACCGCTCGACGTGGACGAACCGTTGTGTACGCACGGCGGCGTCCGTCGAGAGCCGTACGATGTAGGTGCCAGCAACGACCATCATCCCGGCCGTTGAGCGCCCATCCCAGTTGAGGACGTGCGTTCCTGTGGTGCGCACCTCGTCGGCCAACACGGCCACGCGACGGCCGAGCACGTCGAAGACCTCGACGCGCACGGCGGCAGTTTCCGGCATGGTGAACGGCACCGTCAGACCGTTCGCCGTCGGGTTCGGGTACGGCGCGCCAAGCGTGAGGGCGACCTCGCTTGGACTCCCCTCGGTATCGACCGTGCGCCCGTCCACCAGCGACACGACGGCGACCTCGTCGACGAACCAGCCATCACCGTTCACTGACCCGTCGGACTGGAACTGAAAGGCGATCGTGACCGAGGACTCCCCCGCGTAGGCACTCAGGTCGATCTCTTCGCGCACCCACGTACTCTGCACACCATCGTACACAGGTGCGCCCTCCACCTGCGCTCCGAAGCCTGTTCCGGGCCTGGTGAAGCGCCCTGCAAGGGGAGTGAACGAGCGGCCATCGGTCGAGACGAGCACCTGCCCGGCATCGTACTCCGCCTCGATGTCCCAACGCGTGTCGAAGGTCAGGAACGCGGTGGCCGCCCCAGTGAGGTCGAGCGGTTCGCCCAAGACGAGCGATGCCACCACGTCGTCCTGGTAGCGGGCGCCCGGCGAGTCTGAGAACGCCGACCGTCCAACCGAGCCAGGCCCGTCGATGCCCCACGCCGCGGTGCCTTCATTCCGCCACGCGTCGAGGTTGGCTGCGTCATCCTCAAACTGTGCCAGGGCTGTGCCGACGAGCACCGGCGGGACTGGGTAGCGCCGCACGACACTGCCGAGATCCACCTCCACGGCAAGGCCCTCGGCTAGCCCGAGTGGCGCTGTATCCGTGACCGTCGCCGTCAGCACCACGGGCGTCTCAGCGCCCGATGCGAGCGGCTCGACGCCACGGGTATCCGTCCCCTCGAACGACGTAGACGTGCTCACTAGGCGCACGGTCGTGCCGCCGAGTGCTTCCAGGCCAAGGTTACGGAGGTCAAAGTCGAGCGTCACGAGGTCGCCCGGGTCGATGAAGCCGTTGGCGCACCCAGTGCATGTCTGCGGCGATTCCGCGAGGCTCCGCACACGAACATCGGGGAACCCACCAGCAGTCCAGGCAAGCACGAGGTTGGCGTCGATGTTCTCCTTTGCGCGGGCCTCGATGCGATCCGGGGGCGTCCAGAAGCCGTCAGTGACCCGATCGTTGACTTCGGGCGTGAAGGCCAAGATGGGCGGCTTGGTGGACTGCTCGCCATACATCCAGTCGTCGGAGGTACCGTTGACGATGTAGCCGAGCACCTGATTGACCGTCCCCGCCGTGTAGTCGTTGGCGAGGGTCATCACGGCGGACAAGTCCGAAAAGCGCGCCGAGTCGGGGGTGTATAGGTCCGGCTCGTAGCCCCACGGGTAGATGAGCAGGTTGCCGCGGCTGTGGTAGTTGAACGCCGTCCGGAATCGGCGCGCCTCGACGAAGTCGCGCACCGCAGCGGTTTCCGGTTCCGAAAACGGCGCAGCGCCCCGGTACGTGTTGCTGAACGACTCGGGGCTCGACCCGAGGTCGTCGCGGCCCCACTCGAAGCCGTAGTTGCGGTTGAGGTCGACGCCCACGGCACCGTTCGAGACCGGGCGGCGGTTCTTGCGCCAGAGCCCACCCCCACTGGGGTCGGTCGTCTCGTTGTAGACGTAGCCGTCCGGATTCAGCACCGGCACGAACACAAGGCGGCGGTTGTCAACGAGATACGTCACCTCTGGATCGACGCCGTAGTTCTCCAGGAGGTATACAAGGAAGTACACAACGGTAGCCATGCTCTGTGGCTCGCGGGCGTGGTGCAGGGCCGTGTAGAGCACCTCGGGCTCACCCTCGTCAACCCCGGGGTTGTTCGACACTTCGACCATCCAGATCTCGCGCCCCTCGTAGCTCTGACCGAGCGACACCTTCTCGGTGATGAGCCCGGGGAAGTCGTCATGCAGTTGATCCAGCTTGGCAACGACCTCCTCGAACGAGTAGAACCCGCCGACGGAGCCGAACTCGAATCGATCCAGGTCGAAGGCTTGACCGCGCATCGCGCGCAGCATCGCCTGGCGTCGCGGGAGTTGGGCACTGTAGGCTGCTTCGAGGTCGGGCACGTCAACGCGGTGTGCGATGCCTCGCTCGGCCAGACGCGCCTGCTCGGCCGCGTTGAGCACGGCGCAGGTCTCCACGCCCTGGGCAGACTTATGCCGGTGAGCGTGGTCGAGGGCGAGGCCCGCACGCGCCAGTTCGGCCACGAGCGAGGCCATGGGCTGCTCAAAGCAGACTTCGGCGTGCGGACCACCCGACGGCGACTGAGCCCAACTCGGGACCCGGCCTAAGAGTACGATGCCGACGAGTGTGACTAGGAAGCCACGGGCGATTCGGTGAAGCATGCCCGGCGTGTTATCGGACCTGGACGAAGCGCTGCGTCTGGATCTGCCCGTCGGCTGCCAGACGTACGACGTAGGTCCCCGCACCGAGTAGCCCCCCTGAGACGGTGCGGCCTTCCCAGGTGAGGACGTGCGTCCCTGCGGTGCGCGCCTCGTCGGCCAGCACGGCCACGCGACGGCCGAGCACGTCGAAGACCTCGACACGCACGTCGGTGGCTTCGGGCACGGTAAACGGCACCGTCAGCCCACCGACAGTCGGGTTTGGATAGGGCGGACCGAGTTCTAGCACGGCTACCTCGGGCGTTCCCTCGGCGTCCACCTGTGTCCCGTCAACCAGTTCGACCACGGTGACGTCGTCGATGAGCCAGCCGTCACCCGTCACTCCCCCGTCGGACGTGAGGGAGAAGAGGAGGGTGACCTCCGGCTCTCCGACGTACGCGCTCAGGTCGATGGTTTCTTCCACCCACGACGACTGTACGCCGTCATAGATCGGGAGCCCTGCGACGGCCGGCTGGGTAAACTCGCTGCCAGGTTTGGTGAAGCGACCTTCGAGGGGCTCAAACGCGCCGCTGCCCGTCGAGACGAGTACCTGTCCATAGTCATAGCCCGCCTCGATGTCCCACTGCGTGCGGAAGGTCAGCAGCGCGGCCTCTGCGTCCGACAGGTCGAGCGGCTCAACGAGCCGGAGCGAAACGCTGGCGTTGTTGCTGTAATTCCGGTTCGGCGAGTCGGAAAAGGCCGGGTCGCCAGCGACGAGTTCGCGCCCCCACCCGCCCCTCGGGATCCAGCCGGCGATCGTCTCCGCTGGGTCCTCGAAGCGCACGGTGGGCGTGCCGACGGTGAGCGCGTTCATGGGCACGGTCCGCGTCACGCCGTTCAGGTCGAGTTCGATGGCGAGCCCTTCGGCCACGCCGAGGGGCGCGTCCGGGCTCACTTCCAGTTGCAGCACGATCTCGACGCTGCCGTCGCTTGGCATCGACCCAACAGTCCCGATTCCGACGGGCACGAAGTCGTCCGTCGTGCTCGTCAGGCGAAGCGCCACCTCATCGAGGTCGTCCAGGCCGATATTGGTGACGCGCACTGACACGTCGGCGAAGTCGCCGGGGTCTACGAACCCATCGCCACAGGGCGGGCAGGCCCGGTCCGTCTCCTTGACCCCCACGACGCGCACGTCGGGGTAGCCACCGGCCACCCAGGCAAGCAGCAGGTTCGCGTCGAGGTTCTCCTGCGCGAGCGGCTCGATGCGATCGGGCAGCGGCCAGAAGAAGTCCTCGAAGGTGCCCACCTCGGGCGTGAAGGCGTAAATCTTGTCCTTCGTCGTCTGTTCGCCGTAGAACCAGTCGTCGGAGGAGCCATTGACCACGTAGCCGACGGTCTGGTTGCCCGTGCCGCCACGGTAGTTGTTCGCCTCGGTCATCAGCGCCGCAAAGTCCACGAAGCGCGCAGAGTCTGCGGTGTAGAGGTCGCGCTCGTAACCCCACGGGTAGATGAGGAGGTTTGAGAACGAGTGATAGTTGTGGGTCGTCCTGAACCGCCGCGACTCCACAAAGTCGCGCAGCGATGCCGTCTCCGGCTCCGAGAACGGCCCAGCACCTCGGTAGGTGTCGCTGAAGCCATTGGGGCTCGACCCCTCGTTGTCATAGCCCCATTCGTAGCCGTAGTTGCGGTTCGGGTCCACCCCGAAGCTCCCGTCCCCGTTGTCCCGCCGGTTCTTGCGCCACAACCCCCCGCCGTTCGGGTCCTCCTCCTCGTTGTACACGTACCCGTCCGGGTTCAGCACCGGCACAAACGTCAGCCGACGGTTGTCCACCAGGTACGTCACCTCCGGGTCCACCCCGTAGTTCTCCAGCAGGTAGATCATGAAGTACAGCACCGTCGTCATGCTCTGCGGCTCCCGCGCGTGGTGGATCGCCGTGTAGAGCACCTCCGGCTCTCCCTCGTCCACCCCCGGCGCGTTCGAGATCTCCACCATCCAGATCGCGCGCCCCTCCCCCGTCGTCCCGATCGACGCCTTCTCGGTGATGAGCTCGGGGAAGTCGGCGCGAAGCTGGTCGAGCTTGGCGACGACCTCGTCGAAGGTGTAGTAGCCGCCCATGGAGCCGAACTCGAAGCGGTCGAGGTCGAAGGCTTGGCCGCGCATCGCCTGGAGCATGGCGGTGCGGCGGGGAAGCTCGGCGGCGTAGACGGCGGCGAGGTCGGGGACGGCGAGGCGGTGGGGGATGGCGCGCTGGGCGAGGCGGGCCTGCTCGGCGTCGTTGAGCACCGCACACGTCTCCACGCCCAGGGGAGTCTTGTGACGATGGGCGTGGTCGAGGGCGAGGCCCGCGCTGGCCAGGGACGGGATCAAGGTCTCCATAGGCTGCGTGAAGCAGACCTCGGCGTAGGACAACGGCTCTGCCTGTCCCAGAGTGGATGGCGCTGCCAACGCGAACGTGAAGACCAGCGCGAGAGCAGCGGCGAGGGTGAAACGAGGCATCATCGGGGGACGTGGGGCGCTGTTTGATTCGGAAGGACGCACGCCATCTACCCGCGAGGCCGTGCCTGTGTCATGCACAGGGTACAACTTTTCCGCTGTGCCCGCGCCGACCGCGTTCAAACCGTGTGGCTAGCCACAGCGACCGAGACTAGCCTCCGATCCTGACGAAGCGTCGCGTCAGGACGCGCCCGTCTGCTGCGAGACGTAGGACGTAGGTCCCTGCGCTGAGCGAGCGCCCGTGTGCGCTTCGACCGTCCCACGTGAGCCGGTGCGCGCCCGCCAGGAGTTCGCCTTCGGCCAGTACGGCCACGCGACGCCCGAGCAGGTCGAACACCTCAACGACGGTCGCCCCTGTGGCCGGCAGCGCGAAGTCGACGACGAGATCACCGGCCGTCGGGTTGGGATAGAGGGCGCCTATGCTTAGCTCCATGGCCTCAGGCTGTGCCTCGGCGTCCACGTCGAAGATGCTCACGAGCTCGCTCACCCGGATGTTGTCCACATACCAACCGTCCGCTACGACGAAGTCATCGGACCGGAACTGAAACGCTATGGTCAACCCCGCAAAGCCCGCGTAGTTGGACAGGGAGACATGCTCGCGGACCCAGGTCGAGCGCGTTCCATCGTAGTAGGGTGCCCCCACTTCCTGGATACCAAAATCACCCGTATCTGCCCCGGGCGTCGTGTAGACGCCTTTGAGCGCTACGAACGGCCGCCCATTGCTTGAGAGCAGAACCTGCCCCCCGTCGTAATCCGGCTCGATGTCCCATCGGGTGTCGAACGACAGGATCGGGCGAGATACCCCCCGCAGGTCGAGCGGTTCGTCGAGAATCAGGGTGGCGGTAGCGTCCAGGCCGTAGAAGCCGTCCGGTGATTCCGTGAATACCGAACCGGCGTCTCCATCGGTCGTCACTCGCCAGGCCGTGTTGCCCGCCAGGCTCCAGTTGGTAAGGGTGCTTGCCTCGTCTTCAAACAGTGGCAGTTCGGTGCCGATCAAGACTGGGTCGAGCGGGAACGTGAAGACCGCCCCGGCGATGTCGATTTCGACAACGAGCCCCCCCTCAATCCCGAGCGGCGTCTCAGGGCGCACTTGAACATCCAGCGTGTCGCTTGTGACGCCCCCCGCTGCCAGTGCGATGCGGCCTGTCTCGCTCGGTGGGATGAGGTTCGGGTTGTCGCTGACAAGCCGGTACGTTGCCCCGGAGAGTGGACCCAAACCGATGTTCTCGAAATCAATGGTGACTTCCATCACCTCGCCCGGGTCGATATAGTCATTGCCGCACTGGAGCGCGTCGCACGCCAGCTTTCGGTCCGTTGCCGAAGCGAGCGATGCTGCTGGGAAGCCCCCGGCGAGCCAGGCTAGCTTGTTGTTCGCGTCGAGATTCATCCGGGCGAGCGGCTCGATGCGATCAGGCATCGGCCAGAAGAAGTCGGCGCGGGTGCCGACCTCCGGCGTGAAGGCGTAGATCTTGTCCTTCGTCGTCTGCTCGCCGTAGAACCAGTCGTCGGAGGAGCCATTGACCACATAGCCGAGCATCTGGCCCGTGGTGCCGGACGGGTAACCGTTGGCTTCGGTCATCAGGGCGGCGTAGCTCGAATAGCGCGACGAGTCCGGCGTGAGCGCGTTGACTTCATACCCCCATGGATGAATCAGGACGTCGGAGAAGCTGTGGTAGTTAAAGGCGAGTCTGAAGTCGCGTGACTCGACAAAGTCGCGCAGCGATGCCGTCTCGGGATCTGAGAACGGTGCCGGGCCGCGGTAGGTCTCGCTGGATCCCATGGGGCTTGACCCGGTGTCGTCGCGCGCCCACTCGTAGCCGTAGTTGCGGTTCGGGTCCACCCCGAAGCTCCCATCCCCGTTGTCCCGCCGGTTCTTGCGCCACAACCCACCGCCGTCCGGGTCCTCCTCCTCGTTGTACACGTACCCGTCAGGGTTCAGCACCGGCACAAACGTCAACCGACGGTTGTCCACCAGGTACGTCACCTCCGGGTCCACCCCGTAGTTCTCCAACAGGTAGATCATGAAGTACAGCACCGTCGTCATGCTCTGCGGCTCCCGCGCGTGGTGGATCGCCGTGTAGAGCACCTCCGGCTCTCCCTCGTCCACCCCCGGCGCGTTCGAGATCTCCACCATCCAGATCGCGCGCCCCTCCCCCGTCGTCCCGATCGACGCCTTCTCGGTGATGAGCTCAGGGAAGTCGGCGCGAAGCTGGTCGAGCTTGGCGACGACCTCGTCGAAGGTGTAGTAGCCGCCCATGGAGCCGAACTCGAAGCGGTCGAGGTCGAAGGCTTGGCCGCGCATCGCCTGGAGCATGGCGGTGCGGCGGGGAAGCTCGGCGGCGTAGACGGCGGCGAGGTCGGGGACGGCGAGGCGGTGGGGGATGGCGCGCTGGGCGAGGCGGGCCTGCTCGGCGTCGTTGAGCACCGCACACGTCTCTACGCCCATAGCCGTCCGTTCCCGGTGCGTATGGCCCAAGGCCACCACGGCCCGTGCGAGGTCCGCCACGAGGACGTCGTCCTGCTGCGCGAAGCATACCTCGGCATAGGTGCGGGCTGCTTCATCCTGGGCAAGCGCAGCAGGACTGAGCAGGAAGGCCGCAGCAAGTAGGGTGACGAGGGTACGCATGGGGACGACCGATGTGGGTGGGACTCAAACGCAACGTAAAGGCAGGCTCGCTGGACCGCGCAAGGAGGGGGCTGCTTTCCCCCCTAGATGAAGAGCACGGCAAGGTGTGTGGTGGAAGCGGTTGCATAGCTGACGCCCAACGAACACCGCCGAGTGAGGACGGTAGGCCGGAGCCTCGCTCGCCCACCTCCATCTCCTGCGTGTCCACCACCTCCACGTCTCGCACGCCTCTCGCCGTCTGGCATCGCATCCCGCTCGGCCTACGCTACATGGCGGGGTCGGCGTTTTTTTTCAGCTTGATGGCTCTGTTCGTGAAGCTGGCAGGCCAAGCGGGTGTGCCAAGCATGCAGATCGTCTTTGCCCGGTGTGCCGTAATGCTTGTGCTCACCTATGCGATGCTCTGGCAGGCTGGCGTGACCTCGCGGGGCGTCGACCGGCGCAACCTCTTCCTGCGCGGATTCACGGGCTTCACGGCGTTGAGCATCTTCTACTTCGCGCTGACCAAGATCCCCCTCGGCGACGCGGCCACGATCTACAACACCGCGCCGATCCACACGGCACTGCTCGCTGGCCTGTTTCTGCGCGAGCGGGTACGTGGCGTGGTCGTCGTCGCCATCGTGCTGAGCCTCGTTGGCGTGACGCTCATTGCGAAACCGTCGTTCGTGTTCGTGAACATCACAGCGAGCTACCCGTCGTGGATCGTCTACGCGGCGCTCGGCGGGGCCTTCCTCTCCGGTGCGGCCTACACGTTCGTACGCAAGCTCAAGGACACGGACCATGCGCTCGTCGTGATCTTGTGGTTTTCTTGGGTCGGCGCCCTCGGCGCGCTGCCGTTTGCGTTCGTCGATGCGCTCGGTTTCGAGGGACGGGGTGCCTTCGCACCCTGGGTACTCCCGCGTGGATGGACATGGCTGTGGCTGCTGATGGTGGGCATGATGACGCACATCGCGCAGGTTTGCCTCACACGCGGGCTACACCTCGAACCCGCCGGGCGTGCTTCGGCGGTCGGCTACCTTCAGGTCGTCTTTGCCTTCATCTGGGGCGTGCTGTTTTTCCGCACCATCCCAGATAGTCTAACGCTGCTCGGTGCCGGGATCGTCGTTGGCGGCGTCCTTCTCGTGGTGCGTTCGCGCCGATGACCCCGACCTAGCCTTGCGTCAGGATCAACACCGAGACGACGGCACCGAAGCCGCCTAGCGCGATGAGCGCGTAGCCGTAGAGACGGAACAGCGCCGACCAACCACGCTCGTCGCCGAACAGATCGTCCTCTTCCGGCACGTCCGGCTGGCGCACTTCCCAGACACCGAAGGCGATCATCGCCGCCGACACGAGCAGGAGCACTAGCGGAAAGCTGAACATAGGCTGCTGGAGCAACGCGGCCTTCAAACGCCGCCGTCGGTGTCTCGCAGAAGGGGTATCCACATCCGCGTGACCGGCACGATGCCCCTGACGCAATCGGAGCGCACGGGCCGATCCCCAACGTACGGATTGGTTATCACTCCGACGTGGCTTCGCATCGCTCCCGCCACCAAAGGAAGCGCCTCCGTAGCCGTGACCACGGAGGCGCTGCGCAGTGGCGAGGACTCCACGTTCGTGCACAGGCTCACCGCGTCACTGTGAAGGTGCCGCCGCTGTAGGTGCCGTCGTGGCCAAGTCGGTACACGTACAACCCGTTTGCCAGACCCGCCGTGCTGATGCGCACGGCATTGTCGCCGGGCGTGAACCGCACCTCGGCGTGGGTCGAGACGAGGCGGCCGAGCGCGTCGAAGACTTCGAGTGTCCCGACGCCTTCTTCCTCTGTGCTGAAACGCAGGCTCAGCGCCTGGTGGTCACGCGGACTCGCAACCACGAAGCAGCAGATCACGTCCTCGAAGTAGTGCGTGTCGGACGCCTGGTTCGTCGGCGCATCAATGAGTTCGACATCTACGCGCAGGCCGTTGTGACGCGGAGATTTGGTCCAGGCGAGCGTGCGGCTGGTGGCGCCCTGGATGAGGTCCCACGTCTTGCCCTCGTCCCGGGTGTCGTACCACTGGTAGCGCAGCGGCTCGGTGGTGTTGGCCTCGGCGGTGAAGATCGCCGTCTGCCCTTTCTCCATCACGAAGGGGCCGTCGATGTCAACGTCGAGCGGGGCCGCGTACACTGCTTCGAACGCAGGCAGGCTCTCGACGTAGATCGACCGATTAAGCTCGACGGACCGCTCCCGAGTCGCGACGCCGTCCGACCATCGGAGGAAGGTGTAGCCGTTGTAGGAACTCGGCGGCTTGATCACGACCGTTCTTTCGGACTTACGCTGCGTCGTGAACGGCGTTGTCTGGACTTGCGAGCGACGCTTGCCGGTGACCGGTACCGGAATGCTGACGTCCTGGCCATCCACCGTAGCGCGCACGCTGATGGGGATATCGAAGCGGTTGTAGCAATTCAAGTACGCGCCGTTGGGGCATTCGGCCTTCGTCACCATCGTCCAGTAGCTGATGTACGGGTCGAGGCCTGGCTCCGCCTGGATGTACCGCCGGGTGCTCGATGCCTGGTACACCTCCACGTACGCGAGGCCGCTGTCGTAGCCGATGAAGAGGTCGCCACTGGGCAGACTTGCATCGTGATACCCGAGCTCCCAGATGTCGGCGTCGGAGTAGTCCAGGTCGAAGTAGGTGTCCGGGCAGCTTCCTGACAGCGTCACGCGGTATTTGGCGTAGCCGAGCGTCGGGATCACACCACGTGCCACTGGGTCTTCTGTCACGAATTCGAGGCCGGCCTTGGAGGCGGTGTGCGGGACCACGATTTGGATGTACCGCATGTCGGCCGAGATCGTGCCGGAGGCACCATCCGCGCTCCACGAGGTCGTTCCTGAGGCGGGGACGAAGTCGCGGTCTTCGTCCCACGCGTGCGGGGCGGTGAACGTGTAGGTGCACGTCCCAGCGGATGGGATCGCGAGCCAGACTTCGTAGGAGCCCTGACCGCGGGCATCAGTGGTGAACAGGCACATCATCGCAACAGCGAGGAGAGCCGTTGAGAAACGCAGGTGCATGGTTGAGTTGGGCTGGAGAGTGAGGGCACGACGCCTCGACGAACCGAGGCAGCGGCCAAAGACTAGATCTCTCCATTCCGGCGGACATGGTGCACCTGTGCGGATGTGCAGTAGTGCAAATGCCCTAGCGACGTAGTCCTAACATGCGCTAGACGACCCTTTCTCACCTCCCGCTACGCAACCACAGCCACGCGCCGATAAAGCTCGGCCCCGTCGCACTCCTCAGGAACCGAGACTGGGCCCTCGACCTCCCGCGATCCACAACCCGACCATACCGCTCCGTTTGCAAGCGCCACAGCCCCACGGAGGATCGAGCCCGTCACGGCGTTGAGCGCCGGAGCCGCTGTGGAGACGCCCTCGGGACCCGCTCGAGGATGCCCCGGGCCTCCAGGTCAAGCTTCAACGTGGTGACGTACCAAGGCACCGAGCCATCGAAGCTGGCACCGATCCGGTCCTCTACAGTCTCCATGAGGTCGCTGAAGGCTATCTCACCTCGTTCGTCGACGATCTCCTCGATAGCGGCGCGAATCGCGTGATACTTCCCCGCGTCGATGTTGACGCCTTGTTTGGCGGGGTCGGGGTGCCGAGTCAGGATGGTGTCGCGCATGGCTGAGACGGAAACGTATGAGACTGGATTGCTATCGGGTCCGAATTGCTACGGGATCAAGATTGCTACGGGGTCAGACGCGTCAACGTCCAGCCTTCCGCCTCCTTCTCATACCGAAATCGGTCGTGAAGGCGGTTCGCCTGCCCTTGCCAGAACTCCATGACGCGCGGGCGCACGACGTAGCCGCCCCATTCCGGGCGCGCCGGAGAGCCAGACCTTCCGACGACGCCAACCACCGCGTCGTCCAAGGTCCTCCGATCGGCGATAGGCTGGCTCGGGGGCATAGCCAGCAGAGCCCGTCGCATAACGGGAGATCGTGCCTCGAAATATCGGTCGGACTCGGCGGCAGGTAAGCGCTCGGCGATGCCGACCACCCGCACTTGGCGCCCTGCGCTCGGCCAATAGAACGCGAGTGCCACCCGAGGCTGCGCCTCGATGTCGCGTCCCTTGGGACCCCCATAGTGACTCGTGAAGATGAAGCCGCGCGCGTCCACGTCTTTCAGCGACACCGTTCGCGCGTCCGGCGCCCCTTCGCGATCTACGGTTGCCAGCGTCATCGCTGCTGGGTCTTGTTGGCCGCCCTCACTCGCCTCGCCGAACCACTGTGCAAACTGCCAGAGGGGGTCGGCGCTGAGTTCGGCGCGACGAAGCACAGGGCGCGTGAACGCTGGACCGTATGTGGGCGCATTCAGGTACGAGCCAGTTGGACGAGCAACGTTGGGCAGCATGAGGGTTTACACTTGGGTATCTCCCCGGCCTTGCACACGAGAAGCGTGGTGAGGCTCGGTCATCAACAAGACGGGTTCAAGCATGCGATGAAGGAGGGCCAGTGGCGTAGTCTACGTCGAGATGGGTGACCGACGCGCTTCCGTGAACGCCTGCATACGAGCGCTTACTCCGCCTCTGCGCTGCGCATGGCCTGAGCCAACAGCTCCCCAATCAACCTCGACCCTACCGTGGACGGATGCACGCGGTCGTCGTCGTAGTGCAACGCGTCAGTCGGGTCGATGACCTCAGACGCCGAGATGTAATACACGCTGTCGATGGCTGCGGCCATGCGGCCGAGGCGGCCATTGAGCGACGCAAGCTCGCCGGTACACTCTGTGAAGCTCGTCTGTGCTCCTGTGGGCGGCGCGTAATAGCCCATCACGAGGACGCGGCTGCCATCGCTCACCACGTCGCGCACGAAGTCGGGGTACTGTCCCAACTGTCCATCGTCACTCACCATCTCGTCCAGGGTGCGCTCGCAGCGACGACACAGACACTCGCCCCCCAAGTCGTTCGCCCCGCCATCCATCACGACCCATTCCCAGCCGCGCGCGCGGTACTGCGCCCGGATGTCGTAGCCGAGTTCGCCGCGCTTTGCGTTGTCGTCCGGCATGCTCAGCCGCGCTCCCGATACGCCTCCATTGACGACGGCTCGGTCGAGCTCCGCAGCGATCACGTCAGCGATAGACGCTTCCTGATCGACATTCCACTCCATCACCGAGTCGCCGAGGACGAGCACGCTCCCGTCCTCCACGTCTGCGACAATGCGACTCACTTCCGCGCAGCCGACCACGGATGCAACCACCGTGATTAGAAGCAGCCTAGCTCGTACGCTAGGAACGCAGAGGAAAGAGGGCATGGTGTCGGTAGCGCTGGTTGTGGACAGCCCAAGAAACGGATTTCTTCCGTCCACAGAAGCAGCGACGAGGCCGTAAGTCCTACCCTTTCCGCTTTGCGAACCACACCCACCCGGTCAGGAGGATGGCTGAGCCCGAGAAGATGGTCATCAACGTGCCGGGGAAGAACTTGACGAAGCCGCCAAGGTCGAGGAAGACAAAGTAGCCGATGTCGAGCAGGCCGCCGACCATCGCGGTGACCCAGATTGCGGTCATGCTGCCGCGCCAGATGAGGACCGCGCCGATGAGGGTGACCACCCCGCCCCAGAGCAAATTCCAGGCGTGTTGGTTGAGCACGGCCCCCGCCGCGGCGTGGTAGTCCATCACGAGCACCTCGGGATCCACGCCGTCAGCGATGCTCTGGAAGCCATTGGTCGCGTCGCCAGATATGACGAGGACGCCCGCGAGGGCATGAACGAGGCCCCACACCACCCAGAGGAACGCGGCGATGCGGAGCGCAGTCACCTGGCCTTTAGAGAGTGAGGGAGCAGCAGTGAAAGTCATGAGCAAGCTAGAACTAGTGGAAAAAGTCAGTGGTGCGACCAATATGCAACCAACTTGGTCACATTACAAAACGGTATGCCTTTCCCTTCGGTTGGCCGCCCTTTCTGAATCACACAGACCCGAACAGGCGCGTCCGAATCTCCCGGTCCATCTCTGCCACCGTCACTGCTTCAAGGCGACGCAGCAGTGCTAGCTCTGCGTCCGCATAGAGCTCGTTGATATAGCCGCCCATCACCGTCGCCACACGGCCTGCGCAGTCGTTCGGGTGCCTCGTAAGAATCGTCTGGTCGTCGGCTATAGCCTCGTAAGCCTCGCGAAGCGTGATTTCGTCGGCGGGCCTCGCTAAGGCACTCCCCCCTCCGGTCCCCCGCCATGTCTCAACAAGGCCATGCTTCTGAAGCTTCGCCAGCACCCTCCGGAGTACGACCGGGCTAGTCCCGTACGTCCGCGCCATCTGCTCCGACGTTAGACGCTCATTAGGACGCGAGGCGAGAAAGCCGAGAATGTGTAAGCCGATGGCAAGTTGGCTATTCATTCGTGTAGGGCCTGCGAGTTGCGGAAGTGGCCGTAAGCTACACGTCCAGCTCCTCCACCTCGTCGGCGTGGCCCATGATGAACTGGAAGCGCGGGGCGGCGTCCTTGCCCATCAGGTCCGTGATCGTGTTCTCGGTGGCGAGCTTCGCGTCGTCGGGGATGGTCACGCGCAGGAGGCGGCGGCGCTCCGGGTCCAGCGTCGTCTCGTGCAGCGTCTTCGGCATCATCTCGCCGAGGCCCTTGAAGCGCTGCACCTCGATGTTCGCGCGCGGGTTCTTCTTCTTGATGCGCCGGATGATCGCGTCGCGGTCGCCCTCGTCGAGCGCCCAGTGCGTCTGTTTAAGCGCGTCCACGCGGAAGAGCGGCGGCTGCGCGAGGTAGACCGCGCCCTCGTCGATGAGCGGGCGGAGGTAGCGGTAAAAGAACGTCAGCAGGAGCGTCGCGATGTGGTGACCGTCGGAGTCGGCGTCCATGAGGAGGACGACCTTGCCGTAGCGCAGCTTGCCGAGGTCGAAGTCGGCGCCGAGGCCGCAGCCGAGCGCCTGCACGATGTGGTCGAGCTCCTTGTTGGCGAGCACCTTGGACTTCGTCGCCTGTTCGGCGTTGAGCACCTTGCCACGGAGCGGCAGGATCGCCTGCGTCTTGCGGTCGCGCCCCTGCTTCGCCGAGCCGCCTGCCGAGTCGCCCTCGACGATGAAGAGCTCGCTCTCGGCGGGGTCCGTCGAGGAGCAGTCGGCGAGCTTGCCGGGGAGGTTGAGGCGGTGACTGACGGCGCTCTTGCGGCGGACCTGGCGCGCGGCGGCGCGACTGGCGAGGCGGGCCTTGGCGGCCTGCACGACGCGCGTCACGATAGCCTCCGCGACCGAGCCGTGGCCGTTGAGATACTGCTCGAACTCCAAGCGGAACGCGCCCGATACGAGGCTGCGCGCCTCCGGGTTGTTGAGCTTGTCCTTCGTCTGCCCCTGGAACTGCGGGTCGACCATGAACAGGTTGATGACCGCGAAGAGGCCCTCGCGGATATCGTCGGCGGTGATGTCGAGCTTCTTCTGGCCGAGGTCGTGCGTCTCCATGTAGGCGCGGATGGCCTTCGTGACGCCGTCCTTGAAGCCCTGCTCGTGCGTCCCGCCGTCGCGCGTGGGGATGCCGTTGACAAAGCTGACGATGCGTTCCTTCGGAAACTCCGTCCACTGGAACGCCACCTCCACTCGGAAGTCGTCGACAAGCTCGCTCTGGCGCAGTACGAACGGTTCGGGGTGGACGGCCCTTGCGTTCTCCGCCGCGATGCGGTGATCGAGGTACTCCGCGATGCCGCCCTCGTGGTGGAACTCGACGCGCTCGCCCTTGGCCTCGTCGCGGAAGACGATGCGGAGGCTGCCGTTGAGGTAGGTCTTGACTTCGAGGTTTTCCTTGATCAGTTCCGCGTCGAACGTCGTCGTCTCGAAGATCTCGGAGTCGGGGCGGAAGAAGATGCTCGTGCCAGTGCCGCGGACGTTCTTCTTGACTTTCTTGAGTTTCGTCTGTGGGAGGCCGCGGGCGTAGCGCTGCTCATAGAGCGCCCCGTCGCGCTTGACCTGCGCCACCATCTCCTCCGTGAGCGCGTTCACGACCGACGAGCCTACGCCGTGGAGGCCGCCCGAGGTGATGTACGACGCGCCGTCGAACTTGCCGCCCGCGTGGAGGGTGGTGAGGATGACCTCCAACGTCGGCACCTTCTTGACCGGGTGCTTGTCGACAGGGATGCCGCGCCCGTCGTCGGCGACGGTGATCGAGCGGCCGTCGGCGTGGAGCGTCACGTCGATGCGCGAGGCATAGCCGTTGGTCGCCTCGTCTACGGCATTGTCGACGATCTCCCAGACGAGGTGGTGCAGCCCCGCCTTCCCCGTTCCGCCGATGTACATGCCGGGGCGCATGCGGACGGCTTCGAGGCCTTCGAGGACGCGGATGCTGGCGCCAGTGTACGCGGCGGCGGGGGCTTCTGCCATGACGATGTGGAGGGCGGCGGTTTGGTGGGAGCGAGCAAGCGTCGCAAAATACGGGCACCCCGCTGCCAGCCTCGTGTCACTGGCGACACGTCCACAGCCTTCGTGTTCATTCGCCGCGCACCCTTGACTGCGAACGCGGCACCCGCGAGCATGGGGGATACTGCGCGGGCTACACGAAGAGGAGCAGCTACCGCTCGAACGGCGTCCCGCGCACGATCTCCTCGGCCAGCTCTTCGAGGCGGCGCTCGAAGAAGGTCTGCGTCACCGGATTGGTGAGCGACGTAGGCGCTTCGATGGCGGCGCGTGCCGCAACGGCAGGCTGCGCTTTAACCACGTCCCACAGCACGAAGTCGACTTGCACCACGATAAGCCGCTCGAAGCCGCTCCCGGCGTTGGGGTTGGATCTGCGCTCGCCTCGGCGTACCTGGACGTTTCCCAGAAACAGGGCGAATGCTGGGGTCGTCCCGTTCACGACCAGGTCGAGGGCCGTCCCGTCGGCCGGGAGCGGGAGACGGATTCCATCGCCCAGCTTGCGGGGGGAGAGCGTCGTCGTGGGGGCAGCAGTCAGCGCGGCTTCGCCGAAGGTGCCCTCCGACGGTAGCACCTCCACGAGCCGGTTGCGGAGAAACGCTACGTAGACCTCGTCCGGTACGCCAGGCCCGAGCGCCCGCGTGATCGCGTCAGGGTCGGCGATGAGCGGAACGCCCTGCACGGGCAGCACCGCGAGGGGGCCATCGGGCGGCGTGGAAAGCGTGTAGCCCGGCAGCATGCGGTTCGTTGCACACGCTGGGAGCACCGCTGCCACCAGGACGAACAAGACCCAGCGATTAACACGTGTACGCATTGTCCAGATTTCAGCTAGGCGATGGGGACGACTTTACCAGATGCGCAACAGTCAGTTAGATGCGGAACGCTCGCACGTTTGCTTTGCGCTCCTCGCCTTCGAGCGGCTCGCCGTCGCGGACTGGCCCGAGCGGCAGCTTGGAAAAGAGGTCTTCGATGAGCGGCTCGAAGCTGCGCTGCCATTCCTCATCTTTCGAGCGGGTGAAGAACGACGTCTTCGCCCGCTCTGTAAGCTCTCCGCGCTGAATGAGGCGCCCAGTCTGATTGTCCCAGAGGGCGTAGGCTAGTTCAGTGACGTAGAACTCGTCGGTGCGCTGCATCTGGTTGTTAGGTCCGAAGACCGTGACGTTCTCCTTGCGCACCTCGCCACCCGTGCACAAGAGCACGTAGTCCGGGGTCCACCCGTCGTAGGAGAGCGTCGTGCCCTCTTGCGGGATGGAGATCATCCCCTCCGGCTTGGACGGGTTCGTGGGCACCTGGCGAAACGGGCCTGCCCCGTCGTTGGCGGAGACGAGCGCAAGGCTATCGAGGTAGGTCCATTCGTACCAGTTCGATGCCATCGTCTCGCGGAGCAGGCGAGCGATAGCCGGGCCCGGCTCAGTTACACGGCTCGTGCTGTCCATCTCCGTCAGCATCTCG
>JBCBEX010000046.1:0-34124 GCA_038528235.1 Bacteroidota bacterium
GCGGGCATGAGCAGCAGAGGTTGGTTGCTACTCATATCGGCTTTCCCGCGACCGACTCAAATGTCAACGCTCCCTAGCCCACCGGACCCTGAACGACCGCCTCGTCCTAGGGCTCCACCTCGGCGGTCAGGCCGTAGCCTTTTGCGGCACCGACAGGCTGCTCCGGGATGCCGAGCGTGCTGTCGTCGTAGTAGATCGGGAAGTGGAGGATGAACGTCGTCCCGACGCCGACCTCCGACTCAACACGGATGGCGCCGTGCATGAGCATCACGAGACGCCGGACGATGGCAAGGCCCAGGCCGGTCCCCTCCTGGTCGCGGTCGAGGTAGTCGTCTTCCTGCGTGAACGGGTCGAAGAGACGCGGGAGGAAGTCGGGGGAGATGCCACGCCCCGTGTCGACGATGCGTACGATGACCTGCCGGAGATCATGCTCGATAGCGATGGTGACGAGCCCACGCTCGGTGAACTTCACGGCGTTGCCAATCAGATTGGTCAGCACGCGCCGGAGCGCGGTCTCGTCCAGGCGCGCCATCATCATGGGTGCGCGGTTGGCCAGCACCAGCCGGAGCCCCTTGCGCTCCACGAGCGACCGCAGCGAGTTGGCCACCTCGAACACCGTGTCGGCCACGGGCAGCGGTCGGAGCGTGAGCGAGACCTCGCCCACCTCCAGCCGTGCCAGGTCGAGGAGCGCGTTCACGGTTTCGAGCAGCCGCTTGCCCTCGTCGCGGATCGCGACGGCGGACTCGTGCGCCATCCCGCTGGCCTCCTCCTCGATGATTTCGGCATAGCCCAGGATCACCGTCAAGGGCGTGCGTAGCTCGTGGCTGACCACGGAGAGCATCGCATCCTTGGCCTTCAGCGCTTCCTCGACCTCCTTGATGCGCGCCCGCAACTCGGCGTTTTGCTCCACGTCGCGCGCCTCGTGCTCGCCAACCATGCCCTCGTACTGCTGGCGTTGCCGTCCCGTCATCCACAGCATGAGGGCGAGCACGAACGGCACCGCGTCGAGCACCCAGAGCAAGGGCACGCGGCGCTGCGTGGAAAGCAGATGCTCCAGCGACATGTCCCCCCACAGCATGATCGAGGCCTGCAGCATGCCGGCCAAGGGGAACAGCATACCCACAACGAAGCCGACGGCTCCATACCGCAGGGCTAGAGGCAAACGCCGAAATAGAGCAGGCATAGACCAGCTATATCAAGCAGAAGAGGTCTGCGCACTGGTGGTTTCCTCCACTCCTGAACCCGTTTCGTCCACGAACTTACCGGCTCGTCCTTGATTCAGTGCGCGCCTGGTCCTACGTACAGGATTTGTGCCAATTCGAGCTTACGCTTGGTCGCTTTAGTGTGCCCAGCGCTGCCCAGGTCCCGTCCAGGCTAGGCCGAAGTAATCCGCGACGGTGGCAGCGTGGTCCGCGAAGGTGGCGCGGGTGCCCAGAACGCGCGGCGAGCCGCCGAGCACGAGCAGCGGCACGCGCTCCCGCGTGTGGTCGGTCCCGGGCGTCGTCGGGTCGTTGCCATGGTCGGCCGTGAGGACGAGCCGGGCCCCGGCGGGCAGGGCGGCTTCGAACGTAGGCAGGGCCGCGTCGAATGCTTCGAGCGCGCGAGCGAACCCGTCAGGGTTGTTCCGGTGACCGTACTCCTGGTCGAAATCGACGAGGTTGGTCCAGATGAACGTCGGCGTCGTGCCACCAGCGGCCTCGCGCATGGCAGCGAGGGTAGCCTCGACCCCCTCGGCGTTGTCCTTCGTCTTCGTGACCGTGTCGAAGCCGACGTTCGCGAACAGGTCGCCGATCTTGCCGACGGCGACGGTGCGCACCTGGGTGCCCTGGAGTTGCGCCTGGATCGGCGGCGTAGGCGGCGCGAGGGCGAAGTCACGTCGCTTCTCGGAGATGCGCGCGAACGCACCCGGCTGGCCCACGAATGGACGCGCGATGACGCGGCCCACCGCGTGTGGACCTACGCAGACCTCTTCCCGTGCGATGCGGCACAGGTCGTAGAGCCGATCCAGCGGAATCACATCGGTGTGCGCGGCGATCTGGAAGACGCTGTCCGCGGACGTGTAGACGATGGGCTGGCTTGTGCGCAGGTGCACCGCCCCGTGCTGGTCGATGATGGCGGTGCCGGAGGCGGGCACGCCAGCAAGGATACCTGCGCACCCCGTCGCCTGAAGAAAGGCGTCGACGAGTGCTGGCGGAAAGCCATCCGGGTAGGTGGGGAAGGGCGCGTCGAGTGGGAGCCCGGCCAGTTCCCAGTGCCCAGTCGTGGAGTCTTTGCCGGCCGACGTCTCGACCATCACGCCGGTGCTGGCAGCGGGTGCCTCGACGGGCGGCACGCCGGGCAGGCGGTCGAGGTTGCCCAGGCCGAGCCGCGTCAGGTTCGGAAGCGCGGGCCGGGCCACGGCGCATACGTGGGCGAGCGTGTGCGTCCCGGCATCGCCATAGAGCGCAGCGTCTGGAGCGCGCCCGATGCCGACGCCGTCGAGCACGATGGTGACGAAGAGCGGAGGAGCCATGAGGCAGCCGGAGGGGCGGGTTATTCCAGGATGACGCAGCCGACCTGCGCGTCGTATGCGTCGGAGAGCGCCTGCACGGCGTCGCCGCGGAGTTGCTCCGAGGTCGTGTGGCGCTCCCCGTAGAGCGCCACGCCGATGGTCAGCGGGAGCGTCTCCCCTGTCGAGGCGGGCGTCGTGCGGACGAGTTCGACCCAGGCCTCGACGTCAGCGGCGCGTCCGTAGTAGAAGACGCCGTAGAGCAGCTCACCGAACGGCTCGATGCGCCCATCGGCGAGGGCGAGCGTGTGGTCGAGGTGTTGCCGGAGAACCGCCTCGGTGGTCGCGACGGCCTCGCCCCCCGCGCGGGCGACGGCCTCGGCCTCGGTGTGGTGGACGAGCGCAAGTGCGAGCGGGTGCTGCTTCACGCGTGACCGCGCCATCTCTTCCGCCACGATCACGCGCCGGGCCACGGGCACGCTGTGAGCCTGCCCTCCTCCCAGCGTGGTCTCGTCGGTGGCATTCCCACCGAGGTTCAACCTTCCAGTGAGACCCGGGGGTGCCTCCTCCTCGACCGCATCATCCGCTGGCGCTTCTTCTTCGGTCCCTACGGCCTCCGGCTCGGTGGTCTCCGGCGCGGTGGTCTCCGGCGCGATGCTTTCCGGTGTGTCGTGCTCTGGCTCCACTTCGGCAGGCATGTC
Source organism: Bacteroidota bacterium (assembly GCA_038528235.1). Taxonomy (GTDB): domain Bacteria; phylum Bacteroidota; class Rhodothermia; order Rhodothermales; family Rubricoccaceae; genus JBCBEX01. Next base: position 3,190 of record JBCBEX010000046.1, read on the forward strand.
CGCGATCGCCTCAGTAGACGCCTCGTCGGAAATCGTCGGATCCAGGGTAGCGTCTACGGCTGTGGCGGCCTCAGCAGGAGCAGTCTCCGCGGGCAAGTCGGTGAGGGCTCTCGTCGGCGGGGCCGCCTCGAACCACGCTGGCACCTCCTTCGCTGCGAGGTGGGCGAGCATGCTGGCAAACTGCCGCAGCAGCGTCTTCTCCGCAGGCGAGTAGGACTTCGCCTCTGGAGCCGTATCCACGACTAGTAATAGCGAGGGCGTCGCCGCCTCGGTGAGCGGCTGCACGTAGGCGCGTCCCACCGCGCTCAGGTCGGAGTAGTAGCCCAGCGCGTCGAGGGCCGCGCCCTTGAGCAGCATCGGGAGCAGGTCGGCCTGTTGCCCTCGAATGCCGCGCAGCGCGCTCCCGGCCGACGCGAACTCGTCGACGAAGACCACCGCGGGGTGGTCGCTCTTGAGCGCTTCCACCTTGTAGTGCAGGGTCGCCGCGTCGTGGCGGAGCAGCGCAACGGTCTGGGCGCGCATCCCGCTCCAGATGGCTTCGACGAGGTGCGCGAGCGCGTGCGAGGTAGGCCTGCGGACGAGGTCCAGTTCATCACCAGGCAGCGGCAGCGGCAGATCCAGTTCGTTGTCGAACTCGCGGGGGTCTGGGAAGCGAATCGGCAGCGGCTCGTCGTAGTCGTCTACGAAGTCCACGTCGCCGAAGGCCGCCGCGTGCGTCGGCCGCAGCGGGGTCGTCTCCGAGGCGCCCTCGACCTCGGCGATAGCGGCCCCCAGCTCTTCAGAGACGGTAGTCTCCAGTGCGCTGCGTGCGTCGTCGTTCAGCACCACAGCGCCGCCGTCGCGCAGCGCCGAGCCGTCGTCGTTCAGCACCTCGTCGCCGTCGGGGCTAGGGTCCAGACTGGGCTGCTCGTTGGCCTCGATGTGCGCCCCCTCCTCGTCTAGCGCAGGCCCTTTCGCCACCACCGCGTCCTCTGCTTCGATGGGCTCCGCATGGGCGGCCAAATCTGTTTTGATGGCCGCTCCGATGGCCTCGCTCGCTGCATGCTCTTCTTCGTCAACGGCCCCTTCTAACTGGGCCTCAGTCTCGGCGTCAGGAACGCGTCCGCCAGCTTCGATCCGGTCGGCTTCGATCCGGTCGGCTTCGATCCGGTCGGCTTCGGGCGCGCCTGCCGGTGTCTCACTGAACGCCTCCTCATGCTGGTCGCGCTCGGCAGGTGCGTCAGCCCTCTCCATGGGGCGGATATCGACGATGCCGAGCGAGCGCAGGTCATCCTGAGGACGCGGTGCAGCTACGTGCTTGGGCGTGGCGGCCCGGCTGCGGCGCACCCAGAGGACGATGCCGCTGACAATCAGAAGCAGCGCCACCGCGCCAGCCACGAGGGGGACGAGGGCAGATTCCATAGGGCGGATAGACGACCGCGGGGAGGCGGTGCGGAGGGGGTGAGTGTGGTGGTCTTTAAGCTAGCCGTGCCCTCTAAGCAATGCAACTACGCGGCCCCAGTGCAGGCGGCGTCTCGCCTCCGTTCAACCGCGCCCCTGGTCACCCTACCGTTCCCGCCGGGCACCTCGCTCGTCTAGGACCGTGACGGCGCACGGTTTGGTCTCCGCCCGCGTCGCCCTGAGGGCTCATTTCGCCGGGACATTGGGGTTTCCGGGCTCTGGGTACCGTCTTCTCAAGGGAGGAGGCCCAACGCTTCAGGTTTCACCCCGCGAATAGCTCCCTCCTCTCATGCGTGCTCTTCTCCTCAGCCTTCTCACGCTCGGTGCCACGATCGCCACGGCGCAACCGACTGCCACCCTCGACTCCGTCACGCTCTCTGGGGGCGCTCCGGCTCACTTCGACGGGACCCGCTGGAGCTACAGCGCAGGCGATGCCTCCACCGTGTCACGCTTTACCAGCGATGCGGAGCTAGCCCGCACGCAGGGCGCCCACGGCGACGCCGTCCGCATCGAGGCCACCGTGGCTGACGAGGTGAAGCTGACGCGCCCTGTGCTGCCCGGCGCGCAGCCAGCCTCGGTGCGCAACGCCTCGCACCTCGTGTTCGACGCGCAGGGCGAGGGCGTGGTGCTGGTCGCGCTCGAAGTGAGCGACCACGCGCAGCCGTTCATCTACCCGGTGACGCTGCACCCCGGCGCTGAGACGTTCCGCGTTCCGCTCAACCGCTTCCGCCAGCGCGGCTCCAGCGCGCACTTCGACGGCGACACGGTCGTGCGCGTCTCCTTCCTCACGGTCACGCGCCCCGGCACCGCCGCCGACTTCACGCTCACCGTCGGCGGCCTCGCCTTCGACTACAAGCGCTCGCTCGCCGATCGGTACTAATCGACTTTGTGGGTTCGTGGTTGGACCTTCAGCCCGGTCGCGCTGCCGACCGGGCTTTTTCTTTGTTTGTACCCTTTCTCACGCTTTGTCTCCCCCGCAGCCACGATGCGCCAGACCTACCAGACCAACACCCCATGGGAGCCGATCGTCGGCTACAGCCGCGCCGTGCGCGTCGGCCCACACGTGGCCGTGACCGGCACGACGGCGACTGATGCTGAGGGCGATCTCGTCGGCGTAGGCAACGCCGCTGTGCAGACCGAGCAGGTCCTCGATAACATCCGCGCAGCCCTCATCGCCGTGGGCGCACGCATCGAGGACGTCGTGCGGACGCGGATCTACGTCACCGACATCGAGCGCGACTGGGAGGCCATCGGACGGATCCACGGTCAGGTTTTCGGCCACGTCCGCCCGGCCACGACGATGGTCGAGGTCGCGCGGCTCATCGACCCGCGCATGCTTGTCGAGATCGAAGCCGACGCACTCGTCACGGACACGCCTGACGCGGAGCGCTAGCTCACCACGAAGCCTCGTCCGGCACAGCGGGTGGTGGCGCGGATGACGATGCGGGCGGAGCCGCCGAGGGCGCGCGTTCGCCGATGGTGCGCTCGACCGTCACGCGCACACCGCCCGTCCAGCGAGCGACGCCGTTGAACACGAGCGCGAACACCCAGCCTGTTACGAAGCCGCCGACGGCGCTCAGGAGCGGCACGAGCAGCACCGACGCCAGCATCGCGCCGAGCTGCACCTCGGCGAAGTCGCTCCAGAACGTCGTCACGACGGGCATCGTGAACGCCATCAGCACACCGACGAGCAGGCCAAGCACGGCGTAGACAACCGCCCCGACACGGGCGCAGGCGAACGGTGCGAGGCGACGGACAGTGAGCAGTTCGGTCGGGCGCATGGCAGAGTGGCTCTCGGCTGGAAGCGAGCAACGGGCTGCCCACAATACGGCCTCAGCTTACGAGACGCACGGTTGGCTGCCGCGGCGCGCCCAAGCCCGAAGCTTCGAGCAGCATCGCCACGAGGCGGTCCTTCGGCATCGACGGGCGCAGGCGACGGCGGACGTAGATGCGCTTGACGCGGGCGCGGAGGTCCCACGTCGGGACGGTGTGCAGCCGCTTGGCCTCCGCGCGGCGCACGGCGACCTGCAGTTCGTCCTTGGTCATGGTCGAGCGCCCTTCCACGTCGAGGCGCTGCGCGAAGTCGTAGAGTTCGTCTTTGGTCCAGAAGGCGAGGTCAGAAGAGGCGTCGGTCGAAGAGGCAACGGTCGACGAGGTGCGGGCGTCAGAAGTGAGGGCCGAGGTGTCCATGTAGGGGGTTTCGAGATGAGTCCAGAGCGATTGCGAAGCGCCGCTCGCTGGGAGCGACGGCCTGCATACGCACCTGACGCCAATCCGTTCAGACCAAGTCGTTAGGATCCACAAGCCATGCCGACGTTGGCGTAGCCGTCCGGCACGGGCACGAACGTAGGCGCACCCGTGGGGATGGTCCGCGCCTCGGGTGGCATCGAGATTTCTGGCACGGTGATCGGCGGTTCGTAGCCGTCGGGGAGCGGGTTCGGCTCGGCCCAGAGCGTCCCGCGCGTCGTCTCCATCACAACGTGGTCGCCCGCGCGGCCGAGGACGTAGTCGCGCGTGAGTGGCACCTTGCCGTCGGGCGTGTCGAGCACGTAGGTCGGCACAGCAAAGCCCGACGTGTGGCCGCGCAGCCCGCGCATGAGCGCCATCCCCGTCTCGATGGGCGTGCGGAGGTGGGCGGTCCCGCCGATGAGCTGCGCCTGGTAGATATAGTAGGGTCGCACGCGCATCGCCACGAGGCCCTCCGAGAGCGCCTTCATCGTGGCGAGGTCGTCGTTGATGCCACCGAGGAGCACCGTCTGGTTGCCGACGGGCACCCCTGCCTCGGCGAGCTTCGCGCACGCCTCGCGCGCCTCGTAGGTGAGCTCGCGCGGATGGTTGTAGTGCGTGTTGAGCCAGATCGGATGGTGCGCCTTCAGAATGTCACAGAGCTCGTCGGTGATGCGGAACGGGTTGACGACGGGCAGGCGGCTCCCCAGCCGGATTACCTCCACATGCGGGATCGCGCGCAGCTCGCCGAGGAGCCACGCGAGCTGCTTGTCGGCGAACACGAGCGGGTCGCCGCCGGTGAGCAGCACGTCGCGGATGCTCGGGTGCTCGGCGATGTAGGTAATCGCATCGCGGAGTTCGTCCTTGCGCATCATCCACGCGCTGTCGCCGACCATGCGCTTGCGGAGGCAGTAGCGGCAGTAGATGCCGCACTCTGAGGTGACGCAGAAGGCGACGCGGTCGTCGTAGTTGTGGATGAGGTTCTTGACCGGGCTGTGGCCGACCTCGTCCAGCGGGTCCTCGACGCCCACGATGTCGGGCTCCAACTCCCAGCGCTGCGGCACGACCTGCTGCCGGACGGGGCACGCCGGGTCGAGCGCGTCCATGAGGCTCGCGTAGTAGGGCGTGATCGACCAGCGGAAGATTCCGGCGGTGCGCTCGATGGCCTCCCGCTCGGAGTCGGTGGGCTGGATGTAGCGCTCCAGCGTGGCGAGGTCGCGGACACGGTGGCGCATCTGCCAGCGCCAGTCGGCCCACTCGGCCACGGAGGCGTTGTGCTGCGGGAAGGCGGTCACGCGACGATAGCCTCTTCCATGCTATAGTGTTTGACGAGGAGGTAGTAGAACACCGCGCGGTGTTTTCTCCCTTTGAGACCTTTCGTCTGCGCGCATACGGCGTGAATCCCACTCATCAGACGATCGCTGTCGGCCATGCCGAGCTTCTTGACGAGGAAGTTGTCCTTCACACGCTTCAGTTCCTCAGGGTCGGAGCACGAGACCAGCTTCGAGTCGCTGTTGTAGATCGCAGGGCCGAGGCCTTTGGCGACGGCTTTGAGAAGGGCCTCATCGTAGGGTGCGCCGATCTGTTCCATCGCGGCTCTGTAGGCAGCCATCGCCTCGTCGAACTTGCTGCTTTGCTCTCGGACGGGCGTTGCCTTGGAGGGAGCTACCTGTTTCTCTGCCCGCTTTTTGTCGGTACGTGATGCGGCGACCTCACCACGACGAAGCCTGAGTATGTCCTGCACGGCCACACCCGGTTGCGCCTCCACGTCTGGCGCGTTGTCGAGCATCGCATCGTAGATCGTTCGGTCGGCGCGCTGTACCCGTTCGTGGAAGTACGTCTCAGCGTCCAGCACAGCCACCTTCTCAGCAAGAGCACTCGCAATGAGTTGCTCTACGGAAACGCCCTCCTCTTGAGCAAGCGACTCTAGCCGTGCCTGAAGCGAGCGGGGAACGTGAACAGCCAACGTGGACATGGAGCACTCGGAAGGATATCAGAACGGCGGCGGCGCCTTCAGAAACGCTTCAGGACGCACAGCGCGGATACCAAAGCGGTCTACGCCTCGGAAGTCGCGTAAGTTGTAGGTCACGATCGCGTCGCAGGAGGCTGCCACGGCGAGTTCGAGTACCATGTCGTCCTTCGGGTCAGGGAGGTAAGGACGCCAGAGGAAGTAAACCCGTTGCGGGTTGCCCTCTTGGCAGAGCACGTCGATGAACGCGCGCACCTCCATCGTGCTGAAAGGCACCATGTCGGGTCGCAAGAGCACATCCTCGTACTCCAGCACCAGTGGCACGGAGAGCGCAATCTCGAACGAGGAGCGTCCAACCAAGCCCAGCAGACGATTGGCGGCACCCCGCCGGGAGCGAAGGCCCGCGACGAGAACGTTGGTGTCGAGAACGATTCGAGACATGATTCATCCCAACTTACGGGGCGCAGAGCCACCACCGAACAAACGCCTTCCCTGAACCTTCGCTGGCACCCCGCGTAGCTTTCGGCTCGCTTCTGTCCGTCCGTTCACCTTTCCCGCAGCCGCATCATGGCAGGCTACCCCTTCGACGCCATCGAACCGAAATGGCAGGCGTACTGGGACGCCCACGAGACGTACCGCACGCCCGGCCCCGGCGACCCCGGCTTCGACGCCGCGAAGCCGAAGTACTACGTCCTCGACATGTTTCCCTACCCCTCGGGCGCGGGGCTGCACGTCGGGCACCCGGAGGGCTACACCGCCACCGACATCCTCGCGCGCGTGCGGCGGATGCAGGGCTTCAACGTGCTGCACCCCATCGGCTGGGACGCGTTTGGGCTGCCCGCCGAGCAGTATGCCATCAAGACGGGCACGCACCCGCGGCAGACAACCGAGCAGAACATCGGGCGCTTCCGCGAGCAACTGAAGTCGCTCGGGTTCTCCTACGATTGGAGCCGCGAGGTCGACACGACCGACCCGGACTACGTCAAGTGGACGCAGTGGATCTTCCTCAAGCTCTACGAGCGCGGCCTTGCCTACCAGGCCGAGGTGCCGGTCAACTGGTGCCCCGAACTCGGCACCGTGCTGGCCAACGAGGAGGTGATCGACGGCAAGAGCGAGGTCGGCGGCTTCCCGGTCATCCAGAAGCCGATGCGGCAGTGGATGCTCAAGATCACGGAGTATGCCGAGCGCCTGCTCGCGGACCTCGACGACCTCGACTGGCCCGAGCACATCAAGAAGATGCAGCGCGACTGGATCGGCAAGTCCGAGGGCGCGGAGGTCGACTTCCGCATCGCGGGCGCGCCCGACCAGGTGCTGCGCGTCTACACGACCCGCCCCGACACGCTCTTCGGCGCGACCTACATGGTTCTCGCCCCCGAGCACCCGCTCGTCAACGAGGTCACCTCGAACGACCAGCAGGACGCTGTCGAAGCCTACATCGCCGAGACGAAGCGCAAGTCCGAGCGCGAGCGCATGGAGGCGAAGCAGAAGACGGGCGTCTTCACGGGCGGGCACGCCGTCAACCCTGTCAGCGGCACCCACGTCCCGATCTGGATCGCCGACTACGTGCTGGCGTCCTACGGCACCGGCGCGATCATGGCCGTCCCGGCGCACGACGAGCGCGACTTCGAGTTCGCGCAGACGTTCAAGCTGCCCATCCGCGAAGTCGTGGCGGGGGGAAAGAAAGGCTCTGACGGCCTGCTCGCCGAGGCCTACACCGGCGACGGCAAACACGTCAACTCGGACTCGTCGGACCGCCCTGTGAGCCGCATCGCCGAGCGCGGCGTGAACATCAACGGGCTCGACAAGGACGACGCTATCGAGAAGATCACGGCGTGGCTGGAGGACAACGGCGTCGGGCGGGCGCAGACCAACTACAAGCTCCGCGACTGGCTCTTCAGCCGCCAGCGCTACTGGGGCGAGCCGTTCCCAATCGTCTTCACCGAGGTCGGCGCCGACGGCGTCGGCCACCCGCACCCGCTCACGCCCGCCGACCTCCCGCTGACGCTCCCGGAAGTCGAGTCCTACCAGCCCACCGGCACCGGCGAGAGTCCGCTCGCCGCGATCACCAACTGGGTCGAGACGACGTACGACGGCCAGCCCGCGATGCGCGAGACGAACACGATGCCGCAGTGGGCCGGCTCGTGCTGGTACTACCTCCGCTACCTCGATCCCGACAACCCTGCGCGGCTCGTCGATCCCGAGAAAGAGGACTACTGGATGCCGGTCGACCTCTACGTCGGCGGCGCGGAGCACGCGGTACTGCACCTGCTCTATGCGCGCTTCTGGCATAAGGTGCTCTACGACGCCGGTGTCGTGTCCACGAAGGAGCCGTTTCAGCGGCTCGTCAACCAGGGCATGATCCTCGGCGAGATGGAGTACACCGCCTACCGCGACGCTGCCGGCAACTGGGTGTCGCCCGGCGACCGCGCTGTGGACGCGTCCGGCGACGGCGCGCTACCCGAGTTCGAGGCCGTCAAGCTCACCGACGACCAGGTCACGAAGCAAGGCAGCGAGTTCGTACTCGCCGCTGATCCGTCGATCACGGTCGATGCGCGCTCGCACAAGATGTCGAAGTCGCGCGGCAACGTGGTCAACCCCGACGACGTGGTGGCGGCCTACGGCGCGGACTCGCTGCGGCTCTACGAGATGTTCATGGGCCCGCTGGAGCAGGTCAAGCCCTGGAGCACCCGCGGCGTAGAGGGCGTCCACCGCTTCCTCGCCCGGGCGTATCGCCTGCTCCTCGACGAAGAGACCGGTGCGCTCGCCGATTCTGTGGTGGATCGCGCGCTCACCAAAGACGAAAAGCGGACGCTGCACGGCACCATCCAGCGTGTCACCGACGATACCGACGGCCTGCGCTTCAACACGGCCATCTCGGCGATGATGGAGTTCGTCAACGCCGCCAATAAATGGGACACGGTCCCGCGCGAGGCGGCCGAGGCGTTCACGCTGCTGCTCGCTCCCTTCGCGCCGCACCTCGGCGAGGAGTTGTGGGCTGCGCTCGGCCACACCGAGAGCCTGACGTACGCGCCGTGGCCGGAATACGACCCTGCCGCGCTCGTGGAGGACGAGGTCGAGATCGCGATCCAGGTCAACGGCAAGGTGCGCGGCACCGCGACCGTCGCGAAGGACGCCTCGAAGGAGGACGTGCTCGCCGCCGCCCGCGCCGTGGAGAACGTCCAGCGCTACCTCGACGAGGGCACCGTCCGCAAAGAGATCGTCGTGCCGGGGCGGCTGGTGAACTTCGTGGTGAAGTAGGGCGGCTCCCCCTGTCCTGCGTCGCGCTCCCCCCGCTTGACACGCCTGGACGGCGGTCAAGCTGTCCCCCTCACGGGTGAGGGGGACAGTTTGGGTTGACGCAGGAGCGTAGCGACTATCAGCCCAAACGGGGGAGCCGCGCGCAAGCTTGCTCCTCGTTTCCTCTCCAAAAGCCCTCCCCACCCATGGACCGTGCTCAGGCTCAGGCCAACCTCCTGCTCAAAATCCGCACAGGCTCGCAGCTCTACGGCACCGCGCGGCCCGACTCCGACGAGGACTTTGCGGGCGTGTTCGCGCCACTCGCGCCGTGGGTCTATGGGATGCGCCGCGTCGAGCAGGTCGACTGCGGGCACGTCGCCAAGGACGCGGCCGGCAAGAACACCGCCGAGGCGGTCGACTTCACGGCCTACGAGGTGCGCAAGTTTGCCCGCCTCGCGCTCGACAACAACCCCAACGTCCTCGAACTGCTCTTCGCCGATGCGCCCAACGTGGTCCACGTGACGCCGCTCGGGCAGCGGCTCCTCGACGCGCGCGACCTCTTCCCGCACCGCGGCCTCGTGAAGCGCTTCGTCGGCTATGCCACGAGCCAGCGCCACAAGATGCGCATCCGCATCCAGCACTACGGCGCGCTCAAGGACGCCCTCGCCTGGCTCGACGAGCAGCACGCCGCCAACCCGTCGATCTCGCTCGCCGAGGTAAAGGGGCATCGCGAGGCACTCAGCCAGAAGCCGCCGCCCGGCTTCGCCTGGAAGGCCAGCCACGCGCAGGTCGGCGACCAGTCGTACGGCTACCACGAGCGCGTCAAGAACGTCCGCAAGAAGGTCGGCGCGCGCCTCGCCTCGGCGACCAACCGCACGGTGCTCTTCGAGCGCCACGGCTTCGACGTCAAGTTCGCCAGCCACCTCATTCGGCTGCTCCTGGAGTGCCGCGAGCTCGTGCAGACCGGCACGCTCGTCTTCCCGCTCGCCTATGGCGACGAGTTGCGTGCTATCCGCGAGGGCGCGCTCACGATGCCCAAAATCGAGGCGCGTGCGACGGCCATCGAAGACGAGATCCGCGCTGTGACCGACTCACCGCTGCGCACGAAGACCGCCTTCGACGAGGTCGACGCGCTCGTGCAGGACATCGTCCGAGACCATCTGGAAGGGGCAGTGTGACGTCGGGTCGCTGGGTTGACGAACTTCCACCTGTCATCTCATGCCAGGTCGCTAGGCTAGCAACCCATCCTCACCCTGTGTCATCCCGGACTTGATCCGGGATCCATACAATCCGCCGTGAGGATCGACTTTGTTGGTCTTCGGCTCCCGCCTTCGCGCGGATGACCTGGTAGGTGATAGGACAGCGCGAGCAACTGTTATTCGTCCGTCAGCTTCCCCCTCCTATGCGTCTACGTCGTATCGCCGTGTTCTGCGGCTCCAAGTCTGGCTCGAATCCCGCGTATGCTGAAGCCGCGCAGACCTTCGGGCGGCTCGCGGCGGAGCGCGGGATCGGCCTCGTGACGGGCGGCGGGCACGTTGGCCTGATGGGCGTAGTCGCCGACGCGGCACTGGAGGCCGGTGGCGAGGTGACCGGCGTGATCCCGCACGGGCTGGTCGTCCGCGAGGTGGCGCACGAAGGGCTGACCGACCTCGTCGTGGTGAACTCGATGCACGAGCGCAAGGCGCAGATGGCCGACCTCGTGGACGCCTTCGTGGCGCTGCCCGGCGGTATCGGGACGTGGGAGGAGTTGTTCGAGGCCTGGACGTGGTCCGCGCTCGGCATCAACGCCGATGCGAACGGGCACACCAAGCCGATCGGGCTGCTCAACGCGGCGGGCTACTACGATCACCTGCTCGCCTTCGTCCACCGCAGCCTCGCCGACGGCTTCGTCCGGCCTCGCCAGCGCGTCTTGCTGGTCGACGCCACCCGCCCGGAGTCGCTGCTCGACAAGCTCACCGTCGCCGACGCGCCGGTCGTGGAGCAGTGGCTCACGCGCGACGAGTCGTAGGATGAGCGGGGAATCGTGGCGCAGCCGCCTCCGGCGGTGGGTGTTCAACTTCTTCCCGGCCTACCGCGGCACGGGCGCGCGCTTCGCCTACCTCGCCGACGACTGGCGCGAGGTGCGCATCCGGCTGCCGCTCTCGTGGCGGACGCGCAACTACGTCGGGTCGATCTTCGGCGGGAGCATGTACGCGGCCGTCGACCCGATCTACATGGTGATGCTCATCAACGTGCTTGGGCCGGACTACGTCGTCTGGGACAAGGCGGCCACGATTCACTTCCGCAAGCCGGGCCGCACCACGCTCACCGCCACGTTCCGCCTCACCGACGCTGACCTCGACGCGATCCGCCAGTCGACCGCCTTGGGCGAGCCGCACGACGCCACCTTCCGTGTGGACCTCGTCGATGCCGAGGGCGTCGTCCATGCGGAGGTCGAGAAGGTGATCTACGTCCGCCGGAAAAAACCGGAGGATGCGGCGTAAGCCCTGGCGCGCTCGTCCCCTCCCCGGTTCCCGGCCCTCTGCGTTCCATCCTTTGGCTCTCCGCGTCCTCGGTTCCACGACTTGCTCAACCCCATGCGCTTCCTCCCGCTTACGCTCGCCCTGCTCCTCGTCGGCTGCGACTCGACTTACTCTGACTCGGAGGAGCCCCGTGACACCACCGCGCCCGTGATCACGCTAGCCGGAGCGAACCCGCTCTCACTGGACTTCGGCGAGGTCTACGTCGAGCCTGGTGCGACGGCGCAGGACGACACCGACGGCGACCTCACGGCGAGCATCGCTATCGACGGCGCGGTGGATGCGCTCACGGAGGGCAGCTACACCGTCCGCTACAGCGTGAGCGACGCCGCAGGCAACGAGGCCTCGGCGACGCGTACCGTGCAGGTCGGTGCCCCGCCCGCACTCGGCGTCGCGACCTACGAGGTCACCTTCGAGGCCACGTGGAGCGCAGACACCCACCCGGCCGACTTCCCGTCGAACGCGCACTTCTCGCGGCTCGTCGGCGCGGTGCATGCGCCCGACCTGGCGCTCTTCGATGTCGGCGAGGTGGCGTCCGACGGGATCAAAGACATGGCCGAGCGCGGCGTCAACACCGCGCTCCAGAGCGAAGTGGCTGCCCTCGGCGACGCGGCGAGCTACCTCGCCGGTCCGCTCCTCAACGATGCGCCCGACATGGGCACGATGACGTTCACCGCCGACGGCGATGCCGGTCACACCGCGCTCTCGCTCGTGTCGATGGTCGCACCCAGCCCCGACTGGTTTATCGGCGTGGACGCACTCGCGCTCGTAGAGAACCGCCAGTGGATCGACGAGGCGACCGTCGAGTTGGCGGTCTACGATGCGGGCACCGACAGCGGTCAGAGCTACCGCGCCTCCAACGCGCCCACATCGCCCCGCCTGGCCATCGCCGAGAGCGACCATGCCTACTTCGCCGACGACCGCCGCTTTATCGGTACGCTCACAATCCGCCGCCTTTCCTAGGTCCTATGCCCGCTGAGCCGCTCGACGTTCTCGCCCTCGCTGCCCACCCGGACGACGTCGAACTGTGCGCGGGAGGGACGATGTGCATCCTCGCGCAGCAGGGCTACCGCACCGGCATCGTCGACCTCACGCGCGGCGAACTCGGCTCACGGGGCACACCGGAGCTACGCCTTGAAGAGGCAGCGCGGGCGGGCGAGATCCTGGGGCTGAGCGCGCGGCACAACCTCGGCCTGCCCGACGGCGACATCCAGAACACGAAGGCCAACCAGACGGCCATCGCGCGCTACGTCCGCCGCTACCGTCCGAAGATCGTCCTGCTCAACGCGCCGCCAGGCCACGTCCGCCACCCCGACCACGGCGACGCCGCCCAGCTGAGCATCGACGCGCTTTTCTACAGCGGACTCCGCAAGCTGGAGACGACGGACCCAGAGACCGGCGAGGCGCAGGAGCCCTGGCGACCGCACCACGTCCTGCACTACATGCAGTCCATCGAGTTCACGCCGACGTTCGTGGTGGATGTGACCTCCGTCTGGGAGCAGCGCACGGCGGCGCTCCAGGCGTTCGCGTCGCAGTTCCACAACCCCGACTACGAGGCCGCCGAGGGCGAGCCGGAGACGTTTGTCTCGAACCCGGGCTTCTTCCGCTGGGTGGAGGCGCGGGCGCGCGTCTACGGCTACCGCATCGGGGCGACCTACGGCGAGCCGCTGCTCTACCGCCACGGCCCCGTCGGCGTCACCGACCTCATGCAGGCGCTCGACCGCGAGCGAACGTTCCGGTAGGCCTTGGCGCCGTGACTCGCCTGAGTCAAGCGAGCATTCCGCCGAGAAACAGCACGACCGTACCCGCGACGGTGGCGAGCACGCCAGCTTTTGCATCGTCCCAGTGGAGCATCGCGAACACGATCATCACGGGGCTGACCAGGAGGCATCCCACGCCCCAGAGCACGCTCGTAGTGAACGCGCGGACGAGGATGTACAGGCTGCCCCCTGCGATGAGGAGCAAACCTGCGGCGCCGAGAAGGAGACTCATGAGAACGAGAGGCGGAGGTACGCTCGAGGCGCACGACTTCCGTTGCTAGGCGAGTTGCTGCTGATACTGGTCGAAGAGCACGGACTGCGCCTCGAAGACCCACTGGTCCATGACCACCTGCGGTCGGAGGCCGAGCTCCTGGGCGACGCGACGTGCTTCGGTGCGGCTCCACCGGGCGATCTGGTCGAGCTTCGTGATGCCGAGGCTGTAGAGCTGCGCTTCGAGGTCGTCGTCAATGCCGGAGATCTTTGTGAGCACGTCGGCGTCGGACGGGCGGGCGGGGGCCGCAGGCTCCGGCGGAGGCGCAGGGGCCTGAGGCGCAGGAGGCTCCGGGACCGCAGGTTTTGAGGCGACGGGCGGAGGCGGTGTGGGCTCTGGCGTAGCGAAGTCCGGCGTGGAGAAGTCTGGCGCGGCGAAATCAGGCGCGGGGGGCTCCGGCGTGCCGAAGTCCGACGCCCCGGACAAGCTGTCGAACGACGCGAACGAGGGCAGCGGCGCGGCCGTGGAATCGCCCGACGGCGCGGCGAAATCGTCCTCCGGCATCGCAAAGTCACCCCCTGTTGGGGCGGCCTCGCTAGGCTCCGGCTGCGTCGTCTCGCTGGCAGCGAAGTCGAACGACTGCCACTGGAGGCCATCCCCGGCGGGCGGCGCAGGCGAGGCAGGGATCTCCTCCACACCGAAATCGGGCGCAGCGGTAGGCTGCACACTGGGTGGCGGGGCGCTGACCGGAGGTGGCGCGGGCGCCTGCGGCACGGCCGCGGCAGGAGCCGAGGGCACTGACGGCGGAGCCTCGGCCTGCTGAGCAGGCGACGATGACGGCGCGGGCGGGTTGGCGGCTGCGAGCTGCAGCGGTGCCGTCTGCTGGCCCTCTGGGAGCGCGTCGTGCGTCTTCCAGAACGCATCGAGTGCGCCTGCGAGTTGGTGGCGCAGTTCGTCGAGTTCCTGGTTGCGCCGGTCGATCTCGTGGTGCAGTTCGCTGCGCAGGCCGTCTACCTTGCGGTCGTTCGTCTCCAGGTGCAGCTTCACGTCGTCCATCTGCTGCGAGAGCTGCGCGTTCTGGACGCGTTGCTCCTGCTGCTGCTGCTGATAGAGTTGCTCGATACGCTGCCGGATCTTCGTGACCTGCTCTTCCTTCTGACGGAGCAGGTCTTTCTGCGACTGCGGCTGCGCGGCCGTGACCACCTTCTCGGATTGGCGCGCCCGAACGTAGAGAAACGCGATCACACCGCCGAGGGCGACGGCGAGCACGATCACGGCGGTCAGGATGAGAAAAGTCGTGTTCATGGCGGACGGTAGGCGAGCGCGCGAGCGCAGGGGTGACGTACGGAATTAGGAAGCGAGCGGGTCAGCCGTGTCGGGGGCGGTCGTGCCCGGGTCGACCGCATCAGGCTCAACAACGCGACGTGTCAGGGCGGGTGGGCCCTCGGCGGGATCGACCTGGAGCAGTCCCAGATCGAGCCCAGCGCTCTGCAGGAGCGCGAGAAGCAGTTCGCCACGGAGCGTGGCGGTCTGCAGGCTCTGCGCCGACAGGGTGACCTCGACCGGCATGCCCCGCGTGTTGAGCCGCGCAGCGAGCGCCACCGCGGCCGAGGCGAGCGCCTCGTCAATGGTCACAGACTCGGGCGTCGGGTACTGCTGCTGCACCGCATCGAGGAAGCGGTCGGTGGCGACGTCGAGCGGCATGTCGTCGAGATCGGCCACCCCGTCGAGGTAGTCTGGGGCGTAGGCGGTCGGCGCGACGCGGGCTTGCTCGGCCGTCGGCTGCGTGAGGTGCAGCCCAAGCACAGCAAGGGCGACGAGGAGCGCGAGGCTCAACGCGCCTACCAGCAACACGGCTCGGCTCGACAGCATAGGGTGGGTTGTATCGAAGCTGGGTGGGGCACTCCTGTAACTGGCGGTCGCAGGCAGGGAGCACAAGGCTAGACACTCCCCTGGTTAGCAAGAGCCATTCCACTTCGCGCAACCCCGCGCCCTAGTGCGCAGAATCGCAGAACTAGGCCTTGCAGGCTCGTATCTTCGCGCCTCTTCTGTGGGGACCATGTGAAGGCAACGAAGCTTACACCCTCCCGCTTCTTCGTTCCCCGCACCCACGAACGCTCGTTACGGAACGCTCCTCCATGCCTCCTCTCGTTCGCTCCGCTCAGCGCCGAACGCGTCCCGGCCCCACAGCTCGCGGTGCCGTGTGGCTGAGTGCCGCCGTGGTCTGGGCTAGCGTACTCGTCATGGGATGCACGGCACCCAGCCCCCCCCCGCCGGTCAGCGCTGCCACCTATGTCGGTGACGCCTCTTGCGCGTCGTGCCACGGCGACATCGCGGCGCCATACGCGCAGACCAACAAGGCGCACGCGCTCACCCGCTTCGACCCCGCGACGGCGCCGGAGCGCTTCGACGCTAGCGGCCGCAGCCCCGTCGTCTACAACCCCGCGTTCGACCTCTCCTACGAAGCGTTCGTGCGCGGCGACACGCTCTACCAGCGCGAGTTTCGCCGCAACCCCGACGGGACGCTCTCCCACGAACTGACCTACGCCGCGAGCCACGTGATCGGCTCCGGCCACGCCACGCGCTCCTACTTGATGACCGTCGAGACGGCCGACGGCGGCTACCTGACGGAGATGCCGCTCACGTGGTACGTCGACCGCAGCCTCTGGGCGATGAGCCCCGGCTACACCAACCTCAACCATCGGTTCAACCGCGCCATCACGGAGGAGTGCATCGCCTGCCACGCGGGCGTCCCGGACGCCACCACGTTTTCGGTCAACCACTTCGTCGAGACCGACGGCGGCATCTCGTGCGAGCGCTGCCACGGGCCAGCCTCGGCGCACGTCGCCGCCTGGCAGGCCGACCCCGACGGGCAGGCTGACGGCCCCGACCTGACCATCGTCAACCCCGCGCACCTGAGCATCGACCTGCAGCTCGATGTCTGCCAGCAGTGTCACCTCGAAGGCACGACCGTCTTCCAGCCAGGCGAGACGCCGCTGAGCTACATCCCCGGTGCGCCGCTGCGCGCCCACCGGACCGTCTTCGCCACCGAGAGCAGCCTGGATGAGCCGGAGTCGTTCGGCGTGGCCTCGCACGTGGTCCGGATGCGCTTGAGTGCGTGCTTCGAGGAGACGCAGGGCACACCCCAAGCGATGACCTGTACGACGTGCCACGACCCGCACCGCCCCGAGGAGGCGCTCCCGGCCGATCACTACAACATCACGTGCCGCTCGTGTCACGGCGCAGAGGCACACGAGGCTGCCTGCTCCCGCCCCGACATCGACGCGGGCGCCTCCGACGCGCGCGTGATGGCCGCACAAGGCGACTGCGTGAGCTGCCACCTCCAGAAAGCGGGTACGTCGGACATCCCCCACGTCACGTTCACCGACCACTGGATCCGCCGCGAGCTGCCCGAGGCGCGCGCGAGCGTCGAGACAGCGCTCCTCCGCCCGACCCGCACGACGCCGTTCCGCCTCGTCGATGTGACCGCTGCCGACCGGGGCGAGGCCCCGTCGGCCACCGAGGCTAACCCGGACGCCGACGCTCGCGGCCTGATCGACAGCGGCCTGGCCACGTTCCAGTTCTACGAGACGACGCACAGGCTCCCTGCCTACCTCCCCAGCATCGTGGACCGGCTGCGGCGCGGGCTCGCCCTCGGCGGCACGCACCCCGACGCGCGCGTCACCCTGGGCCGCGCTCTTGCCGCAATGGACTCCACCGAGGCGGCGCTAGCTGCGCTGCGCGACGCGACCGCCGCCACCCCGGACCATGCCTGGGCACACTTCTGGCTCGGCCACACCCTGCACGCCACCGGCCGCTCGGCAGAAGCCGTCGCCGCGCTCGACCAGGCTGTGGCGCTCGCGCCGAAGCTGGTCGAGGCACACCTCAAGCATGGCGAAGCGCTCAACGCGACAGGACGAGCCACCGAGGCCATAGTCGCCTGGCAGGCGGGCCTCGCGCTCGATCCGGAGCACCACCCGGATGGCTGGAACAACCTCGGCTTCGCGCTCCTCCAACAGCAAGACATCGCCGGCGCCGAGGCGGCGCTCCGCCGTGCCGTCGCGCTCGACCCTGACTTCGCCGTCGCGCGCGTCAACCTCGGCACGGCGCACCTGATCGCAGCCCAGCAAGACCCGACGCGGCTTGACGCTGCCGCTGAGCAGTTCGAGCGGGCGCTTGCTACCGACGCGACCTATGCGCCTGCGCTCGGCAACCTCGGCGTGCTCCGCGCGCAGCAGGGTCGCACCGCCGAGGCGCGCCGCCTCTTCGAACGCCTCCTCGCCCTCGATCCGACCGACCAACGCGCCCGTGCCTACCTCCAGCAACTCAACTAGACGCTCGGCGGTCGGCGCTCGGCTCTCGGCTCTCGGCGCCCGATGCTGGGTCGCCGCCGTGGTGCTCTGGGTGGGGTGCAGCGGTGGGACAGACGGGATCATCGTCGACCTCGACAAGGCCAACGAGGACGTGCTGCTGGCCTTCTACTTCGGCAGCTACGTTGGGCCGGGCGGCGGCGACCCGTTCGAGGCCGGGCTGCTCGGGCGCCAGGGCAGCGCCGTGGCGCTCAACATGGACGCGCTGCCGCCGCCGGCACGCGACGCGTTTGCCAGCGCTGCTGAAGACGGACGCATCGACTGGGACGAAGCGAAGGCGGCGTTTCAGGCCACCTATGCGGAGGCGCGCGCCGTCCCTGCCTCGCTGTCTGACTTCCAGAGCACGATGCCCTACCTCGACGCGTCCGGCCGTGCTGCCGACGGCTGGTACTCGGTCGAGATCGACGGCGTGATGACGAGCGCGCGGCGGCGGATCTACGTCGCGAAGGACGCGCTCCGCCAGGCACTCCGCGACTTCGATGCAAACGGCGAGCAGGTGATTTACCCCGTCGGCACGGCGCTTATTGGCGAGCACTGGCTGGACGGCGAGCGCGTCGAGGTGACCATCAAGCAGAAGCGTGCCGATGGCTTCTGGGACTTCCTCGTCTACGACGCTGCAGGTGTCCTCGCCGACGGCACCACAACCCCGCCGCGCGACCTCGCAGCTCCGACGCAGTGCGTGGGGTGCCACCTCGGCACGAAGCTCTACGAGCCCGAAAAGAGCTTCCCGGCCGAGGCCCCCGACGGCCCCCACGGCCCCCGCGCGATCTACATCGACGCGGCCCTCCGCGATGCTGACGCCACGCGCGCCGTCACGGAGCGCTTCGCCGAGCACCGCACCCGCTCGGACTCCGTGCTCGGCCTCTACGCCACGCTCTTCGTCGCCGACCTGCTTGCCGACCGCCGCGCCGGACGCCCCCTCGATGCGGAAGACGAGGCGACGCTGGCCGCGCTCGGCTACTGACCGGCGCTGGCTGTTAGCTTCGAGGCCCAACCCACCCCAACCGCCCTGCCGTGTCCGCTGCCCACTCGCCCGTTCCGATCCGCACGTCTGGCTTGGCGACGGTACGACTGACCAACGCCGTCTTCTTCGCCCACCACGGCGTGATGCCCGAGGAACACCGCATCGGTGGGCGCTTCGAGGTGGACGTGGCGATGGACCTCGACATCACGCACGCCGCCCAACACGACGACCTCGACCAGACGGTCAACTACGAGCGCGTCTACGAGCGCATCCGCGGCGTGATCGCGGGCGAGAAGGTCTACCTGATCGAGCGGCTGGCCTACCTGATCGCGCAGGCTGTGCTGGGCGATCACCCACAAGTCGCGCGCGTGGAGGTGCTGGTGCGCAAGCCGAACCCGCCCGTCGGCGGCCCCTGCGATGCCGCTGAGGCCGTCTACCGCGCCGAGCGGGCGTGATGGACGAGGCAATGAATCGAACAGACAGCGAGACGGCGGGCGGCCAGTCTGCGCCATCGTTGCTCCGCGACACTGCGGCGCCGCCGCGCGCCCTCGTCGCCATTGCGCTGGGGGCCAACCTCGGCGACCGAATCGGACAACTGCGCGCCGCCGTGGCTGCCCTCGACGCGCACCCCGACGTGACGGTGACGCGCTGTTCGCCCGTCTACGAAGCTGAGGCGCACACGCTCGATGGCACCCCGCAGCCAGCCTACCTCAACGCCGTCGTGACGGCCGCCACCTCGCTCGCCCCGGAGGCGCTGCTCGACGTGCTCCTCGCGATCGAGCAGGAGGCGGGGCGCACGCGGGCGCACCGCTGGGCCTCGCGCACGCTCGACCTCGACCTCCTGCTCTACGCCGACCTCCACCTCGACACGGCGCGCCTCTCGGTCCCGCACCCGCGCCTGGCCGAGCGTCGTTTCGTGCTGCAACCGCTCGCCGACCTCGCGCCCGACCGCGTCGTCCCCCGCTGGAACGCGACCGTGGCCGACCTCCTCGCGGCCTGCCCCGACCGGGCCGCGCTCCGCCGCACCGACTTCGCCCTGCGCGACGACGAGCCACAGGATGCCAGCGATCCAGTGCGCAGCGACGAGGATGCCAGCCACAGTGGTGGCCGCGGCAGTGGTGGAGACGAAGAGCCCGGGAGGAATCGAGACGAGGGTTGACGCGGCGGCCCATCCCGCGCACCTTCTCAGTTCCTCGGCTTGTCGGCATACTGACAGATCCTGTCACCCCGCGTCGGTATTCTCCCGGGGTTCCTCTCCGTCTTCTTGCCGCTCCGTCCTGTGTCCACGCCGCTCCCCGACCGCCTTCGCTACGTCGCCATCGAGGGTGTGATTGGGGCGGGCAAGACCACGCTCGCGCGCATGCTCGCCGAGCACACCGGCGCGCGGCTGGTGCTGGAGGAGTTCGAGGAGAACCCGTTTCTGGCGCGGTTCTACGAGGACCCGAAGCGCTGGGCGTTCCAGACGCAGCTCAACTTCCTCGCGAGCCGCTTCCGCCAGCAGAAAGCGCTGCGCGACCGCGACCTCTTCCAGCAGGCCGTCGTCGCGGACTACACGTTCGACAAGGACCGCATCTTCGCCCGGCTCACGCTCGACGGCGACGAGATGGCGCTCTACGAGTCGCTCTTCTCGATCATGGAGCCCAACGCACCTGCGCCGGACCTGGTGGTCTACCTACAGTCGTCGGTGGACCGGCTCATGCACAACATCGCGCAGCGCGACCGCAGCTACGAGCGCAGCATGGACCGCGCCTACATCGCCGACCTCGCCGACGCCTACGACCGCTTCTTCTTCCACTACGCGAAGGGGCCGCTGCTCATCCTCAACGTCGCCCAGATCGATTTCGTGAACAACGCAGACGACTTCGCCGAACTGCTCCGCCAGATCGCCGCCGTTGAGGGCACCGGGACGACCTACCTCAAGCCCCCCGCCTCCGACGAGCGCTTCACGATGTTTGGGTAGGGAGCGCCTGAAAAGACTGATCCCTCCCCCCTGGCCTCCTGCGGGTTCCCAACCCAGAAGACCAAGGACGAGGGACCGATATCAAAGGTCGAAGGACGGACTAGACCGTCGTCATGCCCATCCGGGTGAGGTCGCGCGCGTGGAGGAGCGACTTGCCGAACGGCTTCACGACGAGCACCGGGCACGGCGCGAGCCGGACGGTGTTCTCGGCGACACTGCCGAGGAGCAGCCGCTTCAGCCCGGTCAGCCCGTGCGAGGCCATCACGATCAGGTCGGCGCTGCGCTCGGCGGCGATGTCAGCCAGGCTGGTCGCGGCGAACCCGACGTCCACGTGAGCATAGGCGTTGACCCCGCTGGCGCGCAGTTCGCCCGCGAGGCGGTCGAGGGCTGTGCGGGCCCGCTTGAGCAGCACCTCGGTGTTGCTGGCACCGGCGTCGTAGCCGTAGACGTCCGGCCACATCGCGTCGGAGACGACGTGGACGAGTTCGAGGTCGGCGCGGAAGACGCGGGCGAGGTCGGCGGCGTAGTCGAGCGCGTAGCGCGAGCGGTCCGAGAAGTCGAACGGCACGAGGATGCGGTTGTCGGTCGCGTCGTCGGTGTCGAGCGTGGGCGCATCGCAACGGAGCGTGAGCACGGGGCACGGTGCCTCCCGGACGACGCGCTCGGCGACGCTGCCGTGGAGCAGGTGCGCCACCCCGCGCCGCCCATGCGTGGCCATCACCACGAGGTCGATGTAGGCATGCGCCGCGTAGTCGAGGATGACATCGGCGGCGGAGCTGCCCAGCTCGGCGACGCGGACGACCCGCACGCGGTTGTGCTGGCGCAGCATCGACGCCATTCCATCGAGATCGTCGTCGTCCACGAGGTCGTCGAGGTCGTCGTAGACGTCGAGGGCCGTCAGGATATGGAGTTCGGCGCCATAGAGCGCGGCCAGGGCCAGGGCGTGCCCGAGTGCGCTGTCGGCGCAGTCCGAGTGGTCGGTTGGGAAGAGGAGGCGTTCGATCTTCAGCATGGGAGGATCCGGTTGGAGGTGGGGGAGCGCGGAAGCCGGGCTGCGCGGGGTCGCGGCGCGGTCACTACGGCAGATGCAAGTCCGCTTCGAGGAGGGCTTTCGCATCGGCGCGGACGGCCGCCGCGTCCCCCGGCGAGTCGGTCGTGGGGCTCGGGCGGTGCGTGAGCACGGGGCACGGCGCGCGGCGGAGCGTCCGCTCGGCCGTGCTGCCCAGGAGCACGTGCTCCAGCCCAGTCAACCCGCGCGTCGCCATGACGATGAGGCGCGCGCCGATCTCTTTGGCGATGGCCGCGATCTCGACATCGGCGCGGCCCACGGCCGTCTCGATTCGAATGCCGTCGACCTCAGCGTGACCCGCGGCAGCATCGACGCCGTAGACGGCCTGCGCGTAGAAGCGCGGCATCCGCTTGCGGGCCCGCTCGTCGAGCAGGTGCGTGAGCGTGGTTCCCTCGGCGAGGTCGGGGAGATAGAACGCCGGGTACGGCCCCGCGTCGATGACGTGGAGCAGCACCAGCGGCGCGTTCAGGCGCGTGGCCCAAGCGCGGGCGAGGCGCAGCCCCTCCTCCGACGCCATCGAGAAGTCGACGGGCGCGAGCACGGGGCGGTTGGCCGGGGTAGCCACCTCGGCCATCGGGTCGGGGATGGTCAGGACGGGGCACGGTGCCGTGCGCACGACCTCTTCGGCGACGCTGCCGAGTAGCAGTCGCTTCACGCCGCGCCGCCCGTGCGTGCCGACAACCACGAGGCGCGCGTCTACATCGGTCGCATAGCTGCTCAGCGCTAGGCCGGGCGAGAGGTCGCGGGCGAGCGCGTAGGTGATTCGCACGCCGGGCAGGCGGCCGTCGAAGGTGCGCCGAACGAAGGCGCGGAGGTCGGTCAGCAACGAGTCGGCACGGCGGGAACGGACCGTTGCCTGCGTTTCGTCGGCATGGACGACGTGAAGCGGCGCGGCGGCGGTCAGGGCGAGCCCGGCGGCCGAGCGGAGCGCACGAGCGGAGGCGTCGGAGAAGTCGATGCCGACAACATGGGGAGCGGAAGGACGCATGGTAGGGACCGGAAGCGGGAACAGAGCCGATTGCTTCCAGAGTAGCCAGCGCCGCCTCTGCCCGGAAGCGGTTCCGACCCGATGGCCGTGCCAGGGCGCGTCCCCTCGCGGTGTGGGGGCGGCCCTCGCAACGGGGTCGTGGGAACGCAAGCCACCCTGCTGAGCCGCGCCAAATAGATTGGCCCGCTGGCTCTCCGTTCTCTACTCCATCGTCGCCTGACCTACGCTAGCACGTTCACACATGCATACCTGCGCACGTCCATACCCACTAAAGACGCCCCCGCCACTCCGGAACGAGCAGCGGGGGCGTGAAGCGTTGGAATTGCTGGGTGGCTTACTCGGCCAGGATCGCCTCGATGTTGAGTTCGATCTCGACGTCGTCGCTCACGACGAGTTCGCCACCGGAGAGCGCGCCGCCCCACTTCACGTTGAAGTCTTGGCGGTTGATCTCCGTCTCGGCCTCGAAGCCGATGCGGGTGTCCTCGTTCATGCCGATCACCGGCCCGAGCATCTCGACCTCCATCGTGACTTCCTTCGTCACGTCGCGGATCGTGAGGTCGCCGATCAAGAGGAACTCGTCGTCGTCCGGATCGGCGTCCTCGACGCGGGTGCTCGTGAAGGTGATCGTCGGGAATTCCTCGGCGTTGAAGAAGTCGTCCGAGCGGAGGTGTCCGTCGCGACGCTCGTTGTCGGTGTCGACCGAGGCGACCTGGATCGTGGATGACACGGAAAGGCTCGTGGGCGTGCCGTCGGCAAAGGCGATTTCGGTGGCGAAGTCCCTGAACTCACCGCGCACCTTGGAGACGCCGAAGTGGCGCACCTCGAAGGCGACTTCGGAGTGGACCGCGTCGAGCGTGTAGGACCCAGCGGGAACGTCGAGGAGTGAGGCGGGGGCTTCGGCGGGACGGAGCGTCGAGAAGGCGACGACGACGAGGGCGGCCGCGGCGACGGCGGCGAAGTAGCGGAAGAGGGTCATGGCAGCAAGGGAAAGGAGAAACGGACTCCCACAGCGGAGACGTGAAACGGAAGGCGGGAGGGGATGCCGACAGAGGGATTGACGAGCCGCTCTCTTACTTGTTCCAACAAACTTTTTTCGTATCGCCTTTTTCTACGCGACCTGTGCGGTGTGTGCGCTCTCCTCTTTCGGCTCCAGCGCGCGTCGGGCAGCCCGCAGCGCGAGCAGCGCCGCCACCGGCCAGAGCGGTGCCGGGAACGTCTCGGGCCAGAACCCCCACGTCAGCGCCATGCCGCTGGCCGCAATGGCCGCTGCCCAGAGGTAGACCCGCCCCCACCCCGGCAGTGCGGCGCGGAGCAGGACCGGCGCCATCAATAGATGCAACGGCCAGAGCCACAGCAGCGAGAGGTTGGGCCCTGTGACGCGGTGCTCCGTCCCAAACCAGAGAAACGCGAGGATCACCCCGGCCAGTCCGGCGACCGCAAACAGTAGCGCATCGCCGCGACGCCCCCAGCGTCCGACGACCCGCTTGCGCCGCCAGCCGAGCACGGTCAGCGTGCCGCCGACTGCGAGAAGCACCCACGTCAGCACGAGCGGCCAGTTCGAGGGCGCGGGCGTACGTCCGGCGTCGCTCGTCCAGAAGAGCGTGTCGGTGCGCGCCACCAGCGGCTCTCCGCCGAGCGTCGCGCGGTCGAAGGCGTCGAGGAGTTCGAGCGGGAGGAACGTCCGCTGGTAGTCGGTCGCGACGGCGTCGGTGGGCAGGCCGAGGCCGAGGTTCATGCCGAGGCGCAGCAGCGGCTGCTCGGCGACGTAGGGCCGGATCAGGTCGCGGAAGGTCGCGTCGTCCTCGAAGGTGCCCAGCCGCAGCGTGTCGGGCGTGGCGGCGTCCACGGCGTCGACGAGGCGCGTGGCGCAGTTGTCAAAGAAGAAGTCGTAGCGGTACGTCCGGTTCTCCGGGAGGTAGTTCGTCTCCAAGAGCGCGAACATGGTCCGCACCGCCGTGCTGTCGAGGGCTAGCGTCTGCTCGACCGTCGCGCGGCCTTGGCTGCGGTAGAACGCGAGCACCCGGTCGAAGTCGGCGACGGAGAGCTGGTAGTCGAGCTGCCCGCGGATGAAGCGGAGGACGAAGAACGGCTGGTCGAAGTCGAACGTGCCGAAGTTGTAGACGCGGTCGAGGCCCGTCACGGGGTCGGCGATGCGGAAGGCGCTGTGGCCGAAGATGGTGTGGACCTGCTCGCGCGGGTAGAACGTGAGCAGCGTCACGCGCGCCTCGGCGGACACCTGCGGCACGCCCGGCGGGAGCGTCGGCGCACTCGGCTGGGCGAACGCAGGGAGCGCAAGGAGGAAGGTGAGGAGGAGCGTGAGGGCTTGCGCCGGGGCGGCTCCCCCCGTCCTGCGTCGCCTCCGCGCTGCGCGCTCCGCTCCTCGGACTGTCCCCCTCACGCGTGAGGGGGACAGCTTGCGCGCCGTCGCAGGCGTGCAAGCGGGGGGAGCCGTCCCGAGCACAGCCTTGCGTGCATCAGCAGCCGGTAGCAGGCCGTCGCGCCCGCACGCATTGATCCTGCTCTTGTCATTCTGAGCGAGCGTCAGCGAGTCGAAGGATCTATGTTTGTCTGGATGCTCTGACCGCAGCTCAGTCAATGAGACAGAGATCCTTCGACTTCGGTCCTGCGGACCTCCGCTCAGGATGACAGGCTGGGTGGTTTTGATCTGGGCGGGGGATGCCGCCCCCAGCACAGCCGCCCTCACGACAGCGCCTCTGCCAGTAGGTCCTTCACCAGCGCCGGGTTGGCGGAGCCGCCCGTGGCGCGCATCGTCTGGCCGACGAAGAAACCGATCAGCCCCGTCTTGCCGCCCTGATAGGCCGCGACCTTGTCGGGGAAGCGACCCAGCACGTCGGCAATCACGGGCGCGAGCGTGTCGGCGTCGGACACCTGGCGCAGGCCCTCGCGCTCCACGATGACACTGGGCGCGTCGCCCGTCTCGGCCATCTGGTCGAGGACCTGCTTCGCGGCGCGGTTGGAGAGCGTGCCATCGTCCACGAGCGCGACGAGCGCGGCGAGGTCGGCGGCGGCAAATTGCAGCTCGGCCAATGGTGTGTCTTTGCGGGCCCGCTGCACCTCGTTCGTCACCCAGGGGGCAATGGTCGCAGCGTCGCCGTGGACGGCGTAGGCGTCCTCGAAGAACTGTGCGAGGCGCGGGTCCTGCGCGAGGAGCAGCGCATCGCCCGGGTTCACGCCGAGGGTATCGTAGCGGTCGTAGGCGGCGCGGGCGTCGGCGTCGAGCGCTTCGACGGGGTCGCCGCGCTCGGCCTCCAACTGCCGCTGGCGCTCCTTGCGGGCGGCCTTCTCCTCGGCGGTTTCGCCCGTCGTGGCTTCCTCCTCGCTGTCCCACGAGTCGCGCAGCGTGACGGTGCGGTTGAAGACGAGCTTCCCATCGTTCGAGTCCTCGTCCACCACGAAATAACCCTGGCGCTCGAACTGGAAGCGGTCGCCGACCTGCGCCGCGCCGAGGCTCGGTTCGAGGTAGCCCGTGACCACGCGCAGCGAGTCGGGGTTGAGGTGGTCGAGGAAGGTCTTTCCTTCCGGCACGTCGTCGGGGTCCGGCACGCGGAAGAGGCGGTCGTAGAGCCGTACCTCGGCTTCGACGGCGTGGTCGGCGCTGACCCAGTGGATCGTGCCCTTGGGGTTTAGCCCGGAGGTGTCGTGGCCGTCCTCGTCCTTCGGGAAGTACGTGCACTTGAGTTCGACGACCTCGCCCGCATCGTCCTTCACGACCTCGTCGCAGCGGAGCACGTAGGCGTGGCGCAGGCGCACGGCGCGGCCCGGCGCGAGGCGGTAGTAGTCCTTCGGCGGGGCCTCCATGAAGTCGTCGCGCTCGATGTAGAGCGTGCCGCCGAACGGCACGAGGCGCGTGCCCTCGCGGTCGATGTCGCGGGGCCAGTAGCTGCTCTCGATCCACTCGGTGCGGCCCTCGGGCCAGTTGGTGACGGTGACCTTGAGCGGGTCGAGGACGGCCAGCACGCGCGGGGCGCGGGTGTTGAGGTCGTCGCGGATGGCGTATTCGAGCTGCGCCATCTCGGCGCGGCTGTTGGTCTTGGTGATGCCCGCGCTTTCCCAGAAGGCGCGCAGGGCCTCGGGCGTGACGCCGCGCCGCCGCATCGCCGCGACCGTCGGCATGCGCGGGTCGTCCCAGCCGGCGACGTGGCCGTCCATGACGAGCGTCCGCAGCTTGCGCTTGCTCATCACCGTGTAGTCCACGTTGCCGCGCGCGAACTCGTACTGGTGCGGACGCGCACCCGCCTCGAAGCCGAGCGCATCGAGGTACCAGTCGTAGAGCGGGCGGTTGACGTCGA
This sequence comes from Bacteroidota bacterium, assembly GCA_038528235.1. Classification (GTDB taxonomy): domain Bacteria; phylum Bacteroidota; class Rhodothermia; order Rhodothermales; family Rubricoccaceae; genus JBCBEX01. The sequence continues at coordinate 30,213 of JBCBEX010000046.1, forward strand.
ACTCGAGCGTGCAGAGTGAGTGCGTGATGCCCTCGATGGCGTCGGACTGGCCGTGCGCCCAGTCGTAGAGCGGGTAGATCGGCCAGGCGTCGCCGCGGCGGTAGTGCGCGGCGTGGCGGATGCGGTACATGACGGGGTCCCGAAGCTTCATGTTGGGGTGCCCCATCACGGGCCAGTCGTCGCCGGGCTGCGGGTCCACCTTGCCGCGGAGCACGTGCGCGCCGTCAGGAAACTCGCCCGCGCGCATGCGCTCGAAGAGGTCGAGGTTCTCCTCGACGCTGCGGGTGCGGTACGGGCTCGGCGTGCCCGGCTCGGTGACGGTGCCGCGGTTCGCGCGGATCGCGTCGAGGTCCTGGCTGTCCACGTAGGCCTTGTCGTCGCGGATGAGCTGGCGCGCCCAGTCGTAGAGCTGCTCGAAGTAGTCCGAGGCGTAGTAGATATGCTCGCCCCAGTCGAAGCCGAGCCAGCGGACGTCGCGCTGGATGGCGCGGACGTACTCGATGTCCTCGGTCTCCGGGTTGGTGTCGTCGAAGCGCAGGTGGCAGCGCGTCACGGCGCGGGCGGCGTAGTCGCGCGCCAGCCCGAAGTTGAGGCACATCGACTTGACGTGCCCGAGGTGGAGGTAGCCGTTGGGCTCCGGCGGGAAGCGGACGACGACCTCGGTCTTCCCAGCGGCGAGGTCGTCCTCGATCTGGTCGTGGATGAAGCTGGAGCGCGCGGGGGCGTCAGGCAGGGCGGCGGGCATGGAACGCGGTCAGGCGGGACGGGCAGGCTGAGCCGACGTTAACGCAGGGCCCGGCGAAAGATTCCGAGTGGTAGTGTGCTAGGTATCTAGTCAAAGCAGTGAGGGACTAGCCTTTGCTTTATTCAGCCATTCGCTTCCTCTTTGACTAGACTCATGCTTATCCTCTTACCTGCCAAAACGTTAGGCTACTAGGAGTCCTTCCAAATGTTATGCCCTAACGACATCGACTTGATGATTCTGTAAGCCTGCCGCACTCGAAAAATGAAACGGCTTGAAGGGCAGATCGTCGCCTCGACCCGACTCGACGCTCATGGGACACGGCTAGCTGAGGGTGAACTACGGGCAATCTTCGACGACATGCCTGATCCTGTAATCCTCAACAAGCATCATGACTTGTCGCAGGAGCCCGCTGGCCGTCTCCTCAATAAGCGGCTTGAACGCTTGGAGTCGGGCGACCTGGCGATTGTGATCGACGCTGAGATTCTGGACGAGACTGCTCTCGATTGGGCAAAGGGGTTCAGTCTTTCCTTCCCTTCGAATATCTACTCGGTCGATGCAAGTAGAAGGGGTAACATAGCCGTTGTCTTCAACCCCAGAATCCTAGACGAGGCCGACTTTATTCCGTTGGTTGGACTGTCAGATGACAATTTTCAGATCGACGTTGTAGAGCTTCAGCAGCGGAGTGTCGAGGCTGCGGCTATCGTAATCCTCAAGTTCGTAGGGCTTGCGGCAGTCTCGCACTTCGTCGGTCAGTTCGCGGAAAGAGCTGCAAAGGCATTGGCTGCTTCATTGAGGGACGCTGCAGCCAAACGTCGGAATGCTATAGGCCAGGAAACTGTCTTCCAGCTTCAGTTTGAGATGGAAATCGGAGGCAAGGAGGTACCTGTTGTCCTCAGCGTTTTACCTGAAAACCTTACCCAAATGCAAGATGATGCAGTAAGCATTGACGCAGCACGCGTATTCGTTGAGACTAAAGTGGGTAACAGCAAGCTCCAGCGGATTGCACTTCGCTTCTCGGGATCACCGCCTACTTTCGAAATAGACCATTTCGTCGACATGCGCGGCAACGTAGTTGCACTCTAAGCGATTCACTACAGAACCTACCGTTGCAGACCGAACTGTACGCACAGGTGTTCTGGTCTCGTTAGCATCATTTATACCTAGCGAGTTGCGAGTAAGCAATAAACTGCTCTGATCACTTCGCACTTGGTCTTTGATGCCCATCCTGAAAACAGCAAGAAATCACTTCAATGAGGATCTGACGCGAGCAAGCAACATGCTTGATCACGCGCGTCCACTACAAAGCGGACTCTTGCGTGACGACATCCTACGGGCAACCTGGATGTTCTCCGTAGGAGCCTGTGACGCTTATTTCTCAGATGCTTACGCGGACCTCATCGCTCGAACGCTGCGAGCTAAAGAGAAGCAGAGTTCGATCTCGATACCGGATCGCCTCAACAACCTACGGGTACCAGTGGTGGCCGTCATTCGTAAGTCTACAGGAGGATGGAGGTGGCGTATGGCGGCAAGAGAGTTAATTGAAGACGAAAATGTTTTGTCCTTAGAGAAAATCCGAAGTCTCTTCAACCAGTTCTGCAACAACAACAATAAACTGGTCAACAATAACACAATAGGAGACTGGATCGTACACAAGGATGCTAAAGTTCGCATGTTCGGAATCAGTGGGTCGGACTATAAAAAATTAGCCGGAAAACGAAAAGAATCTGAAAAAAAGAAGGCACTGATAAAATTCGAAAGTCGATTCAAGGAGACCTTTCAACGTAGGCACGACTGTATTCACAACTGCGATCGACCAAAGGTTCGTCCTCAGACAATTACTGACAAAGCGGTCAAAAAGCGGATCGCGGATATCAGATTCCTAGTCGACAGGTGCGAAGATGCACTTGTTGACCAATTCCCCAAATACCTAAACGATCTTGGATTCTCAAATACCACGATATCGCAAGTCACGAAATAAAGATCAATCCTTTTAATATTTCATATGCTTATAATTAATAATACCATTGCAAATTAGTCCTCGTCAGACCAGAAGCGCATAGCTCCGCACCGGGAGTAAGATGCCCTCCCGCACCTTGTCGACGGCATCGAGGCGCAGGTTGTGCGCCAGGGCCCTGCGTCATGCAGCGATGAACACAAGCGTCTCCGATGACAACGCTCCCAATGATGCGGTCTTGCCTATCCAACCTCTGCCTCTTTCGCCCTGTGCCCCGCTACCTCCTTGCGCTGCTTGCCCTCGCGTTTCCGCTCGGCGTCTGGTCTCAACCCACCTCCACCGACAGCGTCAATGAGGTCGCAGAGCTTGCCATCGGCGACACGTTTCTGCTCCAGTCTGAGGTGCTGGGCGAGACACGGCGGGTGAACGTGTACGCCCCGGCGGGCTACCACTCCTCGGACACGCTCCGCCTGCCGGTGCTCTACATGCCCGACGGCGGGATCGGGGAAGACTTCCTCCACATCGCGGGGCTTGTCCAGATCTCGTCGCTCAACGGGACGATGCGCCCCCACCTCCTGGTCGGCATCGAGAACACGGAGCGCCGCCGCGACCTCACGGGCCCCACCACGGTCGCGTCCGATCGAGACATCGCCCCGCGGGTGGGCGGCTCGGCGGCCTTCCGCGCGTTTCTCCGCGACGAGTTGATGCCCGTCATCGAGGCGTCCTATCGGACAACCGGAGAGACGGCCCTCGTGGGCGAGTCGCTGGCGGGGCTGTTCGTCGTCGAGACCCTCCTCCGCACCCCGGACCTGTTCGACACCTACATCGCCATCGACCCAAGCCTGTGGTGGGACGATGAGCGCCTCGCGAACGAGGCCGTGGAGGTGTTGACGGACGCCGTGGATCTCGACGCCACGCTGTACCTCGCCGCGAGCGGGCAGCCGGAACTCGCGGCGATCACGGAGCGCGTGGCCTCGGCGTTGCAGGCGGCGGCTCCGGGCGGGCTGACGCTGCACTACCGCGCCTGGCCCGAGGAGTACCACTGGACGGTCTACCATCCGGCCGCGCTCGCGGCGTTCCGCACCGTCTTCGCCCCGCCCTCCGACGACTGAAGGTCTCCAGAACAGCGTGGTGCTTGGGGCCGCAGGTTCGCCGCAGATCGCATGGCCGCGGCACTTGAACTATGCCGCACGTACCGGCTGGCCATGTAGTG
>JBCBEX010000047.1:0-34095 GCA_038528235.1 Bacteroidota bacterium
CTCGCCCTCCGCAAGACGCTCGACGGCGAGTACACCTCGACGGCCCACGGACGCTTCGGCCTCCGCCTCGTGCGCGGCGACCACTATCTGCTCATCAGCTTCGAGGGCGAGCAGGTCCTGGTAGTAGACCAGCGTGCCTTTGTGCTCCGGCAGGACGAGTTCGCGCCAGTCGAGCTTGCTGTTCTCGAACGTCGCGGGGTCTTGCGGGTCAGGGACGCCGTCGCGGAAGCCCGCGTGGTCGCGCATCTCGCGGCGGCGGCCCGGCAGGATGGTCGGGCCGATCTCGTCGTTGTGGTCGGTGAAGAACTGGAACGGCGTGCGGGCGGCCCACTCCTGGCCCTGGAAGAGGAGCGGGGTGAGCGGCGGAAAGAGCAGCGCCGCCGTCGCCGCGCGGTAGGTCGCCAGGTCGATGTCGTCGGTGAGGCGGGTGCCGCCCGGACGGTTGCCGACCTGGTCGTGGTTCTGGATGCAGATCACGCACTGGTCGAGGCGCACCTCGGGGCCCTTGCGCGGGTTCGTCTCGGTGCCCCAGGCCTTACCTGTGAGCGGGTTGCGGCGGCCGTCGTAGAACCAGCCCTGCGTGAGCGTGTGCGCGATGTCGCGGGCCTGCGTGCCGATGAACGCGCCGTAGTAGCCGCGCGAGTCGCCCGCGGTGAAGTTGCGGATCTGGTGGTGGAAGTCGTCCGTCCAGACGCCGTCGAGGCCGTAGCCGGGGGCGTCCTCGTCGTCTACGGGGAAGAGAAGCGTGTTGAGGTTGCGGTGGTCCTCGGCGATGATGAAGCGGTAGTGCGTCTCGTGCTCGGCCTCGAAGGCGCGCACGGCGTCGCGGAGTTCGCGCAGGAAGTGCGGCTCAGAGCGGTCGCGCAGCGTGTGCGTGGCGTCGAGGCGCAACCCGTCGAAGTGGTACTCCCGGAGCCAGTAGCGGGCGTTCTCGATAAAGAAGGCGCGGACGCCCGCCGAGCCCTCGTCGTCGAGGTTGATGGCAGCGCCCCACGGCGTGCGGGCTTTCTTGGTGAACATCGGCGCGTAGGCGGCGATGTAGGCGCCATCGGGGCCGAGGTGGTTGTAGATGACGTCGTGGAAGACGGCGAGGCCGAGTTGGTGGGCCGTGTCTACGAAGGCGCGGAGGTCGTCGGGGGTGCCGTAGGCGCGGCTCGGCGCGAAGAGCGCGGCGTGGTCGTAGCCCCAACTCCAGCGGCCGGGAAAGTCGGCCAGCGGCATCAGCTCGACGGCGGTGATGCCGAGCGCCTTGAGGTGCGGCAGCTTGCGGCGCGCGGCGGCGAGCGTCCCCTCTGGCGTGAAGGTGCCGACGTGCAGTTCGTAGAAGACGAGGTCGGTCTGCGCGAGGCCGCTCCAGCTTCCGTCCTGCCAGTCGTAGGCGCCCGGGTCCACGACCTCGCTCGGCCCGTGGACGCCCTCAGGCTGATAGCGCGAGGCCGGGTCCGGGAACGGCGTCTGGTCGTCCATCTGGAACCGGTAGCGCGCGCCCGCACCGACGCCCTCCACGAACGTCTCGAAGAGGCCCATGCCGAGGTCCTCCATGGGCGTCATCTCGATGGTCTGGGCGGCGTCGCCTTCGAGGTGGAGCGTGAGCGTGGTGGCCTTGGGCGCGAAGCCGCGGAAGCGGGTGCCGCCGTCTTCGACGAGGGCGCCGAGGCGGGGATAGGTCAGGGTAGCAGGTTCAGCCATCGAGTAGCAATCCGTAGGACGGGCAGAAGAAATTGTGGGAGAGGATAGGGGCTGCTACCCATTCCGTGCCCCGAACGGTCCACACCGCCCCACGCGAAGGGCCATGCGGCCCTTGAACTTTACGGGGGCTTCACTTGCAGAGGCGGGGCGCAAGCCATTTTCGTCGGGGCTGCGGTGAGTCGGTGGAAGAAATAGCCTACGTTATCATGCAGGGCACATGAACGACATTACCCTCGCCAGTCACCGGTCGCGATGATGCTCACGCGGACGAACAGCGCAGTCTCGCCTACCACGCTGCACCTGCTCGCCTCGGTGGAGCAGGCGTTCGTGCAAGACCTGCAGACCTTCACGGTTGTCCGGTAGCCTGTTATGAGCGGGGCCGTATCACGCTGGTTCTGCCGCTGTGTCGTGGCGCTCGTCCTGCTCGGGGGAGCGCCAGGGGGGCAGGCGCAGGCGCCCATCGCTTGGGAGGTCGTCAGCGACTCGCTCCAGGTGCGGAGCCTCACCCTGAGCGGCGACTCCGCCGTCCACTTCGTAGGAACTGATGGCGCCTGGGTGTGGCGCCGCGCTGATGAGTCCTTCACCCGATTCAACCGGGCTGGAGCCTATACGGGGATCCTAATGGCGTCGACGGGCCGCCTCTTCTTCCTCGACAGCAGCGGGGGCGAATGGCAGCCTGTGGGCCGTGATGGGGGGCTTGGACAACGTCCCGCAAGGCGAGGTGTGGCGCTCGGTGGACGGGGGCGTGACGTGGCAGTCGGTGGGGGCCTTCGATGGCGAGGCGCTGGTGGGCAACCGGCTCATCGTGCGGGACGTGGTGATCGGCCCGGAGAGTCGGGTGTGGGTGGGCTTCAGCCAGGGCGTAGGAGGTCCGTTCAAGAAAGGGTTGTTGGTGCGCACGGTGGAGGCGGTGGCAGCGTCGGGCGTGGCGGGGGAGCCTGCGACGCCGAGCGAGGCCCTGGTGCTGGGCACCCCGTACCCGAATCCCGGCACTGGGGCGGTGACGGTGCCGGTAGCGCTCGTGGAGCCCGCTGGGGTACGCGTTGCGGTGGTGGACGTGCTCGGGCGCGAGGTGGCGGTGGTCACCGAGGGCACGCGCGCGGCGGGCACGGACATGCTCACGTTCGAGACGCGCGGGCTGCCTGCGGGCGTCTATGTGGTGCGCGCTACCGTCGGGGGCGTCGTAGCAACACGACGAGTGACGGTGGCGCGATAGACGGGCGGCGTCTCGTCAGCGACACCGCGGTGGGGCGGCTCCCCCCGTTTTGGTTGACGGTCGCTGCGCTCCCGCCTCAACCAAAACTGTCCCCCTCACGCGTGAGGGGGACAGCCCGAGGAGCGGAGTTCGTCAGAACGGAGACGGCGCAGGGCGGGGGGAGCCGCCTTGCTACTCGCCGACCTTCTTCAGCGCGGTCATGCCTTCGAGGCGGTTCGTCACGGCGGTCATGCGGTGGAGCTGCTCCGCGAGCGCCTCCGTGAGCGCGCCTTCTTCGAGGCGCCACGCCCAGTTGATGCCGCCGAGGCTGCCCGGCCGGTTGATGCGCGTGTCCGAGCCGAGACCGAGCAGGTCTTGCACAGGGAACACTGCCAGGTTGGCGACCGACGTGAGCACGGCCCGGATCGAGGCCCAGTGCAGGTGGTCGGTGCTGGGGAGGCCGAGGTAGGCACAGGCGAAGTCGCGGATGCGTTTCGCCTCCGCTTCCGCCACTGTCACCTCCGGGTTGTTGTTCCAGCCCTGGATGGTGTCGTTGTCGTGCGTGCCCGTGTAGGCGACGTGGTCGCGGCGGTAGTTGTGCGGCAGGTGCTCCGAGTTGGGCCCCTCATCATAGCCGAATTGGAGGACGACCATGCCGGGGAAGTCGAACTCGGCCATGATCGCGCGGACGCCCGGCGTGATGATGCCGAGGTCCTCGGCGATGATCGGCAGGGGTGCGCCGAACTGCTTCTCGAACATCGCGAAGAGGTCCGAGCCGGGTCCCTCGATCCACTCACCGTTGACGGCCGTGTCCTCGTCGCCGGGGCTCTGCCAGTAGGCCTCGAAGCCGCGGAAGTGGTCGAGGCGGACGAGGTCCATCAGCTTGATCGCGCGCGCCATGCGCTGGACCCACCAGCCGTAGCCGTTGCGCTTCATGCGGTCCCAGCGGTAGATCGGGTTGCCCCAGCGCTGGCCCGTCTCCGAGAAGTAGTCCGGCGGGACGCCCGCTACCACGGTGGGCTGGCCGTCGTCGTTGAGGAGGAAGAGGTCCTGGTTGGCCCACACGTCGGCGCTGTCGTGGGCGACGTAGATCGGGAGGTCGCCGAGGAGGCGGATGGAGCGCTGGCGGCAGTAGGACCACAATGCCTGCCACTGCGCGTCGGCGACGAACTGCGCGAAGGTGTGGAGGCGGATCGCGTCGGCGTGCGTCTCGCGGGCCTGGGCGAGGGCGTCCAGGTCGCGGCGGACGCAGGCGGGCTCCCAGTCCGTCCAGGCGACGCCGCCGTGCGCCTCCTTGAGCGCGGCGAAGAGGGCATACTCGGGGAGCCAGTCCGCGTGCAGCGCCTCGAACGTGGCGAGGTCGTCGGCAGTGTAGCCGGGCAGCCCAGCCCCGTCCAGGAAGTGCGCGTGGGCGCGGCGCAGGAGGTCCCACTTGTAGTGTTCAACGGGCCCAAAGTCCACGTGGTCGTCTGGGAACGCGGGTACGTCGGCGAGGTCATCGTCGGTGAGCAGGCCTGCGTCGCGCAGCTTGTCGGGGCTTACGAGATAGGGGTTGAGCGCGAACGTGGACGGGCTCGCATAGGGCGAAGCGCCGTAGCCCGGCGGCACGAGGGGGAGCACCTGCCAGACGCGCTGGCCCGCCTCCGCGAGGAAGTCTGCGAAGGCGTAGGCGGCGGGGCCGAAGTCGCCGATGCCGTAGCGGCCAGGCAGAGACGTGATGTGCAGAAGGAGGCCGCTGGAGCGAGGCAGGGACATCGGGGCAGGGGGCGAGGTGAGGGGAGAATGGCGAGCCCGAAAACTACGGAGCGCGGAGGGGGGAACGGGGCACTTCAACCGACGTGCTGCGCGCGCGCGCCGTTCCTGCAGGGCGTAACGCAGCGATGACCTAGTGCTAACACGGAGGTAATCGACTGGAGCGTGCCGTGCGGGTAGGTTGGAGCTGGTTCAGCGTCGCCGGGGAGCCACCTGCTCAGCGAAGCCCAGCGTCGGCGAGACTCGGTGCCAGCGAGACTCGGTGCCAGCGAGACTCGGTGTCGGCGAGACTCGGTGTCGGCGAAACCAGGAGCGGACCCTTCGCTACAGACCTACTCCAAGGCCCGTCCTCGTCTTCGTGCGAGGGCGGGTTTTGTTTAGCGCCAGCTAGGATTCAGGATGCCCTCGAATGTGGGGCGCAAGACCCTCCCCGGTGAAACGCTGCGCGGGCGTGCTCGTAAGTTCGAACGTCACTCTTGCCAGGTCGCGGGAACCGCCTGGCCCTGCCCCTCTTCCCCAGCCTACCCCTCACGATGGCCGACTTCAGCATCGAGCACTTCGCGCGTACCCTCCTCATCGAGAGCCTCTTCTACGACGAGGAGTACAGCGCCCTCGGCAACGTCAGCCTCATCGACCCGGAGCAGACGCGCGAGCGCTTCCTCGCCTCGTTTGATCCTGAGCGCAACATTTACCTCATCGAGGAGGCCATCGAGTGGGAAGACCTCGACGCCGACCGCGATGGCGAGATCGACTATGCGCTCGCGGTGGATGGCACGGAGCACGGCACCTATGAGGACCCGGCCGCCGCCGCCGACGAACTCCTGAAGCTCGCCGCCGAGCACGGCCTCACGCCGACGTTCATGATCCTCTTCGAAGAAGACGAGTTCTAGAGGGCCACCGTAGACACGGTGCGGTGATGGACGCCTCGTCCTCTGCTACACCGCGACACCTTGCCAGACGCGCCACGCGAGCAAGCCCCAGCCGGCCAGAAAGGCGACCCCGCCGATGGGCGTGACGGCTCCCATGATCGGTAGGTCGGCCAAGACGAGCACGTAGAGGCTTCCGGAAAACACCGCGATCCCGGCGACGAACAGCCACCCGGCCGCGCGGACCTCGATGCCCTGGAGCAGAAGCAAGCCCACAACGAGCAGCGCGAGGGCGTGCACGAGGTGGTAGAGCACGCCCGTGCGAAACGTGGCGATGCGATCAGGCGTGACGTAGGCTAGGTTTTCCAGCCCGTGTGCGCCGAACGCGCCGAGCGCAACGCCGAGGCCGCCGAGCACAGCGCCGAGCGTGAGCAGTGTCCGCGCAGACGGCACGAGCACGGAGAGCACGTCTGGGTTTCCCATGAGTGAAGCGGTCTTTCAGTGCGGCGGTGTCGCAAAGCTGTACCGCCATGCTTGTTCAGGTTGGCCGCCTATTCGGGTTCGCCTTTCTCGATGGGTGCGCCGACTAGGTTGCCCCACTCCGTCCACGAGCCGTCGTAGTTCTTCACGCGGTCGAAGCCGAGCAGGTATTTCAGCACAAACCACGTGTGGCTCGACCGCTCGCCGATGCGGCAGTAGGCAATCGTCTCGTCGGACGAGGTGAGGCCTTGCTCGGTGAGGTAGATCGCCTCGAGGTCCGCACGCGGCTTGAACGTGCCATCTTCGGCTGCCGCGCGGCTCCACGGGATGTTGGCGGCGCCGGGAATATGGCCACCGCGCATGGCCCCTTCCTGTGGGTAGCCCGGCATGTGCGTCACCTCGCCGATGTATTCCTGCGGGCTGCGCACGTCCACGAGCGCGCCGCCGCGCTTCATGTGGGCCATCACCTCGTCGCGGAAGGCGCGAATCGAGAGGTCCGGGTCCTTCGGCTCGTAGGCGGTCAGTTCGAAGCTCGGCGCTTCGGTGGTCAGGGCTCGGCCCTCGGCGATCCACTTGGCGCGGCCGCCGTCCATCACGCGGCAGTCGCGGTGGCCGTAGAGTTTGAACGTCCAGAAGGCATAGGTGGCCCACCAGTTGTTCTTGTCGCCGTAGAAGACGACCGTCGTGTCTTCGGTGATGCCGTGCTCGGCACAGAGGCGCGCGAACGCTTCCTTGCCGACGTAGTCGCGGACGACCTCGTCCTGGAGGTCGTTGACCCAGTCGATGTGGACGGCGTTGTGGATGTGACCAGTGCCGTAGAGCAAGAGGTCCTCGTTGCTCTCAACGAGACGTACGTTGGCCGTGTCGGCGCGGTGGTGAGCGACCCACTCGGTCGAGACGAGCACCTCGGGATGGGCGAAGGCAGCCATGGGGGGGCGGATAGGTGAAGAGGGGAAAGGCGACGTTCTCAATCCGTCGGCGAGGCGAATCGTTCCGGGTGGGCCGCCGAGTGAAGGCAGAAGTGACGCGTGAAGGGTTCAGCGTGAAGAGCGCCCAGGTGGCTTGACGCCTGGATGCTGACGCGCCACCTTCTGGCACGTCCACACGTCCACACGTCCACACGTCGCTCATGCCTCGCGTTCTCATCACCGACAACCTCGCGCCGGTCTGCCACGACCGCCTCGCCCAGAATGGCATCGACTTCGAGGTGCATCTCAAGAAGTCTGAGGACGAACTCGCCGCCCTCGCAGGCGACTTCGACGGGTGGATCATCCGCAGCGGGACGACCATCACCGCGAACTTGATCGATCATGCGACAAAGCTTCAGGTGATCGGGCGAGCAGGCGTCGGCGTGGACAACATCGACCTGGAGGCGGCAACGCGGAAAGGCATCCTCGTTGTCAACGCCCCCGACGGCAACACGATCTCGACGGCTGAGCACACGTGCGCGATGATGCAGGCGCTCGCGCGGCGCATCCCACACGCGCACGCCTCGGTGACGGCAGGCGAGTGGGCGCGCAAGCAGTTTTCCGGCGCCGAGCTCTTGGGCAAGACGCTCGGCGTGGTCGGCGTTGGCAAGATCGGGCGGGCGGTAGCGCAGCGGATGCAGGGTTTCGAGATGCGCGTGCTCGGCTTCGACCCGGTGCTTGGCGAGGACGCCGCCCGTCGCCACGGGATCGACCTCGTAGACCTGCCGACGCTGTTCGCCGAGAGCGACTACATCACGGTCCACACGCCTCTCAACGACGGCACACGCGGGCTTCTCAACGCCGAGACGCTCGCCCAGTGCAAGGACGGCGTCCGGCTCGTCAACTGCGCACGCGGTGGCATCATCGACGAGGCGGCGTTGCTCGACGCGCTCCAAAGCGGCAAAGTGGCCGGGGCCGCCCTCGACGTGTTCTCCGAGGAGCCGCTGAGCGAAGCGTTGTTAAAGCTTGTCCGACATCCGAAGGTCGTCGCCACGCCGCACATCGCCGCGTCCACGGGCGAGGCGCAGGAGAAGGTGGCCGTGCAGATCACCGAGCAGGTCGTGCGTGCGCTCAAAGGCGAGCCGGTCTCGACGCCCGTCAACGCTGGTGCCCTCCGCGCCGCCGCACAGCCTGAGGCCAAGCCCTTCCTCGACCTTGCCGACCGCTTGGGACAGATCGCAAGCCAACTCGTGGACGGCAGCCTCCGGCGCATCACCGTGCGGAGCTACGGCGAGGCGCTGCACCGCTATGCCGAAGTGCTTACCGTCGCGGCGCTGCGCGGCGTGATGGCGCGCTGGAGCCCGGAGCCCGTGAACCTCATCAACGCGAACACCCTAGCCCGTGAGATGGGCTTGCAGACGAGCGAAGAGTGGCGCACCAGTTCAGGGGACTACGACTACCCGAACCTGGTCGAGGTGATCGTGGAGACGGCGCAGCGCACGCGCTCGGTGATCGGGACCGTCCGGGCGCCGGGCGATGGGCGCCTCGTAGGGCTTGATGGCTACCGCTTCGAGGGCAAGCCCACTGGGCACCTCTTGTTCTATCGCAACGTGGACCGGCCCGGCATGCTCGCGACCGTCGGAGGCATTCTCGCAGAAGCTGAGGTCAACATCGCGGCGCTCGCGCTCGGACGCAGTGGCCTCGGCTCGATGGCGCTCACGGTGATCTCGACCGATGAGGGCGTCCCCGCCGAAGTGCGCCGCCGCGTTGAGGCGATCGAGGGGGTTGAAGACGTGCGCCTCGTGGCTGTGTAGCTCGCATGGCAGCGTAGCCCGAAAAAAATGCGACAACTGGGGGACAAATAGATGCATGCCCCTGAATCCGGCTTGAGGGAATGGTCCCGGGCGCGTAGGTTGCGCTGAGTCCGAGTTGTGCTCGAACAAGACCTGGCAATCCACTAGGATGGCTTGGGGCGATCCCCGGGGCCAGGTCTATGGCGAGCGTCTGTCCCGGGCTCGTCCGCTCGAGGGAACCTCCACAGTGCCTTGACACCCTTTGAGGGCTCCCTCTATATTCGCCACGCTCAAGTCCGCAATACTCTCGTAACCCCGATCCGCGCGCATCCTCGATACTGCCCCTCTTCGCCCCACCGTTCACTCGTGCTGCGCTTCGGCAACGCACACCGGGTCCGGGGCACGCGCGCGGCTTCGCCCTTAACCTTGCACCGCCACTAGGTTCACCCCGCCGCACTACGGCGACTCGCGTGTTTTGGTTACGTTGGTCTTCCAACTGCACCACGCGCCGCTCGTACGACCATCCACCCCTTGGAAGCGGAGCGTCCTAGCTGGCATTCGTCCTTCACCCCAGACCACCATCACGGAGGTAGCATATGTACCGTACTGCGAGTACGCTGATGCTGTTGCTGTTGCTTGCCGCGCCGCTCACGGCGCTTGCGCAAGGCACCGGCAAGATTTCAGGCATCGTCACCGATAACGCAGGCGATCCCTTGCCTGGTGCCAACGTCGTTATCGACGGTACCACGCTTGGGGCCGCCACCAACATCGATGGCGAGTACGTCATCCTAGGCGTGCCCATCGGCACCTACAACGTGACGGCCTCCTTCGTGGGCTTCGCGTCGGTCACCATCGAAGGGGCGGAGGTGAACTCGGGGTTCACGCGCATCCTCGACTTCGAGTTAGGGTCCAATGACATCATGGACGAAATCGTGGTCGAATACGAGCGCCCGCTCATCCAGAATGACGCCATTGGCGCGCCCACCGTCGTCTCAGGCGAGGAGATCGAGAATCTCCCGGTCCGTGGCGTTGGCGCGGTGACGGCGCTCCAGACGGGCGTTGTGAGTGAGGCCGACTCGGATGACCTGTTCATCCGTGGTGGCCGCGGCGAGGAAGTCGTTTACTTCGTGGACGGCGTCAAGGTGACGAGCAGCGCCCGCCTCAACGTCAACCAGCAGGCGATCGCCGAGCAAGAGATGCTCCTCGGCACGATCCCGGCCCGGTATGGCGACGTGCAGTCCGGCGTAGTCTCGATCACGACCAAATCGGGCGGTGTGGACTACTTCGGGTCGCTCGAACTCATCACGAGCGAGGTGCTCGACAACTACGGCTTCAATACGGGGACGATCTCGCTCGGTGGCCCGCTGGTCCCGAGCCCGGGCGCTGCCGACAAGGCTAGCTTCTTCCTCTCAGTAGGAGGCCTGACCCAGACGGACCAAAACCCCTACGGGCGTGACTTCGTCGAGTTGTCGGACGCCGCGTTCGACCAGCTCCTCGCCGCCCCTCAGCTCTTTGAGGTAGTGAACGAGGACGGCACCAGCCGCTTCATCCCGGTCCCGGACGCCGTCGTAGCAGGCACGGCTGGCCAGGACATCCTGGACAACCCAGCAGCCTTCGGCATCGAACTGGGTGAGGGCGAGACCCTGCTCCAAGAGACGGGCACCACGTTCCCGCGCATCATCGATGCAACCGAAACGATCACGGGTGACCAGTACGAGCGCGTCGACACGAAGGACAATCCGTTCCGCAGCCTCACCGTTGACGGCAACCTGACGTTCAACCCGGTCAACTCGGCGACGGTGCGGTTGGGCGGCAACTTCAACCAGGACTACGACGAGTCCTACTCGTACGCGAGTGGCTTCTTCAACCGCAACCGCTTCTTCATTCGGGAGACCGATAGCTGGCGCGTCTTCGGTAACTACCGCCAGCGCCTCGGCGACGCCGCCTTCTTCCAGGTCCAGGGCGAGTTCAGCAGCTTCGAGACCGTGCTGTTCCCGAATGGCTTCAGTGGAGACGTGGAGGACATGCTGCGTTACGGCGACATCTCCGACCCGGTGAACGAGGTCGCGGCGCGCTACATCCGCTTTGAGGGCGGCGTGGCAACGCCTCCGCTAGACGGCAACTTCGGTTCGGTGGTTGGAGATAGCTACGGCCTGTTCAACAACCCGGGCAACGTGGCTGCCTACGACACCTACGACCGTCGCGACGAGACGCGCCTCCGCTTCTCTGGCTTCGGTACGGCCCAGCTCGGCGTGCACCAGATCGAGTTCGGTGGTGAGTTTGAAACCGAGACGCGCCGCCGCTTCCGCTTCACGAACGGCTCGCGCCTCGCGCAGTTCGTCAACGACCCGAACGACCCGTTCGCACCGGGTGCCGAAGGCCTCACCGAGGGTGGTGCTAGCGCCTACGACGAACTCGGCTTTAGCGACTTCTCGCAGCGCGGCCCGACGCTCTACTACGGCTACAGCTTCAACGGCCTCCGCGAAGTGGACGACCAAAACGTCGCGAACTTCTTCGATACGGCCTACGAAGGCGACGACAAGTACGACATCGCGCCGCACAAGCCGCTCTACTACGGGGGCTATATCTCTGACAAGATCGAGTTCCGTGATCTCGTGCTCCAACTCGGCCTCCGTGTGGATGTCTTCGACAACAACACCGTAGTGCCCCTCGATCTCTACGCTCCGTTCCCGATCGTGCGCGCTGGCAACGGTGTGCTCACGGATCCGAACGAAGATCTCTTCCAGGGAGACGGCTTCCAGCGCCCGGGCAACATCGACGATGACTTCGCTGTCTACTTCGGGGACGATGGCGGCATCGTGGCCTACCGTGACCTCGAAGGCAACTTCTTCGACGAGAACGGGACCAGCATCAACAGCAACGACATCGGTGACCTCGTCTTCAACGTGGGCGGCCAGACGTCCTCGCTGGGTGGGACGACCCCTGAGTTGGTCGACTACGAGGCTCAGGTGACCGTGATGCCCCGCGTTGGCGTCAGCTTCCCGGTCACCGACCGGGCGCTCTTTTTCGCGAGCTACAACGTGACGAGCCAGCGTCCTACGGTTGGGTCGTTCGCGTCGCTCAACCGATACATCGACCTCGAGAGCGCGTTCATCAACAACCCGAACCTCAAGCCGGAGCGCACGACCCAGTATGAACTGGGCTTCCGCCAGCGCCTCGGCGAGCGCGCCGCACTCACGATCTCTGGCTTCTACCGGACGCAGGAGAACAAGATCAACGTTCGCGAGGTGCAGTTCAGCGAGCTCGGGTACTTCACGTACCTGAACACGGACTTCACCACCACGAAGGGTATGGAACTGGGCTTCGACCTGCGTCGGACCAACAACCTGGCCCTCGACGTGAACTACACCCTCTCGTTCGCACAGGGGACCGGCTCCTCGGGCCTCTCCTCCTTCACGGCGGCCTTCCGCGATGGCATCATTCCAGAGACCATCTTCCCGCTGGACTTCGACCGGCGCCACGTCTTCACGGCGTCCATCGACTACCGCCTCGGGAACGACGAAGGGCCCCAGGTGCTAGGCGCTAGCATCCTGGAGAATTTTGGCGTCAACCTCCTGGCACAGGTGCAGAGTGGTCAGCCCTTCACGTCTCGCGAGATCCGCGATGCTCCGCTGACCTCAGACATCAACGTGGGCGACGTCATTGGTTCGCCGAACAGCGTCACGATGCCCACGACGGCTGAGTTGAACCTCAAGGTCAACCGCGTCTTCGACCTCGGCTTCGGCGGTGCGCAGCTGAACGCGTACTTCTGGATCCTGAACCTCCTCGATCAGGAGATCATTGCCAACGTCTACCGCACGACGGGACAGCCTGACGAAGACGGCTTTGGCAGCTACGACGCGTTCCAGGGCACAGCCACCCGCGTGGCAGGCGTCCCTGACTTCCTCTACGACGAAGCCTACATCGCCTCCCCGGTGATTGTGGCCCGCGACGAGTTTACCTCCGCAGCTGCAGGCTCGCGGTTCTACGGCCAGCCTCGTCGGTTCCGCCTAGGGCTCCTCTTCAGCTTCTAACGACCTCGCCGCAGGCATGGCAGCCTCCTCACGGTGGTGCCATGCCTGCGTGTCCAACTCTGTCCTCCTCTAGCGACACCCACCCATATTCATGCGATATCTCCTTCTGGCGGCCTTGGGCATCGCTCTGACGGCTGGAGTGGCTCCAGCTACTCAGGCTCAGGCCCCTGGCAACTGCCAAACTGGTGTGGCGCAGCGTGACCTCGACGTCAACAACGTCCGGGCGCGCATGTACAACATCGGTAACCTCTTCTGGCGCTCGACCGACCCGGTCTACACGGTGCCAGCATCGGGTACGACCAACTCTATCTTCGCAGCCGGCATTTGGGTCGGCGGCCTCATCGACGGTGAGCTCCGCATGGCGGGCTCGACCTACGGACCGTTCGAGTTCTGGCCTGGCCCCCTCAACGAGGACGGCACGCTCCCGGACCCCAACGACTGTGCTCAGTTCGACCGGCTCTACAAAGTGAGCCGTGCTGACATTCTTGCCTTCGAGGCAGGCACAGCCCTCGCTCCTGACCTACGTGACTGGCCTTCCGAACTCGGCGCGCCCGTTCTCGCGGCAGCTAACAACGGCTTCGACGACGATGGCGACGGTCTCGTTGACGAGGGCACGGATGGTCTTGACAACGACGGTGACGGTCGCGTGGACGAGCGCGACGAAACTGAGCGCGCCGATCCTGACGTACGCCAAGCAGGTGGCCTTTCCTCCTACGACCTCGCTGCGGGGGATCGCCCCGATATCATCGGCGACCAGGGCATCTGGTGGGTCATGAACGACGTGGGCAACCGCCACCAGCGGACGGGGAGCCCGCCGATCGGCCTTGAAATCCAGGCGCAGGCCTTTGCCTTCGCTCGCGCTGACGCTCTCAACGACGTCACGTTCTACAAGTACAAGTTCATCTATCGCGGGTCACAGCCGCTCGAAGAAGCCTACCTGACGCTCTTCGTGGATGCTGACCTGGGTAACGAGTTTGAGGACGACTATATCGGGAGCGACCCTGAACTCGGCGTAGGCTACATCTACAACGCCGACAACGAAGACGAGGGCGGCTACGGTGTACCGCCTCCGGCTCTGGGCTACGACTTCTTCCAAGGCCCGATCGTAGACGAGGACTTCCCGGGTGTCGGTGACGATATGGCACCGGATACCCTGGGTATGACCTCGTTCGGCTATTTCAACAACGGGGCATGCGACGACTTGTGTGACCCGCAGGACGCCCAGCAGTACTACAACTACATGACAGGCCGCTGGAAAGACGGCCAGCCATGGACAGAGGGCAGCACAGGCCGCGGCGGCTCGGTGCCAGTTGACTATGTCTACCCGGGCTTCCCCGGTGAGTACTGGAGCGAGCTCTGCCCGGAGACCCCGAACTGTGGTGACCCGGTGCCGCCGAGTGACCGTCGCTTCTTCCAGACGACGGGTCCGTTCACGATCAATCCTGGCGATGTCCAGGAAATCACGTTCGGTATCGTCTGGGCAACGGGCTCGGACAACATCGGGTCGGTTTCGGCCATGCTCGCCGCAGACCAGCTTGCTCAGACAGCCTTCGACGTGGACTTCGAGCTCCCGCTCCCGCCTCCGCCGCCGGCGCTCAGCGTGTCTGAGCTGAACGGCGAGGTCGTCCTCTCTTGGAGCTATGATCCGTCGTCGAGCAACTACCTCGGTACCTACGAGGTCAATGACCCGTTCTTGGCCAACCGGGACGATGTGACCGACAGGACATACAACTTCCAGGGCTTCAACGTCTACCAGTTCGACAGCCCTGAGGACGCGACCCCAACACGGATCGCTACCTACGACATCGTGGACGGTGTGACCCAGCCGATCGACCGGGCGCTGGATGCTACGACGGGTGAGTTCTTCCCATTCATCGCAGCGTTTGGTACGGACTCGGGCCTGCAGTACTACCAGGCTATCACCAACCTGACCAACTACCAGGACTTCTACTACGGAGTGTCGGCGTATGCCTTCAATGACGACTCCATTCCGAAAGTCTTGGAAGGCCAAATCCGCCGCATCACGGTGCGTCCGCGCGACGTGTTTGCAGCAAACAACGGCAACCAGGTTCAGATTGGCGGCGCCACCGAGCTCGTCCGACTCACGGACGATCCCGGACGTGGCTCCCTCGCCGTGTTGAACGCTGCAGTGGTAGACCCCTTCGCGGTAGACGTCAACGCCACCTACTCGGTGCGTGTAGTCGAGCTACCGGGTGCTGAAGAGGGCGATGTCATCTTCTCGTACGACATTCTACGCGGTGAGGAACTGCTCTTCGATGGTACGGAGTTCGTCAACCTGACAGGTCGCGCACCGTCTCCACTTGAAGTCGTCCAAGACGGCATCGCATTCCTTACTTCCAGTCTGCCGGCCTCCGTTCCTGCAGCTGACCGTGATGAGGACAACCCGGATCTTCCAGGCCCCCCCGCCATCTCCGGTGCTGGTGCTGGTATCGTTGAAATCAGCAACCCCAGCGGCGATGTCTGTGCCGACGATGATGCCGGATGTGACACCTATGGTGGCAACACCGTCTGGCATGACCCGTCGGATGACTACTACATTTCGAGTGGCGGCGCTGCCGGTGCTCTCGGTGATCTTTCTCTGAACGCAGATATCGCTGCGCCGGATGACTTCGAGATCCGGTTCACTGAGGAATGTGCCACGCCAGGCAACTGTTACGGGGTTTACCTGTCGTCTCGCGACGGTGAGATCCTCAGCGTTCCGTTCGAAATCTGGAACGTGAGAGCCACGCCGGATGACCCCTCGGACGATATCCAGATGATCCCGTACTTCCGTGAGTCTGGCGATGCCCCTGTGACGGACTTCGCCAACACGTTCCCGGGTACGGACAACTGGGCAGACGGACCGGGGGCACCGGTTACGGAGCGCCTGTTCATGTACATGCCGGACCGCCCCGATGGCTACGCCCAGTTCAACGAGGCCGCTCGCGGCTTCGGCGGGGCAGGCGCGCTGTACGATCGTGACGGTGACAGCGACAGTCAGGTCGACCTCGGGAATGACGGCAATGAGTGCCGTCTCCAGGGCATGTTTACGGACTTCTGCTACCTAGGTGGAGGGGGCGACCGTGGCAACTCGGTCATTAACAACCTAGTGTTTGCAGATGCGAACGGCAGTGGCACCACGCCCCCGGCGGGTACCGTGGTGCGCATCGTCATGACGAAGCCCTTCCTCACCGAAGGCGACATCTTCACGATTGCCGGTTCGTCCGTGGGCTCTACGCCCAGCACGGAGGAAAGCCTGGCTGAAGCAGTCGACAACATCTACATCTCGCCCAACCCCTACCGCGGCGAGTCTAGCTATGAAGTTGGCGGTGAGAACCGTGTGGCTCGCTTCATCAATCTGACGGAGCGCTCCACCATCCGCATCTTCACCCTGGCCGGCACGCTCATCCGCACGTTACAAACCAACGGGCCTGAGTTCGACTGGGACCTCAACACGGAAGCCGGTCTGCCGGTCGCAAGCGGGATGTACCTCATCTACGTAGAAGCGAAGAACGACGCAGGCGAGGTAGTCGGCGAGAAGGTGCTCAAGTTTGGCGTCGTGCAACGCGAAATCCAGCTGAACAACTTCTAAGCCAAGCAACCTGTAAACTCTAACGCTCACCGTTATGAACACCCGCAATATCGCTCTCTACGGGTTGCTTCTTGCCCTGACTCTCGCCGCTGTGCCTGCCCAGGCACAGCGTGCGGAGAGCCCGGAGCAGTCTGGCACCCAAGGAGCCGAGCACCTTCTCATCCCGCTCACAGCGCGGTCGGCAGCCATGTCGAACTCGCTCACGAGCGGCCTCTCTAACCTCAACGGCATTGAGGCTCTCCAGTCGAACCCGGCTGGCCTCATGGCCAACACCGGCTCTAGCGCGCTCTTCAGCCGCATGGGCTACGTGGCGGACATCGGCGTCAACTACTTCGGCGTAGCGCAGCGCGTTGGCAACAACAACATCGCGCTCACGATCACGTCGTGGGACTTCGGCGACATCGACGCTATCCGCGAAGACGACCCGACACCCTCGTCTACCTACACCGCCACAAACATCGTGGTAGGCGCCACCTACGCTCGTCAGCTTACCGACCGCATCGCGGCAGGTGTGACGGCGAAGTTTGCCAACGAAACCATCGATGACATGAACGCGGCCTACGTCGCGTTCGACGCCGGCATGACCTACACAGTAGGCGAAAGCGGCCTCCGATTCGGGGTTAGCTTGAAGAACCTCGGTCCGCAGATGTCCTTCGGCGGCCGCGGTCTTGCCCGTCCGATCCCGGTCGTAGACGCCACCGACGGTATCGCCGGTGAGATCCGCGCCCAGTCGCACGAACTGCCCTCACTCCTGAACTTCGGCGTGGCCTACACCCGCCAGTTCGCCGAGGGCATTGATGCGACGGTCATCGGCAACTTCCGCTCCAACTCGTACGACCCGGACCAGTACGCTGGTGCCCTTGAACTGGGCTACCAGAATATCGTGTTTGTCCGCGGTGGCTTCGAACTCCGCGAAGACATGGATCAGACCATGTACCAGGGCTGGAACGTCGGCGCAGGTATCAACTACGACTTCGACGGCGTCGGAATCGCGGTGGACTACGCCTTCCGTCCGGTTGACTTCTTCAGCAGCGTCAACCTGATCACGGCTGCAGTCTCGCTGTAAGCCCTGGCAAATGCCTTACGAAAGTGGGGGTAGAGCATCTTGTGCTCTACCCCCACTTCGCTTTTGGCACAGGCCAAGTCAAGCTCGTACGGGAAACTCCTCGGCGATGTGCGTCATGATCTGTGCCGCATGGATACGTCCGTTCTCGATAAACCAGCGGCTTGTGTTGAGGCCACCGCAGACGGTGCCTGCAAGGTAGAGGCCCGCTCTGTTGCTCTCCATCGTATCAGGGTGATGGTGTGGAACGCGTCGCTCGCCGTCGAGCGCAACTCCGAGCGTTTCGAGGAAGCCGAAGTCCGGGTGGTAGCCGGTCATCGCCAGCACGAAGTCGTTGCCGAGCGTCATGGTGCCCTCCGGCGTCTGAAGATGCACCGAGTCCGCCTCAATGGCAGAAACCGTCGTATCGAAGAACGCACGGATCGACCCTTCCTTGATGCGGTTCTCTAGGTCGGGCTTGATCCAGTACTTCACCGAGTCTGAGATCGCTGGGCCGCGCACCAGCAGCGTCACGTGGGCCCCGTGGCGATAGCAGTCGAGCGCGACCTTCGCAGCAGAGTTCTTGGCGCCGATGACGGCCACGCGCTGCCCTGCGTATGGGTAGGGCTCCTTGAAGTAGTGCTGGACCTTGGCTAGGTCCTCGCCCGGAGCGCCGAGCCGGTTCGGCTGATCGAAGAATCCGGTCGCCACAACAACCTTTCTGGCGCGGTGTAGGCCCTTACTGGTGACGACTGTGAACGCGCTATCATGGCCGTCCACACGCTCGACGCGCTCGTAGAGTTGGACATCCAGGCGCTCTTGGTGGGCGACACTCTGGTAGTAGTCGATCGTCTCCTCGCGGTGTGGCTTGTAGTTGGATGTTGGGAGCGGATGCCCACCGATCTCCAGCAACTCGGGCGTCGAGAAAAACTCCAGGTTTGTCGGGTAGCCGATGAGCGAGTTGACGAGGCCGCCCTTCTCGACGATGCGCGCGGTAAGGCCGCGACGCTTGGCCTCGATGCCACAAGCAAGGCCGATCGGGCCTGCGCCGACAATCAGGACGTCGAGGAGGCGGGACTCAGCCGAGGTATCAGGTAACTGCATAGCGCATCCCTACACCCAAACCCGGTGCTGCTGTTTCTGAAGAATCCTGCGATTGGCACTTCAGACCGTCGACGACGCCAGGGGGACCTATCCGGGGCGCCGCGCCCTGAAAAACCGCCGAAGCAGGTCGGCGCTCGCCTCAGCCTCCACGCCAGCGATCACCTCGGTGCGATGGTTGAGGCGCTCGTCCTGGAGGATGTTAAACAGCGAGCCCCCTGCGCCCGCTTTCTCGTCCATCGCGCCAAACACCACGCGCTTGAGACGGCTCCAGACAATGGCCCCAGCGCACATCGGGCACGGTTCGAGCGTCACGTAAAGGGTACAGTCGGTGAGGAACTTGGTACCTAAAGTTTCGCACGCCGCCGTGATGGCGATCATCTCAGCGTGTGCTGTCGGGTCGCCGAGACGCTCGACATGGTTATGGCCACGTCCCACAATCTGCCCAGCGCGAACGACGAGGGCGCCGACCGGGACCTCGCCTGCTTCCGCCGCAAACTCGGCTTCGCGCAGAGCAAGCCTCATCCAGCGGCGATGAGGATCGAGTAACGAGATTCCTCCGTTGAGGCTTCCGGGCATGGCAATACGATCCTGAGACCTAAAGCGAATCAGCCGTAGGCCTGGAGGAAGCTTCGTGTGACGGAGTCTGCAAAGGCGCTGGGACGGGGCCCGCCAGAGGCTCCGGGCGAGTCATAGGCGATGCTTCGCTCACGGCCAACAGGAGGTCGGCATCGTCCAAGTGCGCGTGGTCGCCGGACGCCACCGCGAAGCCTGTTTCTTCCGTCCATACACGGACACGCTGCACGAAGTCGATGATACGGTCTTCGAGGTCCATGCAGAACGCTTCGAAACCCAGGTCGGAGAGGTTGGAAGGGGCCGGATACGTCCAGTCCTCGCGATGTAGCGCCGGGACGAGAAGTACATCGCCGCAGCCCATCCGAATCATCCACTCGTACGGGCCACTGGAGACCGCGTCCACCGACTTCGGGACGAACGCCGTAGAGTCAATGCCATGCCGTTGCAAGGCCGTCGCCACACGGATGTCGAGCGCATCGCGAGGTTCGGTGCCCGCGCTGTGCACGTCGAGGAGGCCCGCTCCGTGCTGTTGGGCAAACGCTTGGGCGAGTTGACTGCGGCTGGCATTGCCGACGCAGACGAAGAGAACCTTGACCATGCTGGGGGTGGGAAGAGCTGCCCCATGGTAGGGCTTGGCCGCCAAACGGACCAAGAAGGGGAAATGAAGAGGCTGGGGGCACGGCGTTTGATACAGAGCCTACGTTTCTGTTCCGCCTCGCATAAGAGCTCGCCTTGGTGCTATGTATGATACCATCGTCGTCGGCGGAGGCCTGGTGGGCCTTGCCACGGCCTACCACCTCACACAGACCGGCGCGTCCGTCGTGCTCGTCGAGAAAGAGGACGCGCTCACGGCGCACCAATCGGGGCACAACTCAGGTGTGATCCACTCGGGCGTCTACTACAAGCCCGGCTCGCTCAAAGCCACCAACTGCCGGGCCGGGCGGGCTGCCCTGCTCGATTTCTGCGAGGCTGAGGATGTGCCCTACCATCTGTGCGGCAAAGTCATTGTTGCCGTCACGGAAGACGAACGGTCGCGCCTCCAGGCGATATTCGAGCGCGGCCAGGCCAACGGCGTCGCCTGCGAGCTTGTTGGCTCGGCGCGGTTGCGCGAGCTAGAGCCGCATGCCGCAGGCATCGCGGCGATCCATGTGCCCGACGCAGGGATTGCCGACTACCCAGCGCTGGGACGCCGTCTCGCCGAGCGTGCCCTGGAGCGTGGGCTCGATCTTCGCCTCAACCACGCTATCACGAGCATCGCCTCGCACGCCAGCGGGGTAACCGTTGAGACGACGCAGGGAGCGATCACAGCACGGACGCTCGTAGCCTGCGCCGGCCTCCACGCCGACCGAATCGCCCGCATGGCAGGCCTTAAGCCTGGCGTACAGATCGTGCCGTTTCGGGGCGAGTACCTCGAACTGCGCCCCGAAGCGGAGCACCTCTGCCAGACGCTTATCTACCCCGTGCCCGACCCCGCTTTTCCGTTCCTCGGTGTCCACTTCACCCGGATGATTCACGGCGGCGTCGAGTGCGGGCCGAACGCCGTGCTAGCGCTCGCACGTGAGGGCTACGACTGGGGCACGGTGCATCTCGGTGACCTTGCAGAGACGCTTGGCTACGGCGGCTTCCGGCGGCTTGCGGCGAAGCACTGGCGGATGGGGCTCTATGAAATGCAGCGCTCGCTCAGCCGTAGCGCGTTCCTCAAGTCGCTCCAACGACTCGTCCCCGAGGTCACCCGGGCCGACCTCCGCGACGGCGGCGCTGGTGTCCGCGCCCAGGCCGTCACCCGTGACGGTGCGCTCGCAGACGACTTCGTGATTCACGCCACCGAGCGGCAGGTCCACGTTCTCAACGCGCCGAGCCCTGCGGCCACGGCCTCCCTTTCCATCGGCGCGCGTATCGCAGAGAGCGTGAGAGAACGGATGGGCAACGTTTGGTCGATGCCGATGTCATAGCAGTCCAACCACAACGGGTTGCCTCCTGATGCATCGGCGTTCCTCATGCCCTACGCGCTCGTTCTCGCGGGAATCGCTTTCCTTTTGATGCAACCTGCCAGTGCTCAGGAAGCGTTGTCTGGACAGGCCTCGTCCTACGTGTCGATCAACATAAACGGCTACGGGCTCAGTTGTATGAGCGATGCGGAGCGTCTCGTTCTACGAGGAGGACAGTGGGAGGCCATCGGGCAGATTCCGAGCCGCGAGCCGGTATACGTCGGAGACGAAGTCGTAGATAAAAGGCTGGAGCGGTGCTGCATCGTACAGTGCTATGCCGTCGAGCGTATCCGCGTCCCGCTCTATCAGTATGTCGATACGGGTGAACGCCGGTCCTTGCCCGAGGCGTTCGGGACGTGGCCAGATCCAGTGCGGGTGCTCGCTGAGGCACCGCTTGCAGGGCGTATTCGGGTGGTCTACCACGGTTATGCGGATCCCGAGTGCACCGTGGCGCACGCATTTGAATCCATTATCGAAGCGCTAGCAGAGTAGAGCCGGGTGGCAGGCTGCGTAGGGTTAGGACGAGCGCCGACACTGGGTCATTTTAGCACCACGATAGCGCGGTGCGTTCGCTCGGCGATGGCCCCATCTGTAGAGCGAATGATGAGATGGTAGGTCCCCGCTGGTAGCCCATCAAGAGGAAGCAGGAGGGTGTGCGTTCCTGCTGTAAGTGTCTGCCGGACTGGCCCAGCTACGCGTTGCCCTACCACGTTGACGACGTCGATCAGCATATCCGTGAATGACGGAACTGTGACATCTAGGGAGATTCGGTTGCGTGTGGGGTTGGGATAGGCGCTGACTTGGACGGTGGTCTCGGGAAGCGAGCGCTCTGTGCTGACGACCTCGTAGTTCAGGATAGGTACAGCTTGCGGACGGGGCAGACCTCCGCTGTACACCAACAGCGTGTCCTCGAACGTCCATGGGGCAGAGCTTGCACAGATGAAGCAGCCCGCCTCCAGTCGAGTGATCGATACCGAGTCTGCGGGGGCTAGCATTCGCCCGAACAAATGCCGTCCGGCTGTATTTCCCCAGTCTTCGCACCCCACAGAAAATCCATGTCCCGTATTCGAGCAGAGGGCTGACCCGCGAACGACCCTGCCATCGTCTACCCACTGGTAGTCAACCACCCAGCCTATGGCTGTGTATCCGCTGAGGGACGTGAAGTTGAGACTATCTAGTGTGATGTCGAAGGGTCCGTTGTTGCTGATGGTCAGTACATCGGCGCGAAGAACGTCGAACGGGTTCGGCGAAACACTCAGCGGCTGTTGCGCGCCAACGAGTGGCGTCGACAGCATCGCTGCCAGGAGAAAAACCGTGCGCATTGAACTAGGGGTAGGATGTCCCTAATCGTACCGCACATCTGCGGCAAAACCAAACGTGCTCAGGGTATGTCGAGATGCCCTGGGCGGCGATGCCGTTGAGATCTACCGCGCGTATGACGTGGCGCGGGTCTCCCGGATGACCGTCACGCGGATGTGGCCGGGGTACTGAAGCTCCCGCTCGATGCGTGAGGCGATGTCAATGGCGAGTTGCTCCGCGACCGCGTCGGTGACGATGTCGGGCGTCACGATCACGCGGAGTTCGCGGCCCGCCTGGATGGCGTAGACGCGCTCGACGCCTGCGAACGAGTCTGCAATGGCTTCGAGGTTCTTGAGCCGCTGTACGTAGTTCTCTAGTGCCTCGCGGCGAGCCCCAGGGCGCGCGCCGCTCACCGCGTCGGCAGCCTGCACGAGCGGGGCGATGAGCGTCGTCATCTCGATCTCGTCGTGGTGCGCCCCGATGGCGTTGACCACATCAGGGTGCTCACCGTAGCGTCGGGCGAGTTCGGCTCCGGCCAGGGCGTGCGGCTTTTCGAGGTCTTCCTCGACCACCTTGCCGATGTCGTGCAGCAACCCTGCGCGCCGCGCCTTGCGCGCGTCGAGACCAAGTTCTGAGGCCATCAGCGAGGCGAGGCGTGCCGTCTCCTTCGAGTGCATGAGCAGGTTCTGCCCGTACGACGCCCGGTAGCGCATCCGCCCGACGAGCCGGACCAACTCGGGGTGCAGCCCTGGCAGTTCGAGGTCGAGTGCGGCTTCCTCGCCTGCGAGGACGATCTCTTCGTCCAACTCAACTTGCTTTTGCTCGACGACTTCCTCGATGCGGCCAGGGTGGATGCGGCCATCTTGGAGCAGTTCGACCATCGAGAGGCGGGCGACTTCGCGGCGGACGGGGTCGAACGCGGAGAGTAGGACTGCTTCCGGCGTGTCGTCCACGATCACCTCGACGCCGGTGGCGGCCTCGAACGCGCGGATGTTGCGGCCCTCGCGCCCGATGATGCGCCCCTTCATGTCGTCCGACTGTAGCGTCACTACCGAGACGGTGTTTTCAATCGTGTTCTCGGCGGCGGTGCGCTGGATGGCGGTGAGCACGACCTCGCGCGCGGCGCGCTTGGCTTTCGCCTTCGCCTCGTCGCGGACGTTCTTGACGAGGGCCGCCGAGGAGAGCTTTGCCTCGCGGACGAGTTCGTCGTTGAGCCGCCGCAGCGCCTCGCGCTTCGAGACGCCGGACGCGGCTTCGAGCTTGCGGAAGTACTCGTCGGTGAGCCGCTCCAGGCGCTCTTCTTCGCGGGCGGTCTTCTCGGCGCGGGCATCGAGCTCCTGCTCCCGCGCGGCGATCTCCTGCTGCCGCCGCCCGAAGGCCGCAGCGTTCTTCTGGACCGTCGCGCGGAGGTCTTCCGTCTCGGCACGGCGCTGCTCCGCCTCCCGGGTGAGCGCGTCGAGCGCCTCAGCGGCCTGTCCGAGTGCCGCCTCGTGCTCGCCGACGCGCTCGCCTCGCATATCGAGCTGCGCCCGCTGCGCGTCGAGGGCCTCCTGCTCGAGCCGCTGCCGCTCGCGGACTTCGGCAGTCTTCTGGTCGAGTCGGCGGCGGCGCGCCTTCAGTTCCTTAAGCTTCGCAGTGCTCTCGACCTTGAGTGCCTCACCCTCTGTACGAACGCGTTCGGCCCGTGCTTTGGACTCGCCCATGCGCTGGGCGAGTGCTTGCCCTTTGAGCCACCGACCCACAAACACACCGACAGTGAGTGCAATGACCGCATCGATGACGAGGAGGAGAACGGTGAAGGAGGACATGACGGAGACGAGATACGTGGGTGAGAGGACACGTACGTTCCTGCATCCTTGGTGTTCGGTACGAAAGGGGGGAGCCACCCTGGCTGCGTGGCGTCACGCTTGCCGGTCGACGCAGGGCCAGAATGCCGATTGGGCATAAAAAAACGCCCCGCCGGATGACCGACGGGGCATTAAAACCAACTGTAGCGGGGAAAGAGGAACCCTCTCATGCACATGGTGGGCGCCGCCCACGCCCTCTCTGCTTCCACGGTCCCAGCGGACGAATCCGCATGGGTGCGCGCGCCGAGGCGCACGTGTGGCCTGCTGGTCAGGCGTGAAGGAAGGCTCCCGAGAGGATCATTGTCAGGGTTCTCATTCGGGGCCACAGCCGGTAGTCCAGGTTACGGCAAGCGCCGTGCCGGACCGCATCCTGATAGCGCTGTCGGTGCACGCTGTTCCGCTCCGTTTTGCAAAGGCCTCTTGAAGGCGGGGTAGATACGAAAAGCGTTAGGGATTCTTTGAGAGCACCGTGTCCAACTGGTCAGCTAGTGCGTTGGCTTCTGCTCCGAGCGAGGCCTGTGCCTCCTCGAATTCGCCCTCGCGTGCGTCCATTTCCTCGGCAAGTTGGAGCAGAGCCAGAACAGCCAGAGTAAGGTCTGGCTGGTTCGGGATTTGCCGCTTGAGCCGAGTAAGTCGCCCGCTGACCTGGTCCGCCAGCTTGCGCATCAAGGCTTCTTTGTCGCTTCGCACCTTGAGGGGGTACTCGCGGTCGAGAACACGGACGCGGATGGAGCGCACGTCCGCCGGATGGGGGTCGGGCATGGCTGAGGCGGTGGGCTAGTCAGCGTCGGCGTTTGGCCGGTCAGTGGGTTGGGCGAGGAGCGTGTCCACGGTGGCGAGAAAGCGTTGGACCTGCAAGCGCATCGCCGTGCGATCCCCTTCGAGCGGTAGAGTCGGGCGGTCGTCTATCTCCAACTCCGCGATACGCTCGGCCAGTCGGATGTTTTCCTCGCGCAACCGCTCGATCTCGCGAGCGGCGGCCTCGACGCGCGCGCGGAGCCGTGCCAACCCATCGAGGTTCGGGGCACGATCAGCAGGTGGTGGGATATCCGTGGGCATGAGCGCGGGAGGTGGCGGGAATTGACAAAGGTACGGCGGCGGCGTCAGGAAGGAAACGGCGAGCCCGAACGGCCGAGCTAGGGACGCAGTAAGGCGGCACGAGGACTAGACGCCGCAAATGGAGCGGTGCGCTCGTTCGACCTTCGACTAGCCCCGTAGCGTCGCGCTGTGCTCGCGGGTGAGTTGCTTCAGAATGCCCTTCATCTGCTTGTCGACCTGCTTGTCCGTGAGCGTACGGTCGGCCCCGAAGCGCAGCGCGAACGCTACCGACTTCTGCCCATCCTCAATGCGGTCGCCCTCGTAGAGATCGAACACGCGGGCATCCTGGAGGAGCTTACCGCCGGCCTTGCGCACCGTCTGGAGCATCGGCCCGACGGGCTCGCCCGAGGCAACGGCTACGGCGAGATCGCGCTCGACAACGGGGAAGCGGCTGATGGGCTCGTAGCCGCCACCGAGCCGCTTCGCCGCGCGCCGCACGAGCGCGTCCCAGTCGAGTTCGGCGAAGAAGACCTGCTGCTGGAGATCGAACTGCTCCATGAGTGCGTCCGACACGCGCGCAATGGTGCCGACGACGACCCCGCCGCCGCGTCCAGGCAGCTTCAGGTCAAGGCGGTATGCGAGCAATGCGTCGCCGGTCGTGACGGCTTCGGTAAATACGCTGGTGCTGTCGAGCGGAAGCCCAAGGCTGTCGAGGACGTGCGCCACGACGCCCTTCACGTCATAGAAGTCGACGGCGCGAGCGCTCTGGTCCCAGTCTGCTTCCTGCACGCGTCCGCTCATGCCGATGATGAGGTTGGTGCGCTCACGGTAGCCCTCCACGGGCGATTCCGCCGTGCGTGCGGCATCGGCGGTGCGGCCGTACACGTGGCCGAACTCGGCGAGGCGAAGCGCGCCCGCACCACGGTTCTGGTTGTAGGCCATCGCCGTGAGCAGGCCCGGCAGCAGGCTCGGGCGCAGCACGGCCATCTCCTCCGACTGCGGGTTGAGCGTCGCCGCGACGGCCCACGGCTCGCCCACGAGCGACTCGGCGGCGAATTGCTCCGCGACCGCGTTGGGCAGTAGCGAGTTGGAGTAGACCTCGCGGAAGCCTAGCCCGACGAGGTGCTGGAGCGTGCGGTGGCGCAACGCGAGACTCGGCGCGAGCGCCTGCGGGCGAAGCGGCACCGCCGTGCGGCCCGGCTGCGGGATGTTGTCGTAGCCGTAGAGCCGCGCCACCTCCTCAATGAGGTCGATCTCGCGCTCGATGTCGGGGCGGAACGTCGGGACGGTGCAGCGGAGCGCCGCGTCGTCCGCAGATTCGGCGGCCTCCTCAGGGGTCTCACCTAGCAGAACGCCCTCGGCAAACGCCGCGAGCGTGGTGCCTGCGTCGTCGTTTACCTCGATGCCGATGGCGGTCAGCAGCCGCACGATCTCGTCCGTGTCGATCTCCACACCGAGCACCTGCGTGACGCGCGCCGGACGCAGCGCGATCTCCTTCGACTCGATGGGCGCGGGGTACGCGTCTACGATGCCGGGGACGATCTCGCCGCCGGCTAACTCGGCGATCAACGCAGCCGCCCGGGCGGCCGCACGGACGGCGCCGTTGGGGTCCACACCGCGCTCGAAGCGGTACGATGCGTTCGTCTGGAGGCCGAGGCCTTTTGCCGCGCGGCGGATCGTGACGGGATCGAAGTAGGCGCTCTCCAGCAGCACGGTCGTCGTGCTGTCCGAGACCTCGGAGTTTTGCCCGCCCATGATGCCGGCAATCGCGACCGAGCGCTCAGCGTCGCAGATCATCAGCGTGTTCTCGGGCAACTTCCGCTCGACATCGTCGAGGGTCGTGAACGTCTCGCCCGGCTCGGACATGCGCACGCGGATCGTGCTCTCCCGAGCACTCCCATCAGAGCCGTCCGCGCCGGCGAGGAGGTCCGCGTCGAAGGCGTGGAGCGGCTGGCCGAGTTCGAAGAGGACGTAGTTCGTCACGTCCACAACGTTGTTGATCGGCCGCTCGCCGATGGCTTCGAGGCGGCGCTTGAGCCACGCGGGCGACTCGCCCACGGTGACGCCGCGAATGAGCATCGCGGCATAGCGCGGGCACGCTGCCTCGTTTTCGATCTCGACGCCGACGTGCTCCGCGATGGCCCCGCCTGCCTCAGGCTCGTCCACGACGGGCGGCGCGAGGTGCTGGTGCGTCACCGCGGCCACGTCGCGCGCCACGCCGAGGTGGCTCGTCGCGTCGGGGCGGTTGGGCGTGATTGCGATCTCGATGACGGTGTCACGCTCGGCGAGACCTTGCGCTTCGAGGTAGTCGGCGAACGGCGTCCCGACCTCGGCGCTCTCGTCCAGCACAAGGATGCCGTCGTGGTCGTCGCCAAGGCCGAGTTCGTCCTCGGCGCAGATCATCCCGAACGAGACCTCGCCGCGGATCTTGCCCTTCTTGATCTGGACGGGCTCCTTCGTGTGCGGGTCCTTGCGCGAGGGCAGCATCAGCGTCGTCCCGACGGTCGCCACCGGCACCTTCTGCCCGGCCGCTACGTTCGGCGCGCCGCAGACGATCTGCACCGGGCCGTCTGGGCTGTGCGCGCCGAGGTCCACCGTACAGAGCGTGAGCCGGTCCGCGTCCGGGTGCTGGCGCGTGTCGAGGACGTGCCCCACCACGACCCCGTCCACCTCGGGCCCGACGTACGTGACTTCCTCGACTTCGAGGCCGAGCATGGTGAGCGTGTCCGCGAGGTGGTCCGTCGCGAGGCCATGGGCGACGTACTCGCCGAGCCAGTTGGTTGAAATGTTCATCGCGGATTACGAGGCGTCGAAATCTTGAGGACGGAGAGCTTTCTTGGGAAGTGCACGCAGCACGGCCCGGTCATAGGTCAGAAGCGGAACGTCAAGCCGCTCAGCGAGCACGACGTACTCGCTATCGTAGGGGGTCAATTCGAGATCGAAGGCCCGGCGGAGCACAGTCTCCGAATCGACGGGGAAAGTCTGGATGAGTGCTTCCGCCGCCGCCATGCGCTGCACTGCTTCATTGAGCGTGAGTGTGCTTCCTGGAATCGAAGCATCTTGACTGCGGACGTATTGCATCAAGGTGCTGCGTAACTCGCTGCGCCATAGCGGTGGGGCACACCAAGCTGAATCCTGGTCGAGGATGCCACGGACCGCAGGCGAATGCGTAGGGTGCTCCAGTAGGAGATACGTGAGCGTTACTGTGTCGACGCAGATCATGGTCGGCCTGCCCGCAATCGGTTGACGAGCATATCGGGGTCATCGTCAATGCGCGGTCCTGCTGTGCGGAGCGCGTCGATACGGGCGATGGCGCGCTGCCGCGACTCGTCGTCACGCAGCGCCTGCTCCAGCAGCGCCACCACCTCACGGTCGAGGCTGCGTTGGTGCGCTTCAGCACGAGCCTGCAGCCGGGCATGCAGGGCCTCCGGAAGCTCACGAACGGTCAGCGTAGTAGGCATAGCCAATCAAGGCGAATGACAAAGGCAGGTGACTAGAGACCTGTTCGCTAGAACTGGCTCAGAAAACGTACGTCGTTCTCGTAGAAGAGCCGGATATCGCCGATGCCGTGCTTGAGCATGCACATCCGCTCGATGCCCATGCCGAAGGCGTAGCCGGTGTAGCGCTCGGCGTCGATGCCGACGTTGGTGAGCACGTTGGGGTCGACCATGCCGCAGCCGAGGATCTCCATCCAGCGCCCGCCGCCGGGTAGGCTCTCGTCGGCCCACCAGATGTCGACCTCCGCGCTGGGCTCGGTGAACGGGAAGAAGCTTGGTCGGAAACGCATGCGCACGCCCGCGCCGAAGAGCGCCTCGGCGAAGCGCACGAGAATCTCCTTGAGGTCGGCGAAGGTCACGCCCTCATCGATCACGAGGCCCTCGACTTGGTGGAAGAGGCAGTATGACTTGTAGGTGATGCGCTCGTTGCGGAAGACACGGCCCGGCGCGATCACGCGGATCGGCGGGGGTGTGTGCTCCATCACGCGCACCTGCACCGGCGACGTATGCGTGCGGAGGACCGTGCCGGGGCCGTTCGGCGGCGGCGCGTCGAGGAAGAACGTGTCCTGCATGTCCCGTGCCGGGTGTTCCGGGCCGAAGTTGAGCGCGGAGAAGTTGTGCCAGTCGTCCTCGATCTCGGGGCCTTCGGCGACGCCGAAGCCGAAGCCTGCGAAGATGGCCTCGATCTCCATGCGCGTCTGCGTGAGCGGGTGGATCGAGCCGTGCGGGGCAGGCGTGCGGCCCGGCAGCGTGAGGTCGAGGTCGACGCCCGCGGCTTGCTCGGCAGCCTTGAGCACGTCCTGCGCTTCAGCAAGCTTCGCCTCGGCGGCCTGCTTGAGCGCGTTGAGCTGCTGGCCGAACGCCCGGCGGTCCTCCGGCGCAACGTCCTTCATGCGGCCGAAGAGAGCCGTCACGCGCCCGCTCTTGCGCCCCAGCCAGTCGATGCGCGCAGCTTCGATGGCGTCGGCGTCAGATAGGTCGGCGGCGGCGATCTCGTCGTGGAGCGCCGCGATCAGCGCGTCGGGCGAGGTGTCGAGGTCGGTGGACATGGCAGGAGTCGGGGAGACGGCGAGGTGAAGGAGACGAAGATCGGAAGCAGCGCGTGAGGCAACGCCGAAGATTTGCTCACATCTCTTCGTCTTGTCATCCTGAGCGAAGGCGATAGCCGGAGTCGAAGAGCTTGCCCTCGCGGACGCGGGGGATCTGCGGGTCAGCGTCCGAGTCCCGATCAGAGCGCCGAGTTGAACATAGATCCTTTACTGCGTGAACCTGCGGTTTGACTCGCTTTGCTCGCTCAGGATGACACAAATGAGGATAATGGACTCGACATGGCAGAACGAGAAACGCCCGCGCCGCGATGCGTTGGGGCATCGCAGGGCGGGCGTTCTCGTCGAGCAGCGGCAGCAGCCTAGGCGGCGGCTTTGGCCTGCTCGACGACGGACGTAAAGGCTTCCGCGTCGTGGACGGCGAGGTCAGCGAGCACTTTACGGTTGAGAGGCACGTTGGCCTTCTTCAACCCACTGATAAGGCGCGAGTAGCTCATGCCATTCAGCCGGGCCGCCGCGTTGATACGCGTGATCCACAGCTTCCGGAACTGCCGCTTGCGTTGGCGGCGGTCGCGGTAGGCGAACTGCATCGCCCTATCAACGGAGTGCATGGCAACGGTGCGAACGTTGCTACGGCGACCCCAGTAGCCTTTCGCCTGCAAGAGCATCTTGCGGCGACGGCGACGGGAAGCCACGAGGTTACGAGCGCGTGGCATTTGATTCTCCGGGTAGGGGGGCTAAAACAGTGAACGGGAAGTCGAGATGCAACGGCGTTTAGCCGGTGATCATGCGCTTGACGCGGGGCTCATCGGCGGGCGACACGAGGGTCGTCTCGCGGAGATTCCGCTTGCGCTTGGGCGACTTCTTGGTGAGGATGTGGGAGGCGAAGGCCTTCTTGCGCTTGACGCGGCCGGTGCCGGTCAGCGAGAAGCGCTTCTTCGCTCCACTGTTGGACTTCATCTTAGGCATGACAGCCTCGAATGGATCGGATGAACAGAGAACCGCAAATATAGGGGGCGATCGCGTGGGTTCCGGGGCGTACCCAGCATTCGGCTAAAGCTTCACGAGGGAGCAGAGTGATTCCGTGCTCCGGTCTTTCGGTGCTTCAGTGTTTCCTGCAGCTCTTCGATGAACGGAGCACTACTTCACAAGCCTCATTCGACTATGCGCCCTCGTTCGGTAAGTGCCACGCGAAGGCCAGGGCCGAACGAGTCCTCTTCGCTCCAGCCAAGGTGGACGTGAAAACCCTCAGGGTAGTCATCCTCGGCCAGTTGAGAGAACACCCGTGCGAAGGAGCGACATGCCTCGCGGTCTAGCGCGAGCACGACGCCGTCTCCACTCTCGACCTGGTCGGGGTAGACCTCAAGTTGGAAGCGCCCCGCATCACCGGAGTCGAATGGGATCGTAATGCTGCCTCCTTTTTGCTCGGGAGCCATAGCAATACGCTATCAGTAACGCGACTGAAACACTGGATCACTGAACCACCGAAAAACTCCCCGCTACTTCTTCTTGCTGTCGGGCGAGAGCAGCAGCGTCATGCGGCGGCCCTCCATCTGCGGGGCCTGGTCCACCTTCGCGATGTCCTGCAACTCCTCGATGAAGCGCGCGAGCAGGTCGAGACCGCGGTCCTTGTAGATGATGTCGCGGCCGCGGAACTGGACCCACGCCTTCACCTTGTTGCCCTCTTCGAGGAATTCGCGGGCGTGCTTCGTCTTGAAGCCAAAGTCGTGGTCGTCCGTGTTGGGGCGGAAGCGTACCTCCTTCAGCTCGCCCTGGCGCGCCTGCTTCTTGCGCTGCTCCTTGATCTTCTTCTGCTGCTCGTAGCGGTATTTCCCGAAGTCCATGATCTTGCACACGGGCGGGTCCGCGTTCGGGGCGATCTCGACGAGGTCGAGGCCGCGGCGCTGCGCGAGTTCCAGGGCGCGGTCAAGGTCGTAGATGCCGTGCTCGCCTTGAGGGTCGACGACGCGCACGCGGTTCGCGCGGATGCGGTCGTTCACACGGGTCTGGGGTTCGCGCCGCGGCTGGGGGCGGTTGTATCTCCGGGCTATGGTTGGCCTCTTAGGTTGGTTGTTGGAATGCAATCAGATACAATGGGTGCTCGAATAGACCCACAAAAGGAACTTTTCAACGCCGCGATAGGGGGGCGAGGTTTCGATTCCGGCCCGGAAAGCTACGTCCAGCGCTGAGAGCCGCGCACTCACGAACCCGGAGGCGTGTCCCCGTGCAGTGTGTACGTGCGGATCTTGCGCGCGAGCTCGTAGGCGCGGCGCTCGCGCGTCTCGGTGCGCTTGGCGCTCGTGACATGGTGTGCCAGCGACCGCTGCTTGCCCGGCGTGAACGTTTCGAAGCGGGTCGCCGCTTCCTCGTCCTCGGCCAGCGCGGCGACGAGTTCCTCGGGCAACGTGACCGCGTTCGGGTCGGCGACCGAGCGAACATCGAGGTGGGCCGTGGCGCCCCAGGCGAGGCCGCACTCCTTCAGGAAGCTCTTGCCGAAGCGTAGCCGGGCATCGTCCGCCGAACCGTGGAGCGCGCGGGTGAACGGGCGCTCTTCAAGCGTCCCCTCCACGCGCCGGTGGCCTGCCGCGAGCAGCGCCGCTGCGATGGGCTCCGGCACGGGGACGTAGTGCATACCCATGGTATCGTCCTCTCGGAGCACAGGACCAGCGAAGAAGTGGAAATCAGACACGGCGAGCGAAGCCAGAACGAGGAGAGCCCAAAGTAGCACCGACTATTCGTCCACGTAGCGCCGGACGCGTTTCTCGATGGACTCCTCGGCGTCGCGCGCGCGTTGGGTAGCGAGACGTTCCTTGACGCGGGCCTCGTAGCCCTGCTCGGACGGGTCGTAGAAGAACGTCCCCTGCATGCCGCTCGGGAGGTACTGCTCGGCGACGTAGTGGTCGCGGAAGGCGTGGGGGTACTGATAGCCGACGCCGTGGCCCAGCCCGGCCTTGTCGCGCTTCGCGTCCTTGAGGTGGTTCGGGACCTCGCCGCTCTGCTCCTTCTCGACGTGCGCGAGTGCCGTGAAGAAGGCAAACGCGCTGTTCGACTTGATCGCCGTGGACAGGTAGAGGCAGCACTGAGCGAGGTGGAAGCGGCCCTCGGGCATCCCCACAAAGTCGAACGCCTGCTGGCACGCAACGGCGACCTGCAGGGCTTGTGGGTCGGCCAGCCCGACGTCTTCGGCGGCGAAGATGACCATGCGCCGGAAGAGAAAGCGGGGGTCCTCGCCGGCGTAGAGCATGCGCGCCATCCAGTAGAGCGCCGCGTCGGGGTCCGAGCCGCGCATCGACTTGATGAACGCTGAGATGGCGTCGTAGTGCGCGTCGCCGTCCTTGTCGTAGAGCACTGCGCGCTTCTGAATCGACTCCTCCGCTACGGCGAGGTCGATGCGGATCGTGCCGCCGCCTTTATCTGAAGACACAGCAGCAGGCGTCGTCTCGACGGCGAGTTCGAGAGCGCCGAGGAGGCTGCGCGCGTCGCCGTTGGCGGTGTCGACGAGGTGGTCGAGCGCATCGTCGTCGATGGCGACGTCCCGATCGCCATAGCCGCGCTCGGCGTCACTGAGGGCTTGCTGAGCGATGGCGCGGAGGGCGTCCGGGGTGAGCGTGCGCAGCTCGAAGACGCGGCTGCGCGAGACGAGCGCCTTGTTGACCTCGAAGTAGGGGTTCTCCGTCGTCGCGCCGATGAATGTCACGGTGCCGTTCTCTACGTGCGGGAGGAGTGCGTCCTGCTGCGCCTTGTTGAAGCGATGCACCTCGTCGACGAAGAGAATGGTGCGTTGGCCGTGGAGGCGCAGCCGCTCCTGCGCCGCCTCGATCTCGGCGCGGATGTCGCGCACGCCCGCGAGCACGGCGTTGAGCGTGGCAAAGTGCCGCGCGGTCGTGTTCGCGATGATGCGAGCGAGCGTGGTCTTGCCCGTGCCCGGCGGCCCGAAGAAGATCACCGACGTGAGCCGGTCGGCTTCGATGGCACGGCGCAAGAGTGTGCCTTCGGCGAGAATATGCGCCTGACCGACGAACTCGGCGAGGGTGCGGGGCCGCATGCGGTCGGCGAGCGGCGCGTTGGCGCGCAGGCGGGCGTCAGCAGCAGCGGCAAAGAGGTCGGACATGGCGGCGCAGACATGACAGTGCAGGGCAAGCGGCGAATCGCGCAACCTACCACCGAGCGGCTGTCAAGGGCATGGCACCCGCTGGAAGTGGGAGGGGTGAGGTGAGAAGTTGGACGTGATTCTAGGTAGCGCGTGACACTCCGCCAGAAGGCGCCTGGGCGGTAAAGCGGGGCACCTTCGACCTTCGACCTTCGACCTTCGACCTTCGACCTTCGACCTTCGACCTTCGACCTTCGACCTT
>JBCBEX010000048.1:0-33845 GCA_038528235.1 Bacteroidota bacterium
AAGAACATGGCTCCGTTGTCCAGCAGCAATTCGTTGTAACCCGCGTCGTTGCGGACGGTCATCGGGCGACCGGGGTCGTTGTAGCGGTCCTCGAAGGAATACTCGAAGAGCGGTTCGGGCGCTGCATCAGGGTTGCCCGGCGTGAGGCGGTGTACGCGTAGGGCGCGGTCGGCCCACCAGTACTCGTAGAGGATCGCCGTGTCGTCGTCGCCCCAGGTGAGGCTGGAAAAGCGGAGCGCGAGTTCAGTCCACGGCGTCGGCGCACCGTCGAAAGGTGCAGTGTGGACGAAGAGCCGGTCGCGGACGTCGGCCTCGGCTCCAGCATCGCCGCCGTCCTGCGCTTCCGTCCAAACGAGCGTCGATGGGGCGTCGGCGCGCCATTGCACGGAGCGGGGCCCGGTCCGCACCGAGCCAAACGCGATAGGGATGCGCTCGGCTAGGGGCAGGTTCGCCACGGTATGGACTACGTCGCCAGTGGCAAGGTCATGCACAGCGATCGTCCGTGGGAAGCGGGACCAGGGGACGAGATACGAATAGGGCGGTGTAACTGTCTCGGCGAGCAAATACTGCCCGTCTGGCGATGGCGCGAGGGCCACGTTGAGGCCGGGCGAGCCGAACGACTGCATCGTCCCGTCGAGGCGTGCGACGACGAGTTGACTCGTCACGTAGTGCTCGAACAGTGCCTCGTCGTGGGCGCTTTCGAGGAGGTCCTGGTAGGTGCGCGCCGGTGCCGCTTCGCCCGTCGACACGCGGACAACGGGGCCCGTCGGGACGAGCGCTAGCTCGGGAGCCGCGCCGCGCTCGGTCGGGATCGTCCGCACGACGACGCCGTCGCTGCCCGGCAGCCACACGAACGGAGCACGTGGCGCGGCGTCGTTGATGGGCGTCTCGATCCACCGGCGTGCGGTGCCTGCCGCTACGTCGGCCACCCACAGTTCGATCTGAGTCGCCCGGTCGAGCGTGAACGCCGCGTGGGCTCCGTCGGGGCTCCACGCCACGTTGCGGATGCGCGGCGCGTCGGGAAGCCCTGAAACCGAGCGCGGATCTCCTTCGGCCTCGACGGCACGGAAGGCCAGGTCGCTGAACGACGAACTCCGCGTCGGTCCGGGACCGTTGAGGCGGGGATTGATGCGAATGCCAGCCAGCCCGATTTCAGGCTGGGCCATTTCCTCAATGCCTGGAAGGCCAGGGCGCTCCAGAAATGCCATCACCGAGCGGTCGGGGCTCAGGGTCACAGAAGGTGTGCGCGGCGCATCAACGAGACGGGCGAGCTCGGGAGCCGGTGTCTGGTAGGACACGGTGGCATCTTGAGCGAACAACGGCGTAACAAGTAGGCACGTGAGGGCGAGGAGCGAGAGGGCGCGTGACATAGGCGAAGTCGGCAACGAATACACGGCAAGGATAGCGGTAGCGCGATGGGCTGAGTCTACGAACAACGAAGGTGCCCGGGACACGTTAGAAGTCAAACAGGGTCGTCGCTACGAAACGGAGAACCGGCGAAACGGTCGCCATGGCAGGCAGTGGTGCTGACCTCGCCGTAGATTTCCACTCTTTCCCAACCGCGCACTGCCGATGCGATTTGTCCTCACGCTCTTCGTCCTCGGGTCCGTACTCGCCTTGTCAGCCTGCTCTGGTCCGCAGAAGCCCGACGATCCTGCGGACGTACCCACCGCAGGCCAGACGCCAGACTACGAGACGTTCGACCCGGCACCGTACGATCGCGAGCCCGCCTCGCAGACGGCGTTGGGACCCATTGAGCACGACGTGCCGGAGGCGCTGATGGCGGGGCAGGTGGAACCGCCCGAGCCCGAGGGGCCTCGCTACGTGCAGGGCTTCCGTATTCAGGTATTCTCGTCGCCCGACAAGGCTGCCGCCGACCGCGTCGCGGATAACGTGGAGGCGTGGTGGCGCTCCGTACGCCGCAACCCCAGCGTCCCGTCGTCGATGGTGGGCAACGCGACGCCGGAGGTGCTCTACCTCCAGCCCTACTACCGGGTGCGGATGGGGCGCTTCCAGTTCCGGGACGAGGCCGAGTCCGCGCTCGGGTTTGTCCGGCAGCGCTTCGGTGACGCCTTCCTCATGCCCGAGCGCATCCGCGTGGATGGCTAGCCGCTCGTCGCCGGGAGGTCCCGCTCGTCGCAGCGCAGGGGGCGTGCGTCAACCAACAAGGTGAGCGACGCGTAGAGAACTGCCACGAGCCACCCTCGTGGTCCCTTCTCCTTTGCCCTTCTTCCGATGCGTTTCTTCCTGTTCGCGCTCCTGTGCGCGCCCGTCCTCGTCTTCGCGCAAGACGATTCGATCCGGCTCCTGACCGACTTCACCGCAGCCAACACGTCGGCGCAGTGGATCATCGTCAACGACAACGTGATGGGTGGCCGCTCCGTTGGCGGTCCCACGTTCACTGACTCGACCGTCGTCTTCGCAGGCGAAACGAACACCCGAGGGGGCGGCTTTTCGTCGATCCGCACGCGTCCCGGCGATTACGACCTCGGCGCCTTCGACGGCATCGAGATCCGTTTCCGTGCCGATGGCCGCACCTACGAGTTCGAAATGTACACCGGTGAGCGCGCCGGCGGCTACCTTCCGGTGGTCTACCGAGCCCCGTTCGAGGCACAGACCGACGGCACGTGGGAGACCGTACGCATCCCGTTCACGGCATTCACGGCCTCAGGCTTCGGACGCCCGCTGCCAGACTACACGCTTGATCCGTCGCGCGGACGCTATGTCGGCCTCTTCGTCTACGACGGCCAAGACGGTCCCTTCCACCTCGAAGTGGACCGGATCGCGGCCTACAATGACGAGGCAACCGCGAGTCGGTAGCCCTCACTCGGCACGAAGGCGTTTCAGCGCAGCGCGCCCGGTATCGCTGTCGGGGTTGAGCGCGAGCGACCGTTCGTAGGCGGCGATGGCTTCGTCGGTGCGCCCCGCGAGCGCGAGCGCTTCGCCCAGACTGTCGTGCACGTTCCAGGAATCTGGGAAGGCGTCCGCGTTGAAGGCAAAGATGAGCAGGGCCATCGCAATGCTATCCTCGCCAAGCGTGGCGTACCCCGTTGCGTTGATCGCAGCCTCGTTCAGGATACCCGCGTCAAGGCCTGCATTGAGCGCGGCACGGAGTGCTTCAGTGGCCTTCAACGAAAAGCCTGCATCCAGGTAGACCCCGGCGTCGTGCATTCCCTCGCGAAGGGTGGTCATGGCGGGCACCCGCTCCAACGTCGCAGGTTCTTCGGACCGAACGAGGAAGTCGATGCGCCCCTCCTCGTCGCGTCCGAAGAAGAGCGCCCGGTCGCCCGACTCGTGCACAAACACGTCGCGTTTGTCGGTGGGGAGGTAGGGCTGGTCGTTGAGGGAGAGGCCTCGCTCTGTCAGCCGCACCGGGCGAAGCGCAGGGACGCCCCAGGCACCGCGCGCCCGCTCGTCGCGCGAACAGGTCCGGCAGAAGGTGCCGAAGGCGTAGTCGCCGACGTAAGAGGAGAGGTCGCGCCCGTCGAGCGGCACGGAAAGTGGCATGACGAGCGTGGGAACGTCATCGTAAAACGTCTCGGCGATGACCTCGTTGATGCGCTGGCCCAGGTTGACGAAGCCGCCCCCCGCCTCGTCATTGCGGTTGGTGACGATGAACACCCCAACGTTCGCGTCTGGGTAGAGCGTCAGCGAGGTCCAATAGCCGAGCATGCTCCCGCCGTGGCCAATCGTGCGGATAGCGGGCCCGTCAGGCAGGTCGAAGCCGGGTGATTCCCAGAAGCCATGCGTGACGCCGGTGAAGCCTGGGGCCGGACGAAACTGCGGCGCGAGAACAGCCTGCGTAGTCGCCGGGGATAAGAGCCGACCTTTCCCGCTGGCACCGCTGCCAGTCAGGGCTTCCATGAGGCGTCCCATGTCGGCGGGCGTCGCGTCGATGGACGAGGCGGGCGTGGTGACGTACACCTCGTAGGGCTGCGCCACATACGCACTATCGACCCAGCCGTGACCTATAGCAAGGTCAGCGAAGTGCGCGGCGTCGGCCTCAACGAAGCTGCGGTCCATGCCGAGCGGCGCGAACAACTCCTGCCGCATCGCCTGGTTGTAGGGCAGCCCCGTGACACGCTCCAGGACAAGGCCCGCGAGTGTGATGCCGTAGGTGTCGTACCGGAAACGTTGTCCCGGGACGTGCGTGCGGCGGAGGTTTCCGGCCTCCAAGTATGCAGCCAGGGAAGGCCGTTGCGCTTTCCGCTGGGCCAGCGTCTGGCCGAGGTCCCAGACGTGGCGGTCGAGCCCGATCTGATCGAACGCGGCCGTGTGCGTGAGCAGGTGCTCGATGGTCACCGGCTCGTCGGATCCGCTCAGGTTGGCGATGCCATCGACGTACGCGGACACGTTGTCGTCATAGGCCAGCCGCCCGTCGTCGATCAGCCGGGTCACGGCCAGCGCGGTGAGGGCTTTCGAGACGGAGCCAATGCGAAACAGCGTGCGCTCGGGGTCTACAGGCTGTCCCGTCGCGACATCGCCCACCCCATAGCCGCGTTGCATCAGTGTTGCCCCGTCCTTCACGACGACGACCGCCACACCAGGAAGGTGCGTGTCGCGCATCTCTTCCTCGACGATCGCATCGATGGTGGCAGTCAGGTCATCGACGGGGGGCACAGGCTGCGCAACGAGCCAGCCACTGGACGAGAGCAGCGCAAAGACAGTGAGGAGGGCGGGCAAGAGCAAGCGCATAGAGACACGAGGTGCTGCGTGGAGGAATCGTGCTCAGGTTCACGAGCGCTCGACCTCGAGGATGCGCCGCCTTGCGTCAACGGCTCACAGGCCAGCCGAACGGCTCATCGGTCACGGGGAGTCCGTGTGCAGCCCAAGTCGCTTCCGAAGCTCATCGACGCGCGTACGACCGACAGGGAGTTCGATGCCCGATCGCAGCACGGCCGAGTAGCGACTGCCGGGGCGCACTCGAAGTTGCACGATGTCGCCGAGCCGGACGAGGTAGGAGCGATGGATCTGCACGAACGCGGAGGGCAGAATCGTCAGGAGCCGTTCGAGCGACTTCGCATGGAGTCGGACGCTGCCGTCGCGGAGCACCAACTCAGCGTAGGAGTCCGCCGCGTGCACGTGCGCGATGTCCGCGACGGGGACCAGCTCGATGCGCCCCGGTGAGCGGACCGCTAGCGTGGCGGCGGGGTGTTCCGCGCGTGCACCGCGCAGTCGGTCCAGCGTCAGCGCGAGCCGGTCTTTGCCGAATGGCTTCGGGACGAAGTCGAGCACGCCAACCTCAAACGCTTCGAGCGCTCGCTCCGTGTGCGCTGAGACGACCACGGTGTGAAACGCCCCCGCCACGACGTCACGGAGGAGGTCGAAGCCATCTTCGCCGTGGAGGTTGAGATCGAGGAAGACGACATCCGGCGGCGTCGCATCGAGGACAGCCCGCGCGTCCGTGAGCGTCGGCGATACGTCGATGCGCGTCAATTCGCTGCCTGCGAGTTCGCCCAACAACCGCCGAAGCCGCTGTGCGATGATGCGCTCGTCTTCGACAATCAGGACACGCATCAGTGGGAAGAGATAGGCTTGAGGTCGAGCGGAAGCTGGATGCGTGTCACCCACGCGCCCGATCTGGGACCCGAGTCGAGCGACCAGCGGCCCGGCGCGCATTCGTCGAGGCAAGCACGGACGTAGCGAAGACCACCACGTTCAGGACGGACCGCAGGCGATGCCGAGGCGAGGGGGGCCTCAAACGTGAGGGCGCGGTGCGTGGCCGTACGTTCCTCGCACAGCACAAACGTCACCCGTCTCGCTGCGTACGCGTTGTGCGTGATCGCATTCTCCACCAGCGTGTGGAGCACCGCCGGAGGAATCGGCGCGTCCATGTCGACGTTTTCCGTCGCCAACGCGAACGTGTTGCCCTTGCGGTAGCCCATCACATCGAGATGCGCGCGGCATAGGGCGAGTTCGTGCGCCATCGAGATCATAGTCTGGTTCGACACCTCGGCGAGCATCCGGAGTTCGCTGGACAGGGCTTCCAGCGCACGTGCGCCTTGCTGGGGGTCCGTCTCGACCCATTCGATGATGGATGTGAGGGCATTCATCAGGAAGTGAGGGTGGAGGTGCTTACGGAGCAACTCGGCCTCCAGCCGGGCCTTCGTCGCCAGCGTGGCGATGTGTTGCTGGTGCTGGCGACGGGTTTGCAGCCCGAGGTTGGTCAGCAGCCCGGCGAGGAGGACGCCAAACGCCGGAAAGAGCGCCGCCTCCATGAAGTCGAAACGGGCGACGGCCAACGCGACCAGGCATACAGCGACGCCTGAGAACGCAAGACGTGCACCTGGCTTACGATGAAAAGCGGCCCAACCGACGAGGCCCATGCTCAGCGCAAAAGCCAACGCGAAGACCGTGAACGTACCCACTTCATGCGAGCCGCTAGCCCAAAGCACCACGGCCAACAGCGCACCCACACCGACCACGAGCGCGCGACCCCGTGGCACCGCAAACTGAGCGGCGAGCGTTGCCACCACCAACACACCCGTCATCC
The DNA here is from genome assembly GCA_038528235.1 of Bacteroidota bacterium. Taxonomy (GTDB): domain Bacteria; phylum Bacteroidota; class Rhodothermia; order Rhodothermales; family Rubricoccaceae; genus JBCBEX01. The sequence goes on from JBCBEX010000048.1 coordinate 6,494, forward strand.
AAGTCAAGGCCTCAATGACACGCAGGCGGACGACGTGCCAGTCGTAGGTGTAGCCGATCACGACCCGCCAACCCTCGGCCACGAGGAGCAGCGCCATGGTCAAGCACAGCGCCCCCGTCAGCAGCGATGCCCAACGTCGGTCGGCAGTGAAGAGGAGCCCGTGGTAGAGCGCGATCAGCACAAAGGCACCGAGGAACACGAGCGGCAACGCGATGCCGTAAAGAGGCTCTCGCAGAAGTGCGCGGTACTCCCCGGCCACAACGTGAAGCAACAAGCCGTTGGCCGCGTCGGGTCGATGAAACGACGAGAGTCGGAGCGCAAGAAGGTGGGGTCCCGCCACTGCAAGGCTGTCCGGTACGCGGAACGAGGCGTCCATCGGACCCGGCACTTCTTCGCCTGGGGAGGAACCAACACGGCCAGCAGCGCCAAGACTGGTTCCGTCCCAGTAGACTTCCCGAGCAGCAGCCCCGGCGACAAATAGCCCGAGCGTCTTCGCGGCGGGCACGTCGAGATCGATCTGTACCCAGAGAACGCCCGCCGAATCGGGCAGGGCATGGATCGCAACGCTCGACCAGCCCACGTCGTCCGCCTCGGCCGTTGCCCAGCGGGGGTCGTCGCCGTACTGATAGCGCGCTTCGGTGGCTACGGTGAGCGGCCATGGCGGGGCGCCGAGACACCCACTCAGCGCAAATCCGAAGGCAAGACACACACACGCTAGGACGGCACGACGGCGTGTACGAGGGCCACGGGCCTGAGGCGAGCGATACCGCATGCCTCAAAACAACTCGTCGGTCTGTGCCTGGACGCTCTCGTAGACCACAGGCGAGCCGTCGCCGGACGCATCCGGTAGGGGTTGCTCCATCGCTCTGAAGAAGTCGGGGCCGTAGGTGCGGGTCGTGAGCTGGATCGGCATTGGGAGGGCGTGGCCGAACGCGAGCACCTGCTGCTTCGAGTCGAGCGTGGCGAGGATCTTACGCAGCGCGCCCGCGCCCGCCGTGCCCACGAGGGCCGCCGCAATGTCCTTCTCGTCCGAGAGTTGCGCAACGATCTTCGTCCCGATCTGGCTCAGCACCTCCTCGTCGATGCCGCTCGGGCGCTGGTCGACGATGAGCAGGCTCACCGAGAACTTGCGCATCTCGCGGGCGATCTTGCCGAACGGTGTTTCGCGCGCAGTCTGGGGCCCGAGGAATTTGTGCGCCTCCTCGATGGTGATGAGGAGCTGCTGGGGCTTGTCGGCGGGGTCGCCGGAGCGCTCGAAGTCCTCGTAGCGTCGCTCGTAGCGGTCGCGCAGCCGCCGCGTGAGCACGTTCGCCACGAGGAGGTAGATCAGCAGGTTGTTGTACTTCCCGAATTCAAACACGACTGACTTCCCCGCGTCGATGCTCTCGAGGAGCTGATCCAGGATGTCGATGCGGTTGCCGCGCGGCTCCATCCTGAAGAACGGCAGTCCGCTCAGCCGGTCGAGTTTGCGCTTGAGCGCGAGCAGCGAGCCCTCGTGCGCGCCTGTGTCGGCGGCGATCTCGCCGATCTCCTCGGTCGAGGCGTCGAGGAGCCGGACGAGCCACTGGTCGCCGAATTTTTTCTTGAGCTGGAACGTGCTCTCGGCGGAGGTCGCCGTCAGGTTGAGTGTGTCCGAGAGTGGGAGGATGTCCTCGGGCGTGATCTGGTCCGCATAGAGGTGTACTTCCACGTCCGGCTGTTTGCCGCGCCGCCGCGTTGAGGTCGGGTCGAGCGAGAAGACGTGCACCTTCGACGGGAAGAGTTGCTTTAGGCCCTTCGTCTGCGTGCCCTGGCCGTCAGCGGTTTCCTGCATCGCCGTGAAGCCGTACTCGTTGTGCATGTCGAACACGAGGTTGACCGCCTTGCCCGTGCGGATCGCGCCGCACAGCAGAAGACGCGTCAGGAAGCTCTTGCCCGTGCCCGTCTTGCCGAAGACCGCGTTCGAGCGCTCGACGAAGCGCTGGAGGTCGAGGCACACGGGCGTCTCGTCCATGCCGACGGGCGTGCCGATCTCGAAGTAGCGCGCGGGGTCGCTCGCCTCGCTCGAAAACACGCGCGCGACATCTTCCGCGGTCGCCTCGCCGACCGGGGCGAAGTGAGCCGGGACGGTCTTCACTGGCCGCGGCTCGTCGTCGCCGAGGCCCTGCGGGAGCATCAGCATGGGCTTCAGACTGACGGTGGCGTAGGTCGCCGCGCCGCGCAGCACCTCGCGCAGCAGCGTCGCCTCGGGCGCGGGCGGGTGGAGCAGGATGTCCTCGTTCGCCGCCGCGATTTCCAAATCGGTGATGAGCGAGAAGAAGTCGAACTGCTCGCCCTCGACTACGACAAAGGTGCCAGCGCGGAGCGTCTCGACGGAGCGGCGCGCGTCGAGCTTCATCTGCACGCCCTGGCCTAGCGAGCCGTGGGTGAGGACGCCGAGGGCGGGACGATCGGGCATGGGCGGTGTGAGTGTGTGGAACGGCTGGAAAGTACGCGGTGTGGGAGGGGGAAGAGGGATAGGAGGGGCGAATAGGGACTAGCGAATAGGGAAAGGAGGGAACGGTAGCGCGATATTCGTTTGACAGGGTGGGGCGCCAACCACACTTTCTTCGACCTTCGACCTTCGACCTTCGACCTTCGACCTTCGTGCAAATCGTCCGTGCCTCCGATCTCGTCTTCAGGCTGCTCATTGGTGGGCTGCTCGGGCTCGCAGTGGGCGTGGTCGGCGTTGTGGCGATGGGCGCGGTGGGCGCGGTGTGGGCGCTCGGGCCGATGCTCGTGGTGGTCGTGCTGGCGGGGCGCACGCCGTGGCGGCGGTGGCGTCTGACGCAGCAGCAGATGCCTGCGTCGCACCGGACGTGGCTCGAAACGCACGTCAGCCTGTACGCTCGGCTCGACGACGCAGGCAAAGCACGCTTCGAGCGCGACGTGCGCTTTGCGCTGGCAGAGCGCCGCTTCGAGGGCGTAGACGGGGTGGAGGTGACCGACGACCTCCGGCTCGGCGTCGCGGCGGGCATCGCCTTGCTTCTGCACGGGCGGCCCGACTGGGAGCTGTCCGACGGCCGCACCTTTCTTTTTCTGCCGACCTACTTCGGCGATCATACGGACGAGATCTACAGCGAGGAGGACTACGGCACCGCGGACTACGACTACGATGGCATGGTTCACGCTCAGGGTCCGGTGCTCCTCGCCGCGCCGTCCGTGCGCGATGGGTGGGCACGGCCCGACGGCCAGAACGTCGTCCTGCACGAACTCGCGCACCTCTTCGACTTCGACGACACGGATGCCGACGGGCTGCCGTCGCTCCTCGACCCGGGCTCGCGCGATGCGTGGATCACGCTGATGCACCGCGAGATGCGCGCGGCCGAGCGTGGCCGGTCCATGTTGGGGCGCTACGCCTCGACGGCGCCCGCCGAGTTGTTTGCGGTCGCCACCGAGGTGTTCTTCGAGCAGCCCGTCGTGTTTTCGCAGCGCCACCCTGAACTGTTCGACGCGCTGGCGGCCTTCTACGCGCTCGACCCGCGTCCGCCGGGCTGGGAAGCCACAGCCAACGACCCGCCTGAGCGACAGAGCCGTATGGCCCGCCGGTGGGGTCTCAAGGCACCGCGTGACTACGATTGAGGCAACGCGCGACGAGCCTTGCTTGACAGCCTGCGCCCGGGCGCGCACTTCCTTCGACCTTAGAACTTTGACTCTCGATTCTGCCCATGAATCCTCGCGCTCTCCTCGATCACGCGCTCGACGCCATCGATGCCTGGGAGGCGTCCTACGGCGACTTCGCCCCGCACGCCGCCACCGATGTGCCCGCTGAACGCGTGCGGGCTGCGATGGACGAGTACCTAGCGCGCATCACGGCGCCGCCGCGAGGACAACGGCCCGGGACCTATCCCTTCTTCCACCCGCGCTACGCCGGGCAGATGCTCAAGCCGCCGCACCCCATCGCGGTGGCAGCCTATGCCGCGGCCATGCGGACAAACCCTAACAACCACGCCCTCGATGGCGGGCCGCCGACCGGCCAGATGGAGAAGGAGGTCACCCGCGACCTTGCGGCGCTCTTCGACTTTCCGGACGGCTCGGACGGCAGCGCGGCGCTCGGGCACCTCACGAGTGGAGGCACGGTCGCCAATCTCGAAGCGCTGTTCGTGGCGCGCGAACTCGCGCCTGGCACGGCGATCGCGTCGAGTGCGGACGCGCACTACACCCATGCGCGGATGGCGCACGTCCTCGGCGTCGAACACCGCACGGTGGCTGCCGACTCCGATGGACGCATCGACTTGAACGCGCTGGAGGACGCGCTCGCGGCGGGCGGCATTGGCACGGTCGTGCTGACGGGTGCCACGACGGGCCTCGGCGTGGTTGATCCGCTGCACGAGGCGATCCCGCTGTGTCGGCAGTATGGTGCGCGGGTTCACATCGACGCAGCCTATGGCGGCTTCTTCCGGCTGCTGGCTAACGTGGTGTCGACCCCCGCTGGGTTCCCCCACGAGGCTTTCCACGCGATGCGGGACGCTGACTCCATCGTCGTCGATCCACACAAACACGGGTTGCAACCCTACGGCTGCGGCGCGGTGCTCTTCCGGGACCCAGCCGTGGGACGGTTCTACAAGCACGATTCGCCGTATACCTACTTCTCGTCCGACGAACTCCACCTCGGCGAGATCAGCCTCGAATGCTCGCGAGCGGGCGCGGCGGCCGGGGCGCTCTGGCTTACGCTCCGTTGCCTCCCGCTTCGCGCCGACGAGGGCTTAGGCCCCATCCTGGCTGCGACCTTGCGGGCAGCCCGCCTCTTTGCGGCGCAAATCGACGCGTCGGATGCGTTCACGCTCTACGCGCCGCCCGAGACGGACATCGTCGCCTATTTCCCAACAGCAGAGCGGCTGTCCGACATTGACGCGATGAGTGCGGCCCTCTTCGACACGTCGATGCAGGACCCGGACGATCCCGTCTTCCTCAGTCTCTACCGAATGAGCGCGGCCCAGCTTCACGCCCGCCACCCGCATCTCATTGCTGATGTGCCCCATGCGCGTGTCCTTCGAAGCGTGCTGATGAAGCCAGAGCACGAGCACGCGGTGGGCTGGCTCGTGGAGCGGCTCCATTCGTTTGAGGCGCGCCACCGTGCGCACATGGGTGCCTAGAATGGCCTCGGAGAGAACGAGCCGACTGCGCTACTTTGCGCCTCCTCGCCGCCCTTTTTCGACGCCCTAGTCCTCGCCCAGTCATCTCATGACCGTTGTCACCCGTTGGCTTGTCGCAAGCCTCGCGTTCGCCCTGCTGTCGCCGATCTCTCGGGGCCAAGAAGCTGCGGGATGGAGTCTCTTAGACGCCTCGCCTTGGAATTTCTACCGGTTCGAAGATGGCAGTTTTGTCAGCCCCGAGCGCGGGTGGATTGTCAATGGTGACGGCGAGGTGTTCCAGACGGCTGATGGCGGCCAAGCGTGGAGCCGGCAGGCCGTGCTCCCGGCCTACCTGCGGTCGGTGGCGTTCGTGAACGACTCCCGCGGGTTTATCGGCACGCTCACCCAGCCCAACATGCTGTACGAGACGCGCGACGCCGGGCGGTCGTACCAGGACATCTCGGACCGCATCAAGGGGCCTCGCCCGTGGGGGATTTGCGGCCTCTGGGCCGTTAACGACGACGTGATCTACGGCGCCGGATGGTTTGCCGCGCCCGCCCACATCGTCAAGTCGACGGACGGTGGCCAGACCTGGACCTCGACATCGATGGACGCCTACGCAGGCTCGCTCATCGATGTCTACTTCTGGGACGAGCAGCGCGGGATCGCGGTGGGAGGCACCAACGGCCTCGAACCAGACGGCCGGGCGCTGATCCTGCTCACCGAAGACGGCGGCGAGACGTGGACCACGCAGTATGTCAGCGCCGATCCGGGCGAATGGAGCTGGAAGATCTCGTTCCCGACCCCCACGACCGGCTACGTCTCGGTCGAGGAACTCGACGGCGGCTTCCCGGCCAAAGTCTTGAAGACCACGGACGCGGGGGTTACGTGGACGGAGCTCTCCATTCCGAATAGCGACCACCTCCAGGCCATCGGTTTCATCACCGAGGACACTGGCTGGGCGAGTGGGCGCGGGACGACCTCGCTCACGACCGACGGCGGCGAGACGTGGACGCCGATCGACCTAGACGGCTCCATCAACCGCTTCGAGTTTTTCGGCGACTCGCTGGCCTATGCCATGGGGCGTCGCATCTACCAGTATGCTGCTCCGCCTGCAACGAGCATCGACGAGGGGGAGACTCCCCGTGCAGCGCTCGCGCTCCAGCCAGCGTTCCCAAACCCGTCGACGGGTGGCGTGACAATCCCATATTCGCTCGACGAGCCGGCAGCGTTCGAGGTTGTCGTCTATGATTTGACAGGCCGCCGCGTCGCCGTCGTCGCAAAAGGCGAGCGGTCCGTCGGCGCGCATGAGGCGTACTGGGACGGACGCGACGCGCGTGGAGACCGCGTGGCGCCCGGCGGCTATGTGGTGGCGCTCACGGCGAACGGCCGCCGCATCTCTAGCGCCCTGTTGCGGATGTAGAGATCCTGCTCACAGCAGAAGACTCCATCGAGCGAGCCCGGTGGTCATGTAGAGTCGTCCTGCACAGAGCGTTTCCGGCATTCGATGCTAGACGCAGCGGACTCAGTGTCTCTTGATCGCAAGGCGCCCGTTTTGTGTCCGTAGGCGCACGAGCGGTCCACCGTCGCCCAGCGAAAGCTTGGCCACGCGACGCTCTAAGATGTCGGTCGCGGACGGCGTTGGGGTGGGAATACCGTAGTCGAGGTCGCCGTTGGTAACCTGGGCGTCCAGCGATGCCGAATAGGCTTCGGGTAGCGAGAGCGAGAGCGTCCCATTCACCACGTGCACATCGAGGCCTTCCCCGACCCAAGTGGTGCCCGAGAGACGGACCTGCGCCGAGCCGTTGAGCGTCGTCCCGCTGACGTGACCGCCGAGGTCCGTGAGGTCAACCCCGCCGTTGACCGTGCGGTACCGCGTTGTGCCCACCATCCCGCGGATGTCGATGCCTCCGTTCTGGGTGGAGAGGTCGAGCTCGGTATGGCGGGGGAGGCGGAGTCGGTAGCTGACATCGACCATTTCACCGCGTCGGGTGCGCGGCACCGAGGCGCTGAGCGCGTCTCCGTCCTGGAGGACTACCTGCTCGGCGAGCGAACGGGCCCGGCGTTCGTCGCTGCTGAACACGAGGATGCGCGCCTCTACCGTCGCATCGTCTCGGTCCCAGCCGGACGCGGCGATTCCCCCCGCGACTCCGGCATCCACCCGGATCGGCCGTGCGAGGTCAACCCGGATCGACCGAACCTCGCAGTGTGCAGCCTCCGCACCGTTCAGCTGAAATCCTGGAGCGTCGCACCACGCGGCATCGTCCTGGCTCGTAGCCGGCTGCTGATAGGTCAGCGACGAGGGGGACGCGCATCCCACCATCAACACACTGGCAGCGAGCAACGGGAGAACGCGAGCCATGTGAAGGCGTGAAGCGAAGGGCAGACCAAGTAGGGAAGAGCGCATGCCGAGGTGGAATGGGGAGCCGAAACGGAGAACGCGCAGCGACAGATTGCACGACAGCGCGTCCGTACGGCGCGGCACTCGGCGGGTTACGCGTAAGCGAGGAGCTACGCCTTCTGGTAAAGCTCCCCGCCCGCCGCCGCGAACTCCTCGGCTTTCTGGCGCATGCCCTCGGGGATGGCCGCCTCGACTTCCACGCCGTGCTCCGCGGCGTAGTCGCGTAAGGACTATGCGAGAGTGGAGGATCATTCGCCCGCTCGCCGCAACGCTTCGGCCCGAAGGCGAGGAGCAAGACGAAAGTCTGCCTCGTCGAGAGCGTCTAGCACAGGTTGGACGGCTTGCAGCAGACCCTGTCGTTTGGCACGGAGCAGCATGCCTACCGTTCCGAGGACGGGGACACCGAACTCCGTGGCTACGCGACGGGCGCGTCGCTCATCGAGGAGGGCGGCCGAGGCTGAGACCTCGATAGCAAGCGCGATGACTTCGGACTCACCAGCGTCCAGCCGCCCTCGCAGCGCTCGCACAAGCGGCCGGTTTTCGACGACTCGTTCGTCGAGCCAGTATGGCTGCGACCCTATCTCACGGATCACGGCCTCCGGGGCGATAATGTTGCCGAGGACCTTCGGAAGCAGCGAGAGGTGGCCGATGCGACCTAGCGCGATCAGCGGTGAGCTATCTGTAACGATCACGAGGCAGAAGGCGGATCTGCATCAAGATCGAGGTCAAGTTCTACCTCCAGGTCTTCCGGCGCGTGGTCGATGACCGCGATACCGCGGCGGCTCAGCAGTTCGAGGAACGTGCGCTTCGAGTACCCCGCGAGCTCTGCGGCCTTGCCCAGCGATACCCGTTCGTCCTCGTAGAGCTGAATAGCTAGGAGAAGGCAGGCCTCGTCGGCGTTGATGCCGGGGGGGAGCGTAAGCGTGAGTTGGTTGTCCATAGCGAATGCGGCGTTTAGCAGCGAACGCTACGCCTTCTGGTAAAGCTCCCCGCCCGCTGCCGCGAACTCCTCGCTCTTGCGCTTCATGCCCTCGGGGATGGCCGCCTCGACCTCCACGCCGTGCTCCGCGGCGTAGTCGCGCACGTCCTGGGTGATCTTCATCGAGCAGAACTTCGGGCCGCACATCGAGCAGAAGTGGGCCACCTTGGCGGAGTCCTTGGGGAGCGTTTCGTCGTGGTAGCTGCGCGCTTTCTCGGGGTCGAGGCCGAGGTTGAACTGGTCCTCCCAGCGGAACTCGAAGCGGGCCTTCGAGAGTGCGTTGTCACGCGCTTGCGCGCCGGGGTGCCCCTTGGCGAGATCGGCAGCGTGGGCGGCGATCTTGTAGGTGATGACGCCCTCCCGCACATCGTCGCGGTTGGGGAGGCCGAGGTGTTCTTTGGGCGTGACGTAGCAGAGCATCGCGCAGCCATACCATCCGATCATCGCCGCGCCGATGCCCGACGTGATGTGGTCGTAGCCCGGCGCGATGTCCGTCGTGAGCGGGCCGAGCGTGTAGAACGGCGCCTCACCGCACCAGTCGAGCTGCTTCGTCATGTTCTCCTGGATGAGGTGCATCGGGACGTGGCCCGGCCCTTCGTTCATCACTTGCACGTCGTGTGCCCAGGCCTTCTGCGTCAGCTCGCCCTGGACGTAGAGCTCGGCGAACTGCGCGTCGTCGTTGGCGTCTTCGATGGAGCCCGGACGTAGCCCGTCGCCGATGGAGAAGCTCACGTCGTAGGCGGCGCAGATCTCGCAGATCTCGTCCCAGTGCGTGTAGAGAAAGTTCTCTTTATGGTGCGCTAGGCACCATTTCGCCATAATCGAGCCGCCGCGCGAGACGATGCCGGTGCGCCGCTGCGCCGTCAGCGGGACGAAGCGCAGGAGCACGCCCGCGTGGATGGTGAAGTAGTCGACGCCCTGCTCGGCTTGCTCCACAAGCGTGTCGCGGAAGAGCTCCCACGTGAGGTCCTCCGGCACGCCGCCGACCTTTTCGAGCGCCTGGTAGACCGGCACCGTGCCGATGGGGACGGGGCTGTTGCGGAGCATCCACTCGCGCGTCTCGTGGATGTGCTTGCCCGTCGAGAGGTCCATCACGGTGTCGGCCCCCCAGCGGATCGCCCAGACCAGCTTCTCGACCTCCTCGGCGATGCTCGACGTGACCGCCGAGTTGCCCATGTTGGCGTTGATCTTGACGAGGAAGTTGCGGCCGATCACCATCGGCTCTAACTCCGGGTGGTTGATGTTGGCCGGGATGATGGCCCGGCCACGCGCCACCTCGTCGCGGACGAACTCGGGCGTGATGACGTCGGGGATTTTCGCGCCCCACGGCTGGCCCGGGTGCTGCTGGAACAGTGCCGGGTGCGACTCGCGCAAGGCGTCCAGCTTCTGGTTCTCGCGGATGGCGATGTACTCCATCTCGGGCGTCACCTCGCCGCGGCGGGCGTAGTGCAACTGTGTCACGGTGCGTCCGCTCACGGCTCGGCGTGGCCGATGCACGTGCTCAAAGCGGAGATGCTCGGTTTTCGCGTCGTCGAGCCGCTCGCGACCGAATGCCGACGACGGACCGTCGAGCAACTCGGTGTCGCCGCGCTCCGCGATCCACGCGCCGCGTACGCTCGGCAGGCCCCGCCGGAGGTCGATGGCAGCGTCCGGGTCGGTGTAGGGGCCCGACGTGTCGTAGACTGGGATTGGCGGGTTCTCCTCGACGCCAAAGCTGGCAGGCGTCGGGCTCTGCGCGATGAGCCGCATCGGCACGCGGAGGTCGGGGCGGGAGCCTTCGACGTAGATCTTGGACGAGCCGGGGAGCGGGCGGCGCACCTCGTCGGAGAGTTGATCGAGGCGGGCGTGCGTGGCGGCGTTGGCCGCGTGTCGCCCCTTAGGGGCGCCAGATTTTGAGGGCGCAGCGGCGGAGGTGGGCATTTCCATGGCGGCTTCCGGGCGTGGGTCCGTGGGACAGGTGAGCGGAAGCCGGTTGTACCCACACAGGCGGAGCACGCCCGGTGGACCGTGAAGCCTCCCTACGCCGGTACGAGCCGGATCAGGTGCAGAGGGACTCTCTCAGCCGTCTCATTCTGGACGGCACCCCTGGCTTCCACGGCGAAGGTACGACCGGCGGCTTCGAACTAGGCGGCACATCAAATCGACGAACTGGCTTGACGCCGGCAGTCTGACCGTGCATCTTTATGGACGAGCACAAGCCTCGCGTCGTTAACCCGCTCCTGACGCAGCGTGCTCGCTTGCGGTCCTCGCCCACCACCGGGTAGCGCACACGTTTCTGCACGCATCGCAGTGGGGCTACTCTGCGGCGCAGCGCATTCACCTGACCGCTTGCTGCTATGTCGACGCTTCGTCTAGTCGTTGCCTGTCTCGCGTTGGCAACGCCGTTGCTGACCGCACACCCCCTCGTGGCGCAGGACAGCGATCCGCGCCCCGTTGTGCTAACCGGGGCCGAAGTCGCCGACCTGCTCGGCGCGGCCGTCACAGCACCGATCTGCTACGCGCATGTCGCGGGGGCATGGGCCCCGTGCCCGATCCAGGTGGACGAGCGGGACTGGCTCGACCCGGCCATTGCCTATCCACCCTCGATTTCGGATGCGGACGAGCTTTTTGGAGGGGCTGCGCAGCTCCACTACACCGCGCCGCAGGACTATCCGCACCCCGGCTTCGACCCGGTCGTCCCTCCGGACTCAGACCCGACGCTCGACGCCAACGATGAGATCGTGACCATGCTACGGTTCTTCGGTGACCGTGTCGATACGGTCACTGACCCGCCACCGTTCGCGCCGTCCCAAATCAGCGAGGTAGCCGTCGAGGGCCGCTACGTCTATCTGTATGTGCCCACGACTCCGCAGAGCCAGGACGCGGGCTATGACCTTGTTACCTATCAGTTTGAACTGCTCGCAGGCGACTTCCCGGCGGCCTACAACTTCGAAGGCGACACCCGGCTGCCGGACGCTTGGGCGGTCGGCGACCATCTGGCTGCCAATCCCGAGTACAGCCGCGTTGAGACGGCGCACTACGCGACCTCGTTCGAAGACCGCTGGATACAGCGAGAGCTACGGCTGGCGACGACTCCGGTGGAAGAGCGTGCATCGGTTGCCTATGGCCCAGACCTCCTGGACCGGGTGAAATACGGCTCCCGCCCACACCTCATCGGGGACAACGGCTGCGAGCGGTCCATCTTCAGCGCGAGCGCCCGGCGCGGTACGCTCGGCATACAGAAGGACGGCCCTGTCCGCGCCCTCCGCTTTGCGCAAGGGTTCAACTCCGGCGGACACAACTACGTGCTCCACGCGCTCTACGAGCGCGTCATCGTGCTTCGCATGGCGCACCAGATGCACCGCACGCCAGGAGCCACTATGTTTTTCGACTATGCGCCGTCGGCTGTGGGCATGACCTACTACAGCAATCTCCAGCCGACCGGCGTGAGCATCGACGGCCAGCCGGACCGGCTCCCGGGTAGCCACTACGCGAGCGACTACCTCGCCTGGGACATGCTTCTCGGATCGGAGGGGAGCCTCATTGGTACCTGGGACGCCGATACAAATATTGACGACCTCTACCCATATTCCTACTACGAGGACAACGTCACGCCTGAGGTGACGCAGTGCACGGGAGACAGCGGTGCATACGCGTCGAGCGGCAACGTCTTCTTCGTCGACGAGCCTGGCGAGGGCTATCTCCCCTGGACAGACCCACCGGATGCGCGCTCGATCAACACGGAGGGCGAGTTGCGGTACCTCCACCAGATCCGTCGGTTTGTGGCGGACGGGGTCCAGCGCAACAAGACGGAGGCGGATGCGGTCCTGGCTATGCTCACGGCTGTCCCAGTCCCATCCGTGGCACTGGTCGATGCCGGGGGTAGCATTCCCGTGGAGTTGTCTCGCTTCGACGGCGTGGTTGACGGCACCGATGTCGTGCTGACCTGGGTCACAGCCTCCGAGACCAACAACGCTGGGTTTGTCATCGAGCGGGCGACGAACGGGTGGCCAGAGGTAGACGTGCCAGGAAGCTTTGTGGAGATTGCGTTCGTGACCGGAGCGGGGACCGCGTCCGTGCCTCACGCCTACGACTGGCGCGACGAAACGCTGGCCTCCACCGCTTCGCACGCGACCTACCGGCTGCGCCAGATCGACTTCGACGGGGCCTTCGCGCTGTCCTCGGAAGTAGAGGTCGCGCTGTCGGCCCCGTCCAACATTCACCTCGCAGCGCCTTATCCCAACCCGGTCACCGATGTCGCGACGCTGAACTACACGCTCGCTCGCGCTGGTCAGATACGCATCGACGTATTCGATGGGCTCGGTCGGCTGGTCGCAACCCTCGCCGAGGAGCGGCGGGAAGCCGGGCGCCACCAGGTCACGTGGGAGCCCCAGGAGCAGGTCGGCGGCATCTACCTGGTGCGGCTTACAACGCTGACCGGGACGGCCGTGCAACGGCTCACACTGCTCCGGTGACAGAGTGCAGCACTGTGCTTCCCAGTTAAGTCTCCCTGACGCTACAGGTCAAGTACAGAGAGGCTCTCCTGAAGCACCGCCGCAGAGTTTGCGAGCCCAGCCAACTCATCATCGGACAGCGTCGGCGGTACGTGTGCTTCGATGCCACCGATCCCAACGACGCACGGGATGCTCAGGCACACATCTCCCAATCCGTAGGCATCGTCGAGCGGGACGCTGACGGGGTGAACGCTGCGCTCGTCGGTGAGGACGGCCCGGACGAGCCGCGCGATGACCGTACCGATGGCCGTATTCGTATAACCCTTCCGCGCGATAATGTGGTAGGCGGCACGGCGCGCGTCGTCGAAGAGCGCGTCCATGGCAGCGCGGTCCCAGGGGCGGCCGAGAACGGTCCGGTCGAGGATGGGCTCGGTGCCGATGGTGACGCCGCTCCAGATCGGGACCTCCGAATCGCCGTGCTCGCCGAGGATGTAGCCGTGCACCGAGCGCGGGTCGACGTGGTAGTGCTGGCCGAGCAGTGCGCGGAAGCGGGCCGAGTCGAGCGTGGTGCCTGTCCCGAATACCCGGTTCGGGTCGCGGCTCGATTGCGCGATGGTCACCGCCGTAAGTACGTCGACTGGATTGGTGGCAATCACCAAGATGGCGTTCGGCGCGTGCTCGTCGAGGTCCGCCACGATCGACTCGAAGATGCGTGCGTTGCGCCGGAGCAGGTCGAGGCGCGTCTCGGACGGGTCCTTCTGACTCGCACCGGCAGTCACCACGATCACCTGCGCGTCGGCGAGGTCTTCGTAGGTGCCAGCGCGGACGGTCACGCGGCCGACGAGCGCCTGGCCATGCATGAGGTCCATCGCTTCGCCCTCGGCCTTGTCTCGATCGAGATCGACGAGGACAAGGTCGCTGGCGAGCCGCTGTAGGAACAGGGCATAGGCCGCAGCCATGCCGACGTGGCCTGTTCCGATGAGGCCGACGGTTCTGCGCTGAATCATGATCTGAAGCACAATCGTGAGGAAGAGCGGGGTCGATACACAGGGACGTACCACGAGTTCGTGCTGAGCGGCACCTCGCGGGATCTTCGTGCGGCGAAACAAACCGCCGGTACGGACGGTGCACCCCTCGCTACTCTCCTGCATTTCTGCCTTTGCTATGACGACGCGCCGCGTACTCTACGGATTCTTACTCGTGGCAGTCGGTCTGGCGGTAGGGCTCCTTGCAGCGCGGTGGCTCTGGCCTGGGGTCTCAGACGAGGGCCCACGCCCGGTCGTCACGGTTGCGCCGCCGCCTGAGACGGTCACGCTCGGACGGCAGGCCCCGTATGAGGAGCCGCTGCCGCGCATGCCGCAGCTCGATGTGATGGACGACCTGTTCCAGACCGTGGCGCGCCGGGTCACTCCCACGGTGGTGTTCATCCGTGTAGAAACCCGCGGGCGCGGCGATGGCTTCCAGCCGTTTCAGCGCGAGCCATTCCGCCGGTCAGCGGGCTCCGGCGTCGTAGTCTCCGAAGAGGGCTTCGTCCTGACCAACCACCATGTCGTGGACGACGGTGACCGCATCCAGGTACTCTTCGACGACGGACGCGAGTTCGACGCCCGCCTCGTCGGCACCGACCCGTCCACCGACCTCGCGGTGATTCAGCTGGTCGACTATGATGCAGACAATCCGGTGCCCGTCATCGCCCTGGGGGACAGCGACGCCGTCCAGGTGGGGCAGTGGGTGCTTGCTGTGGGCAACCCATTCCGCCTCCGCTCAACCGTCACCGCAGGCATCGTCTCCGCGCTCGGGCGTCAAGTCGACATCATCACCGACACCTTTCGCATCGAGGATTTCATCCAGACTGACGCCGCCATCAACCCGGGGAACTCCGGCGGAGCCCTCGTGAACCTGCGCGGCGAACTCGTGGGCATTGCCACGGCGATCGCGACCGAGAGTGGTTCCTATGAGGGGTACGGGTTTGCCGTGCCGAGCAACCTGGCCGTGCGGGTCGCACAAGACCTCATCGCCACGGGCGAGGTCCAGCGCGGCTACCTCGGTGTCGAAATTCGCCCCGTCACGGAGGCAGACGCGGAGGCTGTCGGCCTCGACCGCATCGCGGGCGTGCTCATCGCTGGCGTGGCCTCGGGCGGGGCCGCCGACCAGGCAGGCCTACGGCGTGGCGACGTGTTGACGGCCATCGACGGGGTCGATCTCGCTGCGCCCAACCAGTTCCAGAGTCAGATCGCGCGCCGGCGCCCCGGCGACGTCATCGCGCTCGACGTGTGGCGCCGGGGGCGCTCGCTCGACCTCGACGTGCGCCTCTTCGGCCGGGACGATGCGGCCTTCCAAGCCTGGATGAATGACCTCGGCGACGACCGCGGTGCGACCCCGCCGTCGCTACCGGAAGGGCACCCTGAGCTGCCTGAGGGACACCCGCCTCTCCCGGAAGGGCATCCCGAGATCGGTCCGGCGCCCGATGCCGATGGCGTCCCGGAGTCGGTCACGTTGGAGAACTGGGGCGTGGAGCTTCGGGATCTTACGGCCCGTGAGCGCGACCTCTACAACGTCCCGAGCGGTGCCTTCATTGACGACGTGAGCGAGGGAGGGGCTGCATCCCTCGGTGGCCTGCCCACCGGCTCGGTCATCACCAGCCTTGAACTCGAAGACGGCCGGCCACGCCGCGTCCGCTCGGCGGAGCAGGCGGCACAGGCGCTGGCACTCGCTGCGGTGGGAGCCGGCGAAGTGCTGGTAGAGGTACGGCGTCCTGATGGGACTGTGGCCTTCTACGAGCTCGTACTAGGAGAGCTATGACCGTATCCGTTCGAAGTGGGCTGGCTCAGTCGTGGACCCGGGCCTTTCTGTAGGTTTAGACCGGTTCCAAATTTCTTCACGTCGGGACCTAGCGGTCGATATGAACGGTTGTCTGCCTGCAACTATCCACACCAATCCTACTCTGAACGACCATGGCCATTCAGTCACAGTGCACCGCCTGCGCGCACCTCAATCGCACCGCCGCCAACGCCTCGTGCAGCGCGTTCCCGGAAGGCATCCCGACCGACATCCTTCGGAACGAACACGATCACCGGGACGCCTACCCGGGTGACCATGGTGTACGCTTCGAATTGGCGGTCATCCCTGCCGACGTCGAGGTCAAGGTCGCGTAAGCGGCATCGTTGCACCCCACGCGAGCGCGCGTCCGAGCACTTAGCCCGGGCGCGCGCTTTGTGTTGAGCCCGGTCGCCGCTGCTGAAAGTGTCGGGGCGTGTCGTTCGGAGACAGCGAAGCGGTGCGCACAGACCGACGCCTCCATGTGCAAGTCCTGATGGCCAGCGCAACGCCACGCTATCGGCCGTAGAATCGCCAGCGGCTCTGCGTGCGCTCATTCAGAGAGGGTGGCATCAGCTCGTGCAAAAAGCTCGCTGCTCCCTCTAAGTCGAGAACATCGGGGACCTGGTCGAGGCCGTACCGAAGAAAGTCCAAGGGGTCGAGGCTGGCAACCGTCCACTCGCCGTCGGGCTGAGCGTCGTTCTCGAAGAGCCAAGACGCATAGTCGCCAAGAAGTGTGAACACCTGCGGCCAGGTATCGAAGAGCGCCTGGACGAGTCCCAGGTCGGCGTGCGCATCCTCGACCACTGTGAGCGAGATCGCAGCCATATCGTCGTCCTCGGTGGAGAAGCTAGGCATGAGATCCGCGAGGGGGCCGACAAGGCTGTGAGTAGTGCCGACGCGGACGAACGCGTGGGCTTCGGGAAAGAGCGTAGGGAGCGCTTCGGTGAGGAGCAAGGCCAACGTGAACGCGAGACGGTCTGGATCAGGAGGAGCCGTTGCGTTCCCCTCCGGCGTAAAGGTGAGCCGGAGCACCCGAGCTTGGTCATAGCGCCGCGCAGGGGTCGCGTTCGGCCCATTCAGCGCGGTATACGAGTAGGAAGCCTGGGCGAGATGGATGCCGTCTCTGAACGCAAAGAAGCCGGGCGTCTCAATCTCGACAACGGCTTCTGCAAGGATCGCCCGAGCCGTCCACCCGAGGCCCAGTGCGCGCGTGTCGTCGGCATCGCGCAGCGCTCGGAGCGGTCCGACGTCGATGCGAAGGTCAGGACGATAGGTGGCACGGTCGGTGCCAGCACGATGGTGCAAGCGCACCACCCCGGCGGCTTCGTCGACGGCGTCCACTTGGTAGGGTTTGCCGCCGAACACGTGTATTTGCCCGGGAAGCACGCGCTGGTAGAGTTGGTCCCGAGGGATGTGCCCGAGGGTGGTCGCCCCTGCCACCAGTGTGAACGAGCGCCGCCAGGAAAGGGCTGCATGGCTGCGAAGGCGGGCATCCAGGCTGAAAAAGGCGACCTCCTTAAAGCGCTCGACGTCGGCGTCAAACTCGTCACGGACCTCGACATGCAGCACACCAAGCGCCCCTACGTCGAGGCCCAGGGATTCGTCGAACAGGGCGAGAAGGCGATCCTCTGTGGGGCCTGTCGGTTGACGTGCCTGGTTCAATACAGCCTCGACATCTGGTTCGGCCATGGGTGCCGCGATGAGGCGCTCAAGTAAGGCATAGGCGACCACGAGTCCCGTCCGCTCCGTTGGGCGAGGTGTCAGGGCGGAGAAGGGAGCCCGCATGAAATAGCCGACGTGGGCCGCGAGGTACTCTCGAAGCAGCGATGGCGGGCTCACCACGTGGACGAGCGCGGCGTCAGTTCCTTGGGCGAGGGCGCGCCGCAGCGTCGCTGGCGGGTTATAAGCCCCGTCACGAGCGATGACGACCGGGCGCGGAGCCGGATGCAGGGTGTCGGCCGCCGTGGGATACCAGGCAAGGCGAGCGGTCGCCGTGCCGGTGAGCTCGTGAGCAGACAACGGCCCGTCGGGCAGCAGCCCACCGAGATGCCGGTCGACCTCAGCGATCTCCTCAGCGACGGGGACTGACTCTTGCTCCACCAGGCGAATTGCCTCGACGCCAGCGGCCCAGGCAGGGAGGGACAGAACGGGTTCGGTGCCGAGGAACGTCGGTGTCGAGAGCAGGGCCCGCTGAAACGGAGGTCCGTCGAGACGCCACAGAATAGCGTGAGCAGGAACCACGGGAGTTGGTCTAGCCAAGGTGCGCTCTTCCGGCGTGAACGGAAGGACGCGCCGGAGGCTTGCTTCGAGCTCCGGGCCGCGCTCCTCGGCCAACGCGATCACCTGAAGTGCGCGGCGTTGCTTGGCGGCTCGGTCATGCAGGACGTGGAGCAGCGCGCCCGTCGCCATGAGGTCAGGCGTGATGAGGCGCACGGTATCGAAAAGCACCACGGTGGCGAGCGCATCGAACCAGGGCGCATCGAGCACCCCGGGGTTGAGGAGGGCTTCGGGCGTGGCCACAACCACATGCGGGGGATCTGCTTCGCGGCGGACCGCATCGAGCGTGGCCACGATCCAGCCAAGACCGTCGCCGTAGAGTCGATGGAGCCAATCGCCTGCCCACCGTAGAGGCTCCGGCGTCTGGCCTTCCGGTGCGTCAAGCGTGTCCGAGGAAACGAGCAGGAGGACGCGTTCGCCGCCGACGAGATCGCGTTGGAGGGCGGCAAAGAGGACGGGGGACAGGTCATACGCGGCATTCTCGTTGATGAGCGCGTCGCGGCGCTCCCAAAGGACGCGCAACGTCTCCGCATGGGCTGCGGTGAGCGCGGGGTATGCCTCGGTGAGCACTTGCCAGACAACCGCAGCTTCGTCAGAAAGCGAAGACGATGCGCTGGGCGGAGCAGCGGGAGGTACGTCGACCGAGAGGCTGTACGAAAGCACCCGCTCCGGCCAGATCGACAGGTAGTGCTCCCACAACGCCTCCAAATCGACTTCTCCGTCAGTGCCTGATTCAAGAGCCTCATCGACGCTCTCAGATTTGCGAGGACCGCCGAGGTACCACGCCGTTTCTACGAGCACGAGTAGGGTCAGCGCCATAAGCCCGGGTACAACACCCGGGAGCGGGGCGACCGTCACATCAACGAGGGCGGCCAGGAGCGCGAGGACGGAAACAGCCACACCCGCCCATGCGACAAGACGGGGATATTCCCATCGACTGGCCAGGACAACGCGTCCCGCGCTACCGACAAGCACGTCGTGGGGTGAAGGAACCTCGCGTTCATAAGCCAGACCCGGCGTGGGCGGCTCCGGGGTATCGCCCAGTTCGACGGCGGCCTTCACTCGCGAGCGACGAGCTAAGCGTAGGAGCAGCCGGTGGACGCCCATCAAGAAGAGTTTCGCCAGCAAAAACACCGCGACGACAATCCAGCCATAGAGGAGGTGCGTGGCCTCCGCAGTGGGCGCAAGTGCAGCGCCGCCCTCCTCCAGCAAGCTGCGCAGCCCGCGCAAGGCACGCTCGACTTCCCGACCCACCTCGCTCGTTTTCAGTCGATGGAGCAGGAGGAGTGCCTCGCCAACAAACACGAGCGCCAGCAGCGGCGACCACCCCTGCAGATGCCGGTCCTCCCGTTTCCGGTTGATTCGCCAAAGCAGTACCCACACGAGGCCATAGGCGAGGCCAACGTAGAGGAGAGCGCGGACGACCATGGTGCGAGGCTGGATTGAACGAGCAGCAGAAGGTAGGGGGCGGCTACCACTACGTTGGACCTGCGTGTGAACGGGGGCTCAAGGCGAGGGACTGGAAGGGGCTGCACCAGGCAGCGCAGCCGGCGGGCCAATAGGCAGACGCAGGTCCTGCGCAGCGCAGAGGCACGCTACTCCGCATCGAGGGTAAGTGCGGCCAAGCCCACGAGCTCGGCCGCCGCGAGCTCGTGTTCGCTGCGGTTCACCAGAAGACGGACAGGTGGACTTGACAGGCCGGGACGGTGCGTCAGTTGATAGACGGTGTTGCGATAGGGGGGGAGCGCCAAGTCGAGGCGGTCGCTGGGGTTGGAAGCGAGCTGAGCTGGTGTACTTGCCGACACGGAGGCACGTGGGTTGCGGTCACGAAGCGCAGTGGCGAGCGCAAGGTGATGCTGAAGCTGCGTGGCATGGTGACGCAGGCGGAGGCGCTGGTGCCCGGCGTCGCCCTCTGCGGCGCGCAGCGCACGCACACGCTGACGGGCTGCACGAAGCTCGCACCCTTGTGCGAGGCGGTCTTTGCGGAGACGGTAGCGAGACTGCACCGCAGCGAACGCTTCCTTGGCGTCGTGTGCCGCCGCGCGCCAGGTCCGCCGCAGCTTCATCCAGCGACCTACCAGCACGCCAAGTGCCGGAGCAATGCCTGCACCGATCAACCCACCGAGCCACCATGCTCGCTCTTGTGCAAAGGGCACGGTCGACGTGAGCGATTCCGCTAGGTAGGGCAACGCAAACAGCACAGCGCCTACGCAGATCCACAGGCCCACTACCCGCCCGAGAGGGCGGCTGTAGAGGCGTGGGGCGACCGCCTCGGCCCAGGTCTGCTCGTTCCAGTCCGCCGAGCTAGTGGGAACGACAGCGGAAAACAGGGTGCGTTGCTTGGCATCCAACGCGTCAGACTCGGTGCGCGCAAGCGTTTCGATGGGCTGCGTCAGGCGGTGCGGCTGCGGAACCGGAAACCGCGCGGCGTCGGACCGGACGCACGCGGCAATGTGGGCGTCGGCTTCCGCCTCCGTCGCGCGGAGGTCGGTGCCTACCGAGTTTGCCCAGGAGTCCCACCGCAAATCGTCCGTGCCTCGAACGGGACCCACCCGCATCCACCGATCCACTTCCTCGAAGCGTCCTCGCACGTCGAGCGCACGGGTGCACCCGCAGTCGGGGTCCCGTACCAACGGCACCGTGTCCACCAGGGGCTCGTCGAGGCGCTGACGGACGTCGCGGTGCGCGCGCTCCAGACGCTGACGGTACAGCTCGGCCGCCGCTGACAGCCTCGACTCGTCGATGTCTACGGTGGCGGCATAGCGCTGACGACGCTTTACCAACTCAGGACGATGCCCCATCTCGGCAAAGGCTACGATGGCATACGCGAGGTGTAGCAGGCTCCGTTGCAGCGCCGGGACGGGCTGACGCGTAAGGCGGAGGCGCACCACCGTCGTGTGGGTGGCGACGGCCTCCATGCTGAGCAGGCGGCGAGCCCCAAGACGCAAAGCCGCCGCGGGATCGAACGCCTGCCAAGATGCCACAGTCTCGAGGGCGTCCAGGTCTTCGGCAAAGCGGTCCCGCAAGGCCTCACGAGGACGCCGGCGTATGAAACGACTCCGCTGCCCTTTCGACGCTTCGGCCTCCTGCGGCTCGTCGAGGTGCAGAGCCGCCTCCGTAGCATCCATCACAGCCGTCCGAGCCGCGTCGAATTCGGCGCGCAGCTCTGGGGTGAGTGTGGCGAGGCGTTGGTCGAGACGAACGCCCGGTGGTCGTTCCGGTACCCTCCAGTGCTCGGCGATGGCTTCTACTTCGGTCGCGTCCAGCAGGGCAGGATGCTCGGCTACGATGGCGTTGAGCGCAGCCCGCTGCGGAGCGCCGAGCACGTCGTCGATGTCGCGATCAACGCGTGCCATCCCAAAGGTGTCGAGCTTCCAGCGGAGTCGCGCGGCGGGGTCCGTCGGCACGCCACGGTGGTCGCGGTCGAGCCCGTCGAGCGTAATCGCAACCGTTCTGCTCGGTTTGAGTCCACGCTCCGCGAGCGGTTCGAGAACGAAACGGTGGAGGCGGTCTAGCTGATCGGTGAGTGTACTGCCGTCGAGCGGGTCGCCTCCTCTCGGAAGGTCGAGCAGCGGGAGCAGCATCCAGGGGCCCACCTGGTGGCGAGTCAGGTGCGTCCGTACATCGTCCGCGGTGCGCCCTAGCTCGGCATCCGATAACTGACGGAGCACACCGCCATGGACCCAGGCCAACGTCCCGGCTGCACGTGGGCGGTACAGCACAAGCTCGGCGACGCCCAGTCCGGGCAGCCCACCGTGTAGATCGAGGACGAGGGTGTGCATGGGTGGAGCGGAGTCGTCTAAACCGTACTGCTATGCGATCGTGTGCAGACCGCAGTGGCGCCCGCGGACGCGCAGCGTATCGGCCGCACTCACGAGAGGGACGGCACCATGAGAGGCCAATACATCAGGACGAGGACCGTGAGCCAGATCAGGTGCCCGATGCCGACGCCCATTGCCACGCGCTTGGCTGCGCTCGCATCGCCGGCGCTGACCTTCTTCCAGGCCGGACGCGTGATCGCATAGTGCGCGCCGAGGGCGACGAGGAGCAGCGTGACGCTCGTGTGATAGGGCCACTTCGCGATGTTGTAGTTGATGGCCGTGCCTGGCCACATCTCCGCGATGATGATGTTCGCCGTTCCGAAGATGAAGGTCAAAAGGATGAAGAGCCCGACCTGGCTGATGGACTTCCCAACGTCTTTGGCGAGCGCCGCGCGTGCATCGCCGGAGACCGCCACGACGCTCCGTGCCTGGCCCGCCAGACGCAGCGCCAGCCCAAACCACGCGGCGGCCGTGGCAATGTGCGCGATAACCAGGATGTATTTGACAAGGAGCATGGTAAGGTGATTAGCTAAGCAGACTTAGTGACGTAGGACGACTGGTCGGACTGGGGGTACGAAGCGATTCTGGTGCTCCCGACGGTGGACTCAGTACGGCTTGCACTATCCGTGTAGCACCGTCCATACAGCAAGGGCTTATCCGCGTAGTGCGTCGAGCTTGGCGTCCACGACGCTGTCCCAGCGGGAGCGAAGTGCGGATCGCTCGTCGGCACTCTGGTAGACCGAAGACTCCTCACGCAGCTTGTCCATGAGGTTGGCTGCGCTCTGGCCCGCCGTGTTGGCCTTCGTCGGCCCGTAGGCATAGAGGAAGTAGCGTTCGATCTCGTCGAGCAGATCGCGGAGGAGATCGGCGCTCTGCTCGGGGAGCCGTTCGTCAGCAGGGTCGGCCTGGGGATAGGCTAGCACGGCGTCGAGCAGGCTTGGCGTGCCTTCGAGACCAGGCACGGCCTTCGCACCTGCATAGAACGCGTGCCGGGCGATGGTCTGCGGCTGCGTCATCGGGTACTGCTGGCGGTCGCGAGCACGGGCATCGTCCGCCTTCTCCAAGGCTTGATCCACGATGGCCGGGTTGAAGAGCAGCGCGCCGTGCAATTCGTGGAGTTGCCCCAATACGGGCTCACCGTGGATCCGCACGAGCTGCGGCCCGGCGGTGCCAGTGAACTCCCACACCTCGCGTCCGTCCTCGCGGACGACCTTGAACAGTCCGTGCGCGAGCCCACGCAAGAGCGCCGCGTCGATGCGCTGCATGTCCTGCGCGTGGAACGCCTCGTTGAGATCAGGGAGGTAGGCCGGGAGGTGCCAGCGCTTGTCGAGGTGCGGCGTCACGGAGCGCACGTCGGCCTGCCCGGTGAGCTTGCGGATGCGTTCCTGGTAGGCGCGGAAGTAGGCCCCGGCGGCGCGGCCCTCGTCGCGGTCCCCGGCGGAGAACTTCGGGAAGTCCTGGGCGGTGAGGCCGTAGAGCGACTGGTAGCGCACCACCTCGCGGCGCGAGAAGGCCGCATCCTCCACGCGTCCCTCGCCGAGCCACGCCTCGCGTTGGTCCTCGTGCAGCGATTCGAGCGACTCCGGATGCAGGCCCCAGAACTTGATCCGCGCCGTTCCGGGCGCCTCGGGCACGAACGGCCGAGCCAGGTTGTCGAGGCGCTTGAGTTGGTCGCCCATGTAAGCGTCCTCGTTCGTGGCCTCGCCCGCGTCCTTCGTGGCTTGGGCTTCGCGGCGCAGCGCCTCCATCACGTTGAGGTCGAGGCGGTCCACCTTGCCGAGCTGCGCGCGGCACCACGCGACGACATCCTGCCGGAACTGCGCCTCGGTCGTTGAAGCGACCTGCGCCTCGATGCGCTCGCCCAGCCGGGCAGCCACGAAACGGCGGTACTGTCCGAGGTAGATCTCGCGGGCGATTTCCTCGGGCAACATCGTGCCGACGAACTGCAGCCGGATGTCCTCCCACAGCGCCTCCTTGGCGGCCTGTGTGGCGAGCACGAATCGCTTTGTCGGGTCGGCGACGCGCTCGTGCTCGGCCGCGCGCTGGTTGCGCTCGCGCAGGAGCGCGTTGCGCGTCTCGCGGAGGTTCTGGAAGTAGCGCTCCCATTCGCTCAGCATCGCCTGGAGTGCCCGCAGCGTCTCGCGCAGCACCAACTCGGTAAGCCGGTCCTTGTAATAACGCTGCAGCGACCGCTTCTGCCGCGTCGCCTTGTCGCGGTACTCCTCCACGAAGTCCTTGAAGCGATTGTCGAGCAGCCGTCGCAGTACGCCTTGGTCGAGGGCCGTGCGGACGCGGTCCTCGGGCGACTCGATCACGTCTTCGGTCTCGGGGTCGTCGTAGGACTCCCGATAGCGGTCCAGGCCAGCCTTACGCTGCTCATTCTCGGGACCGAGCGTGCGAAGACGGTCTTCGAGCAGCAGCGTCGTCTCGTAGAGCACCGTGCGGACCGACACCGGGTGGAGTGCCTCGGGAGAGCGTAGCATCCATGTGTTGAGGCGATACGCCTGTCCGCCCGCGCCGCTTGGTTCGTCGTAATCGCGCAGCAGGATTTGATTCGTGAGGAAGACCTTGTTTTCGTCGATGGCCTTCTTGACGCGCTCGCCGAGCGCCCATAGGGCCTCCTCGACGTCCTGCACGTGGTCGGCGGCCAGCGCCCGCTCGCTCAACTCCTCGTCGATGAGCTCGGCCTGGGCCGCGAGTTGCGCGACTTCGGCGTCCTCGCTGATACGCTTCTCGATCTCGTCGTCGATGGACTGGAGAAACGACTGCGCGAGGGGCATCGTCGGGCGCCCCTGCTTGTCTTGCAGGCGCGTCTGCGCAAAGGCCTGCCGGAAGAACGGCTGCGGGTTCTCGTCGGAGGCATAGGACAAGAGCAGTTGCGGGTAGCGCTCCTCGATCTTCGGTCGCGTGCGCGCTACGCCCGCCTGGAGGTCGCGCTCATACTGCCGCAACTCTTGCTCGAAGTCGTCGTCGAGCTTGAGCCAGGCGTCGGAGAGGTTGTCGGTGCTCCAGCGCAGCGCGCAATACTGCACGAGGTCGTCGTACGGGTACGTCAGCGTCGCCACGCCCGCGCCGCCGTAGCGCGCCCGTCCTTCCGACTCGATTAAGCTCAGGATGCGGTTGTCCTCGACCGAGAAGGCATCCGCCGCGATGGGCGTGAAGAGCTGGACGTAGAGCGTCTTGATGACCTGATCGATGTAGTTGCCGAAGCCGCCGAGGTTTTCGCCCGCCGTGTTCTCGTAGTCGTAGAGGAAGCTGAAGCGATAGGGGAGGTGCTCGTCGGTGAGCGCGAGGCTCGGGCGGCCCATCAAGTCTGTCTGTCCGGGGCGGTATTCCAGTTCGATCGTGACGCCCTCGTTCTTGATGATGGCGTCGAGTTCCTTCATCGACGCATAGGTGTTCGCGCGGACGTTCTCCCACTCCGTTGCGTCGAGCGTGTTCGAGAGCACGAGTGTGTCCGGAAGGATGAAAGCGCCCCGCACGAGGACGTTCTTTTTCCCGAAGCGGCGGTCGAGGAGTTCGCGCAGGTAAAGCGCGGTCTGGAGGAAGATGCCCGCGCCCGTGCCACCTGCGAGCGTGCAGCAGATCATCACCCGCACCGCCGAGAGCGAGTCGTCACCCGTGGCTCGGAAGACCTCACCGATCTGGCTCTGGAGTGCGGTCAGCTTGCCGTTCTCCATCGCGGCGCGGTAGGCGAGGCGCGACACCTGGCGCACCTGCCCGGCCCCGTCGGTGAGGAGCTTCCGTCGGAGTTCGCGGTCCTCGTCCTGGAACCAGTCGCGGACGTGCTCCTCGGCGTGGTAGAGGTATTGCCCGACGGTCCAATTCGTGCTCGTCTGCGTCACGCGCCCCTTGAGGTGACGCAGTTGCTTGATGTCGTTGACGTTGGTGTCGAACGCATGGACGGCGATGCGCGACCGGCGCTCGGGCGGGATCATGCCGTAGACGCGGTCGACGATGCTCGACCCGACGCCGCCGAGGCCGATGAGGAGCGTGGGGACTTCGTGCATAGCCAACTAAGGAGAGGTGCTTGGGAGATCTACTCCAACCTACGCGAAACCGCGCACTCTTTGGTCAGGGCGATCTCGCGTTCTACGCGACGAAGGCAGCAGCCCACCGACGGGCCTCGGCGGCATGCTGAAAGACGCGGACGGGAAACGGCAGCGCAGCCTGCTGCATCGCAAAGTCGAGGGCACGGGCGACGTACTCAGCCCCAGCCACGTAGGCAATCGCGGCGATGGAATCCTCGGCTTCGTCTTTCAAGTCCTCGATGAGTTCCCGGTGGCGTTCAGACAGGCCGAGCTTCCAGAGCCGTGGCCCGGCGATTTCCACGATCACAACCAGACGCTCGGGGCCTTCGAGCAGGTCCTCAACGTGCTCCAGAAACGCATCGATGGCGCGCGGCGATGGGGCGTCCTCGATGGTGACGTGGACGAGCGGAAACTCGCGTTCGTCGAAGGTGGCAAACGACATCAGTCGGGAGGTGCAGCGCTAGCGTGATCGGTAGGACGTGCGGAAGTATACTCGTAGTCCAGCCACCACTTCTACGATGACGACCTCGTTCCTGGGCCTGGCCCCGACCTTCGACGCCACCAACTTCATTGCCGACACCGCCATCGTCCTCGGCGATGTCACGCTCGGGCGACACGCGAGCATCTGGTACGGCGCCTCTCTGCGCGGCGACGTGCACTGGATCGAGATTGGCGCGGAGAGCAACGTCCAAGACAACGCGACCATCCACGTGTCGCGGGGGACGCATCCATGTCGTCGCGTGGCCTTTTTGTGATCTCACCCTTTCGTGCTCAATCCTCCACGCCTTGGGCTTCGCCGAGCACCCACAGACCGTCGCTGAGCACATCAAACGACGCCGCTTCGAACTCGGCATCTCGCAACTGCAGCTGGCGCAGCGCCTCGACGCCTGCGTGTACACCGTCATCACCTGGGAGTGTCACGACAACAACCCTTCCTTCGCCTTCTGGCCGGGTCTCATCGACTTCCTCGGCTACGATCCCTACGGCGAGCCGAGGACGCTAGGCGAGTGCCTGTCGTGGCTGCGTCGGCGCAACGGCGTCGAGTTGCCCGCCTGTGCTGAGATGATCGGGGTCGGTACCTCCACGCTCAGGTTCTGGGAGCGGGGTGGCAAACCCACCAATGCTCGCACTCGTTACCTACTTCGAACGTACCTCGCCTACGAACGAGCTCGGTTGAAACTGCCCGTTTCCTTCGGTATTGATCCCGACCGCCCGATATGATTGCGCCTTTCCTGAATCACGCGCCTCAATACGACGAGACGAACTTCATTGCCGAGACGGCCATCGTGCTGGGCAACGTCACCCTTGGAGCCCACGCTAGCATTTGGTACGGGGCCTCATTGCGAGGGGACGTGCATTGGATCGAGATCGGTGCCGAGAGCAACGTCCAAGACAATGTGACGATTCATGTCTCTCGTGGGACTCATCCGTGTGACGTCCATGAGCGAGTGACGATAGGGCACAATGCCGTAGTCCACGGCGCTATTGTAGAGTCCG